>JBDTOT010000039.1:0-43228 GCA_039933105.1 Gammaproteobacteria bacterium | reverse complement strand
TGCGGCTCGGCTGCGCACATCCCTGTGCGCAGACGGTCCCGCGAGGGGCCCTCGGTGCACACGAACGCCAGCCAACCCTCATCGCTACGGCGCTTGGGACTTGCGACCGGCGCCCCCATCGACCGCTGCTATACTGCCGCGTCGTAAAACGCCGACCGCCCCTAAGAAGAAAGATGAATCAGCTCGTCGAATTCGCCAGTCACCACGGTTTGATCGTCGCAGGTCTCGTGGCGGCGCTGCTGGCCGTCGCGTTCTACGAGCTGCGGCAACGCGCCACCAGCGCACTGCAGGTCTCGGCCGCCGATGCCGTCCGGCTCATCAACCGCGGCGCGCTCGTGATCGACGTGCGGAAAGCGGAGGAATACGCTGCCGGCCACATCGTGAATGCGCGCAACGTGACGCTCGACAAGCTCCAGAAGGGCGACGACGCGATCAAAAAGCAGAAGGACAAGATCTTGCTCACTGTCTGCGACAGCGGCTCGATCGCGAACAAGGCCGCGGACCTGCTGCGCCGCGCCGGCTATGCGAACGTGTTCAACATTCGCGGCGGGCTTGCGACGTGGCGCGCCGAGAACCTGCCACTGGTGAAGTGACATGGCCGAGCCGCGCATCCTGGTGTACTCCACTCCGTTTTGCGGCTACTGCGCTGCGGCCAAGCGCCTTTTGACCGCGAAGGGCGCGGACTACGCCGAGATCGACGTGATGATGGACCCCGAGCGCCGTCAGGAAATGCTGGCCAAGAGCGGCGGGCTCAAGACCGTACCTCAAATCTTCATCGACGGACGCCACATTGGCGGCTTCGACGACCTGACCGCGCTCGACAAGGCCGGCGAGCTCGACCCGTTGCTCGCGGCGCCGCCTTCGAGCCCCTAGACTTTCAACCACCGACACGATTGGACGGACGATGGCAGACGAAAACTCGAACAGCGCAACCCCGCAGCAGCTGATGTTGCAGAAGATCTACGTGAAGGACCTGTCCTTCGAGTCGCCGAAGGCGCCGATGATCTTCACGAGCAACGTCGAACCGCAGACGCAGGTCAACATTCGCTCTGGCTCGGCCGACGTCGCGCCGAACACGATGGAAGTCACGTTGACGCTGACGATCGAAGCGAAGGACAAAGACTCCACGCTGTTCCTTGCCGAGGTCGCACAGTCCGGCATCTTCTTCATCCAGGGCTACACTCCGGAAGAGAAGGCCGTGTTGCTCGGCAGTTTCTGCCCGGCCACGCTGTACCCGTTCGCACGCGAAGCGATCGCAGATCTCGTGACGCGCGGCGGCTTCCCGCAGCTGCTGCTGCAGCCGATCAATTTCGACGCGCTCTACCAACAGGCTGTGCAGGAGCGCACGGCGCGTGACACCGGCGCTGCGGCAGCCGCCGTGCCGGCGACTCATTAGCCCGACGAGCCGCATCGCCGTACTCGGCGCCGGCTCCTGGGGCACGGCGCTGGCGATCCAGTTCGCACGCGCCGGCCATCCTGCCGTGCTGTGGGGCCACGACCCGGCGCAGATCGCGACGATCTCCCGGACACGCAGCAACGCGCGCTACCTACCGGGCGTAGCTTTTCCCCCTCTGCTCGAGGTGACGGCGGACTTGAAAGCCGCGGTCACCGGCGCCGACGACGTGTTGATCTCGATACCGAGCCACGGCCTGCGCGCGTTGCTCACCGCGCTCGCGGCGCTACCGTTACGCCGGCTCGCTTGGGCCACGAAGGGCCTCGAAGCCGATACCGGCCTGCTGCCGCACCAGGTCGCGGGGCAGCTCTTACCGGCCAGCGTTCCGACCGCAGTGCTATCGGGCCCGACGTTCGCACGCGAAGTCGGCGCCGGCTTGCCCACCGCGATGACGATCGCGTCTGCGGACCCGGACTTTGCGCAACGCCTGGCCGAGACGATCAGCTCCGACACATTCCGCGCGTACACCTCGACCGACATCGTCGGCGTAGAAGTCGGCGGCGCGACCAAGAACGTCTACGCCATCGGCGCGGGCATCTGCGACGGCCTGCGCTTCGGCGCGAATGCACGCATGGCCTTGATCGCACGCAGCCTGGCCGAGATGACACGGCTCGGTCTCGCGCTCGGCGGCCGCAGTGAAACATTCATGGGCCTCGCCGGCATGGGCGATCTCTTGCTGACGTGCACCGACGACCAGTCGCGCAATCGCCGGTTCGGCCTCGCCCTCGCGCGTGGCGAAACGGCGGCCGCGGCGCTGCGCGACATTGGCCAAGTCGTGGAAGGCTACAACGCGGCGCGCGCAGTGCTCCGCGTGGCTGCGCGCCTCGCCGTGCCGATGCCGATCGCCGAGCAGCTCGCCAAAGTGCTGCACGAAGGCGCCGACCCGCGCGCGGCCGTCGCCGCGCTGATGCGCCGGCCGATCAGCCCCGAGCTCATTTGACGGCCGTGCTGCCCGCAAACCCGAGCTGGCGCCAGGCCTCGTAGACTGTCACCGCGGCGGAATTCGACAGGTTCAAGCTTCGATTGCCCGCACGCATGGGGATCCTGAGGCGCGCCTCGAGCGGGAGGGTGTCGAGCACGTCGTTCGGCAGGCCGCTGGTCTCGGGGCCGAACAGGAACGCATCCCCGGTGGCGAACTCCGCGTCGTACAGCGAGCGGCTCCCGCGCGTCGTCAACGCGAAAAGACGCGGCGGCGCGACCGAAGCGAGGCAGGCCGAAAGATCCACATGCTCGCGCACGCTCGCCATCTCGTGATAATCGAGGCCGGCCCGCCGGACACGGGCATCGTCGATCGCGAACCCGAGCGGATGCACGAGGTGCAGCGTCGCACCTACGTTGGCGCAGAGCCGGATCAGGTTGCCTGTATTCGGCGGAATCTCAGGCCTGAACAGGATGACGTGGAACATCGGCGGGAGAATAGCGGATAATCGCCAAGATGATTCGCGTCGCCTTGAGCTAGCTCGATGAGCCGCCTGTCCCTCGATTTCTGCGGCCTGAAGCTGAATTCGCCGATCGTTCTGTTATCGGGCTGTGTCGGCTTCGGCGAGGAATACACGCGGATCGAAGGTTTCTCGAACACGGACGTCGGCGCAGTCGTGCTGAAGGGCACCACGTTCGCACCGCGACTCGGCAACCCAGCGCATCGCGTCTGGGAAACGCCGCAAGGCATGTTGAACGCGATCGGCCTGCAGAATCCCGGCGTCGAATACGTCGTGAGCAAGATTCTGCCGGCGTTGAATTTCAAAGAGACGCGTTTCATCGCGAACGTCTGCGGCTCGACGATCGAGGAGTACGCTGAGGTCGCGCGCCGTTTCGACGATTCGCCGATCGACGCGATGGAAATCAACATCTCCTGCCCGAACGTCAAGGAAGGGGGCGTGGCGTTCGGTAACTACCCGGACATGTCGGCACGCGTCGTCGCGGCTTGTCGCAAGGTCACGAAGAAGCCGTTGATCACGAAGCTCTCGCCGAACCAGACCGACATCCGCGCGAACGCGCGCGCCTGCATCGACGCGGGCACCGACGCGTTCGCGGCGATCAACACGTTGATGGGAATGGCGATCGACGTCGAGACACGGCAGCCGATCATCGGCAACGTCCAGGGCGGACTGTCCGGACCTGCGATCCGGCCGATCGCGCTGTTGAAGGTGTACCAGGTGTATCAGGAGTGCCGCGAGCGCGGCATCCCGATCATCGGCCAGGGAGGCGTCGAAACCGCCAATGACGCGCTCGAGTTCGTGCTCGCCGGCGCCACGACTGTCGGCATCGGCACCGCACTGTTTTACGATCCGTTGGCGCCCAAGAAGGTGAATGCAGGCCTCGAAGAATATCTGCGGAAACACAAGTTCGTGTCGATCACGGAACTGATCGGCGGCATCGACCCTGGCAATGCGTTGAACCAGGCCGCGAGCGGTTAGCGAGCCGCGGAAACCATTCGTTGAGCATCCATCCGACCGTCATCGTCAGCGAGCGCGCGAAGATTGCGCCTGACTGTGAAATTGGTCCGTACTGCGTGCTCGAGGGCGAAGTCGAAATCGGCGCGCGAACCGTCGTCGAGTCGCACGTCCGCATCGGCAGCCGCTACGGACGCGTAACCATCGGCTCCGACAACCACATCCAGTACGGCGCTTCGATCGGCGGCCCGCCGCAGGACTTAACCTATAAGAACGGTGCGTACACAGCGCTTAACGTCGGCTCGCATAACCGCATCGGCGAGTACGTCACGATCCACGTGGGCACCGCGAAGGGCGGCGGCGTTACGCGCATCGGCGATCACTGTTTCATCATGGCGCACGCGCACATCGCGCACGACTGCCAGATCGCCGATCACGTGATCCTCGTCAACAGTGCTCAACTCGGCGGCCACGTGATCGTCGAGCACCACGCGCTCGTGGGCGGCTGCGCAATCGTCACGCAGTTGAATCGCGTGGGCGCGTATTCGTTCATGGCCGTGGGTGCGATGGCGAACAAGGACCTGCTGCCCTATACGATCATCGAGGGCCATTGGGCCACGCCGCGCGCGATCAATCGCGTGGGCCTCAAACGCGCGGGCCTCGATGCGGCTGAGCGGCGCAACATCGACAGCGCGATCCGCCTGCTGCTGCGGCGTTCGTTGACGATCGAGGAAGCCACGGCGCGTATCGAGAGCGAATGCGCACCGAGCCCGCAGATCGAGCACCTGCTCAACTTCGTGCGCGCTTCGGAACGGGGCATCGCGCGCGGGTGAGCAAGCTGCGCACAGCCGTCGTCGGCGTGGGCTACTTGGGACGCTTCCACGCGCAAAAGCACAAGGCGGTCGACGGCATCGAGCTGATCGGCGTGTGCGATCGGGACGCGGCGCGGAGTGCGGCCGTTGCCGCCGAGGTAGGGACTACGGCGTACACGGATCATCGCGAGCTGATCGGCAAGGTCGATGCCGTGACCATTGCCGCCAGCACGGCGGAGCACTTCGCGCTCGCGCAGTTCTTTCTCGAGCACGGTGTGCACGTGTTGGTCGAAAAACCGGTGACGCGCACGAGCGCCGAAGCGGCAACGTTGACGGCGCTGGCCGATGCGCGAGGGCTGAAGCTCCAGGTGGGACATGTCGAGCGTTTCAATCCCGCGTTGGTCGCCGCCCGCCAGACATTGACCACGGTCCGTTTCATCGAATGCCACCGCCTCGCGCCCTTCAAGGGCCGCGGCGCCGACGTGAACGTGATCCTCGATTTGATGATTCACGATCTCGACGTGATTTTGTCGTTGGTTCAGGCCGAGCCCGCTCGCGTCTCGGCGGTCGGGGTGCCGGTGCTGACGGACGATGTCGACATCGCAAACGCGCGCATCGAGTTCGCGAACGGCGCTGTCGCGAACGTCACGGCATCGCGCGTGTCCACGAGCGCGCAACGGCGGTTTCGCGTGTTCCAGGCGAATCAGTACGTGTCGATCGACTTCGGCAGCGGCGAGGTGCGCCGCGTGACTAAGGTCGGAGAGTGGCGCGAAGACGCTCCTCCGCTTCAGGAAGAAACCTGGAGCCTCGAGAAGGGCGACGCACTACTGGCAGAGACGAAAGCGTTCGTCGCATCGATCCGCGACGACACGCCGTGCGAGGTGTCCGGCGCCGACGGGTTCGCCGCGCTGAAGCTCGCCGAGGCGATCAACGCTGAAATCGCGTGCTGGCAAACGCGTTAGCGGCGCTCTTTACACTCGCCCTTCGAGTCCGAGTTCCTTGATCTTGCGCGTCAGCGTGTTGCGGCCCCAGCCGAGCAGCTTCGCGGCTTCGAGCCGCTTGCCGCGCGCGCGGCGCAGCGCCGTGATGATCAACGTGCGTTCGAACGCCGGCAACGCATCCACCAGGAGCGGCGGCGGCGCAGCCGCCGCGAGTTGAGCTTCAGCCCAGTGCGATAGACCCGTGGTCCAGTCGGCGCCCTGTGTAGCGCTCAGGCCCCCGAGTTCCGCGGGCAGATCCTGCGACGCGATTTCGCGGCCCGCGGCGGTGACCGTAAGTCGTCGACTGACGTTCACGAGCTCGCGCACGTTGCCGGGCCAGTCGTACTTTTGCAGGATGTCAGCGGCTTCATTGCTCAACGTCTTCGGGGCGACGCCGAGCTCGTTGGCGGCCTGTTCAAGATAGAACCGCGACAGCTCCTTGATGTCCTCTCGGCGCTGGCGCAGTGGCGGCACTTCGACCCGCATGACGTTCAAACGGTGATAAAGGTCCTCGCGGAATCGGCCGGTGGTCACGGCCTGAGAGAGATCTTGGTGGGTGGCGGCGATCACGCGCACATCTACGCGGATCGCGGTCTGCCCGCCGACGCGGAAGAATTCGCTCTCGGCCAACACGCGCAACAAGCGCGTCTGCAGCGGCAACGACATATCGCCGATCTCGTCGAGAAACAGCGTGCCTCCGTTGGCCTGCTCGAAGCGGCCAATGCGCCGCTCCGTGGCGCCCGTGAACGCGCCTTTCTCGTGGCCGAACAGCTCCGACTCGAGCAGCTCGGCCGCGATCGCGGACGTGTTGAGCGCGACGAACGGCTTGGCGGCGCGCGGCGAATTGTCGTGCAACGCACGGGCGACGAGCTCTTTGCCGGTGCCCGATTCGCCCGTGATGAGCACGGTCATGCTCGAGCGCGACAGGCGGCCGATGGCCTTGAACACGTCCTGCATCGCCGGCGCCTGGCCAATGATCCGCGGCGTAGGTTTGCTCGTGGTCTGTTGGGCGATATCGCGATGGCGCGCGCGCGCGGCTCGCGAGACTAGCTCCACAGCCTCGTCGATGTCGAAAGGCTTCGGCAGATATTCGAACGCCCCGCCCTGGTAGGCGGATACGGCGCTGTCGAGATCCGAGTGCGCTGTGATCACGATGACGGGAATGTCCGGGTCCTTCTGACCGAGACGCTCCATGAGTTCGAGGCCGCTCATGTCGGGCATGCGGATGTCGGTGATGAGAACGTCCGGGCGATCGCGCTCGAGGGCTCCGAAAAATTGATGGCCCGACTCGAAGGCCCGCGGAATCATGTGCGCCTGCTTCAGCGCCTGCTCGAGCACCCAGCGCACCGACTCGTCGTCGTCGACAATCCACACGCTCAGTCCTGGCGTCGCCATCAGTGTCGGCCTCCGTTCGGCACTGGCAACCGCATCTGGAACACAGTCCGGCCAGGTTGGCTCTCGAATTCGATGAGTCCGCCGTTTCGGCTCACGAGATCTTGAGCGATCGTGAGTCCCAGGCCGGTGCCCGTCGCGCGGCCGGTCACCAGCGGATAGAAAATCGTGTCTCGAAGCTCGTCGGGAATTCCGGGTCCGTTGTCCTCGACCTCGGCGGAAAGCACCAATCGATGGCGCTCACCGGCGAGGGTCACATTCGTCAGTGCGCGGGTGCGCAGAGTCAGACGACCGCGTTCGCCGAGCGCCTGCATCGCGTTGCGCGCGATGTTCAGAAACGCCTGGATCATCTGATTACGATCGACGGTAATGGACGGTAGGCTCGGATCGTAGTCTCGGACAAGCTCTATCCCTGCTGGCTTCTCAACCTCGATCAACTGCCCGACGTGCTCGGTAATGCGGTGCAGATTCAGCTCTTCGGGGCGGGGCGCACCGCCGGCGCGCAGGATACCGTCGACCAGCGCGGCGAGCCGGTCGGCTTCCTCGATGATGACGCGCGTGTAAGCCTTTTGCTCCGCATTGGGCAACTGCCGCTCGAGCAACTGGGCGGCGCCGCGCAAACCGCCCAGTGGGTTTTTCACTTCGTGTGCCAGTTGCCGGATGATTCGCCGCGACAGTTGCTGCTGCGAGACCAGCGCCGCTTCCCGTCGGACTTTGCGATCGCGTTCCGTGTCGAGCAGCTCGAGCACCAACGCGCGTTCGCCATCGAGCGGCGCGGCGCGGCAGTCGAGGACGAGCCGTTTGTCGCCTACGCGGGCTACCAGTTCGTGCATGCCAAACGTTAATCCGCTTGCGAGCGCGCGCTGACATAGCGCAATCAACTCGCCGGCCGGATGCAGCAGCTCGCCGATCGGTCGTCCCACGACGCGGCGCGAGCTGACGCTGAACAGTGCTTCGGCAGCGCCATTCAGGAACGAGACGATGAGCCCTTCGTCGAGTACGACGAGTGCGGTCGTGAGGCCTTGGAGAATCGCGTCTGGCGACGGCGAGCGTCGCGGCTTGCGCGCCGCGCCGAAGATCTCGGGTGCCGGAGATAGCCCCCGTTCGCTTACCGCCGTCGCAGGAGCGAGTTCGGGTTTTGAATGCTGTTCTGCTGAACGATGAAGTTGCGCGTGGGGGAGCGCATGACTTCGGCCCCGCTCGCGTCGATGACGACTGCCTGCAGGGTGTGTACACCGCGGAACACATCCGGCAGCGTCACTCGAAGGTTGGTGGTGTTCAGGTTGCGGCGCTGGCCATCGAGAATTAGGTCCAAGCGATGCATCGGCGCCAACGGCGGGTCCACAGCGATCTGGACACTCAGCATCGCCTCGATGTTCCAAAGGGTCTGCTGCTCGGCGGGACTCGAAATATTGAGCGTGCGGTACGACGCCGGTGTCGTTGCTGTGGGCGGCGCGCCCGTCGCCGTCGCCGACCGCGCTGCGGGGGCGCTGAATCCCTGCGCACCGGTCAGCTCGACCTGGCGCGCCCCGGGTTCCGGCCGATCCGAGAAGTGCACTTGGCCGTCTGCGTCCACCCACGTCCAAGCGGGCGCGCCGCTCGCGGCGGTCACCAGTATTGTGGACAGTAGGATCAGCCACTTACGCATGCTCCAAGCTTAGCGCCAAGATGACTGCTCTGCCACACGACGGGCGGGATTCTGAGAACCCCGCCACGTCGCGATTTGACAGAACCGACTCCGCGTCAGCCGATTAAAGGCTGTAGTACATGTCGAACTCGACCGGATGCGGAGTCATGGAGATGCGCGTGATCTCCTTCTCCTTGAGTCCGATGTAGGCGTCGATCGTGGCGTTCGTGAGCACGCCACCTGCCGTCAGAAACCCGCGATCCTTGTCGAGCGCTTCGAGGGACTGCTGCAACGAGTACGACACCGTCGGAATCAGCTTCTCTTCTTCCGGCGGCAGGTCGTACAAGTCCTTGTCCTGGGGCGGGCCCGGGTTGATCTTGTTCGTAATGCCATCGAGGCCGGCCATCATCATGGCCGTGAAGGCCAGGTAGGGATTCGCCGTGCTATCCGGGAAACGAACCTCGATACGACGCCCCTTCGGATTCTGCACGTACGGGATTCGCATCGAGGCAGAACGGTTACGCGCCGAGTAGGCGAGCAGGGTCGGCGCTTCGAAACCTTTGACCAGCCGCTTGTAGCTGTTAGTCGAGGCGTTCGTGAACGCATTGATGGCGTGAGCGTGTTTCAGGATGCCGCCGATGTAGTACAGCGCGGTCTGCGACAGGCCGCCGTACAGGTCGCCCGTGAAGAGGTTCTTGCCGCCTTTGGCCAGCGACTGGTGTACATGCATGCCGCTACCGTTGTCGCCGACCAGGGGCTTCGGCATGAACGTAGCCGTCTTGCCATAGCTGTGCGCGACGTTCTGGACGACGTACTTCAGCATCATGACGTCGTCGGCTTTGCGGACCAGCGTGCCGAATTTCACGCCGATTTCGCACTGGCCGGCGGTCGCAACCTCGTGATGGTGGACCTCAACCGTGAGACCCATCTCCTCGAGCGCCAAACACATGGCGGACCGAATATCCTGCAATGAATCGACCGGCGGGACCGGGAAATACCCGCCCTTCACGCCCGGACGGTGGCCGAGGTTGCCTTCGTCGAGTTGCTTGCCGCTCTGCCACGCACCCTCGTAGGAGTCGATCGCGTAGAAAGCGCCTTGCATCTGGGAGGCCCAACGGACGTCGTCGAAAATAAAGAACTCGTTCTCGGGGCCGAAGAACGCTTCGTCGGCGATACCCGTCGAGCGCACGTAGGCTTCCGCGCGTTTCGCGGCCGAGCGCGGGTCGCGCTCGTAACCCTGCATGGTGGAGGGCTCGATGATGTCGCAGCGGATATCGAGTGTCGGCTCTTCCATGAATGCGTCGATGACCGCCGTCGCCGGGTCCGGCATCAGGATCATGTCGGACTCGTTGATGCCCTTCCAGCCGGCAATCGACGAACCGTCGAACATCTTGCCATCTTCGAACATGCTCGAATCGACCTGGTGGAAGGGCACGGTCACGTGCTGCTCTTTACCGATCGTGTCGGTGAACCGCAGGTCGACGAACTTGATGCCTTTCTCTTTGATGAGCTTTAGGACTTCGGCGGGCGACATGGTTTGATTCCTCCGTTTATCTGTCGTGATTAGTCGTGGCTGCCCGTGCCCAGTGGCATATCGCACGGCAGGTGCCCTTTTTTTTGAACCGAAGAATGTGCATTTTGTGTGCCACCCTTCGAAGGGGCTAAGTTATTAATTTCTAAGGGCAGTACGCTTTCGAGCGGAATTGTGTGCACGAAAGCGGTGCGGCGAGCATAGCAGAACGCACCTTGACGGTGCGATGGCACAGGATGCGCGCGAGCGGGCGGAAACGGTGCTGGGCGCCGCCGGCGCCAGAGTCGCCGCCGCTATACTGGCGCGCTTTGCGGGTCGTCGCCGCACGGAGTGGTCATGGAGTTAATGGAGAAAATCGTCTCGCTGTGCAAACGGCGGGGCTTCGTCTTTCAGTCGAGCGAGATCTATGGGGGCCTGAACGGCGCCTGGGACTATGGCCCGCTCGGCGTGGAACTCAAGCGCAACCTCAAGCAAGCATGGTGGGACGACATGATCGCCCATCACGACGAAACGCAGAGTTCGACGGGCACCCCGTCGCCTTTCAGCATGGTCGGATTGGACAGCGCGTTGCTGATGAACCCCAAGGTGTGGGAAGCCAGCGGCCACGTCGGCGGCTTCAGCGATCCAATGGTCGACGACCGGGAGACACGTGCGCGGTATCGTGCGGATCAGCTCGCCGTGTTTTCGCTCGAGTTCGTTGCCGAAGACGGCGGCATAACTTCCTATGACGGCGTGCTGTTCGCGGCGCCAGGTGAAATCGGCAAGACGGACGACGCGGAGTTGTACGAGCCGCACCGGAAGCGGATCGCTTCCATCCAGAAGAATCACGCAGGTAGACAGATTCGCCCCGTCGCCGTGGCGAACGCGCTCAGCGACGAAACGTTGCGGGCGAAGGTTCTCGCGCCGGGCGCGTCCGCCCCCGGCACGCTGACCGCGCCCCGCGCGTTCAATCTGATGTTCAAGACATACGTGGGTGCGCTAGAGGACAACTCCAGTGTTACGTACCTGCGGCCCGAGACAGCGCAGGGGATTTTCGTCAACTTCAAGAACGTGTGCGACACAGCACGCGTGCGCGTGCCGTTTGGGATCGGCCAGATTGGCAAGGCTTTCCGCAACGAGATCAACCCACGCAATTTTACGTTCCGCAGTCGAGAGTTCGAGCAGATGGAGATTGAGTTCTTCTGTCGCGCGAACGAATCTGCAGATTGGTATAGGTACTGGCGCGAGCGTCGCTACAGCTGGTATCTCACGCTGGGTATGCGGCCGGAAAATTTGCATCTGCGCGAGCACGAGAAGGACGAACTCGCTCACTACGCCGCGGGTTGTGCAGACGTGGAATACGATTTTCCGTTCGGGCGCAGCGAACTCGAGGGTATTGCCAACCGTACCGACTTCGATCTACGCCAGCACATGCAGATGAGCGGCAAGGACCTGCGTTATTTCGATGATCAGGAGCCCGACGAGCAGGCTCGGCGCTACTTGCCGCATGTGATCGAGCCGTCGGCGGGGGCGGATCGCGGCACGCTGGCGTTCTTGTGCGACGCGTATCACGAAGACGAGGTCGGCGGAGAAATACGGACGGTGCTGAAGCTGCACCCGCGGCTCGCGCCGATCAAGGCGGCGGTGTTTCCGCTGGTGAAGAAGGACGGCATGCCGGAGAAGGCGCTCGGCATTTATCGTTCACTGAAAAAACACTTCAACGTGTACTACGACGAGAAGGGCGCAATCGGTCGGCGGTATCGTCGGCAGGACGAGGCGGGCACGCCATTCTGCGTGACGGTCGACGGGGACACGCTGACGGCCGGTACAGTGACGGTCCGCGAGCGCGATTCGTGCGAGCAAGCGCGCATCGGCGTCGCCGAGCTTCAGGCGTACCTCGCCGAAAGACTCGGAGCGTGATGGCGTGACTGACCGGCCCGATAGGCTCGTCATGCTGGATCGCGACGGCGTAATCAACGAGGACTCGGATGAGTACATCAAGTCCATTGCCGAATGGCGGCCGATCGCGGGCAGCCTCGAAGCGATCGGCTTACTGACGCGAGCCGGATACCGCGTCGTGGTAGTCACGAATCAGTCGGGTGTGGGCCGGGGTCTATTGAACGAAGCGACGCTCGGGGCAATTCACGGCCATATGCTGGCCGCCGTGCGCGCGGCCGGTGGCGAGCTCACTGGCGTCTACTACTGCCCTCACACGCCCGACGCAGGGTGCGACTGCCGAAAGCCGCGGCCTGGCCTGTTCAAGAGGGTCGAGCGCGAGCTTCGGTTGTCCGTGCGAGGCGTCCCGTACATCGGCGACAAACTGAGCGATGTCGATGCGGCGGAGGCGGTTGATGCTCTGCCGATGCTCGTCCGCACTGGCCGGGGAGCAAGAACCGAACCGGAGGCCGCGGCACGCGGAGTCGCTGTGTTCGACGATCTCGCTGCGGTCGCGCAAACCCTGTTAGCTGCAGCCGGCGCGTGAGCGGAGTGCGCCAGTGGCTGGGCTCCGTGGTGTTCACGCTGTACCTTTGCGTGTCGGCGGCCGCATACGCCTTCGTCCTTCTGCCCACCGTGGTGATGCCGCGGCGCGTAACTTATGCGGCGGCGCGGAGTTGGTCTCGCTCAGTGCTATTCATGCTGCGATGGCTCTGCGGGCTCGATTACGTCGTCGAAGGCTTGGAGAATCTTCCAGCGACGACGTCCGTCGTGCTGGTGAAGCATTCATCAGCCTGGGAGACGGTCGCTCAGCTACAGATCTTTCCCAGTCAGACGTGGGTATTGAAACGAGAGCTGATCTGGATCCCCGTCTTCGGCTGGGTGCTGCGAAACCTCAAGCCAATTGCGATAGATCGAAAAGCGGGACGCACGGCCGTGCAACGAGTCCTCGACCAGGGACGACAGAGGTTGGCGGAAGGTGTTTGGGTTGTGATCTTCCCCGAGGGTACGCGGGTACCCGCGGGCGAAAAGCGTCGCTACGGCATGAGTGGCGCCTTGCTCGCGGAGGCCGCGGGCGTCCCCGTCGTGCCGGTCGCGCACAACGCGGGCGACTACTGGCCGAGGCGCAGGTGGCTCAAACGCCCCGGCACGATTCGCGTGGTGATCGGCCCGGTAATCCCAACCGCGGGGATCGACTCACGGCTCGTAACCGAACAGGCGCAGCGCTGGATCGAAGATACGCTCGCGACATTGCGCGCGCCCTAGCCTTCCGCGCTCGCGCCTTCGAACTCAGACGTCCAGGTTCGCGACTGCGAGCGCATTGCGCTCGATGAATTCGCGGCGCGGCTCGACTTGGTCGCCCATCAGCGTAGTGAAAATCTCGTCCGCGGCCACTGCGTCCTCGATCCTTACCTGCATCAGGCGCCGCGTTTCGGGATTCACCGTCGTTTCCCAGAGTTGCTCTGGGTTCATTTCGCCGAGGCCCTTGTAACGCTGGATCGTTTGGCCCTGCTTGGCCTGCGCCATAAGCCAATCGATCGCTTCCGCGAACGTTGCCACGTCACGACGCTCCTTGCCACGCTCGACGTACGCGCCGGGACGCAAGAGATCCATGAACTCGGCGCCAATGGAGACAAGCTGCCGATACTCCGCGGACCGGAAGAAACCCGCATGCAACACTTTCGTGCTAGTCGTACCGTGGTGCTCGCGCATGACGAGCAGCGCTGGGTCGATGCCCTCACCCCCCGGTTGCGGACGCAAACGGTAACGCGCGGCGCGCTCGTTCCCGGAGTTCAGCTGCTGCTCGAGTGACTCGCTCCAGGTCTCGCGGAAGCCGGCGTCTTCGAGTTGTTCGGGGGTGATTGCCGCCATGGACATCAGGCGGCGCAGCACCTCGGCATCGTATCGTCGGCCCCACCGCTGGATGATCGAGTTCGCCTCCATGTAACGGCGGGCAAGCCGTTCCAAGGTGGGCCCTTGAACGGGGGCCGCATCGGGGGCGGGATAGAGGGCTGCCTCAGCGGTTGCGCCTGTCAGGAGCATCGAGTTCAACTCGACGTCATCCTTGAGGTAGTTCTCCTGTTTACCGCGCTTCAGCTTGTAGAGCGGCGGCTGGGCGATGTACACGTGACCGCGCTCGATGAGCACGGGCATCTGGCGATAGAAGAACGTCAGTAACAGGGTGCGAATGTGCGAACCATCGACGTCCGCGTCCGTCATGATGATGATGCGGTGGTACCGTAAGTTGTCGACGTTGAACTCATCACGGCCTATGCCGCACCCCAGGGCGGTGATCAGGGTGCCGACTTCAGCCGACTGTAACATCTTGTCAAATCTAGCTTTTTCTACGTTCAGTATCTTACCTTTGAGGGGCAAGACCGCTTGAGTGCGTCGGTCGCGACCCTGCTTGGCGGAGCCACCGGCCGAGTCGCCCTCGACGAGGAATAGCTCGGACAACGATGGATCCTTCTCCTGGCAATCGGCGAGCTTGCCCGGCAAGCCAGCGACGTCAAGTGCGCCTTTGCGCCGTGTCATTTCGCGCGCCTTGCGCGCGGCTTCGCGGGCGCGAGCAGCTTCAACGATCTTGCCGATGATGCCTTTAGCTTCTACCGGGTGTTCGAGCAAGAATTCCTCGAAGCGAGTGGCCACAACCGATTCGGTGACCGCCTTGACCTCCGACGAGACAAGCTTGTCCTTGGTCTGCGAGGAGAATTTGGGGTCGGGTAGTTTCACGGACAGAACGGCAGTGAGCCCTTCTCGCGCGTCGTCGCCGGCCATGGCGATCTTCTCGCGCTTAGTGATTCCCTCCTTCTCCATGTACGTATTCAGTGTTCGCGTCAGAGCCGCGCGAAACCCCGCGAGATGCGTGCCGCCATCGCGTTGCGGGATGTTGTTTGTATAGCAGAACATCCCTTCCTGGTAGCCATCGTTCCATTGAAACGCGGCTTCAATCTGGATCGGTGCGCGAGTGTCCGTGAAGTAGACGATCGTCGGATGAATCGGCGTCTTGTTACGATTCAAGTGTTTGACGAACGCTTCGATTCCGCCCGCGAACTCGAAGACATCGCGTCGATCCTCACGTTCATCGGTGAGCTTGATCCGAACACCCGAGTTCAGGAAAGACAACTCACGCAGACGCTTGGCCAGCGTGTCGTAGTCGAAGTGGATATGCGTGAAGATCGTCGCGCTGGGCTTGAAGCGGATCGTGGTTCCGGTTCGGTCCGTCTTGCCGACTTCAGCAAGCGGTGCGACCGGATCACCGAGATGATAGGTCTGCTCGTAAAGCTGGCCGTTGCGGTGAATTGTCAGGACTAGCGTCTCGGATAGGGCGTTCACGACCGATACACCGACGCCGTGCAGACCACCTGAGACTTTATAGCTGTCGCCGTCGAACTTACCGCCGGCGTGCAGGACGGTCATGATGACCTCCGCCGCTGACCGACCCTCCTCCGGATGAATGTCCACCGGAACGCCACGCCCATCATCGACGACGGTGATCGACTCGTCCGCATGGATCGTGACTGCGATTTCCTTGCAATGCCCAGCCAGCGCCTCGTCGACCGAGTTGTCGACGACTTCGAAAACCATGTGATGGAGGCCGGTGCCGTCATCGGTGTCGCCGATGTACATGCCTGGGCGTTTTCGGACGGCTTCTAGACCCTTTAAGACCTTGATATTCTTAGAAGTATATTCGCCTTGGCTCATCCGCTAGGTCTCTCGAGGCCGGGCGCAAATTATACCCCGCGGACAGCCCCTTGTTCCACGTGGAACACGGGATAGCCTGGGATGGGCGAAAGGTGCTCCGCACTCAGTGCCGTCAGCACAATTTGGGCCGGCACCCTCTCCAGCAGATCAAGCAGTCGGCCGAGCGAAAGGGCGTCGAGTTCCGCCGCAGGATCGTCGACCAATAACACGGGCGATGCTTGTTGCGTGCTGCCGACAGCCAGCTGCGCCAGAACCATTGCCGCGGCTGCCAGCTTTTGTTGGCCACGGGACGCTTCGTCCTGCAGTCGGCGGCCGGCAAGCTGGATTTCGAGGTCTGCGCGGTGGGGCCCAACCTCTGTTGTCCGACTCATGAGGTCGCGACGCTCCGCTGCGGCAACGCCGGCCTCGAAGGTTTGCCCTTTGACCCACCCCGGTCGGTATTCGATGGATAACGGTTGGTCCAAAAGCTGCTGACCGAACTCGGTAACGAGAGGCGCGAGCAGGCTGACGTAGGACCGCCTACTCGCATCGACGGCTGCCCCGCTCTCGAGCAAGGCCATCGTCCAGGACCGCAACGCGGTGGCGGTGGCCCCTGCCTTCAATGCAGCATTTCGCTGACTAAGAATTCGCCGGTAACGTTTCCAAGAGTCCAAATAGGCGTGTTCCACGTGGAACACTCCCCAGTCGAGAAACCGCCGCCGCTCGGACGGAGCGCCCTCTACCAGTTGATGACTACTCGGATCCAGCGAGTGAACCGGCAGAATTTCTGCCAGCGCCGCCATGCCTGTTGCGTCCTGCCCATCGATCCTCTTCGTCAGGTGACCCGCAGTAAACGACACTCCCAATCGCCTGTGACCTGCGTTTCCGGGAACCTCACCAAAGACTGCGAACCCGTCCTGGCCGCGCTGGACCAACCGGCGAGTCTGTCGCGTTCTGAATGACCGACCACGTCCGAGCAGGAAGACGCCTTCGAGGATGCTCGTCTTGCCCGCGCCGTTGGGGCCAAAGATGAAATTACGCCGGGTATCGAGCGCGAGCTCGACCTGCGTGAGGCAGCGTAACGCCGTAATCCGGACTCGCGCTAGCGCCAAGAGCGCAGCCGCCGCACAGCTAGAGCCGCATCGGCATCACGACGAACTTGGTCTTGTCGCTGCCGGGTTCTCGAATCAAGCAGCTGGAATTCGCATCAGATACGCCGAGTTCAACTTGGTCGCTATCTACGGCAGCCAAGGCGTCAAGTAAGTAGTTGACGTTGAAGCCGATCTCCATGGCATCGCCACTATATTCAACCTCCAGGGTCTCAACCGCTTCCTCTTGCTCGGGGTTGTTCGCTTGGAGCACCACGCTGTTTGGGCTCAGTTCCAAGCGGACGCCACGATACTTCTCGTTTGAAAGGATCGCCGTGCGCTGAAGTGCCTGGCGCAAGAGGTTCCGATCGGCCTTCATAACGTTACGCGGCTGAGCCGGCACCACGCGGCCATACTCCGGGAATCTTCCGTCAATAAGCTTCGAAGTGAGTCGAATTCCGTCTAAATGGACCCGAACGTGATTTGCCCCGAGCGCCAGCTGTACCTCGCCATCACCATCGAGAAGACGACTGAGCTCTAAGACGCCTTTTCGCGGCACGATAAGCTGTTCGTCTCGTGTGGCGGCACCGATCAAGTCGGCCTCCGATAGCGCCAAGCGGTGGCCATCTGTGGCGACCGCACGCAATCGCTTGCGCTCAGTCTCAAAGAGCAACCCGTTGAGGTAGTACCGCACGTCCTGCTGAGCCATGGAAAAGTGCGTTTTCTCGACCAATTGACGCAGATCGGCACGTGTTATGCGCAAAGTTTGCTTCGCGCCAATTTCGTCTATCGTTGGGAAGTCTGCAGCGCGCAGCGTCGACAACGTGAACCGGCTGCGACCGCCCTTCACCGTGACTCGGTCACCGTTTTGGCTAACTTCGACGTTCGTGCCTTCTGGCAGCGCCCGAAAAATGTCGTGCAACTTGCGTCCTGGGACGGTGATGTCCCCCCCCGCTTCCGCTTCGACCTCTGCTTCCGCAACCATTTCCACTTCCAGATCGGTCGCGCTCACGCTCAATTTGTTCCCCTGAACACTCAGCAGCACGTTGCTCAAGATCGGCATGGTTTGCCGACGCTCGACTACACCCACCACCGTTTGGAGGGGCTTCAGAATCGTTTCCCGCGGTGCGCTGAATTTCATTCTTCTATCTACCTATTTAAGTCTTACTGTAGTTATTAATGGCTGCGAATAACTGTATAACGCCATTTTCTCTCGTATTATCAATTCGTTAAACGTCGATGCCCTGTGCTCAGATGCACCGCGTTATTGTGCTCAGGCTGTGTAGAACTTTCGCCTCTTCTTTTGCCCACAGCCTATCCACGTCAAGCCGTCAGAGTTCTCAACACGTTGTTGTAGTCCTCTGCCACGCGCGTGTCCGTCTCTCGCAGTGCTTTCACTCGCCGACATCCATGCAGCACTGTCGTGTGATCCCGCCCGCCGAACGCGTCCCCGATTTCCGGCAAGCTGTGCGTCGTGAGCTCCTTCGCCAGCGCCATCGCGATTTGTCGGGGGCGCGCAATTGATCGACTGCGACGCTTCGACAATAAATCCGCGACTCGGATTTTGAAATACTCTGCGACCGTCTTCTGGATGTTCTCGACAGTCACGAGTCTGTCCTGCAACGCCAGCACGTCGCGAAGCGCCTCTTTCGCGAACTCCAGCGTGATTGCACGCCCCGTGAAACGCGCATTTGCGAGCACCCGCCGCAGCGCTCCCTCCAGCTCCCGGACGTTAGACCGGATCCGCTGGGCGATAAAAAACGCCACCTCCTCCGGCAGCGCGTCACCCTCCGCGGCCGCCTTGCTCATGAGGATCGCGACGCTGGTCTCGAGCTCCGGTTGTTCGATAGCGACCGTCAGGCCCCAGCCGAAGCGCGATTTCAGCCTCTCTTCCAGCCCCGCCACCTCCTTAGGGTAGCGGTCACACGTCAAAATGATTTGTCGCTGGCCTTCCAGTAACGCATTGAACGTGTGGAAGAATTCTTCCTGCGATCTATCCTTCCTGGCGAAGAACTGGATATCGTCGATCAATAAAGCATCCAGCGATCGGTACGCCCGTTTGAACTCCGCGATCGTGTTGTGCCGCAACCCGAAAACCATGTCGCTGACGAAGCGCTCCGAATGCACGTACGCCACTTTCGCTCCGCGGTCCCGCGCCTGAATCAGGTTGCCGACGGCGTGCATCAGGTGCGTCTTGCCGAGCCCGACACCGCCGTAGATGAACAGCGGGTTGTAAGCGCTACCGGGATTCTGCGCGACTTGAACCGCCGCGGCTCGAGCGAGCTGATTGCTCTTGCCCTCCACGAAACTCTCGAACGTAAACGCTGGATTCAGCCGGCCACCGAAAGCCGAAGCCGACGCGGCGGCCGGAGCCGCGCGTGCCTCCGCCTCTGGCGCTGGTCCTGGTGTTGGTACCTCGCGGCGCGCCATCGGACGGCTGCCAACTTCCACCACGATCTCCGCGCCGGATTCGCTGTGTCGCGTCCACCAGTCCCGAATCTGCTCGAGGCAATGGGTTCGCACCCAGTCCACTACAAAACGATTTGGCGCGAGCAGTTTCACCACGGCGCCGTCCACCACGAGCTGCAGGGGTCGAATCCACGTGTTGAATTGCTGCTCGGATAGCTCGGCCTCGAGCGATCGCGCGCACTGAATCCAGAGAGACGAGTAGACCGCCGAGTTCTCTGCCACGGATGTGAGGGATTTAGTGTTTTGCGGCGAGGCCAGGAAGAGGTCGCAGTCTAATCCCACACGGCGCCAGTTATCCACAGGTCGCACCGAACGCTCACACGCCCGGCGCGTATTGACCCAGCGCTCGCCGCCGCGTACAGTTCGCGCCTTCCTTTGACGTACATCCTTTTGTTTTCCCAAGAACTTTTGAGTTCCCGGGGTAGGCGCGTATGAAAAGAACTTTCCAGCCCAGCAACTTGCATCGCAAGCGAACGCACGGCTTCCGTGCGCGAATGGCTACCGCCAGCGGCCGCAAAGTCCTCGCCAGCCGCCGAGCCAAAGGCCGCGCGCGTCTCACGCCGTAACGGACTGAGTTTTGGCACTGCATTGCCGCCGAGTGGGGAAGGGTTCACACCCGAGCAACGCCTGCACACCGGGGCCGAATTCGGTCGCGTGTTCGCAGATCCCGCCCGATCGACTGATCGCTTCTTCACCATTCTTGCCAGACCCGGTGGCCGCGCGATCGCGCGCCTCGGTCTGACCATTTCGCGCAGAGCCGCGAAACGCGCTGTGGACCGCAACCGACTCAAGCGGCTCGCACGCGAAACTTTCCGCCAGCAACGCAACCTCCCGTCGTGGGATTTCGTCGTGCTCGCAAAACCCGGCGCAGCCGCGACGGAGCGGGGCGCGCTGCGTGCGAGTCTGGAACAACACTTCGCGCGACTCCGCAACGTCGCAGCGGCGGCCGCGCATGGATAACGTTCGCCTTTTTCTATGGCTGACCTTGGTCGCCATGGGCTACCTCGCATACACGGCGTGGATCCAGGACTACCCGACGGCGTCGGCGCCACAGCTCAACCCGGCGCAGACGACCACCACCGAAGAGTCCCTGCCGAGCTTGGATCCCGCCAGCACGCCCGCACAGGCGCCGCCCGAGCAGCCGGCTGCAAACGTCCATGGCGAGATGATTCGCGTGCGGACGGACGTGCTCGACGTCCTGATCGATTCTCATGGTGGCGACCTCGTTCAGGCTGATCTCCTCCGGTATCCGGTCGACAAGAAGGCACCCGACAAATTAGTTCGCCTTCTGAACGATGCGGCTCCGGAGCTCTGGGTGTTCCAGACAGGCTTGCGCAGCGCGACCGGCGGAGCGGAGCCGAATCACACGGGTACATTTCGCACCGCGACCAACGACTACGTGCTCGCCGCTGGCCAGAACGAGCTCGTAGTGAGCCTCGATTGGGTAGGCGAGGGGCCCGTGAGCGCTCGCAAGGTGTACACGTTCCGCCGCGGTCAGTACGGCATTGATCTGACGTTGTCGGTTCTTCCAACGGCCGGCGGCAGCTGGCGCGGCGCGCCGTACGCGCAGATGGTCCGCGTGCACAACCCGCCCAAGCGCTCATACACGTCCGTCGACTCGTACTCCTTCACGGGTCCAGTGCTTTACAACGGCTCGGAAAAACAGAAGCTCGACTTCGCGAAGATCACGACGACGCCGGTCACCCAATCTGTGAAGGGCGGCTGGTTCGCTGCGATCCAACACCACTTCCTCGCAGCTGCGGTGCCGCCGCCCGGTGACGAGGTTCGCTACAACGCCTCCACCCGAGGCCAGGAGTTCGTGCTGAGCGCCTTGGGGCAGGTCGTGGAGTCAACGGCAGCGATGCCGCTGAACTACACCTACAAACTGTTCGTGGGTCCCAAGCTGCAGGATCAGCTCAAAGCCATCGGCGAGAAACTCGACCTGACGGTCGACTACGGCCGACTCACACTGCTCGCTCAACCGATGTTCTGGCTGCTCTCGTTCGTAGAGCGCTGGGTCGGCAACTGGGGCTGGGCCATCATTCTCGTCACGGTGCTGATCAAGCTCGCGTTCTACCGGCTCACCGCCATGAGCAACCGTTCGATGGCGAAGATGCGCAAGCTCGCTCCGCGTATCAAAGCGATGCAGGAAACCTACAAAGACGATCGGCCAGCGCTGAGCCAGAAGATGATGGAGCTGTACAAGCGCGAGAAGGTGAATCCGGCCGCGGGTTGCTTGCCGCTCGTGATCCAGATGCCGTTCTTCTTTTCGTTCTACTGGGTGCTCATTGAAAGCGTCGAGATGCGCCAGGCCCCGTTCATGCTTTGGATCAACGACCTGTCCTCCCGCGATCCATTCTTTGTCGTGCCGCTTCTGATGGGCGTTGCGATGTACATCCAGTCGCGCTTGAGCCCGGCGCCGCCGGATCCGATGCAGGCGCGCGTCATGCAGATCATGCCGGTCGTGTTCAGCGCCATGTTCATGTTGTTTCCGGCGGGCCTCGTGCTGTATTGGCTCACGAATACGCTGCTGTCGATCCTGCAGCAGTGGCGCATCAACACCGTAGTCGCCCGCGAGAACGCCGCCACGACTTGAGTCGGTTGCCGCGGCGTTGCTGGGCCGTCTTACACTGAAGCGCCGGGCTCTTCGAGCTCGTTCGGGGCGAACCGTTGAATCCCTCGCGTGACGATACGATCGCAGCGCCCGCAACGGCTGCCGGCAATGCCGCCGTCGCCATCGTGCGCCTGTCGGGCCCGCGCGCGCTTGCGATCGCGCGCGAACTTGCCGGCATCGACCCGCGGCCCCGGCTGGCCGAGCTGTGCGCGTTTCGCGACGCGAGCGGGGCCGTGGTCGACCGCGGGTTGCTGCTGTTTTTTCCGGCGCCGCATTCGTACACCGGCGAGGACGTCGTCGAGTTGCAGTGTCATGGCGGTCGCGTCGTCAGTGACGCGTTGCTCAAGCGCGCATTCGCGCTCGGCGCGCGCGCGGCAGAACCCGGCGAATTCACGCTGCGCGCGTATCTGAACGACAAGCTCGATCTCTTGCAGGCCGAAGCCATCGCCGACCTCATCACGAGTGGCTCGCTCCACGCGGCGCGTGCGGCGCAGCGCTCGCTCCACGGCGAGTTCTCAGCGGCTGTGACGACATTACAGATGGCGTTGACGAAGCTGCGCGTCCGGATCGAAGCCTGGCTCGATTTTCCGGACGAGGAGCTGCCCTTCGACGCAGCGCCGCAGTGCGTCGCGGAGCTCGCCGCGCTGTTGGTCGGTCTCGACGAGCTGACGGCGCGTGCGCGCTCGGGCAGGGCGCTGCGCGATGGCTTGAGTGTCGCGCTCGCGGGTCCGCCGAACGCCGGCAAGTCGAGCCTGCTTAACCGGCTCGCGGGTTACGACGCCGCGATCGTGACGGACATTCCGGGTACGACGCGCGATCCGTTGCGCGAGCAACTGTTGCTCGATGATCTGCCGATCACGATTGTCGACACGGCGGGCTTGCGCGAGACGGCGGATCCGATCGAGCGCGAAGGTGTGCGTCGCACGCGCGTCGAAGTCACGCGTGCGGACCGCGTGCTGTGGGTCGCGGACGCACGCACCGACCTCGCGACGAGCCTGCGGGAAGCGCGGGCCGCCATCGGCGCGGAGGCGCCGTTCACACTGCTGTCGAACAAGGTCGACCTTGTCGCCGCTCCACCGAGCGCGAGCGTGCAAGACGGCGTCATGATCGTTTCCCTATCCGCGTTGACCGGCGCCGGCATCGATCTCCTGATCGCACATCTGAAAGAAGTCGCCGGTCTCGGACCGGAGGTGGCGGGCGCGTTCAGCGCGCGCCGCCGGCATCTCGACGCGCTCGCGCGCGTTCGCGGTCACCTGCTCGCGGCGCGCGCGGAGCTGGAGGGCGCGCTCGAGCTCACCGCCGAGCACCTGCGTCGCGCGCAAATCGCGCTCGGCGAGCTCACCGGCGAACTCACGAGCGACGACCTACTCGGCGAAATCTTCGCCACGTTCTGCATCGGAAAATAGCCGGCGGGTGTTCCGCCGACTTAAGACGAAGGCGACGCCTGCCGCGCTCTGCGACGCGCCACGAACCCGCAACGCCGCGCTCGCCACGAGCGACAGCACGAATGCGCCAACGCCGGTTAGTGCTCGCAATCGCGCCGGCGAGTAGCCCGGTTTGCGATGCGATCACCCAGTGCGTCAACGTCAACGTTGCGCGTGCATTGGGTAGTCGCCGCAAACTGCCGTGGTTCCGCAACGCGGCGCCACCACGGGCCACGGAGGAACAGAGGAGAAGCAGGGCAGAGCGAAGCTAGACCGCGATCAGTCGTACAGGCCGACGACCTTCGCACGCACCGGCCGGCTCGGCGGCGTGTGCGCCACCTCGATTCGGTCGCGACCGAACTGTTTCGCGACGTGCAGCGCGCGCTCGGTCCGCGCCACAAGCTCGTCGACGGCCTCGCCGATACGGAACTGCGCGACGCCGATCGAAACGGTGGCGCTGATGCGATCGCTGACCGGCTTCTCGGCCACCGCGAAGCGCAGCGCCTCGGCCAGCATCTCGGCCTGGCTCGACGCGCACGGTCTTGCGAGCACGGCCAGGGCGCCGCCGTCGAAACGCGCGAACGTGTACTCGGAACGATGCCACGCGGGCTCCGCGATCACGTTGCGTGCGCGGTCGGCCAGGCCGATCAGCACGTCGTCGCCCGCGGCGAGGCCGTGGCAGTCGTTGATGTTCTGTAAGTGGTCGACGTCGAGCACCAGCAGGCAGAACGGATTGCCGCTGCGCTGCGCCTGGCTGGCCTCCGCGTGCAAGGCGTTCATGAACGCCGGGCGGGTCAGGGTCAGCGTCAGCGCGTCGTAAGACGGCGGGCAGGGCATCGAAGCAAACTGGCTTTCGGGCATCGGTCGATGAGCTCGAGCTCTTGAAATAGTCGAGCGGCGAGATTGCACCGACACCGTGCGCTCGAGACGTGAACGCTTTCGCAGAAGCGGGCGCCCCGCGTTTACATAACTCATGCGGCTGCGCTAACCGAGAATTGCCTCGCGTTCGTAGAGCCGAATCGCGAGCCATCCGAGTAGCCCGCCGAGCACGAGGCTGCTCGTGGCCGAGATCCCAACGAATGCCCAGTTCAACGGCTGCGCCTTGATCAGCGCGGTGATCAAAAGATGCTGGCTCAAGCTCGGAATCCACATCAGCTTCAGCTGCGCTTCTACGTTCAGCAAAGCCGCGAACATCAACGGCAGTGTCGGAATCAGCAGGATGAATGTCAGATACGTTTGCGCTTCGCGATAGGTCTTCGTGAACGATGCGATCGTGGTCATCAGCGCCGCGCCGAGCGGTGCGAAGGGACACAAGATTGCGAACGTCGCGAGGGCCGTGGCGGCATCGAAACTCGAGCTCATGCCGAGCTGCTCGAGCGGCACGCGTTTCAGCGCTATCGTGAACGCCACGAGCGTCAGCGCGAGCGACACGAGCATGTAGCACACGGTCGCCGCCATTTTGCCGAGCAGCAAACTGGCACGTGTGACAGGCAGCGTGAGCAGCGGCTCGAGCGACTTGCGCTCGCGCTCGCCGGCCGTCGTGTCGATCGCAAGATGCAGGCCGCCCGTCAGCGTTGCGAACAACAAGAAATACGTAAGCACGCCGAGCATCAGCACAGAACGGCCGGCCGGCGTCGACACATCGAGATCGTCGACGAGCAGCGGCCGCAGCAGGCTAGGGCTCACGCCATTTGCGACCAGCCGCAGCGTCCCGATCTGCTGGCCGTATCCCTCTAGCGTGCCGCGCACGCGTTCGATTTTGCTTTGGGCACCCGACTTCGAGCGGTCGAAGATCACGGTCACGCGCGCGGCATGCTCGGTGCCGAAGTCTTTGTCGTAACGCTCGTCGATCACGACGGCGACGTCGTACTGGCCGCGGCTGACGGCCGCCGCCACGTCATCGATATTCTTCAGGTCGGGCGCCGCGGTCTCATGCAAGCCGCGCGCGCTCAGGAACGCGATCAGGTTGGGCGCCCGCTCCGCGCCGACGATCGGCAGGTCGATGGCCTGGTCGAGCCCGGAGAGATTTCGCGACACGGCAATGTTGATGATCGTCACGAACAACAAAGGCCCGAGCAGCGGCCCGAGCAGCAGCGAAAACAACGTGCGTCGATCGCGCGCTGTTTCGAGGATCTCTTTGCGGCAGACGGTGAGGATCGTGCGGATCATGGGGCGGCACGCCCTGCGCCGCTGACGGCGGCGACGAAGATTTCCTCGAGGCTGCGTCCGGGGAAACGCTCCGCGAGCTCGGAGGGCGTACCCGCGAGCGTCACTCGGCCGCCCGCGACGATCACGAGGTCATCGACCAACGCCTCCACCTCCTGCATCACATGGCTCGATAGCAGCACGCATCGCCCTTGCGCGCGCAACTCGCGCAGCCACTCGCGCAAGTGGCGCGTGGCCATGACGTCGAGGCCGCTAGTGGGCTCGTCGAGCAACAGATGCTGTGGGTCGTGGACGAGCGCACGTGCGAGTGCGACCTTGGTCTTCTCACCCTGCGAGAACCCTTTGGCTTTGCGATCCGCGATCGTGCCGAGATCGAGGCGCGCGATCAGCGCATCGGTGCGCTGCTTCAGCAGTGGTTCTGGTAGGCCGTGCAACCGCCCGTAGTACGCGACGTTCTCTCGCGCCGTGAGCTGTGGGTACAGGCCCGAGCCGTGCGGAAGCACACCGAGCAACCGCCGCGCCACGAGCGGCATGGCCGCGAGGTCCGTGTCGCCGACGCGCGCGCTGCCGCCGCTCGGCTTGATCACGGTCGATAGGATCCTAAGGCACGTGGACTTACCGGCGCCGTTCGGTCCGAGCAGGCCCGTGATGCGGCCGTCGCCGGCCGCGAAGCTCACGCCGTCCAGCGCGCGCACCGCGCCGAACCGCTTGCTCAAGTTCTGCACGTCGATCACGGCGCCGGCCCCAGCAGGCTCAGGAAGAACGGCGTCCCGGGCTCCGAGTCGACGCAGCGCGCGTCGAGCTCGGCGGGCGCGGGGCGTGCGAGGAATGCGCGCAGCAGGCGCGGCACGCAGCCGACGGCCACGAGGCCGTGGCCCTGATTGTGGCCGATCACCTGCTTCGCGTTCGTGAGGCCGCCCGTCACGACCCGGTCCGCATACGCCGGCGGCGTGATCGGGTCGCTGTCGCCCGATAGCAGCAGCACCGGTTTGTCGCTGACTACGGGTTGTTTGAAGTCGTCGTCGCGAGCGCCCACCGGCCAGCGGCCGCAGATCAGCTTCAGCGCGTCGACGATTGCGGTCCCCAAGTACGTGTCGCCCAAGTCTTTGGCGGAGTCCGCATCGATGAACGGCACATCCTCCGTGCACGTGACGGAGTTGCTCATCGGGAAGCTCAGCGATTCGGGTAAGTCGCGCAGTGTGGTCTTCGCGTGGCTCGCAAGCGGCGCGTAGTTGCGGTTATAGGCCTCGGTCAGCAGCACGGGTAACAGCGCGACCGTCGCAGCGCTGTAACTCATGAACCGCACCAGCGCACGGAGCTCGAGGCCGGACAACGGCGGGCGTGAGCCTGGGTCCGTCTTCGCCGCCTCGTCGAGTCGGCCGAGCAGTTCGCGGAAATGCGCGGGCAACTCGGCGAAGCGCGCGCCGCAGGCGGCATCGGCCGCGCACCGGCCGAAGATCTGCGTCAAAGCGCGCTGTGCTTCCCGCGCGACGTCGGGGCCGAGTGCGAGCTCGGGCGGTACGACGCCATCGAGCACCACGGCGCGTACCTTGTCCGGGAAGCGGCGGAGGTAGTGCTGCGCTACGCGCGTGCCGTACGACACGCCATAGACGTTCCATTGGGCGATGCCGAGCGCCGCACGTACCCGGTCCAAGTCCTGCACCGCCACCGAGGTCGTGTAGAAACGCGAGTCGTGCTTCAACGCCGCCTGGCAGTCATCGATCACGCGTGTGAGTGCCTCCGGCCCCGCCGTGTCGAGCGCGAGATCCTCGGGCGTCGTGCACGTGAAGCCGTCGGCGGATCGGCCGGTGCCCCGCTGATCCACGAGCACGATGTCGCGGTCGCGGCGGGCCTGCTCGAACGCACCGCGCAGCTGGAGGTAGAAGTCGACCGTGCTCTGGCCCGGGCCGCCTGCAATCAGCAGCAGCGGATCGAGTTTGGGAGTAGCGGAAAGCGCGGCGACCCGCGCGACGAAGATCTCGATCGTCGGCCCGGCGGGTCGGGCGGGGTTCTCCGGCACTGCAAGCGTGCCGCAGCGCGCGAACGTAGCCGGTACGCCTTGCGTCTCGAGCCGGCAGCGCTCGAGCGCCAGCGGCTGCGCGGTAACGGGTGCGAAAGGGGTCGTCCCGAGCGCCGCGAGCGCGCAGAGCCAGCCCAAGATCCCTCGGCCGTATCGCATAGCGGCGCATGTTCGCCGAAATCGCGGCAAGGTTGCCAGCGAGTAAAGCGGTGGTGCGACAAGGCTCCTCGCCCTAAAATCCCGGGTCTCATGCAATACCCAACGGAATACGGTTGCATCGTGGTGGGTGGCGGACACGCCGGCACCGAGGCTGCGCTCGCCTCGGCGCGCATGGGCGTGCGGACGTTATTGCTCACGCAGAACCTCGAAACGTTGGGCCAGATGAGCTGCAACCCGGCCATCGGCGGTATCGGCAAGGGGCACCTGACGAAAGAGATCGATGCGCTCGGCGGCGGCATGGCGCGCGCGATCGACCGCGCCGGCATCCACTTCCGGACGCTGAACGCGAGCAAAGGCCCCGCCGTGCGCGCCACGCGCGCGCAAGCGGATCGCTCGTTGTACAAGCGCGCAGTCCGCGAGCTGCTCGACGCGGAGCCGAATCTCACGCTGCTGCAGCAAAACGCCGACGGTTTGCTGATGGACGGCCCGCGTGTGCGCGGCGTCGTCACGCAGACGGGCATGCAGATCGTAGCGCAGGCCGTCGTACTCACGGTGGGCACGTTTCTCGACGGCAAGATTCACGTCGGCCAGGTCAATTACTCGGGCGGCCGCGCTGGCGACCCGGCGTCGATCGGGCTCGCACGGGGCTTGCGCGAACTCGGCCTTGCGGTAGGGCGCCTGAAGACGGGCACGCCGCCGCGTATCGACGGCCGCACCGTCGATTACACGGGTTTGGCGGAGCAGCCCGGCGACACGCCGACGCCCGTATTTTCATTCGTGGGCCGCCGTGCCGAGCACCCGCGCCAGGTGTCGTGCTTCATCACGCACACGACCGAGCGCACGCACGAGATCATCCGCAACGGGCTCGACCGCTCGCCGCTGTACACCGGCGTGATCGAAGGCGTGGGCCCGCGTTATTGCCCGTCGATCGAGGACAAGGTCGTGCGCTTCGCCGACCGCACGCGTCACCAGATCTTCATCGAGCCCGAAGGCTTGAACACCTTCGAGATCTACCCGAACGGCATCTCGACCTCGCTGCCCTTCGACGTGCAGCTCGCCCTCGTGCACTCGATTCCGGGCTTCGAACGCGCGCATCTCACGCGGCCGGGCTACGCGATCGAGTACGACTTCTTCGATCCGCGCGATCTGCAGTACTCGCTCGAGACCAAAGCCATCGAGGGGTTGTTCTTCGCGGGCCAGATCAACGGCACCACCGGCTACGAAGAGGCGGCCGCGCAGGGCCTCGTCGCCGGCATCAACGCCGGGCGGCGAGTGCAAAACCGCGAGCCGTGGTATCCGCGCCGCGACGAGGCGTACATCGGCGTGCTGATCGACGACCTGATCAATCGCGGTACGACAGAGCCATACCGCATGTTCACGAGCCGCGCGGAGTTTCGGCTCTCGCTGCGCGAGGACAACGCGGACCTTCGGCTCACGGCTATCGGCCGCGAGCTCGGGTTGGTCGATGACGCGCGCTGGCGCGCATTCGACGCACGTCGCGAGTGGTTGGCTGCAGAAGCCGCGCGCCTGCACGGAATCTTCGTGAGGCCGGCCGACGTACCCGCGGGCGAAACGTTCGAGCCGCTCGCGCGCGAAGTGTCCGCGTACAACCTGTTGCGCCGGCCGGGCATCGCCTACGCGGATGTCGCTGCGCTGCCGCGGGTCGGCCGCTCTAGTGCGCTCGATATACTCGATGCCGAAGCCGTCGAGCAGTGGACCGGCAGTCTTACGATCGACGCGCACTACGCGGGCTACGTCGAACGGCAGGGAGTCGAGATCGAGCGGCAGCGCCGTCAGTCCGACACAGCCTTGCCCAACGATCTCGATTACACCGCGGTCAATGGGCTCTCGAACGAGCTGCGCGAAAAACTCGGGCGAATCCGCCCCGACGATATCGGTCAGGCTGCGCGCATCTCGGGCATGACGCCAGCCGCGATCTCGCTGCTGCTCGTGCACGTAAAAAGGACGCGCGCCGCACGAGCCGCGGGCTGAGCTCGCCGTCGGCCGGAAAACCAGCGCGACGTGGCCGACCGAGAACAACCCACCCGAGCCCCCGTGAGCCGCGCCGCGGCGAGGCAACTGCTGGTGCTCGGCGCAGCCTGCGTCGCGGCGTTCGCGCTGCTCTTGGCCGTGCTCAGCTGGGCGGCTTCCGCCACGGGCGGTGGGGCAGCCGTGGGCCACGCGGTCGACGTCGCCGCGGGCACGATCACGACGTCGATTCGATACGAGCCGCCGAATCTCGATTCGACCCGAGCCACGGACGCGACGAGCTTCATGGTGCTCACGCACGTGATCGAAGGCTTGTTGCGTTACGACGTGGCTGGCAACGTGGTACCCGGCGTCGCGGAACGGTGGGACATTCGCCCGGATGGCGCCACGTTCTGGTTGCGGGCGGACTCGGTGTGGAGTGATGGCAAGCCGGTCACCGCCCACGACTTTGTGTTCGCGTGGCGGACAATAGTCGATCCTGCGACGGCGTCGCAGTACGCATTCATTCTGTACGCGGTGAAGAACGGCGCAGCCATCAATCGTGGCGACTTGCCACGCGACCGGCTCGGTGTGCATGCCGTCGACGATCGCACGCTCGAGGTCGAATTCGAGAATCCGATCGCGTATTTCGACAAGCTCGTCACCGCCCAGACCTACTTGCCCGTGCGCGAGGATTTCTACCGCGGTCGCGAGGGCCGCTATGCCGCGGATGTGGGCGATCTTCTTTATAACGGACCGTTCCTGCTCACGCGCTGGGTTCACGGCGCGAGCTTGAAGTTCGAGAAGAACCCGTCGTACTGGAATCGCGACGCAGTGCGCCTGAACGCCGTGGACCTCGCCTACCTGACGCGCGACGCGGTGGCGCGTCTGAATCTATTTCAGGACGGTCGCATAGTGGACGTCGACTATTTGCCCGGTGAGGCCTTGAGCCAGGTGCTGCAGCAACGCTGGCCCCTGGGACGCTTCGACGATGGTAGCGCGTGGTTCATCGAGACGAACATGCGGCCGGAGCGCGTGACGCGCAACGTGCATCTGCGCCGTGCGCTCCTGCTCGCGAACGATCCGAACGAGCTCGTGTTCAAAGTATTGAAGACGCCGAGCTACACGCCCGCGGCTTCGTTGTTCCCGGCGTACATCAAGGGCGAGCATGGCCTGTTTCGCCAGGAGCACCCACCGCCCATCGTTCGAATGGACCTTGCCGCCGCGCGGGCAGAGCTCGACCTTGCGAAAGAAGATCTCGGCATGACCGAGATTCCGCCGCTCGTGCTCGTTGCAGACAATTCGCCGGCGTCCGTCAGTCACACGGAATATTTGCAGGAACATCTGCGCCGCACACTCGGGCTCACGATCAAGATCGATCGACAGGAGTTTCGCCAGCGGCTCGCCAAGCAGGAAGCGGGCGAGTTCGATATCACGCTCGCATCGTGGGGTCCCGACTACGACGATCCGCTGACGTTCGCGGATCTGTTCGCGTCGTGGAATCTGAACAACCACGCCCGTTACGCCAGCACCGAGCTCGACGCGCAGGTGCGCATCGCGCAGCAATCAGTAGATCCTCACGCGCGGTTCGCGGCGTTCGCCGAAGTCCAACGCCTTCTGCTCGAGGACGCCGTGATCATTCCCGCTTACGATCGCGGCGTGCTGTACGTGCAGGATCCGCGTTTGAGGGGTGTGGGCCGGCGCGCGGTCGGCGGCACTCCCGATTACACGACGGCCTATCTCGTGGCGACCCCTTAAGGCGGCGCGAACAGTGTTCGGTTACGTCTTAAAAAGGCTCGCGCAAGGACTCGTCACGATCTGGTTCATCGCCACCGCGACGTTCGTGGCGATGCACGCAGTGCCAGGGGACCCGTTGAGCGGCGAGAAGATCACGAACGCTGAAATCCGTGCGAACGTCGCTGCGCGGTACGGGCTCGATCGGCCCATCCTCGAGCAGTACGGCATCTACATGGGCGCCATGCTGCGTGGCGATTTCGGCATCTCCTACACGCAGCAGAATCGGCGTGTGAACGACATCATCCGAGAGAACTTTCCGGTGTCGGCCACGCTCGGTGTTCTCGCGCTCGCGTTTGCGACGTTCGGCGGCATCCTGTTCGGTGCGTTGACGGCCATCTATCGGAACCGGCTGCCCGATACGGTGATCATGTTTCTCGTGATCGTCGGCATTTCGGTGCCGAGCTTCGTGCTCGCCGCGCTCGCGCAGCTCGGCCTCGTGACGTTGAACTCCGCCGTGGGCCGCTCGCTATTGCCGGTGGCCGGGTGGGGCACGGTGTGGCACATGCTGGTTCCGGCGCTCGTGCTCGGCTTGAGCACCATGGCGTACCTCACGCGTCTCATGCGCTCCTCGATGCTCGAGATCACGAGCTCGGACTTCGTTCGCACCGCTCGCGCGAAGGGCTTGCCGCCGACGCGCATCTTTCTCAAGCATCAGTTGCGTAACGCGATCTTGCCCGTCGTCACCGTGCTCGGGCCGCAGGTGGCGCTGATAACGACCGGCGGCTTCGTCGTGGAGCTCGTGTTCGCGATCCCCGGGCTCGGCCGCTACTACGTCGAAGCCGTGCAACAACTCGACTACACCGTGATCATGGGCACCACCGTGTTCTACGGCGCGTTCCTCGTGTTGATGGTGATCGCCGTCGACATCGTGTACGGCTTCATCGATCCCAGGGTCGCCGTGGAATGAGCGCTACGCCGTTCAGGCCGTCGGCTGCCGACTTCGCGCCGGCCACGAATCGCAGCGCGCGCGATGCACAGCTGCGGCCCTCGCTTTCCTATTGGCAGGACGCGTGGCAGCGCTTACGCCGCAACACGCGCGCGGTCGCGTCGCTCGCCGTGGTGGTGCTGTTCGTGCTGTTCGCCGTCGCCGGGCCGTGGCTGTGGCGGGCCGATCCGGCGGCGCAAGACGTCAATCAGATCAGTCGCGGTCCGGGGCCGGCACTCGCGGCGCGCATCGTTGAGCCGTACGCAGCGTGGGCCGGGGTCACGGTGCCCGCGTTGCCGGATGGCGGGCCGACAACGCCCGTCGACTTGCGGTTGGCCGATGCGCCCACGACCGAGGCGGTGCGACTCCAGTGGGAGCCGGGGCAAGGCGCGGCGGGCTATCGCGTGTACCGCAACCTGTACGATCCAAGCCCGGATCGCGCGCTCGGGCTGCCGCTTGCGGAGATCTTCGATCCCAAGCGCGTGAGCTTCGAGGACCGCTTCGACCTGCATCCGGAACGTTATTGGTACTCGGTCGTTGCACTCAACGCGAAGGGCGACGAGACGCACGACTACGCCGGGCTCGTGGTGCAGCCGGAGCTCGCCACGAGCGCGGCCGATGCAGCGTCGTTCGGCTGGATCGCCGACGCAACCGCGGTGCGAGTGGGCGACGTCGTCGCGCTGCCTTACCACCCGCTCGGCACCGACTACTTGGGACGCGACATGCTCGCGCGCTTGATGTATGGCGCGCGCGTGTCCCTGTTCATCGGCTTCGTCGCGCCGTTTCTGTTCGTGCTGCTCGGCATCGTGTACGGCAGTGCTGCGGGGTTCACCGGCGGCCGCGTCGATCAGCTGCTGATGCGGTTCGCGGACTTCGTGCTTGCGCTGCCGTTCCTGCTGTTCATGATCCTGTTCAAGATCGCCTTCGGCATTGGCCCGGGGGAAAGCGGCATCGCGCCGATGCTGATCGCGCTCGTGCTGCTGTCGTGGCCCTCGACCGCGCGCCTCGTGCGCGGGCAGGTCCTGCAGATTCGCGGTGAAGGCTACGTCGGTGCGTCGCGGCTCCTCGGCGCACGAACCGGGTACCTCGTGCTCCGTCACATGATCCCGAACACCTTCGGCGTGATTCTCGTGACTCTGACGTTCGAGGTGCCGCGCGCGATTTTTACAGAGGCGTTCCTGTCGTTCATCGGCATGGGCGTAGCGCCGCCGACGGCGTCGTGGGGCAGCATGAGCAACGAAGGCATCAAGACCATGCTCGCGCATCCGCACGAGCTGCTTCTACCCGCGCTGTTCATCAGCGTGACGGTGCTGGCGCTGAATCTGCTCGGCGACGGATTGCGCGACGCGCTCGACGTACGCATGCGCGGCCGCGAATGAGCGCTCTGCCAAAAACGGAACCGGTGCTCGACGTGCGCGATCTGCACGTCGAGTTCACGACGTACGGCGGCATCGTGAAAGCCGTGCGCGGCGCGAGCTTCTCAGTGGACGCCGGCAAGACGCTCGCGATCGTCGGCGAATCGGGCTGCGGCAAGTCCGTGAGCGTGCAGAGCATCATGGGCCTGATCCCGATGCCGCCCGGCCGCATCACGCGCGGCACGGCGCTGCTGCACGGCACGGACATCGTGCGCGGCAAGATCGTCGACGGCGACGACGTGCGCGGCAACCGCATCGGCATGGTCTTTCAGGACCCGATGAGCTCGCTGAACCCGACGATGAAGGTGGGCGATCAGATTGCCGAGACGCTCGAGGTGCATCGCGGCTACTCACGCGCGAAGGCCCGCGCGCGCGCCGTCGAGCTGCTCGCGCAGGTGCACATCCCGGAAGCCGAAGAGCGCGCGACGCAGTACCCGTTCTCGTTCTCGGGCGGCATGCTGCAGCGCGCGATGATCGCGATGGCCATCGCGTGCGAGCCGAGCGTGCTGATCGCCGACGAGCCGACGACGGCGCTCGACGTCACGATCCAGGCGGAGATCCTCGATCTACTGGCCGAGCTTCAGCGCAAGAACGGCATGGCGATCGTGCTGATCACGCACGATCTCGCGGTCGTCGCGCGTATGGCGGATGAAGTGGCCGTGATGTATGCGGGCGAGATCGTCGAGCGTGGCACCGCGCTCGAAGTGTTCGACCAGCCCGCGCATCCGTACACGCTGGGCTTGCGCGGCGCGCTGCCGAGCCGGTCCACGGAGCGCGCGGGGTTGAACCCCATCGAGGGCTCACCGCCCGATCTGTTTGCGCCGCCCACCGGGTGCGGCTATTTCGCGCGCTGCGCGCATGCGATGCGCGTCTGCGAGCAGCACCGCCCGGAGCAGCTCGCTGTCGCCGCGGGGCACACGGCACGCTGCTGGCTGCACGCGCCGGATGCTCCGCGAACGCACCCGGCGATCCAACATCGGGTGCGAGGGTGAGCGTGCTCGTCGAAACGATTGGTCTCACGAAGCACTTCGCGCTCGGCCGCGGCCGCACCGTGCACGCCGTCGACGACGTTTCGCTCGCGATCGACGAGCGCGAAGTCGTAGGGCTCGTCGGCGAGAGCGGCTCGGGCAAGTCGACGTTCGGCCGCGCGCTGGTCGGGCTGCATTCGAAAACCGCGGGCGAAGTGCGGTTCGCCGGCGAGTCGCTGCCCGCGAACTACGCGGCCGCGGATTTTCGCCGCCACGCCGCGAACATGCAGATGATCTTCCAGGACCCGTACTCGAGCCTGAATCCGCGCATGACGGTCGGCGAGATCATCGGCGAAGGGTTACGCCTGGACGGCGGCCATACCCGTGCGCAGATCCGCAACGCCGTCGCCGATTGGCTCGCGCGCGTCGGCCTCGAGCCGGGCCATGCGTCGCGCTATCCGCACGAGTTCTCGGGCGGGCAGCGGCAGCGCGTCGGCATCGCGCGTGCGCTGATTCTGAAGCCGCGGTTCGTCGTGTGTGACGAGCCGATCTCCGCACTCGACGTCTCGGTGCAGGCGCAGATCGTGCGCTTGCTCGGCGAGCTGAAGGCGTCGCTCGGCCTCACGTTGTTGTTCATCGCGCACGACCTGTCGATGGTGCGCTACGTGTCCGACCGCATGGCCGTGATGTATCTCGGCTCCCTAATAGAGATCGGCTCGGCCGACGACGTGTACTTCAGGCCGAAGCATCCGTACACGCAGATCCTGATCGGCTCGAACCCCGAGCCGAACCCGCGCACCGAGCGGCACCGCAAGGCGCTGGCAGTCGCGGGCGAGGCCCCGTCCCCCGTGAACATCGGTGTGGGCTGCCGGTTCGCGAGCCGCTGCCCCGAGGTCATGGACGTGTGCCGGCGCGTGACGCCGCCGCTCCTGCCACTCCCGGAGGGCGGCACGCGGCGCGTCGCCTGTCATCTCTACACGGCCCCGGCCGCTGTTTCGGAATCCACGTAGTTTCCGGCTAGGCCCCCGTTTCGCTAAGATGCGCGCCCTGAGAAGGGAATCTCTCTAGGAGCCCCGCCTTGTTTGGACCGAAACTCGTTTCCATGGCCGTTGCCACGCTCGCGCTGGCAGCCCTCTGCGGACCGGCGAACGCGCAGAAACCGCCGCCGCCGCTGAACCCGATCTCCTTGAAAGGCGATGCCGCGCGCGGCGCGGCCATTGGCGAGACCTGCTACGGCTGCCACGGAGTGCCGGAATCGCACAACGCCTATCCTTCCTATCTGGTGCCGAAGCTCGGCGGCCAGAACGCCGACTACATCACCGTCGCGCTGCAAGGCTACCGGCGCGGCACCCGCGGTCACGAGACGATGCAGGCGCAGGCCTCGTCGCTGTCCGATCAGGATATGGCCGACATCGCGGCGTATTTCTCGGCGCTCGACGGCAAACCAGAAACCGGGCGGACGAGCGGTAATGCCGCGGAAGTCGCGGCGGGCAAGGCGAAGTCCGCGACCTGCGTGCAGTGTCATGGCCTCGAAGGCGTGGCGGCGGCGCCGCAATGGCCGAATCTCGGCGGCCAGCACGAGTCGTACCTGGTGCAGGCACTGACGCAGTACAAGGACGGCCGACGTGCGGACATGCTGATGGGCCCGCTGGCGTCGACGCTCGATGACCGCGCGATCGAAGAGATCGCCGCCTTCTTCGCGTCCCAGCCCCATCTCCACAACACCCCCCGCTAAGCGCAGCGCTACCGACGTCCGCGGCATACTGCGGGCATGAACGACGACGAAGAGGTCGGGGCGAGGGACGTCGAGCGGCGTATGGCGCGCGCGGGCGTGCCCGTGGATGTCGAGCAGGCGGCCAAGCTCGCCGCGTTCGTGACCCTGCTGCTGCGCTGGAACAAGGTTCACAACCTGACCGGCGTGCGCGGCGCCGCCGAGCTCGTCGACCGCCACCTCGTCGAAAGTCTCGCGCTCAGGCCCTACGTGCGCGGGGTGCGTGTGGCCGACGTGGGCAGTGGTGGCGGGCTACCCGGCGTACCGCTCGCGATCACCGAGCCGGGGTGCCGCTTCACGTTGATCGAGAGCCGCGCCAAACGCGTGCACTTCCTGCGGCATGCCATCGCGGAGCTCGCGCTGCGCAACGCCGACGTGGCGCATGGGCGCGCCGAGCACTTACGCGTCGAGCAACCGTTTGATACCGTGCTCGCCCGGGCTGTAGCGCCGCCGGCGGAATTGCTGTCGATCTGCCGGCCCCTGACGGCGCCGGGCAGCCTCCTGCTCCTCCTGACGGCTCCGCATTTGAACGACGAGTTTCGCGGCCTGGCGGCGGACTACGTGCTGCGGCCACTGTCTGCGGCTGGCCCGAAGTTGAAGAGCGCGATCGTGGTACTGGAACGTGTCGAGGCTTAACCGGAACAAGCGGATGCGTGCATGGGTACGGTGATCGCGGTCACGAACCAGAAGGGCGGCGTCGGTAAGACGACGACCTGCGTGAACCTTGCGGCCTCGCTGGCCGCGACACAGCGCCGTGTGTTGCTGATCGACTTGGATCCGCAGTCCAACGCGACGATGGGCAGCGGCGTGGACAAGAACGCCGTCGAATCCACGGTGTGCGACGTGCTGCTCGACGACGTGCCTATCGAGAGCGCGCTGGCGACGCCGCCCGAGGGCGGCTTCACGCTGTTGCCGAGCAACCAGGACCTCACGGCCGCGGAAGTCGAGCTCGTACAGAAGCCCGATCGCGAGTTTCGCCTCCGCAACGCGCTGGCGCCGGTCGTCGATCGCTACGACTATGTCCTCATCGACTGCCCGCCGGCGCTGAACATGTTGACGGTTAACGCGCTGACGGCCGCGGACTTCGTGCTGATTCCCATGCAGTGCGAGTACTACGCGCTCGAAGGCTTGAGCGCCCTCGTCAACACGATCGACAAGATCCGCGGCACGTCCAATCCGAAGCTCGAGATCCACGGCATCCTGCGCACGATGTTCGACCCGCGGAACAACCTCGCGAACGAGGTCTCGTCGCAACTCTCAACTCATTTCGGCGACAAGGTTTACCGCACCGTGATTCCGCGCAACGTGCGTCTCGCCGAGGCGCCGAGCTTCGGCCGCCCGGTGCTGTTCCATGACAAGTACTCGCGTGGTGCGTTGGCGTATCTCGCACTGGCCGGCGAAGTGAACCGCCGGTCGGGCGCGCCGCTGCCGCGCCAGCCCGCCGCTTGATCGCGGCTAGACTTAAGCGGTTCGCTGCTACAATCCGGGCGCACAAGAAGAGCCTCGGCACGCGCACATGAACAAACGCAAAAGCCTTGGGCGCGGCCTCGATGCGTTGCTGAGCAGCGCCCGCCCGCAAGCCGCCCCGCCGCCCGTCGCGTCAGCCCCCGCGGCGGCTGCGCCTGCCGCACCTCCGCCAGAGAGCGGCTTACGCGAAGTGCCCGTCGATCTGCTCCGCCGCGGCAAGTACCAGCCGCGCGTGGACATGCGCGAAGAAACGCTGGCGGAGCTCGCGGAGTCGATCAAGGCGCAGGGCGTCGTCCAGCCGATCGTCGTGCGGCCCATCGCGGGCACGGGCGCCGAAACTCAATACGAGATCGTGGCCGGCGAACGCCGCTGGCGTGCGGCGCAGCTCGCGGGGCTGCACACCGTGCCGGCCGTGATCCGCGACATCCCGGATGAGGCCGCCGTCGCCGTCGCCCTCATCGAGAACATTCAGCGTGAGGACCTGAACTCGATCGAGGAGGCGCGCTCACTGCATCGGCTCATTGAGGAATTCGGCCTCACGCACGAGGACGCGGCCGAGGCCGTCGGCCGGTCCCGAGCCACGGTCACGAACCTGCTGCGCCTGCTCGAGCTGCCGCGGCCGGTCCGCGAGATGCTCGAACGGCGCCTGCTCGACATGGGCCACGCGCGGGCCTTGCTGGGCGTGACCTCGACCGAGCTGCAGATCGAGCTCGCGGAACGCGTGGTAAAGCAGCAGTTGTCGGTGCGCGACACCGAAACTGCCGTGCGCCGCCTGGCCGGCACGGAAGACGGCTCGCGCGGCAAACCCGCTACCGCCCGCGCGGCCGGTGATCCGAACGTGCGGCGGCTCGAAGCCGATCTTGCGGAAACACTCGGTGCCGCAGTCACGATCGAGCATGGGCCTAAGGGCGGCAAGGTCGTGATTCGGTACAACGGGCTCGAAGAGCTCGAAGGCATTCTCGGCCACATCAAATAGCCGGACATAAGCCTGCGCCATGCCGGCCGGCCCGTTGTATAGCGCCCGGCGACTGCTTAGAATGCCCGCGGCCGAACGGGGCCACGCAGCAGTCGTGGCTTTTTTTTGCCGATTCTTCGTAGCCCGCTGGGCACGCCCGGCACGACAAGAGGCAACCGCTTTGGGTTTGGACGCCAAGCACGTCATCCCACTGACGCTGCTCGCGCAAGTGTGTGTGAGCGCCGTCGCGGCAGCCGTGTGCGGCGTGGGGTTCGGCAGCGTTGCCGCGGCGTCGGCGGCGCTCGGGGGCGCAACGGCCGTCGTGCCGAACGCCTTCCTGGGCGCGAGAATGTTGACGCCGCCGCGGGATCTCGGCCACCAAGGCATGCTTCGGTCGGCCTGGATTGGCGAGATAGGCAAATTGCTGCTGACGGTGGTGTTGTTCGGCGTGATTTTCGGATTCGTGCGGCCCCTGGCGCCGCTCGCGGTGTTCGTAAGCTTCATCGCGGCCCAGTTCGTACCTTTCGGCGCGCTGCTGATCGGTGACGGCACGCCGCCAAAAGAACTAGTGACGAAGAGCTGAGGAATGGCAGAAGAGCACACAGGCGGTCACGGGGAAACGGCTGGCGAATACATCCAGCATCACCTGACTAATTTGCAGGTGTGTCGCGTTCACGACGCGTGGGTGTGGAACAGCGCCGAGAATCCTGCGGTTTGCCGCGGCAACTTCTGGGCCCTCAATGTCGACTCGATGGCCCTCTCCCTCGTGCTCGGCGTGGTATTCGCCTATCTCTTCCGCAAGGTCGCGAAGGGATTCACGAAGGGCAAACCGGGCAAGCTCCAGGCGGGCGCGGAATGGGTCGTGATGTTCGTCGAGGACTCGATCGTCGGCACCTTCCACGGCAAGCGCAGCACGGCCGTTGCGCCGCTGGCGCTCACCATCGTGGTCTGGGTGTTCCTCATGAACACGATGGACCTGATACCGGTCGACTGGCTGCCGCTGCTCGCGGGCCAGGCCGGCGTCCCGTTCTTGAAGGTCGTGCCGACCACCGACGTGAACATCACATTCGGCATGTCGATCTCGGTGTTCCTGCTGACGATCTTCTACTCGATTAAGATCAAGGGCGCGATCGGCTTCGGCAAGGAATTTACGTTCCATCCGATTGCGCCGCCCACGAAGGGCATCGGCCTGATCGTCGCTCCGCTCATCATCGCGTTCAACCTCATCCTCGAGCTGGTGTCGTTCATATCGAAGCCGCTGTCGCTGTCGCTGCGGCTCTTCGGCAACATGTACGCTGGCGAACTGATCTTCATCCTCATCGGATTGCTCGGTCTGTACCAGCTGCCGCTGCACTTCCTGTGGGCCGTTTTCCACATCCTTGTCATCGCGCTGCAGGCCTACATCTTCATGATGTTGACGATCGTGTACCTCGCCCAAGCGCATGACACGGGTGACGCGCACTGAGTTTTTTTCGATCGATAAGACCTCTCGACTGGAGACATAGATGGCAACTGTAATTGGTATGACCGCAATCGCGGTGGCGCTCCTGATCGGTTTCGGCGCTCTCGGCGTCGGCATCGGCATGGGACTCCTGGGTGGCCGTTGGCTCGAAGGCTCGGCGCGTCAGCCGGAGCTCGCGGGCATGCTGCGTACCCAGATGTTCCTGGTCGTCGCGTTGCTCGACGCAATCGCGATGATCGGCGTGGGTATCGCACTGTACTTTGCGTTCGCCAATCCGTTCATCAGTCAGCTGCAGCAAGCAGGCGGCGGCTGAAGACGGGCATCGGCAGCGTGATGCCGAAGCGAACACGAGGAGAATCCGCGTGGACATAAACATGACCCTGATCGGTCAGGCGATCGCGATGACGGTGTTCGTCGCGTTCTGCATGAAGTACGTCTGGCCGTTCATCATGAGCGTGATCGAAGAACGTCAGACGGACATCGCGAACGGTCTGGCGGCTGCCGAGCAAGGGCAATCGTCTCTGACGAACGCCAAATTCGAGGCCGACAGGATCCTCGCCGCGGCGCGCGACCAGGCGCGTGGCATCGTCGATCAAGCCAACTCGCGTGCCGGCGGCATCGTCGATCAGGCGAAGACGGACGGCGAGACCGAACGCAAACGCCAGGTCGAAGCGGCGCGCGCCGAAATCGGCGTTGAGACCAACCGCGCCCGCGAAGAGCTGCGCGGCCAGGTCGCGAAGATCGCGGTTGCCGGCGCCGAGAAGGTGCTGGCGCGCGAGATCGACGCGAACGCGCACCGCGAACTTCTGTCGCGGCTCGCAAGCGAGCTGTAGCCGATGGCCGATGCAAGCACCGTCGCCCGCCCGTACGCGAAAGCGTTGTTCGACCTCGCGAGCGCGGAGCGCGCTCTGCCAAAGTGGTCGGCGGCGCTCGAAGCTGCGGCTGCCGTGGTCGGCGATGCGAACGCGAAGCGCGTGCTCGCGAACCCCGCGCTTACAGAAGCGCAGCGCGCGGAGCTCGTTGCGTCGGTGGCGAGCGGCGTAGCCGGTGGCGAGGCGCTCGGCACCCCGCACGGCCGCAATCTCCTGAAGCTGCTGGCGGAGAACGATCGACTCACGGCGCTGCCGGACATCGCCGCACAGTTCGATGCGCTGAAGGCGCGGGCAGAAAACAAGGTCAAGGTCACGCTCGTGTCGGCCACCGCGGTCGATGCAGCGCTGGCTGAGCAGATCACGAAAGCGCTCACACAGCGCTTGGGTCGCGCGGTGGAGCTGACGCTCGAGGTCGACGCCTCGTTGCTCGGCGGCGCAATCATTCGTGCGGACGACATGGTCATCGACGGCTCGGTGCGTACACGCTTGCAGCGACTCACCGAATCGCTGGTCGGCTGACGTCGTCGACTGAAAACGGGAAGGACACAATATGGCTATCAAGGCATCCGAGATTAGCGAGCTGATCAAGCAGCGCATTCAGAACTTCGAAGCGAAGTCCGAAGCGCGCGACGTCGGCACGGTCATCGCGCTGACGGACGGCATCTGCCGCATTCACGGCCTAAACGACGTGCAATACGGCGAGATGATCGAGTTCCCCGGCAACACCTACGGTCTCGCGCTGAACTTGGAGCAGGACTCGGTTGGCGCGGTGGTGCTCGGCGACTACAAGCACATCTCGGAAGGCGACACCGTCAAGACGACCGGCCGCATTCTCGAAGTGCCCGTCGGCGAAGCGCTGCTCGGTCGCGTGGTGAACTCGCTCGGCATGCCGATCGACGGCAAGGGCCCGATCGCGACGACGCTCACCTCGCCCATCGAGAAGGTGGCGCCGGGTGTCATCGAACGTCAGAGCGTGAACCAGCCGGTACAGACCGGCCTGAAATCGATCGATGCGATGGTGCCGATCGGCCGCGGCCAGCGCGAGTTGATCATCGGCGACCGCCAGACCGGCAAAACCGCAGTCGCGATCGACACCATCATCAATCAGATCGGCGGCGATCTTAAGTGCATCTATGTCGCCATCGGCCAGAAGGCCTCGACCGTCAGCAACGTCGTGCGCAAGCTCGAAGAGACGGGCGCGATGAAGCACACGATCGTCGTCGCCGCCACGGCGGCCGAGTCGGCCGCGCTGCAGTACATCGCGCCGTACTCCGGTTGCGCGATGGGCGAGTACTTCCGCGACAACGGCCAAGATGCGCTGATCATCTACGACGATCTCACGAAGCAAGCGTGGGCGTATCGCCAGGTGTCGCTGCTGCTGCGCCGCCCGCCGGGCCGCGAAGCGTACCCCGGCGACGTGTTCTACCTGCACTCGCGCCTGCTCGAGCGCGCCGCGCGTGTGAACGCCGCGTACGTCGAGAAGGTCACGAACGGCCGCGTGAAGGGCAAGACGGGATCGCTCACGGCGCTGCCCATCATCGAGACGCAGGCGGGCGACGTGTCGGCGTTCGTGCCGACGAACGTGATCTCGATCACCGACGGCCAGATCTACCTCGAGACCGATCTCTTCAACGCCGGCATCCGACCCGCCATCAACGCCGGCCTCTCCGTGTCGCGCGTCGGCGGCTCGGCCCAGACGAAGATCATCCGCAAGCTCGGCGGCGGCGTGCGCTTGGCGCTCGCGCAGTACCGCGAGCTCGCCGCGTTCGCGCAGTTCGCGTCCGACCTCGATGCCTCCACGCGCAAGCAGCTCGAGCGCGGCCGACGCGTCATGGAGCTCATGAAGCAGAAGCAATATCAGCCGCTCACGGTAGCGGAGATGGCGCTGACGCTGTTCGCCGT
>JBDTOT010000038.1:0-43744 GCA_039933105.1 Gammaproteobacteria bacterium | reverse complement strand
TGAACGTTCGCTTCACAACCGAAGGTGAAGCGAGTTTTCACAAGGTCTCGGTCGAAAGCGGGTTCGGCCAACCCTACCACGAACGTCCGCGGGCATGCGTAACGGCTAGAACCCGCAACCGAATGTTACTTGGATCTGTCGGCTGTCGGTTCTGGAGCGGGCCAACTCCCGTGACTAAATCGGAGCAATCAAGGGCATCAGTTCGTCGAGCTCTCGGATCGTCTTCAGGCCTTCTTCATGCACGGTGCCGTTTGAAATCAATATCGGCTCGATCCCCACGCGCCTGGCGCCTACCACGTCCCACCGTACGTCATCGCCGACAAACACTGTTCGGGCGGCCGAAACTCGGAGCAATGACATGGCCCGTTGGAACGGCTGCGGAGATGGTTTCCTCCAGCCCACATCGACGCAAAACACGACTTCGTCCACACGATCCAGCAATCCGAGTCGATCCAATTCGCCTCGCCACTGCTCCGCCGGGCTTCCCCACGGTGTATTCGAAACGATGGCCGTCTTCAGCCCACTTGCTCGTAACTGCTCAAGCACCGCGATCGCCTGAGGATCTACCTGTGCCGTCGAGAAGATTGGCTCCAGAAATGCGTCAATCAACTTCTTCATTGACTGCTGGGACGGCACGCCTGTCTCGCCGATCAGTGCGCTCAATCGCTCGGCAAGCGGCCAGACCCGGCCGTCATCGCGTTCGCGATTCAGAGTCTTCGCATGCTCGAACGCAGCATCAACGTCGAGCGAACCGCCATGTTCACCGACCACGGCGCCGATAGCAGCCATGGACCTTTTCAGGATCGGATGGAAATCGTGCGGCTTGTAATAGGAAACGAGCGTGTTCCCGAGGTCGAATAGAACGGCATCGTAGGAGCGGTTTGCCACTGACTCTCCAGTACAGATCTCCATTCTTGCGACACGACCGTCGAAATATAGCATCCCCACGGATACTCCCTTAGGAACAAGCCTGGTTGCTCGAAAGCACTTTGTCACCGGCCGCCCACATGGAGTCGAGATCGATCGCGCCGCTCAACAGGAAGCGTGGCGCGCGGCCGGCGTTTACAGAAACGGCGTGAAGCAAAAGCGGGTGGACTAGAACGACGTCGCCCGCTGCGCCAATGTCTCGACGACCTGAAGCTCTATGGCGTGGTGCTCCTCCGCGCGCCCCATGAAGCGCGCAATGCGTTCATCGGCGTTTGCCGCTCTGTGCAAATCACGGATGTAAGGGTGCCTCGAATTCAGCCAGAAACGAGAGTTGCCACTTCGATCTGTTGCAGAGCTACGGGCTGCATTCGCCAGTTATCAACCACCGTGATCGCTTGAACACATACGCGTCGAATCGCGGACGAAGAAACAGATTTTCTGGAGTTCAGATCAAGCGCCAACAGGGGTGGTTCAAGACAATGGCCCTTGTCAGAATTACAACCCTGCCATGCACCTGGTTCGGCGTCGCCAAGTGCCTGACCCCGCGCGGGCGCAGGCGGCGTGATGGAGGTACGGATGCGAGTTGCGATCAATGGAGCCGGCGTCGCCGGACCGACCCTGGCCTACTGGCTGCGACGCGCCGGGCATGACGTGACCTTGATCGAACTGGCGCCGCGTTTGCGTAGCGGTGGCTACGTGATCGACTTCTGGGGCATCGGCTACGACATCGCCGAGAGGATGGGGCTGACACCGCGCATTCGCTCGCTGGGCTACCAGATGCGCGAGGTGCGATTCGTCAACCGGCATGGCCGCCGAACCGGGGGATTCAAGGTCGACGTCTTTGCCCGCTTGACCGGGGACAGGTTCACCAGCCTGCCGCGATCGGACGTTGCAGCGACGATCTACGACGCCCTCGACGCCGGAGTCGAGACCTTGTTCGGCGATTCTGTCACCAGCATCGAGGATATCGGCGACCGCGTTCGTGTCGGGTTCGAGCATTCGGCAGCGCGTGAATTCGATCTGGTGATCGGCGCCGATGGCTTGCATTCGCGCGTTCGGGAGCTGGCCTTCGGCCCCGCGGAGCGCCTCGAGGTATCGCTGGGCTACCACGTTGCCGCTTTCGAAGTGCAGGGCTATCCGCATCGCGACGAGCTGGTTTACATCGGCCACGGCATCCCGGGCCGGCAAGTCTCGCGATTTTCCATGCGCGAGGACAAGACCTTGTTCCTGTTCGTGTTCCGCGACGAGTACCTGCGCGGCCTCTCGGTCGAACCCGGAAAGAGCAAGGCCGCGGTGTCCCAAGTTTTTGCCGATGTCGGCTGGGAATGCCCGGAAATCCTGCAGGCGATGCAGAGCGTCGACGAGCTGTACCTGGATCGCGTCAGTCAGATCCGCATGCCGCAGTGGAGCAAGGGTCGCGTGGCGCTGATCGGCGACGCCGCCGCGTGCGTCTCGTTGATGGCCGGCGAGGGAACCGGCCTGGCGATGGCCGAGGCCTACGTGCTGGCGGGCGAATTGGCGACGGCAGGCGGCGATCACCTGGCGGCTTTCGCCCGCTATCAGGAACGAATGCGGCCCTTCCTCGAGAGCAAGCAGAAGTCGGCTGCGAAATTTGCCTCGAGCTTCGCGCCGAAGACTGGCGTCGGCATCGCAGTGCGCAACCTGGTGACCGGCTTGCTCGGAATACCGTCCATTGCCGACTACGTCGTCGGGCGCGATCTGCGCGACGACATCGCGCTGCCCGCCTACCCGTTCTGACGTGCGCCCTCGGTCGCGACTAACGAAACGAACGACTGCTTCCAGTCGTTATCCGACAGCGAGCGACACCTTGTCGAAAGGAACAGCCGCCTTCTCGGCCGACAAGAGTCATACAACCTATGGCTGAGGAAGCGGCCAAGATCGGGCACTTGGCGGCCACTGAGAAGTTCTTCGACGGGCGCATAATGAAGCAGGGCAAAGGGCCGTCCATGCTCACGACCCGGCGGACACGAGTAGCAAAGTCTCCTGCCGGCCGCGCCCCGTTCCAAGAGTCATGATTGCCGCCGACAGAAAATCAATCGAACTGGTTGACGATGTTGTATGGATTCGAGCCGAGTACGATGCGACCGAGCGCATCGCTTATTTTGGCGCGCGCCCGCCTAAGGGCAGGACGGTGCACGGCCACTCGCTGGCAGGATGGCGTGCTGATTGTCGAGACTTCGAACTTTACCGCGAACCCAAACGGCATCACGGACGGGTTTCCCTCGAGCAACGAGAAACATCTGGTCGAACGGTTTGCGCTGGCCGCCGATCGACAATCGTTGACCTACAGTTTCGAGTTGACCGATCCGGTTACCTCGCCGAACCCTTGATTGGAGAAATGCGCTGGCTGTATCGCCCAATGTCGACTTTAAGTTGGTTCCGTGCGATCCAAATGCTACGAAGTTTTTTCTCGCTGACTAACCGGGGTGGGTCGACAGATCGCCTTGGCGACTCTACTCGCGAAGGACCGCTTCCGCGGAAACAAAAGCCTCCGGTCAACTTCAGACATTCGAGCGGACGACAACCGGTGCGTCCGCCCTTACCCTATCGAGCCAGAGACTGCTAAGAATTAGCCATCCATAAAACGAGCCGGCACCTATGCGCTGAAACAGGCCAAGATTCGTTGCATCCACAAATCCGGCGACGCCCGGCTGCAGCAAGGCGAGGAAAATCAGCACTGGGGTCGCGACTAGCTGCACGTAGCACGCACCGCGTGCGCTGGAGACGTTCCAGAATGCCGAGGCTATGAGCCACGGCACGAAAAAGGTGAACAAGGCGATCCCGTATCCGCTGTGACGAATATCCGGTAACGGAAACGCCGCGATAAAAATGCAGTTAACGCCGAAGAAGGCAACGAACAGCCCTATCGCAACAGCAAGCTTTCGCCGGCCTGTTGCCCTTGCGACGCTCTGATAGAACAACGGACCTGCTGCCAAGAACACCGCCGCCTGGGCTAGTACCCAAATGGCAAACAGTTGCGGATGTGCAGCGCTTGCCATTCCGAGCTCGCTCGCAGCCTGGTGCATATGGCTATATCCGGGCTGGAGCGCGCCAAGGATCAACACCTCCGAGAAATACAGCACGGCCAGGACGACTGAGCTGGCAAACAACTTTCGTTTCACGAGCCCTCCTGTTGGGTCGTTCAGACCAAGTCTCGTCGATGAGCGTGTAGATCGCCGCGCTCGCACCGATCGCGCGCCCGAGCGTGCCGACCGCGGTCAGCGTGAAGGCCGGCGCCTTGCGCAGCGTGCGCAGCACTTGGCAGAGGTGGACGAACGTGTCGTTCATGGAGACCGCAGAAGTCTCACTACCTTCCCGAACCTTGGCTCGGCTTGGAGAAATCGAATATCGATTCACTCTCCGGCCGCTTCATGCCCTGCTCGAAATAGCGCTCCCAGATCTGCGCCCACGGGCGGCCGTACATGTCCGGAACCGTGTATTCGATCTCGGTGCCGGGGCTGAGCGGCTTGGGGCGACCATCGACGGGAAAAATGGTCTGGATGCAACGCCCGTAGATAAAGGGATCGACCTCGTTCAAGGTACCTGTCTTGATGTGCACCTGGATCAGCCGCAACGGCTGCGCGAGCGCCTCAGAGTCGTAGAAGACGATCTCGTGCTCGATGCCCGCCAGCTTGCCGGCAGGGTCGCGGCGCGGTGAGAAAATTTCGACGGTCTGCATCTCACGCGAAAATTCGAACACGCCGTGCGTGATCCAGGGGACGACGTTGGATGTCCACGTGACGAGCGTATCGCCATCCCAAAACGCGACGCTCTCACCAAACCATCGCGGCACGTCGGCCCCAAGGCGAGGCACTACGCCACTCGTGTCGAACGTGCGCCCGACGTTGAAGTGACGGATGAAGTTCTCCGCGCTGCTGGCCATCAACTGCACGCGCTCCGGCGTCGTGACGAAATCCATCGCGAGGTGCCCCTGGCGCGAGAACACCCGCGTGAATCCGTCAGGCCAACAAAACTGGCCCGGCCAGAGGGGCGCGTTGGTAACCGCCTGGTGGTAGTGCATCTGCACCGCGCGTTGCCGATATTCGGGTGTCAGCAGCGAAAGGATCGTCGATGTCTGATTGATCGACATGAAGAACCACTGCGGCGGCTCTTTCAAATGCCGGGGCACCTCGTAGGTCTTGCCGGCACGCGCAGCCATGAATTGCAACGAGACGCCACGGCTATAGCGCCCGTTCCAGTCCGGCGGCGGCTTCTCGCGCGTGTAGACCGTCGGCCCGCCTTTCGCTTTGGTCTCGGCGAGCAACGCATCGTAGTGTTCCTGCGCGCTCTTGAACGGATAAGGCGAAACGATCGCCTCGCGCGGGTAGTCCGTTTCGCAATGCCCCCACGGCGCGCTCGCCGGCGGACTCGAGCCGATTAACGTACGGGAGCCGTTGGCAATGTCGGCGCCCCACATGGCCTCCAACGTCGAGGGGCTGTTGCAGCGAAAGTAACGCGGGTCGGACCACAGCTTGACGTCCTGGTAGAAGTCCTTGGTCGTGAAGAGATCGACCTTCAGTGGTTGCACGCCGCGAGGCACTTCACCTTCGCGCGCGGCCGGCTGACCTTGACCTTCGGTACCTCCGCTGACGAAATTGAATGTCGTCACTGCGACTGGTCGACCGCGACCGACGCTTTGAGCCGCGGCGTGCCAACTCGCGCCGAGCAGCACGTGAGCGACGACGATGATGGCGATCGGGCACGTTACGGACCTGGGTTGCGTCACGGGATACAAGTTGAGCATCGCACCTCCCCCCACCGCGCACGACGATACGCGCGGAGCGCGCGAAGCACCACCCGTCTGCCGCGTGAATGCTTCCGGTCGCGTCTCTTGAACGCCTCCCGCGCCACGCGCAGACTTCAACCGATGGGGAAGTCACAAAGATACGCGGCGCTCGCAACACTCGTCCTGATCTCGGCAATCTGCGCCGCGCAGCCGCCCAATCCCTACCGCACGATCACGAATCTCGTGCAGCCGCCGGCCGGCCGCACGCTCGGTTCGATGAGCATGGTCGACGTCGCCAAAGACGGCAGCGTCTGGATCGCCGAACGCTGCGGCGAGAACAATTGCTTGGGGCACGACACCATCCCGCCGATCATCCACATCGACGCGAACGGCAAATGGATCGCGGCGTTCGGCGCGGGGAAGTTCGCGTGGCCGCATGGCGTCTACGTGGACCCCGACGGCAACCTATGGGTCACCGACGCGCGCGCCGGCCAGGGTCGCGGGCATCAGGTCATCAAGTTCGCCTCGGATGGCGGTGAGCTCATGCGGCTCGGCGTCGCAGGTGAAGCCGGCGACGACAATGCACACTTCAACGGCCCGACCGACGTCGCGGTCGGGTTGAACGGGGACGTGTTCGTGAGCGACGGTCACGAAGCGAAGTCGAACAATCGCGTTTTGAAGTTCGACCGCAACGGCTTGTTTCTGAAGTCATGGGGCGGCACGGGCTCCGCTCCGGGGCAGTTTCTGGTTCCCCACGCGCTTGCACTGGATTCTCGCGGGCGGCTGTTCGTCGCGGACCGCGACAACAACCGCATCCAGATCTTCGATCAGGAAGGCACGTTTCTCGAAGAGTGGAAGCAGTTCGGACGGCCGAGCGGCCTGCACATCTCGGCCGACGACACGTTATACGTGTCGGACAACCAGTCGAACGAAGAACGCAACCCAGGCTGGGTTCGCGGCATTCGCGTCGGCAGTGCTGCGGACGGCTCAATCGCCGCGTTTATCCCCGATCCCGGGTTCGATCCAAAACAATCGCAAGAGACCGGCGCACACGGATTAACCGCTGACGCGCGCGGAGCCATCTACGGCGCTGAGGTTTATTCACAGAGCGTGAAGAAGTACGTGCGTTAGCACGGCTCAGTTGCGGGCTGCGAGCGTGCGCTCGTAGTCGTACAAGTCGCGCTCGTACGCATTGCGCTCGCGTTGCAGCTGTTCGATCTCGTGCGTGAGCTCGCCGAAGTGGCGTCCGAGCTCGGCGCTACGCGTCACGAAACCCACGCGCTGTTCCGCGGTCGTGTCCGCCGCGATCATGGTCGCCGCGATCGCCGTCAGCTCCTGCTTGATGTTCTCCTGCGCGCGATAGTCGCCCGCGATGCGCGCATCGGCGTTGTGCAGCGCCGACTCGAGCTCGTAGAGATGATGACCGGCGTTGTACTCCGGGAGGAACTCGCGCTCGAGGTTCGCCGGGCATACGCCCTGGTACGCGGCGCCGCTGTGCCCGACGTCGAAACCGTTGCTTGCGCGGCAATACGTTTGCACGCCCTCGGCGTGACCGGCGCGATACGCATCGAGATCCGGCGACACGCCGTGCTCGCCGCACTGCTGGCGGTACGTGCCGATCGTCGCGACCGACCGGCCGATAGAGCCGTCTGTAAAACCGACGGTGCGCCAGTCAGCCGAGACGCAAGCCTGCTCACTCATGCCGGCGCAGCCGGCGAGCCCGAGCAGACCGACGCAAAGAAACAGGGTGCGATTCGTGAACATGGCGTGCTCCCGAGGCAAACGCTGGTGCGCGGCAGTATAGGAGGCCCCTTCGGCGCGCCTCGGGACGCGAGTCACACCTCACCGAGTTGTGTAATTATGGAAAACGTGACGTCACCCACCCTGCCCGTGCTCGACATGCGCGAATTTCTCGCAGCGCCGCGCGGCGCCGCGGCCCGTGAGTTCGTGCTGCAGCTGCGCGAGGTGTGTCACGGCGTAGGCTTCTGCTACCTCGTCGGTCACGGCGTGCCCCCTGAACTCGACGCAGCGCTGATGGCGCGAGCGCGCGAGTTCTTCGCGCTACCGGAATCGGATCGCCGCGCGCTCGCGATTGCCAACTCACCGCACTTCCGCGGTTACACGCTGCTCGGCGACGAGCACACGAAGGGCGTCAGCGACTGGCGCGAGCAGATCGACGTAGGTCCGGAGGAACCGGCCATCGCGGTCAAACCTGGCGACCCGCCGTGGCTGCGACTGCGTGGGCCGAATCAATGGCCCGCGCAATTGCCGAGATTCAAGCCCGCCGCACTCGCGTGGATGGCAGCGATGGACCGTGTGGGCCTCGGCGTGCTGCGCGCGCTGGCGCTCGGGCTCGGCCTGCCGCTCGACTACTTCGACTCCGTCGTGCTGCCGCGCGGCGATCCGCACGCGAAGATCATTCGCTACCCGGCGCAGCCGCCTTATGCGGACACGGGCCAGGGCGTCGGTATGCACCACGACTCGGGGCTCGTGTCGTTCGTGCTGCAGGACCATGCCGGCGGATTGCAGGTTCAGCGCGACGGGGGCCTCGTGGACGCGACACCGCTGCCCGGCTCCTACGTAATGAATCTCGGCGAGATGCTGCAGGCCGCAACCTCGGGCTATTTGCGCGCCACTCCGCATCGCGTGAAGAGCCCACCGCCGAACAAGGAGCGACTATCGGTCGCTTACTTCTTCCATCCGCGGCTCGACAGCGTGTTCAAGCCGATCACGCTGCCGCCAGATCTCGCCGCGGCCGCGCCCGGCGGAGAGAACGCGGACCCGAACGATCCGATCTTCTCCACGTTCGGCGACAACTACCTAAAGATCCGCTTGCGCTCGCACCGCGACGTCGCGGCTGCGCATTACGCCGACCTGAGGTGAGCCGAGCGGTTCGCCTCGGCTCCCGGCCGCCGCCCGGGATACGGTAGACTGCAGGGAAATCTCATAAGAATCCCACTTCGGGGGACCCGTGCCACTCACGCGTTTGGAGCACTATCTCGTGCTCAGCGACGACATTCAGAAGACCAAGGACTTCTACTGCAACGTGCTGGGCATGACGGAAGGCTTCCGCCCCGAGCTCGAGTTCCCGGGCTACTGGCTGTATGTCGGCGACACGCCGTGCATCCACATCGGCGAATGGGCCTCGTACGCGTTGTGGACGAAAAAAGTCGGCATTCCAATTTCGTCGAAGGCCACGGCAACGGGTCCTGTGGACCACATCGCATTCAACGGCACCGGCTTTGCCGAGATGCGCGCCCGCCTCGCCCAGCATGGCCTCACATTCAGCGAGAACTCGCTGGATGAGATCGGCATGCGCCAACTTTTCACGCGCGATCCGAACGGCGTGCCGATCGAGATCAATTTTAGAAACTGAACGGAGACCTCACGAGTGAAGACCACGGACTACGGATTCATCGGCGTCGGCCGAATGGGCGCGCATATGGCGCGGAGACTGTTGAAAGGTGGCTTCAGCCTCACCGTGTTCGACACGTCGAAGGAGGCCGTCGACGATCTCGTGAAGAGCGGTGCGCAAGCCGCGAGCTCCGCGCTCGAAGTCGCGAACGCAACGGAGAAGGCGTTCCTGAGCCTGCCTACGCCGGACATCGTCACCAAGGTATGCGCCGGCCTCGCGAGCGCCAAGAATCTGAAAGTTGTCGTGGACTGCTCCACCACGGGCCCAGGCGGCGCGCGAATCGCGCATGCCGAGCTTGCTAAGGCCGACATTGTTTATATGGACGCGCCCGTGAGCGGCGGCATGGCCGGCGCACGCGACGGCACGCTCGCCGTCATGGTGTCCGGCAAGAAGGCGGTGTACGAGCAGATCGAGCCAGCATTGAAGCAGCTCGGCAAGCTGTTCTACGTAGGCGACGGTGCGGGCCAGGCGCAGATCATGAAGCTTGCGAACAACATGATCGCGGCCGCCGTGATCGTGCTGTCGTCCGAGGTCATCGCTATGGGGACGAAGGCGGGTTTGAACCCGCGGCAGATGTGCGACGTCATCAACGCCGGCAGCGGCCGCAATAGCGCAACGCAGGACAAGTTCCCGCGCTCCGTGCTGCCCGGCACGTTCGACTTCGGCTTCGCCACGGGCCTGTCGTGGAAGGACGTCCGGCTGTGCTTGCAGGAAGCCGACGCCCAGGGCACGCCCATGCCGGTCGGCGCGGAAGTGTTCCAGATCTTGAGCGTCACGAAAGCTAAATACGGCGCGGACTCTGACTTCACGGCAATCGCCAAGATCTATGAAGAGTGGGCTGGCGTAGAGATGCGAGGCTGACATGGCAGCCACTGGCAAGACCGTCGCGCGTGACGAGCGTCCACTCGCGGTGCGGATGGCGAATGCCGTCGGCGCGTGCTCGTGGCAAGACCTGGCGCCCGAGGTTCTGGCCAAGGCCAAGCTCTGTATCTACGACCTGCTGTCCTCGGCGCTGGCGTCCGCCGATCTGCCCTGGAGCCGGCAGGCGGCCGCCGTAGCACGCGCGAACTCCGGCGGCGTCGCGCACGGCGCCGGCATCATCGGCACGGCCGACGTCGTATCGGTGCAGGATGCCGCGTTCGCGAACGGCGTCATCGGTCACCAGCTCGTGCGCGACGACATGCACGTCGGCAGCGTGAGCCATCTCGGTACGGTGCTCGTGCCATCGTTGCTCGCGCTCGCGACAACGAAGAAAGTCAGCGGCAAGGATTTTCTTACCGCGCTCGTCGCGGGCTACGAAGTCGGCGGAAAAGTTGGCCGCATGATCCTCGATGTCGAAGTGTCGAAAGTGTTCCGGCCGACGGGCATCACGGGCCCGATGGCCGCCGCAGCGGCCGGCGCCAGACTGCTCGGACTTTCTCCCGAGCAGACGGCTACCGCGCTCGCGCTCGGTGCGAATTCGGCCGCAGGCTACAACGAGTGGGCCGCGACCGGCGGCAGCGAGATGTTTTTCCACACCGGCCTCGCAGCGCGCAGCGCCGTCACGGCCGTGCAACTGGCGGCCGAGGGTGCGTACGCATCACGCACGGCGATCGATGGGGAAGCTGGCATCCTCGCGGCGTTCCACAAGTCGCTGCAGCCCACAGTACCCGAGCTCTTCGCCGACCGGCCGGAGATCCTCGCGGTGTTCTTCAAGCCCATACCGGCGTGCAACTTCGCGCAGTCACCGGCGCAAGCCGCGCTCACCGTAGCAAAGCGCAAGCGATTGCGAGCGGCCGACATCGAACGCGTGACGGTCAACGTGACGCGCGCTGCGGCGCTCTACCCCGGCTGCAATGTCAGCGGGCCGTTCGAGCACATCCTGCAGGCGAAGATGAGCATTCAATACAACGTCGCCTCGGCGCTCGTGTACGCCGACACGGCCGAAGGCAACTACGTGCCGCAACAAAACGCGGACGTGCTGCAGGTGGCGACGCTGGTGCGCCTCGAGATCGACTCAGAGTTCACAAAGGCGTTTCCGGCCAAACAGGGCGCAGGCGTCACGGTGCATACGCGAGCGGGTGACGAGATCGAGGAGCGCGTCGACGACGTCGTGCCGACGAACGCCGACGGCGTGCGCGAACGGTTCGTTGCGGCTGCTGCGGAACGGCTCGGCCAGAAGCGTGCGAAGGAACTCGACCGCGTTATTGCTACGCTCGAGACCGTGACGGACGCCGGCGATCTCGCGCGACTAGCGACGCTTCAACGAGCGTGACACCTATTTTTTCTTGAACGCGCTGTCGAAGTCGAAGTTCACGTCGTCCTGCTTGACCGTCGACGGCACGTAGGGACGTAGATACACCGCGTGGCACGCGTCGCAGGTGGCGCGCAACGCAAGTGCGCCAGCCTTCAACTCGTCTGGCGTCTTCATTTTCGCCACTTTCTCGGCCTGTAGCTCAGCGACTTCGGCCATCTTTTCGAACCCAGCGAAATTCTGCCAGATCGGCGGCAGGGCCAGCGTCTTAGGCGTCTCGGCCTTCGCGTCGTACAGGTTCGTGGTCGGCGGGAACAGGTGCGGCAAGGCAAGCAGCATCTGGGAAACGCTTTGCGCGATCGAGCGTAGGTCTTCGGGATCGGCCGGCTCGCCAATGGTGTACGAGTCGAGCGGCCGCATGATGCGTTCGATCTCCACCATAAGGGCTTCGCGCGCCTCGATGACCTTCTCCGGCTCCGTGAGCCCGGTCCAGCCGGGGCCCGCTTTCGGCGCGGGATCGGCTGCAAACGTGGCGCCCGCCAGTGTCATTGCGAGCGCAATTCCTGCGATGTAGATGCGTTTCATCTGCCGACTCCTTTAGCCCCACTTCCGTCGCTCAATCATGTTCGCCGCCCCCACTCCGCGCAATGGCTGGAGGCCTAGGGAAACCCAGGCTTGACGGGCGAAAAGACCGCGAGCAACCGATGCCGATCCGTCTCCGCTAGAATGCAAACCACGGATGATTCACCGTCTCCCCCCCGTTGTTGGAATGCTGCTCGCGCTCGTCGCGTGCGGCGCGCCGGGTAAACCGCAGCACGCGACGTTGGCCACCGGGCTCTCCCCGGCCAGCTGTCTGGCCGCGTTGGTCGGCGGCACGCAGGCGGACTCAGCACGTTGCCCTGGGTTCCTGCGAAGTGGAGTGGCAGAAGCGCGCGCGATGTGTACCGAGCCTGGCGGCAAGCTCGAGGGCGCGGAACAAGCCGACGTGTGGCAGCTCGACGTGGACGACGACGGCCACAACGAGTTTGCGTTCGAACTCAACGGCAACGTGACCTGCGTCGATGCCTACAGCCTGTTCGAATGCGGCAGCTTGGGCTGCCCGAAGGCGCTGTACACCGAGCGCGACGGCGAATGGCAGCCCATCGCAGCGATCTTCGCGTACGGCCCAGAGGGCGTCGAGATCACGGACCAACGCGTGGATGGGCATCGCACCCTGAAGGCATGCCGCGCAGGACCGCCGTGCGTCGAGTTCTGGTACTACGAATGGCGCGGCGAGGCGTACGACGTGACGCACGTGGACGTGCGCGGATTCACCGTGGAGTTCGCGGACGACGCGCAGGGGCTGCGCCCACTCCTCGCTGCAACAGACGTGAAGGCGACGCCCACGGCGCAAGCCGAATCGGTCGGCCACTACGACGCCGGCGTGGACATGGCGGTCATCGGCAAGGCGGCGGGCGGCTTCTACTACGTGTCGCCGTGCAACGCGTGCGAGGGCGGATTTGTGCCGGCCTCGGCGGTCGGCCGACGGTAAACGCAGCGGGCTCGCCGCTGGCCATGGGCACATCGGACCCGCCCTGCAGCGCGCGGGCTCGTTTGCCCCTATACTGAGCGCCATCTACCGGCGGAACGCACAGGCGCAGTACCCGGCAGAACCCCTGCAGCGACTGGAAAAATGAACCGTGATCACGGCGTCAAACATTACCGTTCAATTCGGTGAGAAGCCTCTTTTCGAGGACGTCTCCGTCAAATTCGGCAACGGCCATCGCTACGGGCTGATCGGGGCGAACGGCTCCGGCAAAACCACGTTCATGAAAGTGCTCGCGGGCGAGCTCGAGCCAACGCACGGCAACGTCTCCGTGCCGGCACACGCACGCGTCGGCAAGCTGCGCCAGGACCAGTTCGCGTTCGAGACTTTCTCCGCCATCCACACCGTGATCATGGGCCACGAACGGCTCTGGCAGGTCTACCAGGAACGCGACCAGCTCTACTCAAAGCCGTCCATGACGGAAGCCGAAGGCCTGCACGCGGCGGAGCTCGAGAACGAATTCGCGCAACTCGACGGCTACACTGCCGAATCTGCGGCCGGCGAACTGCTGCTCGCGGTGGGAATTCCCGAGGAACAGCACAACGGCCTCATGAGCGCGATCGCGCCGGGCTGGAAGCTGCGCGTCTTGCTCGCGCAGGCGTTGTTCGCGAACCCCGACGTCATGTTGCTCGACGAACCGACCAACAACCTAGACATCGACACGATTCGCTGGCTCGAAGGGGTGTTGAACGATCGCAAGTGCACGATGGTTATCATCTCGCACGATCGACACTTCCTGAACACGGTTTGCACGCACATGGCCGACCTCGACTACGGCGAGCTGCGTGTGTTTCCTGGCAACTACGACGAATACATGACCGCTGCGACGATGGCGCGCGAGCGAACCCAGTCCGAGAATACGAAGAAGAAGGAACGCATCGCGGACCTGCAGGCGTTCGTGAGCCGCTTCTCCGCGAACGCATCGAAGTCGCGCCAGGCAACGTCGCGCGCACGGCAGATCGAGAAAATCGTGCTCGAAGAGGTCAAGCCCTCGAGCCGCATGAACCCCTACATCCGCTTCGAGCAGGACAAGAAGCTGCATCGTCTCGCGGTCAGCACGGACAAGCTCAGCAAGAGCTACGGCGACACCAAAGTGTTTCGTGACGTGTCGATCAACATCGAGGCGGGACAGCGCGTGGCCATTGTCGGGCCCAACGGCATCGGCAAGACCACGCTGCTTCGCAGCATCATGGGCGACCTGAAGGCGGACCACGGCAGCGTGAAGTGGGCCGAGAATGCCGAAGTAGCCTACATGCCGCAGGACCACGGCGATGTATTCGCCGAGCCCGTGACCGTCTTCGACTGGATGCGTGCCCGGGGCAAACCCCGTGACGACGACCAGGCGATTCGTGCGACCCTCGGGCGCCTCTTGTTCAGCCGCGACGAGATGCTGAAGACCGTCGACAAGCTCTCAGGCGGCGAGCGTGGCCGCATGCTTTTCGGCGAGATCGTCCTCAAACGGCCGAACATCATCCTCATGGACGAGCCGACGAATCACCTCGACATGGAATCCATCGAGTCGCTGAATCTAGCGGTCGAGAACTACCCGGGTACCGTAATCTTCGTGAGTCACGACCGCGAGTTCGTGTCGTCGCTCGCCACGCGCGTTGTCGAGCTCACGCCGCAAGGCCCTGTCGATTTCGTCGGCACCTACGACGACTATCTGCGCAGCCGCGGCGTCGCTATCGACTACCGGCACGCCGCCAGCCAATAACGGACTTTCTGTGCCGATGTGACAAGTAGCTGACACATCGCGCGCCCCATGGCGCGCGATTGTTTGTATGCTGCAACTATGTCCTCCATTCCGAAAGTGGGCCACATAGACGCCACCTGGACCCCCGCTGCGCGCACCGAGCTCGATCGCTTCGTCACGACGTCGAAAGTGATGGGAGCCGTGTTGTCGCTCGCGAAAAAAGATGACGTGGTCGGGGGTGCGCGTTGGCTGTATGCCGTGTACTCCGGCGAACGCATCAAACCGATGCAGGCCGCACTCGCCGCCCACGGCGTGCCGCTGCTCTACGCCGTGGACGGCCTGACGGTCGCGGTGTCCAACTCGAACGACGTCAAGGAGCTCGACGGCGCCCTCATCGACCTCGACGCGCCCGGCTACTTGCTCGCGCGGCCACAGGTCGCAGATTTAACTGCAGGCTAGGTTCCCCCGGCGATTCCGGCGTTCGGTTTACCATACGCGCGCGGCGCACGTCGCGTCGCTACCGACAATGCCAAAGGAATCTGCATGAACAAGGAACTCTTCGAAAAAGGCCTCGCCATCCGCAAGTCCGTCATCGGCGCCGAGTTCGTCGACAAAGCTTTAGCTTCCGCCGACGACTTCAACATGCCGCTACAGGAGCTCGTGACCGAGTACTGCTGGGGCGCCGTGTGGGGGCGCGAGGGACTCACGAAGAAGACGCGCAGCCTGCTGAACATCGCGATGCTCGCCGTGTTGAACCGACCGAATGAGCTGAAGGTCCACACGAAGGGCGCGATCAAGAACGGCGCCACGAAGGAAGAAATCCGCGAAACGCTGATGCAGGTCGCGATCTATGGCGGCGTGCCGGCCGCTGTGGATTCCTTCCGCATCGCGAAGGAAGCGCTGGCGGAGCTCGACAAGAAGTAGCAGCGTTAGACGGGCGCGTCCTCGACGCGCCCGTCTGCGTGCAGCGCGAAGCGGCCGCGATCGCGGGCGTGCACGGGATCGTCGGCAGCGAATGGCCAGCCGCCGAACTGTGTGCGCTGGTAGTCGCGGAACGCGGTTTCGAGTTCGGCCCGCGTGTTCATGACGAACGGGCCGTACTGCGCGACCGGCTCGCCGATGGGCCGGCCCTGCATCAGCAACACCTCTGCCCCGCCGTCGACCGCGGCAAGCGACACCGGCTGATCGGGCAGCACGTCGATGGCGGCGTGCTGCGCGAACCCGCGGCCGGCGACCTCGACTTTCGAGCCCGAGAAGAAATACAGAGTACGGACCGTGCCGCCGCTGCGCGCAGGCGGCAGCGTCCACTTCGCGCCCGGTGCGAGTGAGATCAGCCAGATCGCGACATCGGCGTCGGCGTTTGCCGCCCACGAATCGGGTGGCGGCACGGGCGCCTTCGAACTCGCGAGCTCGCCTGCTACGAGCGTGACCTCGACGCCTTCGCTCGGGCGATAGCGCGGCACATCGCGGTCCCAAAACATCGTGAAATACGGCGCGGCGAACTTCGATTTGCCCGGCAGATTCAGCCAGATCTGGAACAGCTCGAGGCGATTCGGCTTCTCCTTCTGCAGCAGCGGAAACATCTCCGAGTGGACGATGCCGGCGCCCGCCGTGAGCCACTGCACGTCGCCGCGGCCGAACCGCGCCGTCGCACCAAGCGAATCCGAGTGATCGATGTAGCCTTCGCGCACGAACGTCACCGTCTCGAAGCCGCGATGCGGGTGCTGCGGGAAGCCCGGCACGGCCTGGCCGTGATACATGCGCCAACCGTCTTTACCCGCAAAGTCTTGGCCTATGTCGCGGCCGTCGAGCGAAGCCGCGGGGCCTAGCCGGTCGTTGCCCTGCGGATAGTTGTCCACGTGGTGCACGCACAGCAGGAAGGGGTCGCGCGTCTGCCACGGAAAGGCCAGAGCGGCAGCGCCAATGATTGGATCGGTACTCATGGTGCGATTGTGGGAAGGCCGTGGAAAAGTGTCAAACCGCGTTATAGTCCCGGCAGCGTCGGTGCCGCCGCCGGCTCAGAACACAGGAACGGGGGATTCTCATGCGAATCAACGTCACCGCACTCGCGCTGCTGCTCGTCGCGACCATCGGCTACACCGCCGAGCCCGTCGTCGAGACGAAGGACCAGGCCGCGCTGCTGAAGAGCAACGACCCGCAGCTCTCCGCGAACAAGAAGCTCGTGTACGACATGTGGCGCACGTTCATCAACGCCTATCACGTGGACGAAGCCGGCAAGTTCCTGGCGCCCGAGTACCACCAGCACAATCCGAATGCGACCACGGGCCTCCCCGGCGTGATCGAGTACTTCAAATCGCTGAATCTGAAAACCACGCCCGTGCCCGATCAGATCACGAACAAAGTCGTGTCGATCGTCGCCGAGCGCGACCTCGTGGTCGTCTCGCTCGTGAGTGATCTCAAGGACAAGGACGGCAAGGCGTACACCACGACGTGGTTCGACATGTACCGCATCGCGAACGGCAAGATCGTGGAGCACTGGGATTCCGCGCTGAAGGGCGTCGTTCCCTAGCGCTTCGCACCGTCGCCGCCGGCACGTGCCGCTCAGCTTTAGCGACGTCCGTAAGATGGCGCTGTCCATGCCGGACGTCGTGGAGATCACGGCGTACGGCATGGAGGCATTCAAGGCCGGCAAGACGCGTTTCGCCGGCCGGCCGGTTGAACGACCCGACGTGGACCCGAACACGCTCGGCCTGCGCATGAGCCCCGCGGAACGCGACAAGCTCATCGCTTTGCGACCCGACGTCTACTACCTCACCGAGCATTACGTGAACTATCCGGCGGTGCTCGTGCGGCTGTCGGTCATTCGGCGCGACGAGCTGCGCGAGGCGCTCGGGATCGCGTGGCGTTATGCGATGGAACGACAGCGCCCCGCGAAGAAGAAGAAGAAGAGCGGGAAGACGACACCGCGCAGGCGCGGCGTCCGTCGCTAGCTGTCGTACCATGGGCCCCACGATGTCAGGGAGTCTTGGTCTGCGTAAGCATCAGATGTTGATCGGCGGCGAGCGCGTAGATGCGTCGTCGGGCGAGTGGCTCGAATCGTTCAACCCGTATACCGGCAAACCGTGGGCTCTGATTCCGCGCGGCGTCGCGGCCGATGTAGAGCGCGCTGTAGGCGCAGCACACGAGGCGTTTCGCGGGCGCGAGTGGCGCGGGCTTACCGCCACTGCGCGCGGCAAGATCCTCTACAAGCTCGCAGACCTGATCTCCGCCCGCGCCGATGACCTCGCCGTCGTCGAAACCACGGACAACGGCAAGCTGATCCTCGAGATGCGCGCGCAGCTGCGGTATCTGCCGGAGTGGTTCCGCTACTACGCGGGGCTTGCCGACAAGCTCGAGGGCCGCGTGATCCCGATCGACCGGCCGGGGCACTTCAACTTCACGCTCGAAGAGCCGCTCGGCGTGATTGCCGCCATCGTGCCGTGGAACTCGCCGCTGATGCTGGCGGCGTGGAAGATGGCACCCGCGCTCGCCGCCGGCAACACGTTCGTGTGGAAACCGTCGGAGCACTCCTCGGTATCGGCGCTCGAGATGGCGCCGCTATTCGCGGAGGCCGGCCTACCGGCTGGTGTCGTGAACATCGTGACGGGGCTCGGCAGCGAAAGCGGCGAAGCGCTCGTGAGCCATCCGAACGTCGCGAAGATCTGCTTCACGGGCGGCGACGCCACGGGTGCCCTCGTCTACCAGACCGCGGCCAAGCACATCAAACCCGTGACCATGGAGCTCGGCGGCAAATCAGCGAACATCGTGTTCGCCGACGCGAAGATCGACAACGCGGTAAAAGGCGTCGTGTCCGGCATCTTCGCTGCCACGGGCCAGACGTGCGTCGCGGGCTCGCGCGCGTTGATTCACCGTTCCATCCACGACGAGTTCGTCGAAAGGTTCCTGAAGATCGCGAGCCTGGCGCGCATGGGCAATCCGCTGGAGGAAACGACACAGGTCGGGCCGATCACCACGCAACCGCAATATCAGAAGGTGCTGAGCTACATCGACATCGCGAAGCAGCAAGGCGCGAAGTGCGTGCTCGGCGGCAAGCCTGCGCAGCGTCCGGAGCTCGGCACCGGCTGGTTCATCGAGCCCACCGTGTTCACGGGCGTGAGGCCCGAGATGCGGATCGCGCAAGAGGAAGTTTTCGGCCCCGTGCTGTCCGTGATTCCGTTCGACAGCGACGACGAAGCGCTCGCCATCGCAAACGGCACGATCTACGGACTCGCGGCCGGTGTGTGGACGGCCGACATCGCGCGCGCGTTGAAAATGGCGCACACGCTGGAAGCCGGCACGGTGTGGATCAACACGTATCGCGTGTCGAGTCCGCTGTCGCCCTTCGGCGGTTACAAACGCTCGGGCTTCGGGCGCGAGAGCGGCCTGCTGTCGATCCGCGAGTTCGTGCAAGAGAAAAGCGTGTGGATCGAAACCACCGGCGCCGACGTGCCGAATCCATTCATCATTCGTTGAGCACCTCCAAGCCTCAGCGTCTTCCGCCTTCGCCCGACCGGCCGCTGCGCCTGCTCGGCGGGCTTACCCCTGCACAGTTCATGCGTAGGCACTGGCAGCGCAGGCCGCTTCTCGTGCGCGGCGCGCGGCCGGGTCTCAAACCGCCGGTGACGCGCGCGACGGTATTCGCGCTCGCGGCCGACGACAACGTCGAGTCGCGGCTGATCGCACATATGGGCCGCCGCGGCTGGACACTGAAGCACGGACCGTTCGCCCGATCCGCGCTACCGCCGTTGAAACGCCCGAACTGGACGTTGCTCGTGCAGGGCGTCGATTTGCACGACGACGCGGCCCACGCGCTGCTGCAATCGTTTCGCTTCGTGCCCGACGCCCGGCTCGACGACCTCATGATCTCGTGGGCCAGCGACGGCGGCGGCGTCGGGCCGCACTTCGACAGCTACGACGTGTTTCTGTTGCAGGCACACGGACGAAGGCGCTGGCGCATCGGCCGCGCGCACGACGGCGAGCTCGACCCGAAGGCACCGCTGAAGATGTTGCGCCGGTTCGTTCCCGAGCAGGAGCTCGAGCTCGATGCGGGCGACATGCTGTATCTGCCGCCGCAGTGGGCGCATGACGGCGTCGCCGTGGGCGGCGACTGCATGACGTACTCGATCGGCATGCGAGCCCCGCAACGTGGCGAGCTGGCCGCGGAGCTTGCGGCACGCCTCGCCGACGCGCTCGATGACGACTCCCTGTACGCCGATCCACAACAGGCAGCGACACGGAAGCCGGCCGCGATTCCGCCACGCCTGCAGAGTTTCGCGGCGGGCGCGGTACGGAGCCTCATCGGCCGGGGCGGCACCGCTGAGCGCATGCTGGGCGAAGTATTGAGCGAACCGAAACCGCACATCGTCTTCGAGCGTGCACGCGCACCTTGGCGCCCGGGCGCCGTGGTTCTCGACCGCCGCACGCGGATGCTCTACGACGCGCACCACGTGTACACAAACGGCGAAAGCTCGAGCGCGACCGGCAAGGACGCGGCGCTTTTGCGCCGACTGGCCGACGAGCGTGGGCTCGACGCGCGTAGCGTTCGCACCGCCAGCCAGGCCGCACGCACTCTGCTGCGGGAGTGGTTCAACGCCGGCTGGCTGCAGAGGCGCTGACGGCCTTTCCACAGCGGTTGCGATCGGCGATTATCCCGCTGAACACGGCCGGCCGTGGGGAGGGTTCGCGATGGCTGCGAAGAACAAGAACAAGAACAAGACCGCGGCGACGGCCGCCGATCCGCTCGCCTTCATCGACAAGGTCAAGAGCGACGTCAAACGCAGCGACAGCCACGAGCTCGTCGCCATGATGCAGGCCGTAGTCGGCGAGCCACCGAAAATGTGGGGCCCGACGATCGTCGGTTTTGGCACGCTGCACTACAAATACGAAAGCGGTCGCGAGGGCGACATCTGTCAGATGGGCTTCTCGCCGCGAACCGGAGGCCTCGTGGTCTACATCGGGCCCACGCTCGAAGATGCGAAGCTCATGAGCAAACTCGGCAAACACAAAACCGGCAAGGGCTGCCTCTACATCAACAAGCTCGACGACGTCGATCGTGGCGTGCTGCGGAAGATCGTCGAACGTTCGGTGGCGCTCTCGCGCAAAACGCGTGCGGTGAAGAAGCAATAGACCACGCGCGTCGTTGGACGGACAAGGTCACACGCGCGGCAGCGCGTACGCGCCTCCCATCACCGCGTCGCGAACACGCAGCGTTGTGGTCTCTACTGTTTCGCCGCTCGTATCGAGTGCGTGGGGTTCGAGCGCGCCAAGAGTCGCGAACGCGCCGTACAAACCCCTGATGGGCCCCGAGGCCTTGAGCTCCTTTCCCTCGCGGGCAACCGCGCGTGCAAACGTCTCGTCGTAGCTCGGCCGGAGAACGACGAACGCTAGATCGCGACCCCTGCGCGAAGCGCCGGCGACAAACTGCGGCAGCGACCATGGGCCGATGATGCCGTCGACGATCACGTCGTAGCCGCCGTTCGCGTAACCCAGCATCGCTTCGACGATGACGTCGAGGACGACCGCGTTCTGTTTCGCCGCCTCCGGAAGGAACGGTGCGACGAATCCCTTGCGAATCGCGACGTAGAAAAGATCCGTCGTGAGATGCACGGTGGGCCGGGTGGCCGTCTCTGCAAGCGCCCGCGCAATCGTCGTCTTGCCGGAGCCAGGTGGCCCGCTGAGCACGAGAAGACTGCCGGTCGTATAGTCGGTCGATGCGTTCATCATGGCGTCTCCGAGTCGAAAGAGCCCCCTATCTCGCAGGAAACGGCGAAAACGACAAGTCTTGTGCTTTCTTCCGAACGGATCCGCGCAGCCAGCGGGAGGTCGGTGACAGCCGGCGCGGGCCCGTGCTTTCAACGGATCGCACGATCGGCCATCATTCCCGCTCTTTCACTCTCAACCTCTCTGGGGGATTCATGAATACCAAGATGCAATGGGCACTGGCCCTGTCCGCTTCGCTGACGGCGGGCGCCGTGTTCGCGCAGGCACCGGCACAGCCGGCGGCCCCGAAGCCGTTTCAGGCAGGCGAACCGCTGAGCGCCACGAACGAAGCCGGCAAGAAAATGCCGATGTCGAGCAACGTCAAGGTCTACGGCAGCTTCAACTTCTCGGAGAGCTGCACGTTCGATCCGGCTCGTAACATGATCGTCGCGATGAATGCGGCCAATCCGCAGAACCTCACGCCGAACGATGGTTTCGTGTCGTTGATCAATCCCGACGGCAGCGTCAACACCAGCAAGTGGATCGGCGCCACGCGCGACGGCCTGACACTGAATCATCCGCTCGGCAGCGCGATCTCGGGCAACACGCTGTATGCGGCAGACATCGACACCGTCCGCACGTTCGATCTGAAAACCGGGCTGCCCGGCCGGGCGTATCCGATCCCGGGCGCCACGATCTTGAACGGCATCGGCGTCACGAAAGAAGGCGTCATCTACGTCTCGAACACGCGCGAGCCCGAGGTCGTGTACAAGATCACGCCGGACGGCCAGATCAGCGACTTCGTGAAGGGCGCGCCGCTGGCGTTGCCGAATGGCGTGGCGATCGACATGAAGGGCAACGTCGTGGTCGTCAACATCATGAACAATACCGTTCTGACGTTCGACACCCAAGGCAAGCTGCTCACGACCGAGCACGCGGCCGAAAGCGGCAACGACGGCCTCGTCGTCGCCGAAGACGGTACGAAGTACGTCAGCAGCGTGCGGTACGGCAGCGTGTCGAAGATCCGCGCCGGCAAGCCGGCGGAAGTCATCGCCACGGGCATCCCGAGCGCGGCTTCGATGTGCTACGACAGCAAGCAGAAGCAGCTCATCATTCCGCTCAATCCGAACAACGCACTGGCGTTCATCAAGTTGCGCAAGTAGCCGTGACCCGCGCTCTGTACTGTGCGGCGCTGTGGCTCGCGGCTTCGGCCGCGAGCGCAGCACCGTCTTGCGACCGCGCGTGCCTCGAAGGCTTTCTCGACACGTACATCGCGTCCGTCATCGCACACGACCCCGCGCAGCTGACGATCGAGCGCGAAGTGCGCTTCACCGAAAACGGCCAGCGGCTCGCGCTCGGCGAGGGTTTGTGGCACACGGCAACAGGCCCCGGCGGCTACGCGCTGAAGCTCGCGGACGTTGAACGTGGTCAAGCCGTGTTCATGGGCACGATCCGTGAAGCCAACACGCCGACCATTCTGATCGCGCGCCTACGCGTCGCGTACCGCAAGGTCACCGACGTCGAGACGCTCGTGATTCGCAACCGTGAAGCGGCCGAGCACATCGACGAGGTGGGTACGCCGCGCGCCGCGTGGGCGGAGCCGGTTCCGCTCGGCGACCGGCTGCCGCGCGCCGAACTCCTGCGCATCGCGAACGCCTACTTTTCCGGCATCGAGCGCAACGACGGCAAAGGCCACTATCCCATCGCCGACGACTGCGCGCGCTTCGAGAACGGCCAGGTTACTGCGGGCGACCCCGCACGCGTGAGCCCACGTGCGCGCGGTCGAGCGGATGGCCGCGTGGTCGGCTGCCGCGAACAATTCGAGAGCGGCGTGTTCTATTACGTCACGCGCATTCGCGACCGCCGGTTCGTGCTACTCGACCCCGAGCGCGGCCTCGCGTTCGCCTTCGCATTCTTCGACAACGCCGGCGGCGACTCCCGTTTCGGCGCACTCTCAGACGGCCGCAAGGTCGAGAGCGGCCCGGCCACTCCGTGGACCTGGCAGATCGCCGAGGTCTTCAAGATCGAACGCGGCCGCATTGGCGCCGTCGAGTCCGTGATCAGCCCCGTGCCCTACGGCATGGTCTCCGGCTGGAGCGACTGGCGCGACGCGATGTCTAGCGAACCAAAGGGATAAACTGCACGCCATGTACGAAGTCTTCGCCATCAAGTACGCGCAGGTGGGCCGCAAGGCCTGGGGCAATTTCGTCGACGGCGATCCGCACGAAGATTGGGACATGCCCCTCGACTACTTCGTGTGGGCGATCGTCGGCGACGGCCGCACCATCGTCGTCGACACGGGTTTCGACGCTCCGATGGCGAAGAAGCGCGACCGCACGATCGTGCATCCGGTCGAGGAAGGCCTCGCCGCCGTGGGCGTGAAGCACGCGGACGTCAAAGACGTGATCGTCACGCACATGCACTACGACCACTGCGGTAACGGCGCGCTGTTCCCCAACGCGAAGTTCCACATGCAAGACACCGAGATGGAGTACGTCACGGGCCGCTGCATGTGCCACCACCAGATCAACCACGCGTTCGAGCCTGACGACGTCTCGCGCATGGTGCATCGCGTATTCGCCGGCAACGTTCAATTCCATGACGGCACCGACGAGATCGCGCCGGGTATCACGGTGCACAAGATCGGTGGGCATACCAAGGGCCTGCAATGCGTGCGCGTGCAGACGAAGCGTGGCCATGTGGTGCTCGCGTCCGACGCCACGCATTTCTACGCGCATATCGAATCGCGTCGCGTGTTTCGCGTGCTGTACAACCAGGGCGACATGCTCGAGGGCTATAACACGCTGGAGAGGCTCGCGAGCTCGAAGCAGCACGTGATCCCGGGCCACGACCCGCTCGTGCTAGCGCGCTACCCGGCCGTCTCCAAGGCCACCGAGGGCTGGGCCGTGCGCGTCGACGCAGACCCTGCCAAGTAGCGGCGCAGCCTGGTATCTCGCGGCCTCCAGAGCGCCGGATTTCTTTACGCGCGCCACGCGCTTTCCATAAAGCGACTCACGCCGCCACCGCGCTCGCGGCCACTACGTTTGCGCCCCGCCGTTGGACCGCCGAACACGCTCGGCGCTATCGTTCGTTCGTCTAGTCATCCTGCGAGGATAAGAAAAAGAACATGAGCTCGCTATTTGCATGGAAGCGTAACGCGACCCCCGAGATGCTCTCGCTGCCGGCCTTCTGCACTCCCACCGGCGAAGCGGAGAACCTGCGCACGAAGCGCGAGGCTCAGCTCGAGTGGATGCGCGCCAATGATGTGCGCTCGTTGCTTGGCACACCGATCACCCGCGCCGTAACGTGGAACGACGTTACCGTGGAACTCGCGAAGACCGCGCCGGCGCAGCGCGTCGCGCAACGTGCCGCTGCAGCGCTACATTCGCTCCGGCGCATGAATGCCGAGCAAGTCCAAGCCACGCGCGAGAGCGCGAGCGGTCAGGCCGCATAGCGCAAGACGCGAGTCACGCGTCGCGTCGTCCGGCGCACGCAGCACCGGGCAGGCTTCGAAGAAGGCCGTGAACGCGACCGCGAGGTCATACAGGTAGCCGCACAGCCGGTGCGGGTGCAGCGTCTCGGCCGCGTCGGTCACTGCTCTGCCGAATCCGAGCAACTCGAGCGCAAGCGCGCGCTCGGCAGGCTCCATGAGCCGGATCGCGGCGCCCGTACCACGGGCGATTCCCCCTTCGGCTGCCTTGCGAAAGATGGAGTGGATGCGCGCGTGGGCGTATTGCAGATACGGCCCCGTGCGCCCCTCCGCCGCGAGCATGCGATCCCAGTCGAACACGTAGTCCTTGATCCGGTCGTTCGCGAGATCCGCGTACTTGATGGCGCCGATGCCGATCTGCGGTGCGAGGGCGCGCCGCGCCGTAGGATCCCCTTCGGGATCGCGACGCTCGAGCTCCGCCGCTGCCCGCTCGATCGCCTCATCGAGCAACGACGCGAGGCGCACCGTATCGCCCGCGCGGGTCTTCAGCATTTTCTTGTCGGCGCCAAGCACCGCTCCGAATGCCACGTGCTCTGCACGCACCGGTGGCTTCAGCCAGCCCGCCAGCTCACCGACCGCGAACACCATCGCGAAGTGCTGAGCCTGCGGCGCACCGACGACATACAGCAGGCGCGTGCCGTGCAGCGTCTGCGTCCGATACCGCAGCGCGGCGAGATCGGTGGCCGCATAGCCGAACCCGCCCTCCTGCTTGCGCACGATCAACGGCAACGGCTCACCCTCGCGATTCACGAAGCCGGGCGCAAACACACACAGCGCACCGTCGTTGATCTTCGCGAGACCGAGCCGTTCGAGCTCGGCCGCAGTGTCGACCAGCATGGGGTTGTACGAGCTCTCGCCGCGGATGTCCGCCGGGCGCAACGTGACGCCGAGCTTCTCGTAGATCGCAAAGAAGTGCAGCTCCGAGATCGCGACGAGCTCGCGCCACAGCTCGAGCGTGCGCGCATCGCCGGCTTGCAGCAGCACCACACGTTGCCGCGCGCGATCGGCGAACGTCGGATCCGAGTCGAATTTCGCGCGCGCGGCGCGGTAGAAGTCGTTCAGCTCACCGAGACTCGAGTGGGTGCTGGCCACACCGCCGCCCACGTCGAGCAAGTGCTCGATCAGCATGCCGAACGGCGTGCCCCAGTCACCGATGTGGTTCTGGCGAATGACTACGTGACCGATGAATTCGAACACGCGCGCGAGCGCGTCGCCGATGATCGTGGAACGCACGTGGCCCACGTGCATTTCCTTCGCGACGTTCGGTGACGAGTAGTCGATCACGACGCGATCGACCTGAGCGGGCCGCGGCACGCCGAGCCGCTCGTCCGCCGACAGCGCAGCAACGCCCTGCTCCAGCGCAGACGCTTTAAGGACAAAGTTAATGAACCCTGGGCCCGCGATTTCGACGCTGTCGCAGAGCGCCGAGAAATTGGCCGCCTCGACGACAGCGGCAGCGACTTGGCGCGGCGCCTGACGCAGCGTCTTCGCGAGCCCCATCGCGAGGTCCGCCTGAAAGTCGGCGCGCTCCGAGCGGCGCACCATCGGATCGACGGCCGCATGCTCAGCGCCAAACGCCGCCGTCACGGCGGTCCGTAGCAATGCGGCGAGCGCGCTCTGCGGGTCGATCACGAACAAGCTCCCAGGATCGCGAGGCGCCGTAGTATACGAGATGCGTTCGGGAGCTCGCCTATTTGCCGCGCGAAACGACCGAGGGCTAACGCGCCTTGCGGGGCCGCAGCCGCTTCAGCGCCGGGAGCCTGCCGCGCGGCAACGGCGTGCGTGCCACGTTCATCAACATCGCGAGCGTCGCGTAGTAGCCCGCCACACCAACGAGATCGACGATGCCCTGCTCGCCGAGCGTGGCGCGTGCGCGTGCGTAGCTCGCGTCGCCGACCGACCGCTTGTCCTCGAGCTCCGCGAAGAAGTCGTAGACGACTGCCTCATCGGCCTCGAGCGTGGCGGGCCAGCGCCCGGCGGCAATCGCCGCAATCGTGGCGGCGCTCAGGCCCGCGGCGCGCGCCGTCTTCGCATGCACCAACCATTCGAACTGCTGCGTCCACGCGCGCGCGGTGAGCAGAATCACGAGCTCCGTGAGCCGCGGGCCGAGCGCGCAGCGATAGCGCAGATACTCACCGAGCCGCTGCAACAGCGTCATGAACTCGGGGCTGCGCAGCGCAGGCACGAACGGCCCGATCACGCCGCCACGTGGCGTCGCGGCGAGCTCGCGCGCGGCGACCCGTTGCGCCGCCGTCTGCTTCGCTTTGGGTATCGGCGGCATGCGGTCGCGACGCGGCGCGGCGGAGCTGCTGCGCTTACGAACCTTCCCTGGCATGTGGGTTTCCCTACGGCACGAGCAAAATCTTTCCCGCCGTCTTACGTGCCTCGAGCGCCTGGTGCGCGCTGGCGGCGTCCTTGAACGAAAGCGTGCGATCGATCGTGATCGTAAGCTTGCCAGTTTGCAGCCATGTGAACAGATCCTGGGCACGGCCTACGAGCTCCTCGCGCGTGGCGATGTACTGATTCAAGCCCGGGCGCGTCAAGAACAACGAACCCTTGTAGCCGAGCGTCGCGGGATCGAACGGCGTGACGGCGCCGCTCGAGAACCCGAACAATGCCAGGAGCCCGCGCGGCCGGAGGCAGTTCAAGCTCTTGTCGAACGTGTCCTTGCCGACGGAGTCGTATACGACGTCGACGCCGCGGCCGTTCGTGAGCTTCTTGATCTCGGCTTCGAAGTCTTGTTGCGTGTAGTCGATAGCTGCGGCCACGCCGGCACGGCGTGCGACCTCGGCCTTGGCGGCACTACCCACCGTGCCGTAAACGGTCGCGCCGCAAATGCGCGCAACTTGCACGATCAGCTGCCCCACTCCGCCGGCAGCGGCGTGCACGAGCGCCGTATCGCCCGGCTTGAGTCCGTACGTGCTGTGCGTGAGGTAATGCGCGGTAAGCCCCTGCAACATGACGGCCGCCGCGGTCTCGAAGCTGATCGCGTCCGGCAACTTCACGAGCCGATTCGCGCGCACGGCTGCGTACTCGGCATACATGCCAAGCACCATGGTACAAACGACTCGGTCGCCTACCACAACGCCCGTGACACCTTGCCCCACGGCCGCAACGGTGCCTGCCGCTTCCGACCCCAAGGTGAACGGTAAGGCTGGCGGCTTGTACCGGCCTTCGCGATGCTGCACGTCGATGAAGTTCACGCCGGCCGCCGCGATCTTCACGAGCGCCTCTCCGGCCTGCGGCACCGGCATCGGCGCCTCCTCGTACCGCAGCGCGTCAGGACCACCACACGTGTGCACTCGAACCGCTTTCATTCGTCTCTCTCTACCAATGGAGTCAGGTTTTGGATAGTTGCACAGATGCGCGCGCGCACGCGACGGCCAAAGCGTGGAGGTGACACGAAAGACCCCTCGCGAAAGCGTCGGCACCTATGCAAAACTCCCTGCCCATGACGAACACGCTGCAGTATCAATCAGGGTTCGGGAACGACTTCGCGACCGAGGCGTTGCCTGGGGCGCTGCCTGTTGGCCAGAGCAATCCGAAGCACCCGGCGTACGGGCTCTATACAGAGGAGTTGAACGGCACGGCGTTCACCGCGCCGCGGGGCGCCAACCGCCGCAGCTGGACGTACCGGATCCGGCCTTCGGCCGTGCACGATCCGTTCAAGCCGCTCGCGCAGGGCCTGCTGCGCAGCGCACCTTTCAATGAAGCGCCTGCACCGCCGAATCAGCTCCGCTGGCGGCCGCTGTTGATCCCGACAGCGTCTACCGATTTCGTCGCCGGGCTCGTCACGATCGGCGGCAACGGCGATCCCGCGTTGCAGACGGGCGCGGCTGTGCACCTGTATGCGGCGAATGCGTCGATGGTCGACCGCTTCTTCTACAACGCCGACGGCGAGTTGCTACTCGTACCCGAGCGTGGTGCGCTGCTCGTGCGTACGGAGCTCGGCGTGTTGCATGTGGCGCCGGGCGAGATCTGCGTCATCCCGCGCGGCGTGAAATTCCGCGTGGAGCTGCCCGACGGTGTCGCGCGCGGCTACGTCTGTGAGAACTACGGCCAGCACTTCCGTTTGCCGGAGCTCGGCCCGATCGGAACGAACGGCCTCGCGAACTCCCGCGACTTCTTGGCGCCCGCGGCGGCGTTCGAGGAGCGCGACGGCGACTTCCGCGTCGTGGCCAAATTCCAGGGCAACCTTTGGGAAGCGAAGATCGACCATTCGCCGCTCGACATCGTCGCGTGGCATGGCACGTGCACGCCGTACAAATACGACCTCACGCTCTTCAACTGCATCAACACCGTCACGTACGACCATCCGGATCCGTCTATCTTCTGTGTGCTCGCGAGCCCGTCTGCGATTCCGGGCACTGCGAACATCGAGTTCGCCCTGATCCCCGATCGCTGGTCGGTGGCGAACAACACGTTCCGGCCGCCGCCGTTTCATCGCAACGTGGCGAGCGAGTTCGTTGGGCTCGTGAAGGGCAACTACCTCGGCAAAGGCGACAGCTTTGCGCCGGGCTGTGCGAGCCTGCATAACTGCATGTCGGGGCACGGGCCGGACAAAGCCGCGTTCGATCGCGGCAGCGCGGCCGACGATTCCCCGCAATACCTAGCCGACACGCTGACGGTGATCTTCGAAACCCAGCTCGTGATCAAACCCACGCGCTACGCGCTCCAAACCGAGTTACTCGAGCGCGACTATTACAAGCACTGGCAGGGCCTCGAGAAGAACTTCCGCCGCTGACCGCAGCTTCAGGCACTCGAAGCCGCCGCTTCGGCTGCTTCCTGATAGCGCCGGTACTCGCGCCACAAGATGATGAGCCCCGCGGCGATCACCAGCGGCGCGCCGATCCACATCGTCCAGTGCGGCACTTCGTCGAAGAAGTAGTAGCCGAACATCACGGCCCATAGCAGGTTCACATAGTCCAAGGGCGCAATCGTGGACACTTCGGCGAAACGGTACGACAGCGTCATCAATAGCTGGCCGGAAACGCCGAACACGCCCACGAGGCCAATGAAGAACCACTGCGCGGGCGTCGGCATCGGCCAACCTGCAACGGCGGTCACCGCTCCGCACACCATCGTCGTGGCGGAAAAGTAGAACGTGATCGTGATCGCGTGCTCGCCGCCGCTGCCGCTCATGCTGCGCAGGAAAAACATCGCAAGCGCGGAAAAGATGGCGGCGCCGAACGACACGAGCACGCCAGCCGTATTACCACCGAAACTCACTTGCGGCCCGACCGTGATCACCACGCCGACGAACCCCATCGCCAGCGCAGTCCAGCGATACGCGTGAATCGGCTCGCGCAGGAACACCATCGCGAGCACCGTGAGGAACATGGGCGCGGTGAAACTGATGGCCGTGAAATCGGCGAGCGGGACCATCGTGAGTGCCGTAAGCCAGCAGAACATGCTGGCCGTTCCCGCCAGCGACCGAACTGCGTGGGATCGCAGGTTCTGGGTCTTCAAGATGTGGAGACCTTCGACGCGCCAGGCGATCAACGCGAGCACTACCACCGAGATCGCGCCGCGCACGAAGACCGTCTCGCCCGTGGGGATAGCCGTGCCGAGATACTTCACGCAGGCGCCCATGCTCGCGAGGCACACGACGGACACCAGCTTGAGCAGCGCGCCAAGAACGGGGTGATGATGATGTGCGGCGGTCGTAGACACGGTCGCGCGTCGGGGCAGCGAAACGGGCGCCAACGATAGCAGGGACGCTGTCGATTTGCCGGACGTGTGTACGATCTCGCGCTGGTGTCCGCCGCGGGGCGCGGCTATCCTCCGAACGCTTGCAACGCCCTGGGGAGGCTCGATGCGCCTGCTGACTTTCGCTTGTCTGATCTCGCTGCCACTCGTACCGGCACTCGCGCAATCACCGGACGGCGAAGCGCTGTTCGGCACGCACTGCGCCACCTGCCACGCGAAACCCACGGAAGAAAAAACCCCGACGCGCGCCGCCATGGCGACGCTCACGCCGAACGCAATCGTCGAAGCGTTGACCGAAGGCGCGATGCGAATTCAGGGCCAGCCACTGACGCCAGCCGAGCGCGCAGCGATCGCGGAACGTGTGACCGGTCGCGCCATCGTCGCAGCGTCGCGTGCGACCGGCGCCGGGCTTTGTTCCGCTGGCACCGTGTTCTCACCCGTAGCGGCAAGCAGCGCATGGAATGGCTGGGGCCCCGACACGAGCAACACGCGGTTCCAACGCGACGCCGGCGGCATCTCCGCCGCCAACGTCGGGCAACTCAAACTCAAATGGGTATTCGGCGTCGCCGACGCGACACAGGCGCGCGCGCAGCCGGCCGTGATCGGCGATTGGTTGTTCATGGGTAGCCAGACCGGCGCGATCTACGCGCTCGATGCGAAGACCGGTTGCACGCACTGGACCTACAAGGCGCAGTCCGGAGTGCGCACGGCGATCTCCGTCGGCCCGCTCGGGCCTGCCGACAAACCGACCAGCCACGCGATCTACTTCGCGGATGCGCAAGCGCGCGCATACGCCGTCGACGCGTCGACCGGCAAAGAGCTGTGGACGCGCAAGGTCGATGACCACCCTGCCGCGCGCGCGACGGGGGCGCCCACTCTGCATGCGGGCCGACTGTACGTCGTGACGTCGGGCGTTTCCGAGGAAACCGCGGCATCAATGCCTGACTACGAGTGCTGCAAATTCCGCGGCAGCCTCACCGCGCTCGACGCGGCCACCGGCGCGGTGATCTGGAAAACCTACACGGTCGACGAGCCGAAGCGGCGCGGCACGAGTTCGAGCGGCAAACCATTGTGGGGCCCCGCCGGCTCGCCGATCTGGAGCGCGCCGACGATCGACACGAAGCGTGGCTTGATCTACGCCACGACCGGCAATGCGTATGCCGACCCTGCGCCGCGCACGAGCGATGCGATCGTCGCGTTCGCGATGGACACGGGCAAGATTCGCTGGATCAATCAGATTCGCCCGGACGTCTGGATCCTGGGCTGTGACGCGCAGTCGACGGGCGGCAATGCGAAAGCCGGCGACAACCCGAACTGCCCCGAGAACGTAGGGCCCGACTTCGACTTCTCGGCTTCACCCGCGCTCGTGACTCCGCGCGGCGGCCGAGATCTTCTTGTCGCGACCCAGAAATCGGGCGTCGGCTTCGCGCTCGACCCGGCGCGGCGCGGCCGCGTGCTGTGGCAGTACCGCTGGGGCAAAGGCAGCCCGGTCGGCGGCGTGTGGGGCGCAACGACCGACGGCGAACGCGCCTACTTTGCCGTAGCCGACCAGCTGACGCCGGCGCCTGGCGGCTTGCACGCCGTGGATCTCACGACCGGTCAGCGCGCGTGGTACACGCAGCCGCCACCGGCCGTGTGCACGGCGGGTCCAGGTTGCAGTTCCGCGCAGTCGGCGGCGCTGACCTCGATCCCGGGCGTGGTATTCTCGGGCTCGGCAGATGGCGCAATGCGCGCGTACGCGAGCCAGGACGGCAAGATTCTCTGGACGTTCGATACGAACCGCGATTTCACGACTGTCAATGGCGTCAAAGCCGATGGCGGTTCGATCGACGGCCCCGGACCGGTCCTGGCCGGCGGCATGCTGTACGTTACGGCCGGCAACGCCGGCTTCGTTGGCACCGCGGGCAACGTGCTACTGGCATTCGGTCTCGACCGCTAGTGGAAAAGAGCCCCGGCCTCGATTCGGGGGGGAGGTACATGAGGCCGGGGCAAGCGAACGGCTAGTGACGGGGATTCGTCATGCGTTGATAACAACCGATCGCGGGCGCTCGCTCTCGGCACGCGGCAGGCGCACCGTCAGCACGCCATCGCGGTAATCCGCCGCGACCTTCGCGACGTCGAGCTGCACCGGTAACGTCACCACTCGCTCGAACATAGCCGCTTCCGACTCTGCCGATTCCGCTGCAGCATTGTTCCGGTACGCCGCGGCTTTCTTGCCCTTGATGCGTAACGTGTCGCCGCTGACCTGTATGTCGAGGTCTTCCTTGCGCACTCCGGGTATTTCAGCAACCACGACGAAGTCCTCGCCGTCCTTGTACACGTTCACGGGCGGATACGAGCCGCCGGTGATTCGAGTGCCAAGCCCATCGCTACCAATGACACTGTCCATCGCACGCTGCACAGCCGCGAGCGTCGCGAACGGATCACGCATTCGAACTACCATAACCAGGTCTCCTTTCTAAGCCCGCCAAAGGGATGGCACTCTTAGTGGGGATGGGCCCGGAATGTTTCAAGCGAGCGGCCGCTCGCGGCAGTCCTAGTTCAGGTCGGGAGTCCGCAGCGCTTCGGCGTGCCACGCCTTGTTGCGCATGTGCATGCGCTGCTTGATGCGCCAGCCTTCCGGCGTGCGTACATAGATGTCCTCGTAGCCGCCGTGGCGCGTGACGCTGCCCGGTCCGTTCATCCCAAGCTGCACGAGGTAGACACGCCCTTTCGCACCCTCGGCCGTCGGCGTGATCTCCTGATTCAGCATCAGGTGGCTCCAGTCGGTCCACACGAGCTTCGTCTTGCAGCCACGCTCGCCGCCGCCCACCAGTGTCGCCAATGCGTCGCGCCCTTTGGCCAGCACTTTGCCACCGGCGCCATAACCCGCGTCGGAATTGTTGTCGATGAACACGCCATCCGTGGTGAACACATTCGCGTAGTCGTAGCCGTTGTTTGCGCAGGTATCGATACCGTATGCGTAGCGATTGACCAGCTGTTGGATCTCTTGATAGTCGAGAGCCGTGAACTTGCCGGCCTGCGCCTCGGCAGTCGGCATAAGATTGCCGTGACCTGCGAGGAATGCGACGGCGGCGACGGCCACGAACGCGAGCATGACGGAAATGCGCTTCACGATTGAACCTCCAAATTTGGAGGCTCGATGTTACGCCACTCCGCTGCCGGCGGCTGCTAGCGCCCGAGCTTCAACAGCGCGACCGCCGCTCCATCGGTGGAGCGCGTGACCTTCTGCCATACGGACGCCGCGGCGCCGCACGCCGCCGTAACGTCGATCGCGAGCGGCTCGCCGGGCGGTGAATCGGTGGGACGCGGCTCGGAACGCGTGATGATGCCGGTCGCCGTGCGATAAACCCGGTATACGCGTGCCGTGTCGATGTCCTCATAGGTCGAGGTGCCATACGTGGCATCGAGCAGGAAGTTCCATGTGCCGAGCGTTCGGGCGATCGTCACGATGTCCAACGCCGTGTCGTCGCCGAGGTCGTGGGCGATTTTGGGCGCCGCGTTCTGATCTTCGGCGGAGCGATAGCGCCCTTCGAGCCGGTCCAGGCGGTACTGTGAATCGAGCCCGAGCAGCAGCGCCCAGTACTGCCACTTCAAGAATTCGGCATCCACGCGCCATTGCTCGCCGAGAACCGGCAGAACACGCTCGTTGCAGCGATCGCCGGTGCGCACGTGGGCGAGGTACTGACGATCGCCCGTAGGTTCGAATCGCAGCTCGGCGATGACTGTCTCGGCCGTCAGGCGGTGATAGGTGTAGATGTTCGCGGCCAGGAGCAGCACTGCGAGCACAGCCAGCACGAAGATGAGCAGCAAAGAAACGCTGAACGCTTTACGCACGCTACCTCCGGCGTCTCGCAGGCCGGCAGTTCTGCCCGTCCCGCGAGAGTAACATGGCCAGCATGACGGGAGCCGAGCTGCCGTGCGGGACGCGCACAGAATCACGGAGCGTCCTCTATGCTGACACTCTACGGTCGTACGAATTCAGTGAATGTCCGGAAGGGGCTGTGGTGCCTCGCGGAACTCGAGGTGCGGCACGAAGGCGTTACCGAGGCCGCTGGCAAGCAGCCTCGGCGTAATCGCCGCCTCCAGCCGTGGAAGATCGATGGTGAAGATGCAGCCATGGCCAGGTAAGTTGCGCACCCGAAGACTGCCGTGGTTCGCCTCGACGCTGCGCTGACAGATTGCGAGGCCCAGCCCGAGGCCGGATCGGTCGAGGCCCTGTTGCGTGAAGGGCAAGAACACACGATTCGCGTCAGGCGCTAGCCCGCCGCAATGATCGGCTATTTCGATCAGGATGCGATCTGCAGAGGCGTAGGCATGCAGGGAGACCTCACTGCCAAATCGCGTGAACTTAAACGCGTTCTGCAACAGGTTCGCCACCGCCGAAGCAAGCATCTCCCGATCGACGTCTACAGCCAGCTCTTTGTCGACATTGGTGACCCGCAGCTGGCAGCCCCGCGCCTTTGCGTCCAGCGATGCGGACAGCACAGTCTCCGCGACGAAGTCCGCGACGGAGAGAGGTTGGTGGCGCGGAGGTAAGCCGGCGGTGACGCGCACGTCGGCTAGGTGTCCATCGACCAGACTGCGCAACCCTGCATGAGCCCGGTCCAATGCCGCCCCGGTGGCCCCATTCAAGCCTACGCTGCCCGTTTTCATCGCGGCCACGGCAAGTGAGGCCGCATAGACGAGGTTTCGCACCTCATGAGCCAGAAATCCCAGGCGTTCGTTGAATGTCTGAAGGCCTTTGGCCACCAGCGCGGAGTTGCACTGTCGCGCATATTCCGTAACGGCATCGGCGATACCGTTATCCAGGCAGCGATTCAGCGTTCGAAATTCACCGTTGCCGATCTGTACGCCGCGGTCGACAGCCAGATCCGTTATCGCCTGACAAAGATCGCCGTAGGCGTGAACAACCTGGTCGAAGGTGAAGCCGTGCTTGAACAACTCGCGCCCATGGAGCGCCGCCGATACGCCAATCTCAGACAACCCCGCGCCACCATCGGGGGGGCCGGAGATGACGCGGCTGCGCGTAGGCTCTCCGGTCTGCTCTAGACGGAGTGTCTCGATGACCTGATTGATGAACAGCGGTATACCGTGCGCGAGCTCGACCGCGCTCTCTGGTATAGCGAGACGTCCGGCCACCTTCACACGACATCTCTCTATCAGTGCAGTCCGATGGGCGGTGAGGAATTCGTGAAGCATGCGTGTAAGACTATGCTTACGCTTAAGAGCGGTTTGTTCGTTGGCGCACCCTCGCCGCTTTGCAGGCGAAATCCTGCGCCGTTGCCCGCAACACCGTTGAAGGGAAACAGCTACTGGACGCGCATCCGCCACGCAGCCACTCGTCAGCCTTTGACGCGGCGGAGATGCTGCGGTACTTTCGCCGAATAAGCCGATAGAAATAAAGAAGAAAGGTGGGCTGAAACAGTCCCCTTCGAGCCCCTTCCCCGGACGTGAACTGCTTCCGGATTTGCGGTTCGGTCGATGGACATAATGCCGGGCAGGCTGTCGTTGCCAGACGGCGCGGACGGATTTTCGAGCACGCGGGGATCGGAGCGATGAGTTTGAGCACAGTACGGCGCGCGTTCCTCTGGACTGTCGCGACGATGTTCGCGTTCGGCGGGGCGGCCCACGCGCAGGAGGATCTGTTCCCGCGCCCGAAGGAGCTGGAACCGGCCGTCCAGTTCTGGACCCGCGTCTATACCGAGGTCGATACGCACTCGGGCTTCATTCACGACGATCTGCATCTCGACATCGTCTACCAGACAGTCCGCTTCAGCGACGACATGAGCCAGCGCGACCGACGCCGTCGCGTCGAACGCGCCCTGGAGCTGCAGCAGAACATTCTGAACAAGCTCGGCGGCGGCGCACGGCAGAGTTTGAACAGCGAGGAACAACGCGTGCTCGCGCTGTTCCCGGAAGGCACGAGCAACGAAGAGTTTCGCGCCGCGGTCGGCCGTCTGCGGTTCCAGCTGGGACAATCCGATCGGTTCCGCACCGGCCTCGTCCGCGCCGGCGCGTGGAAGCCATACATCTACGACGTCCTCGATAAAGAAGGCTTGCCGCGCGAGCTAGCGTCCTTGCCGCACGTCGAGTCGTCGTTCGATCCGACCGCATACTCGAAAGTCGGCGCGGCCGGACTGTGGCAGTTCACGCGTTCGACCGGCGTGCGTTACATGCGTATCGATCACATCGTCGACGAGCGCCGCGATCCATTCATGGCGACGAAAGCTGCTGCGCGCCTGCTCGCCGACAATCACAGCGTCGTCGAGACGTGGCCGCTCGCGTTGACGGCCTATAACCACGGTCTCGCCGGCATGCGTCGCGCCGCGGACACGCTGCGCACGACGGACATCGCAACGGTCATCGCGAAGTATCAAAGCCGCTCGTTCGGCTTCGCCTCGCGCAACTTCTATGCCGCGTTCCTGGCCGCTCTCGCGATCGATCAAGACCCGGAGCGCTACTTCGAGCACCTGCGCGTCGATCCGCCTTCTTCCACCGGCATCGTCGCTGTGCCCGCATTCATGCATGCCGACAAGCTGGCCGATGCGTTGAGCGTCCGGTTCAGCACGCTGCGTTCGCTGAACCCCGCCCTGTCCGACGCCGTGTGGTCCGGCGACAAGTTCGTGCCGGAGGGTTTCGAGCTGCGAGTGCCGGAAGCCACCGCCGCCGTCGCCGAGGAATTGATGGCGGCGATCAAGACGAACGACCGCTTCGGCGCGCAACGCGCCGACCAAGAGCACAAGGTACGAGGCGGCGACACGCTGTCGCAGATCGCGGCGGAATATCGCGTGAGCCTCGCGGCCTTGATGCGCATCAATGGATTCACCGCTAGCGACATGCTGCGCGTGGGCCAGACGATCAGGTTGCCCACGGAGGCCGTCGGCGGTGCAACCGTTGCGGCCGCCGCCGCCAACGTGACAGCCACGGCAGTGGTCGCGCGCGCCGAGCCCGCGGCGCGGAAAGCGCCCGCACCCGCTATCGCGACGACGGACGATGGCGCACAGGTGTACGTCGTTCGCAGCGGCGACAGCATCGAGCGCATCGCCAAGAACACCGGGGTCGATGCGGGCGCCCTGCTCGCGGCGAACTCGATTCGCGACAAGAACCTGATCTTCGCGGGCCAGACGCTGGCACTGCCCTCGCAGGACGCAACGGCAACAGTCGCGGCTAATGCCGACATTGCGCCGGAGAGCACGGACGATACGGCCGACGAAACGCTCGGCACCGCCGATCTGACTGCGGCACTGGCGCCAGCCGTTGGGCGCAAGCGCGACGCCGTGCAGCCGGAGCCCGCGGGCGTGTTCGAGGACGCCACCAACAACGTCAACGCACTCTCCACCGAACAAGCCGTCCTGGCGGCGGACCCGACCGACTACTCGGTGTCGACGACGAACCAGATCACCGTGCAGGCGCTCGAGACGCTCGGGCACTTCGCAGACTGGGCTGGCGTGCCGACTCAGCGGCTGCGCGAGCTGAACAAGCTGCGCTCGAACGAGGCCGTCGCGATCGGCAAGAAAATCACTCTGGATATGAACGAGATCGATGCCGCGACATTCGAGCAACGTCGCGTGGCGTACCACCAGCAGCAGCAAAGCGACTTCTTCGCGTCGCACCAGATCGAGACGATCGAGACGCACGTCATCAAGAGCGGCGAATCGCTGTGGGTGCTGGCGGAGCGCAAATACAAGGTTCCAGTGTGGCTGCTGCGGCAGTACAACCCAGACCTGAACTTCGATCGCGTGCAGCCGGGTGCAGTCGTGAAATTCCCGCGCCTGAAGGCCGTAGCGGCGGGCGTAGCCGCCAATCCGCCGCAGTCGGTGGCCGCCAGCGGCCGCTGACCACTGATGAGCGCGCCCGCGGACTCGGACACCCTGCTCGCAGGTCGAGTCATCGCCGTTCCCGAAACACGTCAGCTCGACGTGCTGGCAGGCTTGCTCGAACGGCGCGGTGCACGAGTGCTGCGCTGCCCGCTCGTCGGCATCGAAGACTCTCCCGACACCGCACGCGTGCTCGCGTGGCTTGACCGCCTGAGCTCGCTGCCGACTGATCTCATCGTGTTCTACACCGGCGAAGGCATCGAGCGCCTGCTCGGCTTCGCGCGGCGAGAAGATCGCGAGGCGGCGTTCATGGCCGCGCTAAAGCGCATTCCGAAACTCACGCGCGGGCCAAAACCAAAACGCGCCTTGCACCGCCTGTTGCTCGATGCCGACTACGAGGCCGCACAGCCTACGACGGCCGGGCTCGTGGACGCCACGGCAAGCATCCCGTTGCCACATGGCCGCGTTGCAGTGCAACTCTACAGCGACGGGCAGGACCGGGAGCTCGAGCAGAAGCTGCGCGGCCGCGGCATCGATGTCGACAGCGTGGCACCGTACGTCTACGCGTCTGGCGCGGACGACGAGCACGTCGCGCGGCTGATTGGCCAGCTCGAGGCGGGACAGGTGGATGCGATCGCGTTCACGAGCAAGTCCCAAGTGCAGCGGTTGTTGGCGCTGGCACAGGAACGCCGACTCGAGCCGGCACTCCGAGCGGGTTTCACTCGAACACGCGTCGCGGCCGTCGGCCCGATCGTCGCGGCAGAGCTCGAAGCGGCTGGCTTACGCGTGGACGCGATGCCGGAACACAGTTATTCGATGAAACCGCTCGTCACGAGCCTGTGCGAGCTGCTCGGCCGCGCGAGCTAGTGCTTGCTGCGCAGCTGCATAGCGGTCGGACGACCGTCGCCCGTAGGCTGATACCACACCGACAAGTCGCCGAGCGCCGTATGGTATGCGCCCAGCGGATCGGCGCCTTCAACGTCGAAGGCATCGAAGCCCGTTCGCAGCATGAAGAACAACTGCTCGAGCAGCACTTCGCCGACGGCACGCAGCTCGCCTTTGAACCCATAACGCTCGCGCAGTAGCCGCGCATACGAATACGCACGGCCGTCGCGGAACTTCGGAAACTCGAGTGCCACGAGCGCGAAATGTGGAAGGTCGGCCGCAATCAGCTCGGGCGGCTGATCGCTGTGGAGGCGAATGCCGAGCGGCGAGCGGCGCGCGAGCAGCGCGGCGCGCTGGGCCTGCCATTGATCGTAGGTCACGAGCACGGCGCCGCCCGGCGGCAGTGTCTCCAGGCCGGTGACGTCGACGAAAGTGTCTGTGACGAGCTTGCCGTCTTTAATCAAACCCATTACGCGGCCTGACTCTCGCCGCCGTAGACGGCGGCCTTGAAAGGCTCGATGCCGACGCGGCGGTACGTGTCGATGAACCGCTCGTCGTGCTCGCGTCTCACGAGAAACGTGTCGACGATCTTCCGTATCGCGCCCGGCACCTCGGCTTGCGGTAGTCCGGGGCCAAGCCGATCGCCGAGCGTTGCGTGTTGATCCGATGAACCGCCGAGCGTGAGCTGAAAGAACTCCTCGCCGCGTTTATCGACACCCAAAATGCCGATGTGACCGACGTGGTGGTGACCGCAAGCGTTCATGCAGCCCGAGATGTTGATCGTGAAATGGCCGATGCGCTGCAGCTCATCGAGATCGCTGAAGGCGCGGCTGATGTCCTGCGCAATGGGAATCGCGCGCGCATTCGCAAGCGCGCAGTAGTCGAGGCCCGGGCAGCAGATGATGTCGGACAGCAGCCCGAGGTTCGGTGTCGCGAGCTCGAGCGCAAAAAGCTCACGCCAAAGTTGCTCGAGATCACTCTGCTTCACGTCGACGAACACGAGGTTCTGGCGATGGCTCACGCGGACCTCGCCGAAGCTGTATTTGTCCGCGAGATCGGCCACGGCATCCATCTTGTCGGCCGTGATGTCGCCCGGCACACGGCCGGGCGCTTTCAGTGACACGTTGACGATTGCGTAGCCCGGGACCTTGTGCTCGATCACGTTACCGCGCACCCAGCGATCGAATACGCGATCGGCCTTGCGAGCCGCCGCGAGCTCGGCAGTGCGATCCGTGAGCAGCTCGTAGGCCGGCGCCGCGAAGAACGCTCTGATGCGCTCGATCTCGTCGTGGGGCACCTTGAGCGCCCCATTCTTCGTGGCTTCCCATTCCTTGTCGACGAGCTCTCGATACTTGTCGATGCCCATCTGGTTCACGATGATCTTGATGCGCGCCTTGTGAATGTTGTCGCGCCGACCCTGCATGTTGTAGACGCGCAGAATCGCTTCGACGTACGACAACAGATCGTCCGGAGCCAACCATTTGCGGATGGTTTGGCCGATGTAGGGCGTGCGGCCTAGACCACCACCCACGAGAACCTCGAAGCCGATCTCGCCCTGCTCGTTCTGGTGCATGCGCAGGCCGATATCGTGCACGGCAACAGCCGCGCGATCGTTCGGCGAACCGGTGACCGCGATCTTAAACTTGCGCGGCAAGTACGAGAATTCCGGGTGCAGGAACGAGTACTGGCGCAGCAGCTCGCAATAGATGCGCGGATCCGAAAGTTCGTCCTTGGCGCAGCCTGCGTACTGGTCCGACGTAATGTTGCGGACGCAATTGCCCGACGACTGGATGGACGTGATTTCGGCGTTCGCGAGCTCTTTGATGATGTCCGGCGCTTCTTCGAGCTTGATCCAGTTGTATTGGATGTTCTGACGCGTCGTGAAGTGGCCGAACCCCTTGTCGTAGGTGCGCGCAATGTGCGCGAACGTGCGCACCTGTTTCGACGACAAAGTGCCATACGGCACGTTCACGCGCAGCATGTAGGCATGCAGTTGGAGGTAGAGGCCGTTCATCAGCCGTAGCGGCCGGAACTGGTCCTCCGTGAGCTCCCCTGCAAGCCGGCGCGTCACCTGGCGGCGGAACTGTGCCGCACGCTCGGCAACGAACTTGGCGTCGAATCCATCGTATCGATACATCGGCTGCTACTACTCCTTCGTGCTACGGCGCAGGTGCCCGGCTCCGCCGGAGCGGCGGTCCGCGTCGGCGGCAATGACCACCGCCGGCCCTGTGTCCTCGAGATCCGTCCTGATCGTGGGACCGAACGCGCGGATGACTTCTCGGATCTCGGTCGGGAGCACTTGACCGTTCTCGACCCGCACCTGGATCAGGTTCGGGTCGATGACCAGGCAACGGACCACGTCTTGTTTGGCCACCTCGAGAAGGCGCTGCGCCTCCGCGTCCTCATCGATCAGCGCGCCCTTGGCGATGGCGGTATCCCACTCCCCGCCCGGGGCTAGGAAAACGACCAGGCCGTCGACCAAGCGGTTCGCGATAATCATCTGCGGCATTGCTAATTCAAACGCGGCCTTAAGCCAATCGACCTCGAGCAAGGAGCGCGTATTCTACACGCCGACCTGCGCGCCCCAGTTAGAAAAATCCCGACGTTAGATATGCCCCAACGGGACTTTTCGCCCGCTGGAATTCGTCGACCCACATCAGGTGAACACCCGACAGAGACTGTTCACAAAATCTGTGGATAACGATGTGAACAACAACTTGATAGCGTGCGGCCCGCCAGCGCAGCGCTCGCGCTTCTCCGAATTGGTCAAAAAAGCGTCAAAAATCTCGACTCTCTCTTAAGATCAGTTAGTTACAGAGTTTTTAGCGATCGTACAAGAGGATCGGTCGACAACCTCTCGCCTAGCTGAGGGGCACGCCAATCTCTCCGCCCGCGGCTGTGCGTAGTTTCGCTTGCGGAAACGCACGGCCACCCCCGACGCTAGGGATAAACCTGACGCCCGCATGCCGTATAGTTCAGGCGCTCGTTCGAGCATTGGGGGGATGACCATGCATGACACGAAACTGCTCCGGCCCGGCGTGGCGCTGTTGGCGGCGATCGGATGGGCTGCGGGCTTACTCGCGGCAGAACCCGTGAAAATAACCAAAGATATCGAGTACGCGCACGTAGCAGACCAGCCATTGCGGCTCGACCTGTACGAGCCCAGCGCCGCGAAAGCGCCCCTGCTCGTCTGGGTGCACGGCGGAGCATGGGAACGAGGGTCGAAGACCCCGATGCCGCTGACCGGGCTCGTGGAACGCGGCTACGCAGTAGCGAGCCTCGATTTCAGGCCCGCGTCGGCAGCGCGCTTCCCGGGCCAGGTGCACGACATCAAGGCCGCCATTCGATTCCTACGTGCCGCCGCACCGCGCTACGGCTACGACGCCCGCCGCATAGGCATTCTCGGCGCGTCCTCGGGCGGCCATCTCGCCGCGCTGGTCGGCACGAGCAACGGCCAAGCCGATCTCGAGGGCACCCTCGGTGACTATCCCAAGGAGTCGTCCGCCGTGCAGGCAATCGTGTCGTACTTCGGCGCTTCGAACCTGACCACGATCCTCGCGCAGTCCACGCCCTTCGGCCTCGGCATCCGCAAACCTGCCTTGAAGACGCTGCTCGGCGCCTTACCGGAGGAAGACGACGCGGTCGCGCGTCTCGCGAGCCCGCTCTTTCGAGTCGACGCGAGCGATCCCCCGTTACTGCTGCTGCATGGCGACCAGGATCCGCAGATGCCGATCAATCAGTCTCACGAACTCCAGGGCCAATACGAGCGCACGGGCCTGAAGGCTGAGCTGATCGTGGTGCATGGCGCGGCGCATGGTGGCGACGAGTTCTATACGCCGCAAAATAACGATCGTGTCGCCGCATTCCTCGACGCGAACTTGCGTCGCACGGAGCTGAGTTCAGCGCAGCGGTAAGTCGTCGGTCTGCCAATTGGGTCCCGCGAACCGCCGGTCGGCTGCGGAAATCGCCACGTCGTTGATGCTGGCTTCGCGCCTGCGCATGAAGCCCTGGTCATCGAATTCCCACAGTTCGTTTCCGTAGGACCTGAACCACTGGCCCGACGCGTCGTGCCATTCGTACTGGAAACGCACACCGATGCGCCGATCGGTGCAGGACCACAGGCTCTTGCGTAAACGATAGTCCAGCTCGACGGCCCACTTGCGTGTCAGAAACGCTTTGATCGCGGCGCGGCCCGTAATGAACTCGTCGCGATTACGCCAAACCGAGTCCTCGGTATACGCACCTGCGACGCGCTCGGGATCGCGCGTGTTCCACGCGTCCTCGGCAGCTTGGACCTTGATGCGCGCCGTCTCTTCGGTGAACGGCGGTAGTGGCGGGCGAGTCTGCATCACATTCGGTCGCGACGGCGATCCGGCGGATCCTCGGCCGGCCCGCCACCCCATTGCTCGCGATGCGCGTCTTCTGCGGCCCGTTGGATGCCGGCATGCCGCGTGCGCAGCAGCAGGCTACCCGGCGGGCACACGCGCGCACGGATCAAGCCGAGATCGGCAGCGGCATCGAACAAACTCGGATACCACTGT
>JBDTOT010000037.1:0-45436 GCA_039933105.1 Gammaproteobacteria bacterium | reverse complement strand
GCGGCATCGGCATGGTGGACCCGGACGGCAAGGTCGTCGACATGCAGGAAGTGAAAGACGAAGCGCCGGCGCGTGCGCTCGCGTTCAAAGTCATCAACGACCAGTTCGGCACGCTGACGTTCGTGCGCGTGTACTCCGGTGTCATCAAGAAAGGCGACACGCTCGCCAACGTGACGCGTGGCAAGAAAGAGCGCATCGGCCGTATCGTGGAGGTTCAGGCCTCGACCACGAAAGACATCGACGAGTGCCGCGCAGGTGACATCTGCGCATTCGTCTCCATGAAAGAGACGGAAACCGGCGACTCGCTGTCGGATCCGGATCATCCGGCGCTGCTCGAGCGCATGCGTTTCCCGGACCCGGTCATCAGCGTTTCGGTAGAGCCGAAGACGCGCGCTGACGTCGACAAGATGTCCACTGCGCTCTACAAGATGGTCAAAGCCGACCCGTCGCTGCGGCTGCAGGTCGATCAGGAAACCGGCCAGACCGTGCTGAAGGGCATGGGCGAACTGCACCTCGAAGTCACGATCGACCGTATGCGTACGGAGCTCGGCGTCGAGGCCAACATGGGCCGGCCACGCGTAAGCTTCCGCGAGGCATTCGGAGTTCCGGTCGAGCTCGTCTACACGCACAAGAAGCAGTCGGGCGGCTCGGGCCAGTACGCCGAAGTGAAGATGATCTTCGAACCGGCTGCGTCCGGCACGGGTGTGGAGTTCTCCGACGAAGTCGTCGGCGGCCGCATCCCGCGCGAGTTCATTCCCTCGGTCGAGTACGCGATCGAGACGGAGTGCAAGCGCGGCCAGGTCGCGGGCTACGAGGTCGTCGACTTCAAGGCGCGACTCATCGACGGCAAGTACCACGACGTCGATTCGTCGGCGCTGGCGTTCGAAATCGCCGGCCGTGCCGCGTTCCGTGAAGCTCACCGGGCGAGCAAGCCGAAGCTGCTCGAGCCGGTCATGAAGATCGAGGTCGTGACCGAAGGCGACTATCTCGGCACGATCATCGGCGACGTGAACCGCCGCCGCGGTCAAGTCACCGACCAGGGCCAGAAGGGTAACCAGGCGACCGTACTAGGGTTCGTGCCGCTCTCCGAGATGTTCGGCTACATCAACTTCCTGCGTTCCGCGACCAGCGGCCGCGGTACGTTCACGATGGAGTTCGACCACTACTCCGAGGTGCCGCCGGGTCTCGTGCAGAAGCTCATGGAAGCCGAAGCCTAACGAGCCTCGCTGCTTTGAGTTCTCGTCACCGCGCCGGGCCTCTGCCCGGCGCGCGTGTTTTGAGCACCGTGAAATCGTGACGGACGCACTGAAGGATCGAGAAGAGTTCTGGCGAGGCGTGCGCGACATGGTCGGGCCATCGCTTGGCATGTCGGCGTGGGCGCTCGTTACAGGCGTCGCGATGGTGAAGGCCGGGCTTCCCCTACCGATTGCGGTCGTCATGACCTTGTTCGTGTACGCGGGCAGTGCCCAGCTCGCGGCGCTCCCACTACTCGCCGCGGGTGCTCCACTCTGGGTGATATGGGCCACGGCGTTCTGCGTGAACCTGCGGTTCGTGATCTTTAGCGCGCAGTGGCGCAAGTACTTCGGGCATCGGCCGCGCTGGCAGCGGCTGCTGCTCGGTTATCTCGCCGTCGACTTGAACTACGTGCTGTTCGTACGGCGCTTCCCCGAGCCCAAAACCGCACCTGCGCAGTGGCCGTACTTCTGGGGCGGCGTGACCTGGAACTGGCTCAGCTGGCAGGTGGCGTCGCTGTTGGGAATTGCGCTGGCGGATCGCGTTCCGACGGAGTGGGGCCTCGGGTTCGCGGGCGTGCTGGCCCTCCTCGGCGTGTCCTACTCGCTATTGTCCGGGCGCAAGACTTGGATCGCAGGCGGCGTCGCTGCGATCGCAGCCGTGGCCGCGTATGGCTTCCCTCTGAAGCTCAACATCGTGATCGCCATCGCGGCGGGCGTTGTCGTCGGAATGCTGCTCGATCGCTGGGTGCCGCACGCCAAAGCGGAGCCGCGCACGTGACGACAGCGCAACTCATCATCGCGACGATCGGCATGACCGTGGTCAGCGTGATCACGCGCGGCTTTTTCTTGATGTCGAATCGCGAGTGGCCGCTGCCACACTGGTTGCTGCAAGGGCTGCGCTATGCCCCGCTCGCGGCGCTGGCGGCGGTCATCGCTCCGGAGATCGTGCTAACGGACGGCGCGCTGATTTCGACGTGGCACGACGCGCGGCTGTTCGCGGTCGCCGTCGGCAGTGCCTACTTCGCGTGGCGCCGCGACATCCTCGGCATGATCGTCGCCGGCATTGCCGTACTGCTGGCGCTGCGCATCGGGCTCGGCTGGTAACCGCGCCCGACCGCACCGCGTCCGTTACTGGAACGCCAGGGCAACCAGCTCGGCGCCGTTCGGCCCGCCGACGGACATCACGATGTACTGCTTGCCGTCGACCATGTACGTCATCGGCACGCCGCCGACCGGCCCCGGCAGCGGAATCTCGGCGAGCACGTCGCCCGTCGCTTTGTCGCGTGCATATAGGATCGGAGTACCGCCCCAGCCTTCGGCGGTGAAGAGCAGCGTCTTCGTCACGAGCGTCACGGCACGCGTCGTCCGGCCCGTGGGCGGAATCGTCACGCCCTTGAGCGCAGTGTTCTCGGCGATCTCCTTCGGCGTGGGCCCGTTCGCGATCTGGAACTTGAGCTCGCCCTTATTCATGTCGATGGCCGTGATGCGGCCATACGGAGGCTTTACGACCGGCAACCCGTTGAGCCAAGGCAGCGTCGCGCCGCCACCCGCGATGTACTTCATGTCCGAGAACGCCGGCTCCGGGTGCAGCACTGCAATGCTCGGCTGCGTGTACGAACCGATGTACAGCACCTTCGTCTCGGGATCGAAGGAGCCGCCTTCCCAATTCGCGCCGCCCGTGAAGCTCGGCAGCACCAGCGTGCCGCTCGTGCCGTCGCTGGCGTTCGCGAGTGACCCCGGCGTGAAGATCGGTCCCTTGCGGAACGTCTTGGTGCCTTCGATGGCTTCGGTGCGCAGCGCCGGCGTGAAGTCGATGAGATCGTCGTCGGTGAAGCCCTGACGGTCGAACGCGGGTGGCTTGGTCGGGAACGGTTGCGTCGGCGACGTGACCTCGGTCGGCACGTCGGACTTGGCGACGGGACGCTCCTCGATCGGCCAGACCGGCTTGCCGTTCACGCGATCGAATGTATAGACGAAGGCCTGTTTCGTGATCTGTGCGACGGCCTTGATCGGTTTACCGTCGACGACGAGGTCCATGAGAATCGGCGCCGTCGGATTGTCCCAGTCCCAGATGTCGTGATGGATCAGCTGGTAGTGCCACACGACCCGCCCGGTCTTCGCATCGAGGCACACGAGACTATTACCATAGAGGTTGTTGCCTGGGCGCATCCCGCCGTAGGTATCGGCCAGCGGCGCTTCGACCGGCAGGTACACGAACCCGAGCTCGGCGTCGGCCGACATCGGCGCCCACACACCGGCGTTGCTTGCCGTCTCGGCCGAGCCGTCGAGCCATGTCTCGTAGCCGGGCTCGCCCTTGAGCGGAATCGTGTGGAATGTCCACAGCATTTTGCCGCTGCGCGCGTCGTAGCCGCGCACGTCGCCTTTGAGATTCTTCTGGGCGGGTGGGCGCATGCCGACGTCGTGGGCCGGGCCCACGATCACGACGTCGCCGATCACGAGCGCCGGAGAGCTGTTGCCGATGCTCGTCTTCGGAGTGACTTCGCCGCGCACGCCGATCATGAGATCGACGACGCCGTTCTCGCCGAACCCCGGCACCGGCCGGCCCGTATCCGGATCGAGCGCGGCGAGATAGAAACCCGGCGTCACGACGAACAAGCGATCGTGGCCCGCGCCATCGGACCAGCGCGCCACGCCGCGGCCGGAAGTCTTGCGGGGCGCCGCTTTGTAGCGAGCCTCGCCGTCGTCGGGCCGCCAGACCCACAGGAGTTCGCCGCTCTTCGGCTCGACCGCGACGACATTGCGAGTGGTGCCGACCGTCGTGTACAGCACGCCGCCGATCATGAGTGGCGTGGTTTCGTTGCGCGCTTCGGGCTTCGGGCCGTAGTTCGCCGTATTGAAACGCCACGCGACTCCGAGCTTGCTGACGTTCGCAGCGTTGATCTGGTCGAGCGCCGAGTATTGCTGGGAGGCCAGGTTCCCGCGGTAGTACGGCCACTCGACGCGCGCGCTGGCGGCAGGTGCGGCGCTCTGCGGTGGCGCCGCAGCAGCGGGCGGTGCGGACGGCGTGGGTTCGGGGGAACGCGAGCACGCGGCTAACGTGGCCGCGACTACGAGCACGGCTACCTTCGATACGATTCTCGATGACACGCAATCCCCCCGGATGATCGATCCCCGGCCGCTACTCTACACCGCCGCTTTCGGCTGCGGGACTCGCACGCGGGAGTTATAGTGCCCCGCGTACTTGTCTCGCCGATTTGGGAGGGCCCCGATGCCGCAACTCTCGTCGACCGTCAGCATGCGCTCGCGTTGGCTGCTCGCCGCCGCCGCTGTCGTAGCCGCAACCGCTGCACTAGGCCAAGCTGACCGCTGGTACCCATCGCGCTGGGGCGCAACCGATCAGCGCGGCGCGGCCAATGAGCTGACGCCGGCCAAGGTGCTCGAGGCGAAGAACCTGATCAAGACAGGCACCGTCTACCAGCTCGGTCACGCCTACGAATCCTCGATGCCGTTGTTCGGCACGCGGCACTTCAGCTTGCGAATCCCGCAAACGTTCGGGCCCATGGGCACGAACAACATGACGTACCACGACGAGGTCATCAGCGGCGAACTCGGCCAGATCGGCACGCAGTTCGACGGCCTCGGTCACCTAGGTATCGGCGACCTGTTCTATAACGGCAACGACCGAAAGGATTTCGCCAAAGCCGAAGGACTCACGAAGCTCGGCGTGGAGAACGTCGGCGCCATCGCGACGCGCGGAGTGCTGATCGATGTGGCGGCGCTAAAAGGCGTGGCGCAGCTCGAAGGCGGCTACGAGATCACGGTGGCCGACATCACGGCCACGCTGGCGCGGGAGAAAGTCGACATCCACGCAGGCGACATCGTGATCTTCAACACGGGCTGGGGCTCGCTGTGGGGCAAGGACAACGCGAAGTTCAACGCGATGGCGCCGGGACCCGGACTGGCCGCGGGGCAATGGCTCGTCGATCACCACGTCGTGATGGTGGGCGCAGACACCTGGTCGATGGAAGTCATCCCGAACCCGAACAAGGATCTGCAGTTCCCCGTGCACCAGCTGCTGATCCCGCGCAACGGCACGTACATCTTCGAGAATCTGGTGACCGAGGATCTCGCACGCGATCACGCCTACGAGTTCGCGTTCTTCTTCGCGCCGTTGAAGTTGAAGGGCGCCACCGGCTCGCCCGGCAATCCGCTCGCTATTCGCTGACGCGCTGCCGCTCTACAGCGACGCCCGCGCGCTGCGGAGTAATCGAGGCGAGCAGCACCTTGGCGTGCGCCGCATCGCTCAGAGCGCCTTTGGCCAGCGCACGTCGCAGCGCGCCTTCGGCGGCGGGCCAATCGTCACGTTCCGCATGCACCTCGGCCAATCGCACGAGCGGGTCACCCGAGACCGACAGCTCGGCGGCCCGTTGGAGCGGCGCGACCGCGCGCTCGAATTCGCGAGCAGCGATCCAGCAATCCGCGAGCTTTTCGTAGACCGCGGCGTCCACGAGACCCACGGCTTGCCGGTCGATAGCGTCTTCGAGCACGCGGGCGCCGCGATACGGGAGATCGTTGAACAGGAGCAGATCGGCGTAACGGCGAATTTCGGTCTCTTCCGTGAGCAGGCCCGCATCGAAGGCGAGCTGCATCACTGCAAGCGCGCCGCGGTAGTCCTCTAGCTGGCCGTAACAAGCCGAGAGCTGCAGCCAATACGTCTTCTTCGCCGGGACAAGCACGATGAGCTGCTGCAGCAGACGCGCCGCATCCCGGTATTCGTGACGCTCGAGCCGCAGTGCGACCAACATACTTGTCCAAGACTCCTGCGGCGTGTCGGAGAGATCGACGGCGCGCTGCGCCGGTACGAGCGCACGGTCGTGATCGCCCATCTGGTAGTAAGCCACACCCAACAGGTAGTACGCGGCCGAGTTCGGGTTTTGTACCGACGCGAACCACTGCTCCAGCCGCGCCGCGCCGTCCTGCCAGCGCTGCTCCGCCAGGTAACTCTGAGCGATCTGATACCGCGCCTGTTCACGTTCCTGAGTGCTCAACCCGCCGGCGGCGATGGCTGCTTCCAGGTGCGCACGCCCTTCATCCTGTTCACCCTTTGCAAAGGCGAGGTTGAAGCGTATCTGCTCCAGCCTGCTGCGCTCGTAGGGGCTCAAGTGAGAGCTTTCGAGTGGCGCGATCGCGGCCGCAACCTCTTCGTAGCGCTGTTTGCCGACCGCTTCGATCGCAAGGTTGAGCGCTTTGGCCGTGGCGACGCTCATCTCGGCAGGCGCCGCTCTGGCGTTCCGCCCATCGGTTTGTTGAGCAGTCGCAGGTAAGGCAACGACGATCGCGACGACAAAAAGGCCAGCGATATTTCGGTAGCGCATGGATCCTCCGCAAGAAACCCTCTACGACGCACGCTTGCCTCGGAGGTCGCGGCGCTCCAAGACCAATACCTTGCCGTTACATGTACTGTAGCCTACCCGCTCAAGGTATGTCAATTGGAGCGCCGCGCGAGCCGCAGCGGCCATGAATCACGGGGACGTTTGAGCGCTACAGCTCGGCGCGGACGAGTGCAGCGCCCTGAACGAGCGCACGCAACTTCGCGGATGCCACTTCGCGTGGCAGATACTTCATGCCGCAGTCGGGCGTGACGATGAGGCGATCGGCCGGAACGACGTCGAGCGCGGCGCGAATCCGCATCGCGACCTGATGTGCGCTTTCGACGTTGCGGTCGTTCAGGTCGAGCACGCCAACCTGCACGGTCTTGGTCTTCAGTGCGCGCAGCACACCCAAGTCGAGCCGCGGCTGCGCGGCCTCGATCGACACCTGCCGTACTGCGGAATCCTCGAGCTCAGCTAAGAACGAATAGCCGCTCGCGGGTTTGTCTTTGACAAGCGCTGCGTAGCCGAAGCACAGATGCAACGCGGTAGTGCCCGTGACGCCTTGCAACGCTCGATTGATGGCTCGCACGCCGTAACGCCGCGCAGCATCTGCACGCGACTGCAACCACGGCTCGTCGAGCTGCACGACGTCGGCGCCCGCCGCGAATAGATCGCGGACTTCTTCGTTGACAGCCTCGGCGAACGCGAACGCGACGCTCTCTTCGTCCTTGTAGTGCTCGTTGACGACCTGCTGCGCCATCGTGAACGGCCCCGGTAGCGTGATCTTGATCGTGCGATCGGTGTTGGCGCGCAGGAATTTCACGTCACGCACTTCGACGGGTGCGCGACGCTTGATCGGTCCCGACACGATCGGCACGGGAATCTTGACGCCGGTACGCCCCACGATCTCGCCCACTCGCAGCCTATCGACACCGTCGAGCGCGTTCGCGAAGCGGTTCGAATAGCTCTCGCGGCGGATTTCGCCATCCGTAATGATGTCGATGCCTGCACGCTCCTGCTCGCGGATGGCGACGAGCGTCGCGTCGTCCTGCGCCTGTTCGAGGTGCTCAGGCGGAATCCGCCAGACCTCGTGTACGCGCACGCGTGGCGCCATCATCTTCGTGAGCAACGCCCGGTCGATGAGCCAGTCGGGCTGCGGAAAACTGCCGACGACCGCCGTTAATAGTTGTAGTGCCATGGCGCCCCCCTGCGTCGTGCAAGCGCCAACCATACGGGGCCGCAGCCGTTTTGTCAGGTTGTATGGACCGGTTTCGGCCCGCACAATGCACGGCGTCAGCGGGAGGGGGCATGAGCGACGAGCGCGATTCGAACGAGACCGCACGCGGCACGCAGCGCCGCACGATCCTGAAGGCCTGCTGCGCCTTCGCGCTCACGGCTCCGGCTATGGCGGCCCGTGGCGACGAGACCGACGAAGCCAGCGCACCCCCTCAAACCGGCGACGCCCTCGTGTTCGCCTTCGGCAAGCGCGCCGGCCAGATCATGGCGCCGGCCGACCTGAAGGTCGGCTCGAAGCAGGTGCTCGCGTTCCCGATGAGTCCGACGACGATGCGCGTGCGCGACGGTTCGCGACTGAACCAGCTCGTCGTCGTGCGGCTCGATCCGGCGCAGCTCGCCGGCGAGACGGCAACGCGCGCGGCCGACGGCGTCGTCGCGTACTCCGGCGTGTGCTCGCACACCGGCTGCGACGTCACGGACTGGTTCAACGACAAGCTGCACTTCAAATGCCCATGCCACGAATCGGAGTTCGATCCGAGCGACGCCGCGCGCGTGATCAGCGGGCCCGCGCCGTGGCAACTTGCCGCGTTGCCGTTGAAGATCGAGGGCGATGCGATCGTCGTGGCCGGGCCGTTCGTGGGCCGGCTCGGGTTCGCGCAGCCCGGCGGTCCGCCGGGCCCGTGATCTTTCGAGCTCTGACTACAAACTAGGCGCGAAGCCGACGCGATACAGCGCGGCTATTTGACCGACAAATCTCCGAACGGTTTTTCGTCCTTCGAGTTGCGCAGTTCGATTTTGGCGCGGGCGCGCTGTCCCGGGCCTGTGCCGTCCTGTTTGGAAGTTCTTGCGACGGGATTTCCAGCCGCGGCCCGCGGCTCGGCTTCAGCGGCCGTCGGCGCTGCTTGCACTCGCGGCGCCGCAGGCGCTGTGGGCGACGTTTTATCCGAGCAACCGACCAACAAAACCAAAGCCACACCGAGATAGAGCTTCATGGTTACGTTCCTCGAGGGAGTTGCGCTCGGCCGGTTGCCGTTGCGCCGGAGCATAGACTTTACACTGGATATTTTCTATAAACGGTTACGTCTCACTCTCTAGACTTTCCCCGATCAGACAAACCAACGGAGCGCGCACGATGAACTCTGCATTCGACTCATCGGCCTTGGAAGATCAGGCGACTCATTTCGCCCGCGAGATTGCCGGCCTGAAGGCCGCGATGACTAGGTCCGCGCGTAGGCAGCGCTTCGGCACAGCACTATTGGCGATCTGCTCGTCACTGGTCGGGTTCCAGATCGCGCACGGTGATTCCGCGGGCACGTTCACCGCTCCATTCAACGTGGTCGATGAGTCCGGCCAAAAGATTTTCGACGTCGTGAAGCTGCCCTCCGGGATCAACGTCATGCGGCTGTACAACCCGCAGGGGAAGATCGTGGTCGCCGGAGCGACGGCTGTCGACGGGACAGGCAGAGTCGGGGTCTCGGATCCGTCCACGGAAGATTTCGTGGCAATGGTGGGTGAGCACAGCAACGTGGGCGCGTTCTCACTTCTTGACCGCGAAGGCAAATCGGTGGTCGATGCCTTTCGCGGTTCGAAGGGCGGTCAAGGATTGGCCGTCTATGATCAGCGCGGAGACCTGCGCGTACAGATGATGGTCGGCTCCGATGGCAATACCCAGATTTCCGAGCACATCGAAGGAAGTTCGGCGGAAGGTATCGAGACGCAGATCGCGTTGATCGGCGGCAAAGACTACTCTCGACTAATAATCAATGATTCGATCGGTGACGAGATAGCCTCGCTCGGCGACGAAAGGGGGCCCGTTGATGCCAACGACCCTGCTGCGAAAGCGAACTACACCTCTCGCGGCCTATTCATCAACGGACCCATGGGGAATGGCGGGGCCGCGGTTAGGCTCACCGAGGCCGGCGCTGGCGATATTCGGGTCTATGACATTGCCGGAAACACTTCTGGCGCCCTTATCGCCAGTGATCGGGACGGAGGAAAGGTCGCCCTGCGCGATGCCGCAGGGATAGGAGTGCAGGCCGAACTGAACGGTCGCGAAGGCCTGAAGCTGTACGGCGCAGGCGCAGCGCCGATAGCCGGCGTCTATCGAACCGCTGCGGGAGGCGAAATCCAATTGAGTACTCCCGCGGGTCAGACCATCGTCGAGGCGAAGGCAGATCCGGACGGGCGCGGCTTACTTGGTGTGGGCCCGACGATGCGCGTTGATTCGATCATGCGGGGTTACCTCAAGTAGGCGAATGGCCACGCCGGGACCTTCGAGGGACGAACGCGCGGTGAGTGGCGACTAGAACCAAACGCTCGCGACGATCCACCCGCAGGCGCCAATGAGCAACATCGCGCCGACTAAGAGCGCTTGCGATCGCAGCGCGGCGTCCGTACCCGGCTCCAGAACGGAGCTGGCAGGACTCGCCGGATCGTAGTGCACGTTCACGGACTGATCGGGTCGATAGCGGCCGTACGTTTCCTCAGCTTTCGAACGGTTCCTTTCGCGTCGAGACGATCCGAACCGTTCTCGCGTTCCCTCGTAGGATTTGCCGAGAACTTCGTACCGATAGCGCAACTTCGCGGAGTAGACGCGGAGACGCACATTGCTGCGGCCAACGCTCGGTTGCGTCCACCCCTTGTGAAACCGAACATCCGTGATCACACCGGCCACCGTGGGCCAACGCCTCGCACGCCGCCCCCGATTCCAAAGGTAGATAATCCTGCCCGATCCCAGGGCACCCAGCGCGCACAGCGTCTGGCAAAGCGCGACTACGGTCGAGTGATCCATCAGCATGTCAGACTCAGATCACAGCTACTCAAGGCGCACTAACTCGACGCGGCGGTTTCTTGCGCGTCCTTCCGCGGTTTCGTTGGTTTCTTTCGGTTGCGACTGACCAAGCCCGACTGCCACCAGACGCGCCTTGTCGATTGAGTAGCGCTCGAACAACGCCGTCCGCACGGCTTCGCTGCGTCGGGCCGAAAGGTCCTGATTCGCGCCCTCCTCGCCCACATTGTCGGTATGACCGTTGACGGCCAGCTTCCAGTCGGGATGGTGTTGGAGCGCTTCTGCGATCGAGCGCAGTACTGGCCCAGACTCTGGGCGCAGCTGGTCGCTCCCGAAATCGAAATAGATTCCATAAACATCGAGCCTACGCTGCACGTCGAGCGCGTGCTCGAGCTCGTCGGTGGGGAAGGAAATTTTCGTGTACGCGATTCGAAAATGGTCTCCCGTCAATTCGTAGTCGAGCAGCAGCGGAAGGAACTCGCTGTCCAGTACCTTGGCCCGAGACTCCATAATTCCCGTCTCGGACTTCAGAATGCCCTCCAAGTTGATCACGGGCAGCTTGGTGATCTCGGCGTTCACCAGCACGTCGACCGTATCGTACAGATCGAGCGCGTATGCCGAGCGGTGAGTCGTATCCTGGCGAAGCAGTTTGCCTTGATAGTCGAACTTGAGAAACGGCGACTTCGCAGCATTAGCGCGACGGGCAAGCGAGACGTATCGGTGCTCGACTCCGCCGGTGCTCTTCAGCTCCGCGAACGAACGCCGCGACAGACTGAATTGTGTCGTGCCCGCCAGAACCTCGGGTAACCAGCGGACAAATTCGGTCTCTAGGATAGAGGCGTCCTGCAGATCACGCCGGCATAGCGTGCGGCTGTTGCGCACCGGTTCTTTCGTCGGACCAATCGGGCAGCTGTTCGAGATCGTGATGGAACGATCGTCGACCTGCGTGACTTGCGTGAGGCACTCGTGCTCGTAGTCGCCCGCAAACCCTTTCCATTCGTGCGATAGCGTCAACCCCACTTTGATCGGAATGGGAGCGTTGACTTCTGCGGCGTTCTCGGACGCAGTGGCCGCGCGCGGCTCTGGACACTCTCCGGGCAAGGTCAGCGTGCCCACTTGTAGAGGCGGCGCTGCCGCGGCGTGTTCGTCGAGACCGGGCGCGGCTGCGGACCCAACAGCTTCGCTAGCAGAGGTCTGCTGCGAGGACGGCGCCTTGGAAGATGGCTGCTCGCTCGTACCACAAGACGCGAGAACCAATCCGCTGCTGAGCAGGAACGTGACGGAAAATGGTCGAAGCATCGAGGATCTCACTCCCGCGAACCGAACCCGCCGGTGCCACGATGGTATCGACGTCGATTTGGTTCAGCAAACCGTAACATCGAAGGGTTGCCTTCCTAATGCCGGCGGCTTAGTCCAGAATCGCGACTCGCCCCGAATCCCACGAAAATTGAACGGAGCCTTGGCATGAAAAGGCCTGCGACGATCGGCGTTTCGATCGCCCTGCTCCTCGCTCTAACCTACCCGTCCTTCGCACACCATTCTTTCGCCGCCGAGTTCGACGCCAAGAAGCCGATGAAGGTGACGGGCGCCGTCACGAAGCTCGAATGGCAGAACCCGCACACGTGGTTCTACGTGGATGTGAAGGACGATAAGGGCGAACTGACGAATTGGGGGTTCGAGCTCGCGAGCCCGAATCTGCTGCTGCGCAACGGCTGGACGAAATCGACGCTGAAAGTGGGCGACGTCGTAACGGTTGACGCGTTTCAAGCGAAGAACGGCACTCGCAACGCAAATGCCCGTGCCGTGACGCTGAATGCGACGGGCAAGAGCCTGCTGGCCGGCTCGAGCGGCGCGTCGAGTAACGCGCCATGAAGCTCTTCACTCTCGTCGCCATCGCCGCCACGATCGAGGTCACTGAGCACGCTTCTGCGCAGTGGGCCAAGGTCGCGGAGCCGGGGCTGAAACGTACAGCCTCCGGCGAAGTCGATCTCGTGGGGTCGGCCCCGATGAAGCGCGGCAAGCCAGACTTGAGCGGCATCTGGCTCCCCAATCGCGAGCCCGTGCCCGCGCAGATCGTCACGGTCGAGGGCGAGATTCCGTTCCCGCACTACTTCTTCAACTTCATGGCGGACTTGAAAGAAGGCGACGCGCAGATGCGGCCGGAAACGGCGGCGGCGCTGCAGCGAAAGGCCGCGCTCGGCGGCGCCGGCGAACCAGCCGCCCATTGCCTTCCGACCGGTATGCCCGTCCTCGCCACGGGCCTTCTGCCGTTCAAGGTCGTGCAGGCCGACAGCGAAATCCTGATTCTCTACGAAGAGAATACCGTGTTCAGACAGATCTTCCTCGACGGCCGCAAGCCAGTCGATGACGCGGAGCCGCGCTGGCTCGGCTACTCGTCGGGCAAGTGGGAAGGTAACGAGCTCGTCGTCGAGACCACCGGTTTCAACGACCGCGGTTTCCTGGACGCGATGGGCCATTCGCACTCCGACAAGCTGCGCTTGACGGAGCGCATCCGGCGCAAGGACGCGGGACATCTTGAAACGCAGGTGACGCTCGACGATCCGACGGCCTATACGAAGCCGATCGTCTACACCATCAAGTCGACGTTGCGCCCCGACGAAGACTTACTCGAGTACTTCTGCGCGGAAAACGAAAAGGACGTCCAGCACTTTCAGTGACGGCCGTCAGGCCCGCGTGGGTTAGGGAAACAATCCCCTAACGCGCTTGGCCTGCTGCACGACTTCGATGCCGATGGCGAGCGCGGCATCGCGATGCGAGATCCCGTCCGCCCGTGCGCGTTGCAGCACCCGCTGGAAGGATTTCTCCAGGCTTTGCTGCAGACGTTCGACTACCTCACTCTCCGTCCAGAACCAGTACTGCAGGTCCTGCACCCATTCGAAGTAGCTCGCGATCACGCCGCCAGAGTTACAGAGAATATCCGGGATCACGAAAATTTCGTTGCCGCGCGCGGCGAGGATCTCGTCCGCCGCCGGCGTGGTCGGGCCATTCGCGCCCTCGGCCAGCACGCGGCAGCGCAGGTTCCCTGCGTTACTGCCGGTGATCACCTGTTCCACTGCGGAAGGGACCAGCACGTCGCAGCGCTGCATCAGCAACTCGTCCGGATCGAAGCGCCCTTCCGTGGAATAGCCCTCGATCTTACGATGCTGGCTCGCATATTGGGCCAGCGCCTTTACGTCCAGACCATTGCGGTCGAAGTACGCGGCCGAGTGATCGCTGATGCCGATGACCTTTAGGCCGCGCTGCGCCAGATCCAGCGCAGCGAACGAACCCACGTTGCCGAAGCCCTGCACAATAGCCGTTGCCCCGTCGGGCCGGATATGCACCTCGTCGAGCGCACGAATTGCGAGATAGGCAACGCCGCGTCCCGTGGCCTCGCGCCTGCCGACCGTGCCACCGACACTCACCGGCTTACCCGTGACGATTTCCTTGACCGTACTGCCCTGATGCATGGAGTAGGTATCCATGAACCAGGCCATCACCTGCTCATCGGTTCCCATGTCCGGCGCCATCACATCGGTGTGCGGCCCGACGAAGGGAATCATCTCCTGCATATAGCGGCGCGACACCGCCTCGAGCTCGCGCCGCGAGAGCGCCAGCGGATCGACCGCGACTCCCCCCTTGCCGCCACCGTAGGGCAGCCCGGCAAGTGCGCACTTCCAGCTCATCCAAATGGCCAACGCGGCGACCTCGCCCAGATCGACTCGCGGCGAGAAGCGCGTGCCGCCCTTGGTGGGACCCAGCGTCAGGTGATGCTGCACACGAAAGCCCTGGAACACAGAGATGGAACCGTCGTCGCGGTGAATCGGACAGGCCACAGCGATGGCACGCTTGGGGATGAAGACGCGCTCGCGTTCATCGAGCGGCATTTCCAGATGATCGGCCACAACGTCGAACTGCTGACGTGCCATTTCGAAAACCGGACCTGTGTACAGCGCGTGCGAACTCATTTTCCTCCCTCGTCACGATGATCTTAAGCAGAGCGCGAGCCCGGCGATACTGTATTGTAGAACTCGATGGCCGAGCAGCGACGGGAAAAGGCGATCCTCAGCCGCGCAATCCTTGCGAGTTGCCTGATGGTGGTCTCGCGGCTCGCGTTCGCGCAGACATCGCCGACTACATGGTGGGCGGACTCGTCGGGCGACTTGCTGCGGTGGCTCACGACACCGTTCTTGACGATCGGTACCACCGGCATTACTGCCACTGGTCTGTTCGAGGCCGCGTTCGTTATCGCGATCGCGTTGCTGATCTCGAAATTTCTCAGACGGGGCTTGGCGGGCGTCAGCGCCCGTCTGCCAAACCTCGACCAGGGCGCTACTTACACCCTAGGGCGGATCTTGCACTACGCGATCCTAGTCGTCGCGCTATTCGGCGGCTTGGCTGTACTCGGTGTCGATCTCACCAAAATCGCGATTGTTGCCGGCGCCCTCGGTGTAGGCGTCGGTTTCGGGTTGCAAAATATCGTCAACAATTTCGTGTCCGGATTGATTCTGCTATTCGAGCGCACCATCAAAGTCGGTGACTACATCGAACTCGCTTCTGGTATTACGGGGGAAGTGCGCGACATCAACATCCGAAGCACCATCATCACGACCAACGACAACCTCGACGTCGTCGTGCCGAACTCAGAATTGGTGAGCAACAGCGTCACGAACTGGACGCTGCGGGAGGCCGTGCGACGAATCCGAATCCCCTTCGGTGTTGCCTACGGGAGCGACAAGGAGCGGGTGCGTGCTGCCGCTCTGGAAGCGGCCTCAGCCGTGGAGCATACGTTGTCCGCAGATGGCCGCGCCCCTCAGGTATGGCTCGTGGGGTTCGGCGACAGCAGCTTGAACTTCGAGCTCATCGTTTGGCTCACGGCCACCGCGGTCAAACGCCCGGCACGAATTGCGGCGGACTACAACTGGGAGCTCGAGACTGCCTTGCGCAAACACGGCATTGAGATTCCCTTCCCGCAACGCGATATTCACGTACGCAGTGCGCCGGGCCTGCGCGATCGTCTGCAAGTTCAGGGCGAAGGCCTCGACAAGACCGAGGATCGGCCATGAACGCGCTCAGACCAAAATACAACAAGCCCGGAACCTCACCCGGTCTGCGTGCGCTGGCGGTGAAGGACGCAAGTGCCCACCTTTCGGTGTTCGACTTTCTTAGCGGCGGATTCAAGGAGGAGCGGGACATCAGTCTTGCACGTTGTGCCGACTTTTTCGCGAGCCCTAACGTCACGTGGGTGCACGTTCAAGGTACCGCCGATGTGGCCACGTTGCGTTCGCTCGGAGAAGCCTACAACTTGCACCCCCTCGCCGTCGAAGACGTCGCCAATTTGGGCCAACGCCCCAAGGTTGAGAGTTTCGATCGACAGCTATTCGTGACGCTGAACTGGCCGCGATACGATCAGAGGGCCGCGCCGACGCAAGTCAGCCTATTTCTGGGCGCCACTTATGTGGTGAGCTTCTGCGCTGGCAGAGATGATCCGTTCGAGCCGATTCGGGACCGAATACGAACTGAGCCACCTGGCCGAATTCGCGAACGCGGCGCTCACTTTCTATTTTACGCACTGATAGACCTCGTCATCGACGAGGGTTTTCCGACGCTCGATCGGATGAGTTCCGAACTCGAAACGCTCGAGGAATTGATTCTCGCGGACCCGAGCCCGGCATGCCTCGAGCGAATACACCACATCAAGAGATCGCTGATCGTGCTGCGCAAAAGCTTGTGGCCGCAACGCGAGGTGATCAGCACCTTGTTGCGCGAGGAGCACTCGTTGATCGATCCGACCACGCTCCCTTACCTGCGCGACTGTCACGATCACGCGGTGCAGGTGTTGGACTTGATCGAAAGTTATCGGGAGATGGCCTCGAGCTTGCAGGATCTGTATCTGACCGGCATTAGCAATCGAATGAACGAGATCATGAAAGTGCTGACGATCATGTCGAGCATCTTCATCCCCATGTCCTTCCTGGCGGGCGTGTATGGAATGAACTTCAATGGCGACGTGAGCCCATGGAACATGCCCGAGCTTCGGGCTCGTTACGGATATCCGATCTTCTTGTTTGCACTGGTGATAGTCGGTGCAGGGATGGTGTGGTTCTTTAGGCGACGCAAATGGATCTAGTTAGTTCTCGTTCGACCTGGTGGAATCCACCTGCCCGGCCATTAGAGCCACGCTCTCATCCAGTGTGTCGGCGTAGGCGTTGAGCGCCTTGGCCGTCAGCTCAGAATACGTGTTGACGTCGTCCCAGCGTTCGTCCTCGATAGCTTCACGTACGCCGGGCAGGGTCTTGGCGCCATAGCCGGTGAATCTACCCGGCGCGTAGATCATGTTCTTGTACCAGTCGCGCCCCCCGGGGAGGCCGACGTCCAACGTCAGTGCCTGTTCGGTGTGGCTGGTGAGGGCAGTGAGTTTGGCCTTAACGTCGCCAGCCAGTCCCGCGCCTTTCGCGGCGAGCGTGGCGTCATAGGCTATCGCGCTGGCCTTGACGCGCGCGACGGCATTCTCGAGCGGCGCCAGATTGAAAAACGGCACCGGCTTCAGCAGCGTCGGCGGTCCGCTGGTCTTGGTCGGATCATCGGCCAGGTGGAACGCGGCGACTGCCAGCATCTTCGCCTCGGTAACTTGCGCCTCGCGTTTGGTGTCGGCGAGTTTCTTGACCTCGTCGAGATAGGTGGAAACCGTGTCGGCAACATCGGAGTAGCGTTCCACGGGTAAGTCGGCGTCGGCCATGCGCAGCACGAGACGGCCCGTCGTCTGGGCCAACACGCGGGCGTAGACAAAGCCGGGATCGCCGAAGCGCGAATAGTGTTCCCAGGTGTCGTAGGCCGAGTGATAGACGCCGTCGTCTTGACCCTCACCTCCGTAACCGACGTTGAGCGCAGCCAAGCCTAAGTGTTGTAGGAAGGCGGAGTAGTCCGAGCCTGAGCCGAGCGGGCCAATCGGCATATCCTTGTCCGGATCCCCGGCGAGCTTGGCCTCGGTCTTGGCGCGCTCGTTCGCGTCGACGGCTGCGCCCCGCACCATGGCTCCCGCGCGCAGGCGCTTTTCGACCGAGACCCCGGTTTGCGGATCGGTCACGCTGGTGGCCACCTGGGAAACGAAGTGCTGCAGCGCATGGCTTCCCGAAACACCGAGGAAGCCGCGCTCATTGCCGTCGCTATTGATATAAACGAGGCCTTTCTGCTTCAGTTCCGCGGCATGGGCCTCGACCCATTCCGTGGAGCCCAGCAGCATGGGCTCTTCGGCGTCCCAGCTCAGATAGACCAACGTGCGCTTGGGTCTCCAGCCGGCCCTCACCAGCGCACCGATGGCCTTCGCTTCGGCCATCATCGCAACGTGGCCGCTCATTGGGTCGGAGGCGCCGAACACCCAGCCGTCGTGGTGGTTGCCTCGCAGCACCCATTGATCGGGAAGATCCGAGCCTCGCAGCACGGCAACCACGTTGTATATGGTCTTTAGTGACCACTCCGATTCGACGGTGAGGTGGACCTTCGCTGTATCGGTGCCGCCGACGTGATAGGTGATCGCGAGCGCGCCGCGAAAGCTCGGCGGCGCGACTTGACCCTCGAGCGCGCTCAGAAAGTGCTCGGCATCGCCGTAGGAAATTGGAATGGCGGGAATCTTCAGCAGCGAAGGTGCCGTCGTACGCGTGAGGCGTTTTGCGTTTTCCGTGGCGGCGACGCCAGGTGTCAGGGGATCGCCGGGGTACAGCGCCATGTCGGCGACCGAGCCGCGCTGAACACCCTGCGCGGGCCGCGCGGCACCCTTCGGATACGCGTCTTCTGTGGAATACCCATCGTCGCGCGGATCCGAATAGATGATGCAGCCCACGGCGCCATGGTCTTGCGCCAACTTCGGCTTCAGTCCGCGCCACCCTTGTCCATAGCGCGCGATGACGATCTTGCCTTTGACGTCGACGCCCAGACGCTGCAGCGTCTCGTAGTCGTCCGGCATGCCGTAGTTCACGTAGACCAGCGGCGCCGTGACGTCGCCGTCGCCCTGGAACGCGAGGTAGGCCGGCAGTTCGTCTTTCGTCCGCGACGACGTGGCATCGCCTGGAATCGGCCGCTCGGTCAGCGTTGCCCTGAAGCGCTTCGGCCCCGTGAGCTCGAGTACCTCATTTACCGGCGTCGGATAGAGCACGTTGAAGGTCTCGATCTTCGCGTCCCAGCCCCAGTCCTTGAACTGCTGAAGGATCAGCTCGGCGTTGGCCTTGTTGTGGGCCGAACCAACGTGGTTCGGCTCGGCCGCCATCGTCTTCATCCACCCGCTCATTTCATCCGGGCTGATCGTCGCGTCGAACGCTTTCTCTAGGTCCGCCAGGCTGGACGGGGCCTGCCCTGCGGCCGAGCCGGCACCCAACGATACCGCGATGACGATGGCAAGCTGCAATACGCGTCGACGCATGACTGACGCCTTATGAGGAGTTGATCCGCGGATTGTTGGAGCGCCGACCGGACAGGTCAAGGCGCGTCTGCGACGGCTAGAGTGTCTTCGCGAACACAACCGTCAGGTTGTTGGCCGGCATCTGCACGACTTGCTGGCGATGCAAGCCATGCAGCGCCGCAACGCGCGTGACGTCTTCCAGATCGCGTAAGCCCCACTCGGCATTGCGCCTCTTGAGCGAGGCGTCGAAATAGAGATTCGATTGCGCCGCAGTGCCGTGCTCCAGATAGGGACCGTAGAGCACGAGGGTGCCGCCCGGACTCAAATGCTGCGCTGCGCCGAGACACAACGCGTTCGTCGCAGACCACGGCGAGATGTGGACCATATTGATGCAGAGGATGGCGTCGTAGCTCGAACTCACCGGCCAGCGCGGCTCCGCCACGTCGAGTGCAATCGGTTGCTCGACATTGTCGAGGCCCGCCTCGCGGATGCGCGTCGCGATCGCCTCGCGATGGGGCGTATCCGGCTCCGTGGGCTGCCAGCGGAGGCCAGGCAGATGCTCGGCAAAGAAGCACACATGCTGGCCCGTGCCGGAAGCGATCTCGAGCACGCTGCCTCGCGCCGGCAGCACGGTCTCGAGTATCCTGAGGATGGGTTCCTTGTTGCGTTCCGCGGGCGCGGACGTGGGAAGTTCGTTGGTCAAACGTCGGTACTCGGTGCGCGGAGTGTCCGACGAATAGTACTTTCAAAAACGCCGTCACGGCGCGTCTCGTACCAGAATTCGCCGCCTCTCCATTAAGATCGCTCGCCTCTGACGGCAGGTGCGGTTCGGGGGCGGTGAGCGCCCAGCGCTCGCGAAAAACAACAGTGGGAAAGCTATGAAGCAGAGGAAGATGAGATCGGCGCTTGGGACGGCCGGCGGCATGGCCTTGACGGGAACGCTCTGCGCGGGCATGGCCAGCGTGCCGGGTGTTGCATTCGGCCAGGCCGCGCAATCGCGCCCCGAGGAGATCATCGTCACGTCGAACCTGCTGCCCACGCCAAGACGGCAGATCGGGACCGCCGTCGACGTGCTCGACGGCCCGACCATCGAGCTGAAGGGCGACGACTCGCTCGCTGACGTGCTGCGCACGCAGACGGGCATCGCCGTCAGCAATAGCGGCGGCCCAGGCAAGCCCACGGCCCTGCGCATCCGCGGCGAGGAAGGCTATCGAACGCTGCTCATCATCGACGGGCTCCGAATGGTCGACGTCGCCGCTACGCAAGTCTCACCGGATTTCAGCACGCTGCTTACTGCTGGCGATCTGGAACGCGTCGAAGTGCTGCGTGGCCCGCAAGGCTTCATGTACGGCGCCGACGCAGGCGGGGTGGTCAATATCATCACGGGCCAGGGCAAAGACGCACTCGGTGGCAGGGTGGACCTCGAAGCGGGCGAGTTCGACACCCGCAAGATCGACGGCAGCATTTCCGGAAGCGGCGACCAGGGCGACTACTACGTGTCCGCCACGGAGCTAAAGACCGACGGTTTCAATGCCACGACGGCGGACACCGTGCTCCGTGACAAAGACGGCGCCGATAACACCACGGTGCACGCAAAGTTCGGTTTCAATCCAACCGAACAACTGCGTCTGCAGCTCGTCGCGCGCGACGTAAACGCCTCGACGCGGTATGACGGCTGCTTCGATCCCGCCACGTTCGCAATACGACACGACTGTTCGAACACGACGAAGCAAAATGCCTACCGCTTGTCCGCCGACCACAAGAGCGGCCGCCTCTCGAACTCCTTCGGTTACAGCAGCGTGGACATCGATCGCAACGACTACGCGGGCAGTGCGTTTGCGTTCGGAAGTCAGGGCAGCATGAGCCGCCTCGAGTACACCGGCAGCTTCGAGGCGTCCGCCGCGGCGACGCTCGTCTACGGTCTTGACCTCGAGGACGAGGAAATGTTTTCCGGCGGGCAGAAGCTGACCCAGGGCCAAGACGGCTACTACTTCGAGTACCAAGGAGCCTTCGGCAAGAACTTCTTTTTGACCGCCGGCGCGCGCTACGACGACAACGACGACTTCGGCACACACTTAAGCAGCCGCGTGAGCGCCGCGTACTCTCAGCCGCTCTCGAGCGGAAACTCGATCAAGTATCGCGCAAGCGTCGGCAATGGCTTCCGAGCACCCAGCTTGTTCGAGGTGTCGTACAACCACCGCCCCTTCGGCGTGATACCGGCTGCAGCGGCCGGCGTATTGACGGAAGAAACCAGCAACGGCTATGACCTCGGCGTTGAATATGACAGCGCGAATGGCCTGCACCTCGAGGCTACCTACTTCGATCAAAAGATCGGGGCCGCCATCGACTACTCCTTCGATCTCAACACGTTCAACGACGGCTATGTAAAAACCCCGGGCACGAGCATGTCGAAGGGCTTGGAGCTGGGCGCCGAGGTGCCGATCAGCAACGGCTGGGCATTTATCGGCAACTGGACGAGCAACGACGCGAAAACCGCGAATGGCCAACGGCGCGTACGGCGGCCGAAGCACATCGGCAACCTGGGCGTGCAGCGTGTTTCGAGCGATGGCGCGTTCAAGTTCCTCGCGAACTACCGCTTGTCGAAGGATGCCGTCGACATGGATTTCAACACCGGCGCTTTCTTCGACATCGGCGACTACGAGGTGCTCGACCTCTCCTTCTCTTATGCGCTCAACAAGACGTTCGAGCTCTACGGGCGCGTTCTGAACGCGACGGAGGAGAACTACCGCGAAGTCGCCGGCTACAACACGGGCGGCCGCCAGATCTACGCGGGTCTACGCCTACGCTTCTAACCTGCTCGGCCCGTCGCCGCGACGCGACGGGCCCGACCGAAGGGCGCAAGCGCCGCGCGCGCCGCTTTCGCACAGCTCGACTCGAACGACTCGCGCCGCACCGCAATTTTCTTGCGCAGCGTGGCGTCCTTGAGCTCCGCGCGCACGCGCGCGCCAAGATGCGAGGTCAGTTCGCGCGAGTCGAGCCCCGCTGGGAACGCGCGATCGAAACCGGCGAGCGCGCGGTAGTAGCCTTCCTGCCCGTCGATCTTGCGGCAGCCGTTGATGAGCCCGCCGACGATGTTCGCGCGTTCAGCCACGTTGAAACCGGGCCACCGCGCGAGCAACGAACCCCAGTCGTCGAGAAACGGCGCGATCGGCAACAGCAGCTCGGGGGAGCGTCGCAGCTGCTTCAATTCACGTAGCGGATAGTTGCGATGGCCTTCCGAGGCCATCACGGCGCGGTACACGGCCGCGGCTCGGCCGAATGCGCCGCCGTAGCGCTCGAAGCGTTCGCGAGCAAGGTCCGTGAAGCGCAGCTTGACGGCCGGCGGCACGTACCGCGCGTGCTTCGATCCCAGCACCTGCACTACGTCGCCGGCGTTGTGCGTCAGAATCGCCGCGAGTCCGGCGAGCGCGGTTTCGCGGCCGCTTTCGCGCGCCACCTCGTCGAATGCGCGCGCTTCGCGCGACAGCTCGGCGTCGATGGCATCCTCGAATCGAGCCGCGTTTGTTGCATCCCCCACCTTCCAGTGGCCGACGAGCCCGCCGCAGAGCACCGACAACCACTCGCCGTCATGCCCTGAATGCCGCTCTGCGCGCGCTCCCGTTCTGGCAAGCGTAACGGCACGCGTCGACACTCCCGAGGTGTCCCACTCGGCGATGGCCAGCGCCAGCTCGCGCATGCGCCTGAGTTCGTCCGCATCCGTTTGGTCCAACCACAGCGCGTGGCGAATCTTCGCATCGACGTCCGTCGGGACATATGTGGCCACGCTCGCGAAGTGGCACGCGAGACACAACGCGAAATAGTCCGTTAGATCTGCCGCGGTGGGCGCGTGCGTGGCTCGAACGAGATCTGCGTGTTTGAGAATCGACCACCAACCGAGCGGATGGTGCGCATGTTCGTCGAGGCGCGAGCCACTCGTCGGCGGCACCCGCGCGCTCGCGGGGTGACTGCCGTCGAATAGCCACGGCGCCGCGTTGTCGACGAGCGCAACGAGATTCTTGGGGCCGATGAAGCCGCCGAACGAACCCCTAGCCTCGGGTGCTACTGCGCCGCTCACTGCCGAGGCGACCGTCGAGCCAGAGGCTTCGCCTTCAGTTCCCGCCGCGGGCATTCCTATCAAACTCTTCTTGGATCGCTTGCTCACGCGCGAGCTCTCCCATTTGGTACCACGCCTGAAGCCATGCGCGAGCTTGATCCTCTCTCTGCCGGTTGTACTCCTCGTCCCACGCGCGCCATTGCGCGGCATTCCAGGTAACGCCGTTCTTCGCATTGGTCTGCATCTGATCGTGGCGGAGCAGCAGGTATTCGTGTCGCAGCTGTTGCTGTCGAAGCTCGCGCCCGTCTGCCATGTCCTTGTTCGACTGGGCGATCAGCTCGTCGCGGTGCAGCTTTTGCAGCTGGCCGTCGCTTAGCATCGGCTGGCCCGGGTGATCTTTGCGGAATTCTTTCTGCCAGCGATCGATCTTCTGCATGTAGGTCTCTTGACCCTGCGCAGCGGTAACACACAACACGGCGCCGACGGCCAGTAGTCGAAGAAACGATGTGCCAGAACGCATGCTCTCCCCCGGTGGTCGGTGATGCGTCGAAGAATAGGCAATACCAAGGACCGGTGGCAAATCGGCTCAAAGCGTGAAACGAAACCCGTCGACGACGGCTCCGGGCGCGGTCACGCCCGCGAGCGTGCGCGATCCGTAGGTTTGCGCGTCGGGCGAGAGGTCCGCATTCGCGGTCAGCGCAACGAGCCCCGTCCCGAACATGCGCAGGAACGAATCGTCGAAGCGCATGACGCTGATCGGCGCGACGAGTTCGCCATGCTCGACAGCGAAGCATGCGAAGCGCGTCATGCCGGTCATGCGGCACGCGAGGCGGTCGCTGTAGTTCAAGTAGTGCAAGTTGCTCAAGTAAACGCCGGTGCCGAGCGTCTTCAACACATCGCGCTCCGCGAGACTGCCTGGCGCCATTGCGAGGGACTCCGGCGATTCGAAGCTATTCGAGCCCGTAGCCGCGACCCCGTATTCCTTTGCGCTGCGCGGTGAGGCAAGCGTGCCTGCCACCCTGCCCGCCTCGACGAGTTTCACGACATCCGGCTTGACGAATCCGTCGTCCTGGAAGCGTGGCGCAATTCCGGTGCTGACGGATTCAGTGAGCGACACCGATGCGTCGAGCTGCGCCTCGCCCTTGTGCAGTTGTATCAGGGTGCTGACGCCTGTCTGCTTTGCTCTCAAGCCGAAGCCGCCCCAGCTCAGCGTGGTCAGCAGCTCGGCGACGGCGACGGGCGTGAAATACACGCGATACTCGCCGGGCGGAAGCGTTTTACGCGGACGTGCTAGGAGCGCGACTTGTTCGCGGGCGCGCGTCATCTTGCGTGCGAATTCCGCCTCGTCCCACGCCGTGCCGGCGTACGACGATTTCACAGCTTGATCGCCGCCGCGGTACACGCTCCACTCGAAATGAAAACTCGCGATGCTGTGCCAGTTGCGCTGGCCACGGCTGTCGGCAAAGGCGCGCACCACCGGACCGCCTGCGTAGAGCCCAACGAAATCCGTGCCGTCGGCATGGCGTGCGACGGCGTCGATGACCTGCGCCGCGCTCGGCAGGCGCGCATCGGATACGCGCGTCGTCGATGTCACGGTGTCGGGCAGCAGCAGGTACTTGTCCTCGGGCACCAGGACCAATTGCGCGGCCAGCGCGTCGCGCTCCGCGAGCAAAGCGGCGGTGTCGCGACCGGTATCGCCGCTCAGCGCGACTGAACCGGTGGCGCGGCGCTGCCCTCGCACGACCGAGACGGCCGCGTTGCGCTGCTCCACATGCGTCGCCTGCCGGACCTTGCTGTGGTTGAAGCGGATGAAGTCACTGGTCTCGGCGGCGAACGCTAGGCCTACCAGATCGATTCCGGAAGGTGCGTCACAGACGGTGTCTGCGAGCTTGTCGAACTCCTCGCGCATCAATTCGCGCCGCTAAAAACAGTGACGTCGCTGAACTTGCACGCCGGCGCAGCGTGTCCCACGCGAATGACCTGGTTTGGCTCCCCCTTACCGCAATACGGCGTACCCATGACCTGGAACGTCGCCGCATCGCCCACCATCGACAGCGAACGCCAGAAGCTCGCCGAGATGCCGCGATAGTTGGGGCGCTTCACGACTTCAGCGAGCTTGCCGTTGCGAATCATCTGCCCGTACTCGCAGCCAAACTGAAACTTGTTGCGCGAATCGTCGATGCTCCACGACGAGTTGGTGCGCATCATCACGCCGTTCTCGATGCTGGCAATCATCTGTTCGAGCGTGGACGTTCCAGGCTCGACGTTGAGGTTGCTCATGCGATCGATCGGCGGACGGTTCCAGCTGCAGGCGCGCGTAGTGGACACGCCCGCAATGTCGGCGCGCAGCTCGCGCGCGCGTGCCTGCGACACCGTTCCACCGAGCGGCCGCAGCAGCACGCCGCCCTTGATGATCCATTGACGTTCCGCGCGCGCTCCGTCGTCGTCGAAGGCGAACGCGGCGAACTGTGCATGTACGTCCGGCGCGTAGGTCACGTTCAGGAGCGGGCTGCCATATTGATACGCGCCGAACATGTCGAGCGTGACGAAGCTCGTGCCCGCGAAATTGCGCTCATCCCCTAAGATGCGGTCGAGCTCGAGCGGATGACCGATGCTCTCGTGGATCTGCAGCATCATCTGATCCGGCATCAGCAGCACGTCGAACTCACCGGAGGGGCAGTTGCGCGCGTGTACGAGCTCCACGGCCTCGCGTGCCACACGCGGCCCGTCGGTCGCAAACTCGGCGCGGTCGAGCACTTCGAGACCGCCCTGCTGACAAAAGCCGTTGTACTGGCCCGCCGAAGACCGCGTCTGCGTATCGCCGTTGGCCGAGGCGACGACCGCGAGCGAGGACACCATGAAATCCCACGACTGCTCCGCTCGACCGCCGTCGGAGGTCACGAAGAGCTGATGCGTGCGCGTCGTCCAAATACCGGCCTGGCGCTCGACGATGGCAGCGTCCACCTTCGCGCTCGCACACACGTGCTGCACGAGATCGTACTTCTCGGCGAGGGACACCGCTGCGATGGGCTTGTCGTTCGGCGAGCGGTACCCGCCATCGGGAAGCGGCATCGGCACCGTGCGATAGTCGAACACGGTGCGCTTCGAGCTCGCTGCTGCCAGCTCGGCGGCACGCGTGAATGCGCGCTTCAGCCCCGCCTCGGAAACGTCACTCGTCGCGGCGTAACCCAACCCGCCGTCGCAAATCACGGAAACCATGACGCCTGCGTCGTGCTGGCGCACCGGCGGTTCTGCGACGTCGTCGCGCACGCCGACGCGCTCCGTTTGCTCGGTAACGGCGCGCACGGACCAGTAGTCGGCGGGCGGCGCGGCGCCGCGTGCAAGGTGTTCGATGGAGTCCATTGGGCGGGCCAGAGTGTGGCCAAGTAGGGGGGCGACGAAGAGATTCTAGGTCGCCGGACGGCGTCGAGCCAGAGGATGAGGCCCGCGATGGGAGGAATCGCCCGGGCTCTGCCGATGCCGGCAGAGCCCGTCGCGAGTCAGAAGTTCACGCGCACCCCGGCAGTGAATCGTCGACCGAGGGTGTCGTACAGATAAGTATTGGGTCCGGCCACACCCGCACGACCGACGACCTGGTACGTTGCCGGGGGCGCCGCGTTGGTGAGGTTGTTGACCGTCAAGAATGTCTCCCAGGGAGTCGCGCCGCTCTTGCCACCCGTGAAGCTGAAACTCAGATCGGTGTAGACGACCGAGCTGACGGTGTTGTCGTCGATGGTGACGATGGGCGCCGCGAAGCGCGTAGTACTTTCGATCTTCGTATGGTCGTTCACGCCGCCGCCGACGTAACGCTCCTGCAGAAAGATCGATATCGGCCCGTGCGCGTATCTCAAGCTCGTCGTGAACTTGTTCTTCGGTAAGCCCCCCGCCGGCGGAGCCGATCCGACGTCGCCGGCACGGTCGTCGCGCGGGGAACCGGGCGTCAGAACGGAATTTTCGTAGAGGTGGGAGCCCAGCAAGCGCCAGCTCAGCGTCCCGCCTCCCACGTTGATGCCGGCATAATTCAGCTCGAGGTCGAGCCCTCTGACTCTCTGGTTCGACAGATTGATGAACAGTGCCTCGACGCGGTTGATCTGATTGTTCGCGTCTCGGATCACGTACTGACACAACGACGACGTGTTGTGGCCGGGGGAGTTGTAGCAGCTGTTGACGATCGTTTGGGAAGTTAGCTGGCCGATCGCGTCGTCCAAGTTGATGTCCCACTTGTCGACCGTCACCGAAAACTTGTCCAGCGGCTGGTAGACGAAGCCGAACACGCTGGTCTGCGCCGTTTCCAGACCGACATTGGGGTTGCCGCCCTGGAACGATGCCGTGCTGATGAGGGCGTTGCCGTTGGCCGGGTCATTGACGTTGACGCCGCCGCGCTGGGAGTCGAAGCGTTCCCGCAACGTCGGCGCGCGCACGTCTTGCGACCGCGTGGCCCGGATTCTGAGCTTGGGCGTCGCTTGGTACGAGACACCGGTCTTCCAGGCGTCCGCGTTGCCGCTGCCGCTGTACTGGGCCACGCGGAACGCCTCATCCAGGTTCAACTTACCGCTCTTCAGCAGCGGAATGCCGAACTCGAAGAACGCCTCCCGCACGGCGTATCCGCCCCCCACCGCGCGTTGGCTCGAGAACAGCACCGTGCTCGAGTTCGAGTCGCCGGCGAAACCCGGGGGCACGTACCTCAAGCCCGGAATGCCACCGGGACTCGTCTCCGGAAGGATTCCGCGAAACTGTTGCGGGTTGAAGCCGAGATCGCTCAGCAACACACCCTCGTACGTGCACGGAAACTCGTCGCAGGGATCCACGGTGCGAACGTCCAGTGCCTCCTGTCGCCAGGAGAGACCGAAGGCGGCCGTGATGGCGCCCAACGCGCCACCGGAGCCCTTCGTCAGATTGCCCGCGAGGGTGACCTCGGCGTCGTTCTCCGTCACTCTGCCACGCGCGATCTTGCCGTTATCGACGACATAGTTGGCCGCGGCCGGCGTGACCGCATCGACTCCGCCGATCAGGTTGATGGGTACGCACGAGTCGAAGACGCCGGGGTTGAACAGTGTCACGCGACACACCGGGTTTCCACTCACGGGGTCGGTCACCGCATCCATCGCGAGAAACAACCGGTCCGTGCGCATTCCGCCGGGAACCACCGTTTCTTGCCTGTTCTGCGCGTACTGGACGTAACCGTTGAGCACCCAGCCGCCCGCCAGGAAACCGTCCGCCATGCTGTGATTGAAGCCGCCCGTGAGTTGACCGTAGCGGTTCTTGGCGATCAACTGGCCGCCATCGAAGGGGTTGCCTGTCGTGTTCGGCGTGAAAATTCCGAACCCGATAAATGGGCGGTTTTCGGTTTGCAGCGTCTGCCGCATGGTTGCGGGTAGAAAAGGATTGTCGGCGTAGAGCCTGGCTTGCCAGGGTCCGAGAAGCGCGGCGGTTTGCCAACGGTTGCTCTGCTGCGCATCTGCGAGCAGGGTTTCTACAAAGAAACTATTGCGCTCGTTCACGTCGTAATCAAAGTGAGCGAAGATCACACCGCGCTCGGCGGGAGTGTCGACTTCAAAGTCCGAGTTGACCCCGTACTCCAGTGTCGGCCGCACCTGGCAATTGCAACCTCCGTTCAGCTGGCCGATGCCGCTGAACGGGAGCGGCTGGGAACGGCCACTGCCGTCGGGCAAAAATTCTACGTGGTCGAGCGACGAGACAGGCTGGCCCGTCGGGCCGGTCGTGGCGGGCCCCAGCAGGATGCCGCCCGCGGTGAAATTCGTCGGACTCACGTTCGGCCGCACCAGAAAGTTTGGCCCAGTGAGATCCGGGTTTGTTACTTGGGCTTTCAGATTGAGGAAGCGGCTGCGGTCCTGGAGCGACTTGAAGGAGTCGATGCCGTTTTTGTGCCACGCCTCGACCGCCGCAATGAGATGGCCTTTTTGGCCGATGTCGGTCCCGTACCCAACACCCGCTTTGTAGGTGCTGTCGTCCCCATACGTCGTAGCGCCGCCCTGGATCGAATACTTGAGGCCCGAGAGCTTCTTGTTGAGGCGGAAGTTCACGACGCCCGCTACAGCGTCGGCCCCGTAAGCCGCCGATGCGCCACCCGTAACCGCCTCGACGTTCTGAACGAGCGTTTCGGGGATGACGCTCACGTCGACAGTGCCGTATTTGTTGCTGGGCCCGAGACGGTGACCATCTAGAAGCACCAACGTGCGCGGTGCATCGAGGCCGCGCAAATTCAGATTGCTGCCGCCGGAGGCTACCGCGCCGCCGACCGCCTGTTGACTCGACAAGTTGTTGTCGAAAACCGGCAACTGACTCAGCGACTCGACGAGCGTGCTGGGCGCCATCGTTTGCAGGTCGGCGCCGCTCACCGACGTCACGGGCGTAGGCGTGTTCACACCGGAAGTAATGAGACGCGACCCGGTGACTGTCACCTCCTCGATCGGTTGCTGGCTCTGCACCGCCTGTTGCGCCGCGAGTCCAAGGCAAGCCGTGCATACCGCCCGCGCAAGCCCGCTGTACGTCATCTTCTTCATGGTCTTGAACCCCCATCGCTCTTGGTTAGAAGGCCGGCAGCGCCGCGAGCGGGGGTGCCCGGCCATAGCAGTTGGGGGAAGAAAGTTGACTCACGGCATCGGGCGCGGGCACTCATCAACCGAGTCGTGCGGCTGATGGTCACCCGCGAATGCCGAGCAACTGACGTGTCGTCGTGGTTCACGACGTCCTCCCCACGCAGACCATAGCGTTATCGGTGTTGAACACGCAACTCCGAATACCCCTATTCGAAATACCCGTCTTTCCTGATCGATCAATTACAAATCCGGCTGGGCCACGCTCCAGCGTTTCTAGCCGCGCGGGCTCCGCTCGTTCAGTATTGCCGTGACCGGGGTTCCACGAGGGGGGTCGATGATGCGCCGTTCCATTGCCTGCTTGTTTTCCGCCGGCACGCTGCTCGCGGCCTTCACGGCCGCGGCGCAAGCGCCGCGCGCCTACAGTCCCGTGACCGATGCTCGGCTCACCTCGCCCGAGCCCGGCAACTGGCTCATGTACCGCCGCACGTACGACTCGTGGGGCTACAGCCCGCTCGAACGCATCAACACACACAATGTCGGCACGCTGGTGCCGGTGTGGTCCATGTCCACCGGCACGAACGAAGGCCATCAGTCGCCACCCATCGTCAACGATGGTGTGATGTTCATCACCACGCCGTTCAATCAGGTGTTCGCGCTCGACGCGAAAACCGGCGAGCTACTGTGGCGCTATCGCCGGCAGATGCCGGCCGACATCCGCATGGGGCATCCGACGAATCGCGGCGTCGCACTCTTCGGCGACAAGGTGTACATGGCGACGTCCGACGCGAAGGTCGTAGCGCTGAACGCGAAGACGGGCGCGGTCGTATGGGACAAGGCCGTCGCGGACTACAACACGGGTTACTACATGACGATGGCGCCGCTCGCGGCGCGCGGCAAAGTCATGGTCGGTGTGTCCGGCGGCGAGCGCGGCATTCGCGGCTTCGTGGTCGCGCTCGACGCCGAGACGGGGAACCAAGTCTGGAAGACTTACACGATCCCTGGCCCCGGCGAGCCCGGCAACGAGACATGGCCCGGCGACTCGTGGAAAACCGGCGGCGGCCCGGTGTGGGTCACGGGCAGCTACGATCCGAAACTCGGTCTCACGTACTGGGGCACGGGCAACCCTGGACCGTGGACCGGCGACACACGGCCCGGCGACAACCTGTACACGAGCTCGGTGCTCGCGCTCGAAGTCGACACCGGCAAGCTGCGCGCGCATCACCAGTACCACTGGAATGACTCGTGGGACTGGGACGAAGTCTCCGCACCGCTGCTCGTCGACCTGCCGCGCAATGGCCAGATGGTGCCGGGCCTCGTGCACCCCGGCCGCGACGGTTATCTCTGGATGCTCGAACGCAAAGCGGACAGCATCTCGTTCATCAGCGGCAAGCCGTACGTGAAGCAAAACGTATTCACGAAGCTCGATCCGATCACGGGTCGGCCGGAGTACGACATGACGCACAAGCCTGCCGTCGGCAAGCGTGCGAAATATTGTCCGTCGCTCTGGGGCGGCAAGGATTGGGTGCCCGCCGCGTACAGTCCGAAGACGGGCTACCTTTATATTCCGGCCAACGAGAACCTGTGTCAGGAGCTCGAAGGCGAAGAAGTCGAATACCGCCCCGGCCAGCAATTCACGGGTGCACAAAGCACCGACTTCACGGTCGCAGAAGGCGCCGATCACATCGGCGAGCTGCAAGCCTGGAACTTGCGCACGGGCGAGCGCGCGTGGACGCACAAGTACGACTCACCGAACTGGGGCCCCGTGCTCGCGACGGCCGGCGGCGTCGTGTTCACCGGCGGCACCACCGATCGCTATTTTCACGCGTTCGACGCGACGAGCGGCAAGCTGCTGTGGCAGTACCGCACCAACTCGGGCATCACCGGTGTGCCTACTTCGTTCGAAGTCGACGGCGTGCAGTACATTGCCGTACAGTCCGGATGGGGGGTGGACGCGCAAGGAATGCTGGGACGCATCGACCGGGCGCGCAACACGGAGACCATCGTGCCTCAGGGCGGCGTGGTTTGGGTATTCGCGCTGCGACGTTAAGCGAGCTTCATGGATCAGAAGAGTTTCCTCGGTCTCACGACCAGTGGTTTCCATCGCATCGCGTATACCGAATGGGGCAAACCGAACGGCTCGCCGCCGGTGGTGTGCGTTCATGGCCTGACGCGTAACGGCCGGGACTTCGACTATCTCGCTGCGATGCTGCAGCGCGATGGCCGCCGCGTGATCTGCCCCGACATCGTCGGCCGCGGTAGGAGCGACTGGCTCGTCGACAAGCGGCACTACACGTTCGCCACCTACTGCGCCGATTTCACGGCCCTGCTCGCACGGCTCGACGGCGAAGCGTTCGATTGGGTAGGCACTTCGCTCGGCGGCTTGATCGGAATGTTCATGGCTGCGCAGCCAAACTCGCCGATCCGACGTCTTGTCCTGAACGACGCGGGGCCCTTCATCCCAAAGGAAGCGCCCCGCCGCCTGCTCACGTACGTCGGGTCACAGCCGACGTTCGCATCGCTGGCCGAAGCCGAGCAGTACCTGCGCAAGATTCTGGCCCCCTACGGCACCCTGAACGACGAGCATTGGGCGCACTTGACGCGCTACAGCATGCGCCAGCGGCCGGACGGCAACTACGAGCCCGTTCGCGATCCCGGCATCGCTGTGCCGATGAAGGCGGTGCCGGTCGCGGACCTGAACCTCTGGCCCGTGTGGGACCAGATTCGTTGCCCGGTACTGGTACTGCGCGGCGCCGAATCCGACGTGCTTCTCAAGGAGACCGCGGAGAAGATGAAGACGCGCGGCCCGAAGGTTGAAGTCGTGGAGTTTGAAGGTGTGGGTCACGCACCGCCGTTGCTGGCCGCCCGGCACATCGACGTCGTGCGGAACTGGCTGCTGACGGAGTAACCGAAGCAACCTCTGTTTATCGCGTGCCTTGGCACCTACAATCGAGCGCAACCCCACTCGATTCTAGAGATATCTATGGCGTCCCCCCGCATTCGCGCGGCTCTCACCGCGGCATCGCTCTCTTCACGCATCAGCGGCATCGCCTTGGTCGCGGCCGCGATCGTCATCGTCGGCGGCTGCGCGGTCTCAGGCCACGTGCCCGCCATCGCACAGAAGACACCTGCGCCTGCCACCGCGACTGCCCCGCCTGCCCAAACGGCCGCGGAGGCTCGTCCTCAGGGCGGCTTCGGCGGCACGCCCGGCACGGAATTCGGCTTTGCCACCTTCCAAACCCAGTGCACGACCTGCCACGGCAATCCCGCCGTCGAACGCGCGCCGTCGCCGACCGCGATTCGCGAGATGTCGCCCGAGAAAATCTACACGGCTCTCGTCTCGGGCCTGATGCAAACGCAAGGCGCCGCGCTTAGCGACGCGCAGAAACGCGGCGTTGCGGAGTTCATGAGCGGCCGACCGCTCGGTAGCGCTGCGAGCGGCGCCGCAGCACAGATGTCGAACCGCTGTGCGAGCAATCCGGCGCTCGCGGATCCGGCCCGCAGCCCGTTCTGGAACGGCTGGGGCGTGGACAATGCGAACCGCCGCTTCCAATCCGCCGCCGTGGCCAAGCTCATGGCGGGCGACGTGCCACGACTGAAACTCAAGTGGGCGTTCGGTTATCCGTCCGGCGTCTCGGCGAATGCACAACCGACGATCGCGGCCGGCCGCGTGTTCGTGGGCAGCGACAACGGGTTCTTCTACTCGCTCGATTCGAAGACCGGCTGCGTGTACTGGTCGTTCGAGGCGGGTTCGGTCATTCGCAACGCCGCGATGGTCGGCCCCGTTCGCGGTCACGCGCCCGCGCGTTACGCCGTGTACTTCGGCGACGGCCACGCGAACGTCTACGCGCTCGACGCGCAGACCGGCAAACTGCTGTGGAAGACACAGGCGGACGCGCACTTCATCGCGCGCATCACGGCGGGCACCAAGCTGTACGGCGACAAACTGTTCGTGCCGGTGTCGTCGTCGGAGGAATTCGCCAGCGGCGATCCAAGTTATCCGTGCTGCTCGTCGCGCGGCAGTGTCGTCGCGCTCGACGCCAACACGGGCAAGCAGATCTGGAAGGCATACGTCATCCCCGAAGAGCCGAAGCCGTACAAGACACAGGCCAACGGTGTGACTCTCTATAAGCCCGCCGGCGGTGCTGTCTGGAACACGCCCACCGTGGACCCCGCGAAACACGCCGTGTACTTCGGCACCGGCGACGCGACAACGGCGCCTTCACCTAAGACCACCGACGGCTTCATGGCCGTCGATATCGATACCGGGAAACTGCTGTGGTCATATCAGGCCACCGAGAACGACGTGTTCATGGGCGGCTGCAATGGCCCGCAGAAGAGCGATGCGTGTCCCGAAGTGCTCGGGCCCGACATGGACATCGGCAATTCGCCAATCCTTACCACTGCCCCAGGCGGCAAACGCGTGCTGCTCGGCGGCACGAAGGCCGGGGACGTATTCGCTCTCGATCCGGACAGCAACGGCGCGCTGCTGTATCGCGTGAACCCGAGCGGCGCGACGCCAGGCGGCAACGCACGCCGCGGTGGCGGCAACATCGTGTGGGGCGGCGCGGCCGACGCCGAGCACGTGTACTACGGAATGGGCGCGGGCGGCCTCGCGGCCATCGACCCACTCACGGGCAAGACCGTGTGGAAATTCATGCCGAATGCGCCTTCGGGCGAAGGCACGAGCCCACTGGGCGCCGCACCGACAGTGATCCCCGGCGTCGTATTCGAAGGCTCGACGAACGGCATGCTGTACGCCGTCGCGGCGGCCGACGGCAAAGAGCTGTGGAAGTTCGACACCTCGGCCGCGTTCGACACCGTGAACAAGGTGAAGGCGCACGGCGGCGCGATCGCCGTAGCCGGTGCCGTCGTCGTCGACGGTATGGTGTTCGTGGGGTCGGGCTACGCGGTCGGCAGCGGCGCAACGGCAGGTAACGCGCTGCTCGCGTTCGAGGTCCGATAGCCGAACGATGAAACGCCCCGCAAAGTCATTGCTCGCCGCCGTTCTGGCACTCGCAGCGACGGCGGCTTCCGCGCACCACTCCGCCGCCATGTTCGACGCGACCAAGGAAGTCACGCTGACCGGCACCGTGAAAGAGTTCCAATGGATGAGCCCGCACTGCTGGATCCAGTTGCTGGTACCGGACGCCGCGAACGGCAACACCGCACCCGTCGAATGGGGCGTCGAGATGGACAACCCCGTGGGCTTGTCACGCCACGGCTGGAAACCGCGCAGCTTGCAGGCCGGTGACAAGGTCACCGTCATCGCGCACCCGCTACGCGACGGCACGCACGGCGCGCAGGTCGTGTCGGTCGCGAAAGACGGCCAGATGGTCGGCAATCCGGAGAAAGCGAAGTGACGGCGAACGGGGCGCTCTCGAGACGTGCAGGGCTGCTCGCGGCGATTGTCGCCGGTGTCGTCGGCGTCTCGGCGTGTCAGCAGTCCGCACCGCAATCGCCGCGCGTCGCAGCGTTCGCAAACTTGCCGGACTGGTCTGGGCTCTGGGAGCCGAACGTGTTCGTCGGCGAAGGCATTGGTCAGGCGTTGAGCGCCGAGGGGCTCAAGAACGGCGGGCCGATTTTAGGCGCGAAGATGCCTTTCAACGCCGAGTGGCAAGCCAAGTTCGACGCGATCAAGAAAGAGCGCGACGCCTTCGCAGCCGCAGACCCCGATCACCCACCGGTGCAGCCGTATCCGCCGTGCTCGGCGCCGCCGTTCCTGCTCGGCATCATCTCGCCCACGCTGTCGCAGTGGCGCATCACGCCGGAAGAGGCAACGTTCGTCGATACGATCGGGTTCGTGCGCCACATCTATACGGATGGACGTGCACATCCTCCAGCCGACGAACTCTGGGCCACGAAAATGGGCGACTCCATCGGTCACTGGGAAGGCGACACGCTCGTCGCCGACACCGTAGCCATCAAACCGACGTTGATTCTGTTCAGCTTCCTGCCGCTAAAGATGAGCGACCAACTCCATTTCGTCGAACGCATCCGCATGGTCGACGGCAAGGAGATCGAGGATCAGCTCACGGTCGAGGATCCAGTTGCGCTCACCGAGCCGTTCAAGATCACTCTGAAGTACGCGCGCGTCACGGATGCCACGCGCATGATCGACGAGGCCGAGTGCGATCAGGTCTCGGACCGTAATCCGGTCGTGAATGGCCGGTTCACGTCGATCACAGAACGCTGACCGGCCGCGCTCGTGCGTTCGGGGCGCACTAGCGCGCAGGTAACGCGAACGAAACGAGCGTCGCGCCCGATGCGATCAGCACCTGTTGCCTGCCATCGAGCATGTAGGTCATGGGTGCGGCACCCCAGATGGAAGTGCCCGTCTGGTAGTGCCACAGCTGCTTGCCGTTCGCGGCGTCGAACGCGATGAAGTTGCCTTCCTGGTCGCCCGAGAACACGAGCCCCGACGCGGTGCTCATGACGCCTGCCAAGTTCGCCTGCGGGTAGCGGAACTCCCACTTCATGTCGCCCGTGCGCGCGTCGATCGCGCGCAGCGCACCGAACTGCTTGTCGCGATCGATCCACGTGACGCCGCCCGGCGTGATTTCACCTGGGACGTACTGCGGCTCCTGCGCGAGATAGCGCGCGCACGTTTCGCGTGCGTTGACGAAGAAGAGCTGTAGCTTCGGATTGAACGCCGGCGGATTGAAGTTCGTGCCGCCCCACTGATCGGGGAGACAGCCGCTGCTGCCGTCCGCGTTCAGCACGATGGGTCGGCCCTTGGCATCGAGCTCTCGCGCCCACGTCGTCGCGGTGAATGGCTTGCCGATCAGCAGCTCACCCGTGACGCGATCGAGCACGTAGAAAAATCCGTTGCGGTTCGCGACCATCACGACCTGTCGCTGCTTGCCGCCGATCGTGACTTCACCCAACACCGGGACGTGATTCGAGTCCCAGTCATGGGTGTCGTGCGGCGAAAACTGATAGTGCCAGCGCATCTTGCCCGTGCTGGCGTCCACCGCGATGAGCGAAGCCGTATAGAGATTGTCGCCGAGTCGGTTCGCGCTGTAGATGTCCGGATTCGGATTGCCCGTGCCCCAATACAGGAGACCGAGCTGCGGATCGTAGCTGCCGGTCATCCACGTGCCGCCGCCGCCGCGTGCCGCGGCTTCGGTTGTAGGCCACGTGTTGCTGCCCGGCTCGCCGGGTCCCGGCACGGTGTACAAGCGCCAACGGCGCGCGCCGGTCGCCGCGTCGTAGGAATCGAGAAACCCGCGCGTTGCGTACTCGCCGCCACCGATGCCGACGATGACCTGGTCGCCGACGATGAGCGGCGCGAGCGTCGCCGCGTAGCCTTCCCGGTAATCGGCAAGGCGTACGTCCCACACGACGCCACCGCTACGCCGATCGAGCGCGAGCAGATGCGCGTCGAGCGTCGTCATGTAGAGCAAATCGCCCAAGATCGCGAAGCCGCGGTTCACGGGCGCCAAGGCGCCGTACGTCAAATTGGTCGGCAACGTGCGCCGGTATTCCCAGAATGGCCGCCCGGTGTGCCCGTCCAACGCCCACGCGTAGTTGTTCGAACCCGTCACGTACAGCACGCCGTCCACGGCGAGCGGCGTCGTCTCGAATCCGCGGCCACGCGCATACGAACCGGTCTGGAACGTCCATTGCGGCGCGAGCGAGGCCACGTTGCGCGGCGTGATCTGCGTCAGCGGGCTGTGGCGCTGCCCGGTGTAGTCGCCCGAGAACGTGAGCCAGCGCGTCGGATCAGCGAGCCCCGCGCGAATGTCCGCGGCAGTGACGCCGCTCGTGGCCGCCGGCGCAGTCGGCGCCGAAGGGTTCTGTGCGCTCACGACCGCCGGCAGCAAGCTGCCGGTGGCGAGGGTCACGATCACTGCACGCAACACAGTCTGCATTCACTTCGCTCCGGTGCCGGTTTCGCGCAGCGTGCCGAGATACGCCAGCAGATCCTCGAGCTGAAACTCCCCGAGCTTGTCGGCAGAGAAAGCCGGCATCAACGACTCCGAGCGCGGCGCAATCGTTCCGAGCGCCGCTTTGCGCAGGCCGAGCAGCCGCCCATCCACCGTCAACACCTGTATCGAAAACGCATCCTCGGACTTGATGACGCCCTCGATGCGCTCGCCGCGATTCACGAGGTCCACCGCACGGAAACCGGCGGGCACGCTCGCACTCGGATTGCGCAACGCGGTGACGAGCGCCTCGCGCGAGCGGGTAAGACCAATGAACGTGAGATCCGGTCCGAGCGCCCCGCCTTTGGCTCCGACTCGATGGCACTGCTGGCACTGCGCCGCGAACAACGCGCGCCCGCGCGCGGCGTCGCCGCTGCTGACGAGTTGTGGCGCCACGCTGATGTTGCGCAACCAGGCAACGATGGCCCAAAGCTCGTGGTCGGGTGCAGCGCTCGGCGGCATGATGCTGCCCGGCACGCCGCGGCGAATCATCGCGAACGTCGATTCGGCGGTCGCGCCGGCCGCCCAACGCTGCGTGAGATCGGGACCGCGGCTGCCCTTCGCGTCGGCGCCGTGACAGTCCGCGCAACGGCCTGCGAACAGCGCGCCGCCCGCGGTCACTGCTGCGGCATCGCCCTCGAAAGGATTGAGCTGCTGGGCGAACGCCGGTGGCGTTGCCCACGCACACACCAGCAACGAAATGCCGATCAATAACGCTCGCACGGGCGCAGATTACTGGAGCGCGGCCCGCACCGGAAGCCCGCGACACGCGAGCGTGCGCTAAAGCGACGGCGGCGCGCGCTGATCGTTCGCACTCGGAGCGCCTTTCTTGCGGCCGGTGGCGTTGCCCCGCGGCCGCGCGTCGAACTCTTCGCGCGAGATCTTGCCGTCGCCGTTCTTATCCCAGCTCTTGAAGATTTCATCGGCGCTGGGCGGCTTGCGCGTCGCGCCACCGGCTTGGGGCATTCCGCCCGTCGAGCTGCCGGCGCCCCCGCGCATCTGGCCACCTCCGTGCCCACCGCCGTGCTCGAATCCACCGCTTCCGCCGCCCAAACCCGCGCCACTCGCGGAGTGTCGAGAAGCGCCGTCACGGCTGCCGTTGAACGCGAGCATGGCCGCGACCTCGTCCTTAGAGAGAACGCCGTCGTGATTCGTGTCGAGACCCTCGAACGTCGGCTCGGCGCTATCTGCTTCGGCTGACCGCGCGCCGACCAAGAGAGCGACGGCGACTACGGTCACTAGCAGTGCTGATTTCATTCCATGCTCCTCGAAGCCGCAAACACCACCCCGTAATGCAGCGGAACGCGGTGAGCGCCGGCGCGTTGACGCTTACGCGAACCCCCGGCTGCGACTGAAGAAAACTTCGGCTTGCCGACACCGGGCAGAAACACCGCCGGAGCGGAATAGCCGCATGTGCGAAATGGGTCACACAACGCAAACAACCGCGCCTTCGCGGCCTCCCGCACGTCAACTGCGGCGCCACCTCTGCGTTGTTTGTTACATACGGCTCTAGGAGATTTTGATGAGCAGAAAGACATGGATCGTTACCGTTGCCGCGTTGGCGACGGCGGGTGCGTGGGTCGCGCCGGCGAGCGACGCGTTGGCACAAGGCCCGGCGCCGCATCACGGTCAGCTGAGAAGGCCCGCACCGGGCGGTGAAGTTCGGGTCCTGCCGGGCGGCCACGAAACCGTCCGCGTGGGGCGCTCGTACTACCACTATCACGACGGCGTGTTCTATCGCCCCTACGGCCCGAATCGCTTCGTAGTCGTGGGCGCGCCTCTCGGTGCGCGCATTCGGACGCTGCCATTCGGGTATGTGAGCTTTAACCTCGGGCCGCGGCGCTACTTCTATTCGAACTACACGTACTACTGGTGGGACCCGCGCGCCTCCGAGTACGTCGTGGTCGACGAGCCGCAAGGTGCGGACCAGGCCGTCGCAACCGCAAGCGAATCCGGCGGTGGCGACGTCTTCGTGTATCCGAAGAACGGTCAAACCGACGACCAACGCGATCGCGATCGCTATGAGTGCTACACCTGGGCAGTCGATCAGACGCACTTCGACCCGAGCGCCGGCGCGGCCGACACTGCGAAGTCGAGCGACTACCAGCGCGCCTTCTCCGCGTGTCTCGAAGGCCGCGGCTACACCGTCAAGTGAGCATCGCCATGCAACAACGCGCACGTGTATTGATCGGCGGTTTCGCCGGTGTTCTTACGTTCATGGGCTCAGCGGCGTTGGCCCAGGACATGTATGTGTACCCCGCCCAGGGCCAAAGCGAGCAACAGCTCTCGACCGATCGTTACGAGTGTCATCGCTGGGCGGTAGCGGAGGCCGGCTTCGACCCCATCGACGTCGGCGAAACCGGGCCACCGCGCGCGGTTCGCGTGCCGGTCCCCGAGAACAAGGCCGCGGGCGCCACGGGCAAAGGCGCAATCGCCGGCGCGCTTGCGGGTGTCGTCCTCGGGCACGGCGACAACAAATTGAAGAACACCGCGATCGGTGCAGCCGTCGGCGCGGCAGTGGGCGGCGCGGTCGAGGCGAACGGCGAGATGAAAGCGCAGGACCAGGCGCGTGACGAGGCTCAGCAGCGAGCGGATGACATGAAGCGCACGAAGGGCGAGAAGGCGATGCGCCGCGCGAACTATCGGCGCGCGTTGACGGCGTGTCTCGAAGGCCGCGGCTACACGGTTCGCTGAGGAGAAGGCTGCGTTGAACCGCGTCGGCTAGGTGCTCGCCTGGTCGAGCTGAGCTAAGTCCGTTGCCGTGAGCTTGAGATCGAGCGCACCCATGAGCTCATCCAGTTGCGCGACTGAAGTGGCACTGGCGATCGGCGCCGCCATTGCGGGCTTGGCCATGATCCATGCAAGGGCAACCTGAGCGCAGGTCGCCTCGTGCCGACCCGCCACGCCATCGAGCGCCGCCAGCACGACGAGCCCTTTGCCCTGCAGGAAGTTGTCCATGCGTGGCGCAGCGCCTCGCGGGCTCTTGGAAAAATCAGCCGGGCTCCGGTATTTGCCCGTCAGGAAGCCGCTCGCAAGCCCGAAATAAGGCAGGATCGCCACGTTCTCGCGCGTGCAAACCGGCACGAGGTCTGCTTCGATATCGCGGCTCAGCAAGTTGTACTCGGGCTGCTGCGCGACGAACGCGGCCTTGTGTAGCGTCGCGCTCATCGCAAGCGCGGCCTCGAACCGCGGCACTTTGAAGTTCGAAGCGCCGATCGCGCGCACCTTGCCGCCTCGCACCAGCTCATCGAGAGCGCCCAGGAATTCTTCAAGCGGCGTTTCATCGTCGTCTTTGTGAATCCAATAGAGATCGATCGTGTCCGTCCCGAGGCGGCTCAACGAGTCGTTGCAGGCGTCGATGATGTTCTGGCGCTTGAGCCCCGGCCGCCTGCCCCAGAGACCGACCTTGGTGCCGATCACCACCTTGTTACGTTTACCGCTCTTCTTCAGCCACTTGCCGATCACGGTCTCGCTCTCGCCGCCTACGTGCCCCGGCACCCACGACGAGTACGCGTCCGCCGTGTCGATCGAGTTGCCGCCTTGCGCGACGAACGCGTCGAGAATGGCGAACGACGCGGTTTCGTCGGCCGTCCAGCCGAAGACGTTGCCGCCGAGCATTAGCGGCGTGATCGCGATACCGGATTTGCCGAGACTACGTTGGCGCATGCGCTATCGCCCGGCGGCGCGACTAAAATCGTCGCGCACCGTGTAGCCGCCTTTCATGACGAACTTCACGCGCTGCATCTCCGTGACGTCGCGCAGCGGATCGCCGGTGACGGCGATGATGTCCGCGAACTTGCCCGGCTCGAGACTGCCGATGTCTTTTTCCCAGTGGTAGTTCAGCATCGTTGCGGCATTCAGATACGCCGTTTGCAACGCCTGCGCGCTGGTCATGCCCCACTGCACGTAATACTTGAACTGATCGGCGCCGATGCCGTGCGGAATGATGTCGGACGTGGCGCCGCTGCCGAACACGATCGTCACACCGGCGCGCAACGCGCGCTTGAACGCAGCTTCCGCGAGCGCGATGCGCGTGGTCTTGCCGCCGGCCTTCTTGTCTTCATCCTGCTGGTACAAGAGATCGTCGAGCGTACAGACGAAGGGCAGCTTCTTGTCGAGTAGAACTTGCACGCCGGCATCGTCGAGCTCGAGCAGATGCGTCGGCGCATCGACGCCTGCGTTCAGGCAGCTGCGCATGCCTTCGCCGCCGTACGTGTGACACGCCACTTTGAGCCCGAGCCGATGCGCCTCGTCGGTGATGGCCTCGACTTCCTCCGACGTCAGCGACGGCGTGGCGATCAAGCTGCCGTCGGGCATGAAAAGGTGATACGGGCCTTCGAAGTCCTGCGACGTGTAGATCTTGACCCAGTCGACCCCGTGCAACTTCGCTTCGCGCACGGCGGCGCGCGCGAGCCACGGCGAGTTCACGTTCTTGCCTTCGGTGAACTCGGAGTAGAAACGCTCGCCGCTTTCGTCCGAGTACGCGTTGCTCGCGCGGATGTTCAGCGACTGACCCACGACCTGCATGCGCGGGCCGAGCACCATGCCGGTGTTGATCGCGTCACGCAGATCGACGGTGTTGAAGCCGCCGCGCGAATCCATGTCTGCGACTGTCGTGAAGCCCGCCAGCAGATCGGTCTGCGCGCTCGCGAGCGCGATGTAGGCGCGCTCGGCCGGCGTGCGCCCGCCGCGATTGCCGCCGGTGTTGACGTGCACATGCGCGTCGACCATGCCCGGCATCACCGTAGCGTTGCTCAAATCGATGACGCGCGCGTCGCGTGGGATGCTCACGTTCGGGCCGATCTCGGCGATTCGCTCGCCGCGAATCAGGATTGTTTGCCCCGTGAGCAGCGTGCCCGCACGCGCATCGAACAGCCGGCCCGCGCGAATTGCGACGACCTGTGCAGCGGCCGCGCGAAACCGGCCGCGTGCGCCGGTGCCATCCCTACCGCCGGTGGATTCCTGCGCCGCGAGCGAAAGCGCAGTTACGCACGCCACGAGCGCCAGCAAGACCGTGATCTTCTTGCCGTTCGGCATGGGCCAAAAGTGGAGCTCGAGCATATTAGGGTTGCGCCGGTGCGATGATTATTTTTCCGTCGACGACGGGATTGCGATCGTTCTCGTCGCAGAGCCCGTGCACCATGCGATCGAGATCGGTCACGCGTTCATATGGGATCGTGACCTTCCACGGCTTCGTGAGTGCGATGGGGTCTTCGATCGTAATCTCGTCCTCGAACTTGTCGGTGCCGACCATGCGCAGGCGTTCAGTGAAGTGCGCCTTGTCGCTCAGCGCCGGCGGAAAGCGGCTCGGAAGGACGGCGATCGTGTCCACGACTAACGTCTGCCCGTCCCAGCGCCCGGTGGAATCGCCCCACGGCGTCGCCCAAATATCGTCCGGCTTCGGGTGCTGGCGGCCGTCGGTGTAGACGTGCCGAACTTCGCGACCGCCCCAGAGCATCAGGGTTTCTTCTGGCGTCAGCAGAAACTGAAACACCCACGGGTTTTCCATGACGAAAGGAAACGGAAACCCGCATTCCTTTGCCGTGCCCGTGTTGTTCTTACGTTGCTCTGCGACCTTCGCGGCAAACTCCTTCGTGTACGGCGCCTGATCGCCGCGCAGCGCGCCGCGCGTCTGCGGGTGATCCGGAGGTGGCCGCCCCGACAGCCCGAGGTCGTTGCGGCTCTCGGCGATCCAGAACCCCGTCCAGTTCGGGAGCTTCGCGAAGCTCGCGACGCGATCGGCCTGCTTGGTCTGCGCCGAGACGCCGCTCGTGGCGATTAGGGCAGCGACCAGTGCCGCGCAAACAGTCGTGCGCCTACTCATTGTTTTCTCCCGAGCGCGGCGCCGTCCTTGCCGGTGGCCGAGAGAAACAACGCGCCGTGGGTTCCGTCACGCGCCGGGTGCGCGAGTACCGTGACATCGTCGCCCGGCTTCAATGTGGCGGGCTTCCACCCAGCCTGATACAGCTGCAGCGGCGCGCCCATCTCGACGCTCCATTCTTCCCCCCCGCTCGCGCCCGCGACGGTGACTTGGATGAAGCAATGCGGATTGGTCCACTGAAATTCCCGGACCTTGCCGGTCAGCGTGATCATTTTATCGTGATCGAAAATGGCGCCGGAGTGATGCGCGTAAGTGGGTGCACCGACCAATAGAGTCGCGATCACTAGTGCTGCTCTACGCATAGACATCGGCTCCCGGAATCGCCGCTAGACGCTCATCTTCGCTGCGGTTTTGAGCGTACCACGCATGCGCAATAGCGGGAGCTGGTCAGCGCTTGCAGTCGTACGACTTGACCTGTTCGCCCGGCCGCCACTCCCACGCCTTATGCAGCGTGACAGGCGCTGTGAATGTCGCCGGATCGGTCACCGTCAGCGTGTATTCGAGACGACTGCCATCCGCGCTCAGCGTGAAGCGCTCGTCGTAGCGCGTCGCCCCGCTCACCGGAATGCCGCTCGAGTTCAAGAACCTGTAGTCGGCGCCGCGCGTCTCGACGATCAGCGTCTTGCCGTCGAACCGCCCAGTTGAAGCGCCGACACGCGTCTCGTTGCGCGCCTGCACTGCAGCCGCTGGCGACAACGCGATCCGGCGCACCGTGTCGTACTCCTCGAGACGCAGCTCGATCACGTCACCGCGCTGCACGAACTCGATGGGATAGGGTTGCTCCATGACATAGGGCATGCCCTTCGGCGCGCAGTTGCGCGTGGGGTCGTTCTTGACCGGATCAAACGCCGCGCGTGTGGCGGCCGCGGCCGGAGTCAGCGGCAGCGCCTTCGCATCGCCCCAGAACGTGGGTGGGTTCGTGGTGTTCGTCCACACGCGAAACAGCCCGAGCTTACCTGACGCATCGGTGGCGACCGCGGTGCGTGTGTCGGTGCCGATCGTGCGCTGCGACCAGCGCGCCGGAATGCCGCTGCCGAACAGTATCTCTTCGCCGCTCGGCAAGAGCATGTTGTTGATCCACATGATGTCGTCGCGCACGCGGCCGCCATTGCCGGCAATCTTCACGTGCGTGCCGACCTTCACGAGATCGGGGGTAAGCCCGAAGCGGCTGACGATGCTCACGGAGTTCGATTCGATGTCCCAGACGCGTTCGCGGCCGTCGGCGCCCGACGCGCGTACCTTGAAACGCACGTGCGGGTTGACCCACTGAATCTCTGTAATGTCGCCTTCCGTCTCCACGACCGACTCGCGATCGTAGACGGCGGCCGATGAGTGATGCGCGTACGCCGCAGGTACGGCCGGCAATACGAGCGCTCCGAGTGCAACGAACTTCTTCATAGCCTCAACCCCAGTGTCGTGACGGATCACAACCGCAGTATGATCCGCGACAGCATACGACCGCCCCTAAGGATCGCCAACATGCACATCCATCACGAAATTCGCTTGGCGGCGCTCGCCGGCTTGCTCGTCGCCGGCAGCCTGCTCTGTAACGCCGCCGCCGCGCAGAACGCGAGCTGCGACAACGCCTGCCTCAAAGGCTTCATGGACGGCTATGTCGACGCGCTCTCGCATCGCGACGCCACGAAGCTGCCCGTCATCAAAGAAGTGAAGTACACCGAGAACGGCCGCGTGCTCGATCTCGGCCAAGGCTTCTGGCTGACGGCCGGCGCGCCGATCCGGTATCGCGACTACATCTTCGACGCCAACAGTGGAAGCGTCGCCGCGTTCACGGCGCTGAAAGAGTACGACGCCACGGCGGAGATGTTCGTGCGCCTGAAGGTCGCGAGCAACAAGATCACGGAGATCGAAACGTTCGTGGTGCGGGCTGGCGATCAGCGCTGGTTCGCGCCGCAGAACCTCGAGAACCTGTCCGACCTTTTCGCGCAGACCGTGCCCGCGGCCGAGCGCCACACGCGCGACCAGCTCGTCGCGGCGGGCAACTCATATTTCGACGCGATTCAGACCGAGG
>JBDTOT010000036.1:0-47575 GCA_039933105.1 Gammaproteobacteria bacterium | reverse complement strand
CGAGCTTGCCGGTGACGACATCGGTGACGAGGCGGGTGCGGTATTCGCGGAGGAGCTCGATCTCGCGTTCGAGGCGGGCGATGGCAGTGTCGAACGCAGCAGTTTCCTGGTCAGCTTGCCGAGCAATGTTTCCCTGCTCACCGAGCGGCGGGCAGGGCATGCCCATCGCGCCGATTCTCTCCACGTTCAGGTTGCCCTGAGTGTTCACTGGGGCTTCACGCAGCAGCTCAGGCTTCATGCACACGAAGACCATGTACAGGTAGTCGCGGTCTGCACTTGCCCGCGGAACGAACCCGACGATGGAATCTGGAAAACAGGCGTCGAACGTCAGAACGGCCACTTCTCCGATGTTCGCCGCAATCGTCATGACCAGCGTCCCGCTCGGAAACAGCTTGCTGACCGCTAACCCCTTGTCATTAAGGGTCTGGCTATAACTCATGATGAACTTGGAAGCCTGCGCCACTACTCCGGTTTGAATGAACGGATACGGGCCGTCATAGAGAGACGCGTCGTTGCGCGGCCGATGGGAGAACTTGCCCCGAAGAATGCTCGTCACCTGCTTTACCCGCCGCACCTCCCAATGCTGAGGAATATCCCCGAGCCAGGGGATGCCAGAGGGTTTGAGGGGGACGGAGGCGTCGAGACCGCGGGTGACGGCGCGGTGGATGATGGCCTGCTTCTGCTCGCCCAGCAGCGCGATCACTTTCCGCTTCGCCCGGATCGCCCGCTCCAGCCGTCCATTCGCCCAGTCCAGAAACCGCACAATCGTCGCCTGCTCGGCGGGCGGGGGAAGCGGAACACGTTGGTTACCGAACGTCTCGAACCGGAAGTCTGTTGAGCGCTCCCGGATCCCTTTCGCTAAGGCGAGGATCCACTGCGACTGAGACATCTCGCGCACGAGATGCGCGTAGAAACGGGCATTCACGCCGGAGCGTGGCTGGCAGACGTTGTAGACGGGCGTTCCCTTCCCATCGCTGTCCGAGACACCGATCGCTCCGGCGAACGCATCCATCCCGTGAATCACTAGGTCGCCATTACGAATCCCTTGGTAGCCCGAGTAGATGGTCGCCTCGGTGAACCCTCGAAGGCGACGATTTTTTCTAAGCGTCACCATACCGTCACGAAAGCAAGTCACGACCTCATCCTCTGGTCGCACTGGACGGTCCATCTTTGTGAACAACCACTTGGCTCGCTCGCTCTCCCAATGCCCCGGCACCTGCTCAAGCCACGGCAGCCCCGACTCCTTGTACTCAGCATACGGCTTGAGGTCGGCGATCATGCCTGGTCCTCTGGCTTTTTGATCGGCAACAGTTCAATGAAATGACTCCAGCTCAATTGTGTCGACAGCGTCGACACAATCTCCCGGTCCGCGAAGTATTCGTGGAACTGAATGGCGCGACAGAGCGAGCGGAGGCTGAACGCCTGCCCGAACTCGGCGATCAAGTCTTGCGACACGGTTGCAAGAATCCGCTTGCCGTTCATCGAGCCCTTCGGGTTTTCAACAAGCCATCCAGCAACCCCTCGGCGTCTTTCTCGATGGCGAGGATGTCGGCGCTAATCTCCTCCAGCGTGCGCAGCGGCTGCGGCTTGTAGAAGTGCCGGGTGAAGCTCACCTCGTAGCCGATCTTGGTGGCGTCCTGCTTGATCCACGCATCGGGCGTGTAAGGCAACACCTCGCGGCGGATGAAGGCTTCGATGCCACCGACTTCCACGAGCGGCACTTGCTCGGTGTCGCGTAGATCGGAGTCTGGTTCGTACTCGACGATCGCGGGCTTGCCGTCCATCGTCGCCTCGAACAAGCCGCTTAGCGGATCGGACTTGGCCTTACTGGACTTATGCACCTTGGAGACGACGGGCGGTGCGGTCTCGACGCGCCAGCTCACGGGCTTGAGGATCTGTTTGAGGTCGGCGGCGGGGAGCTTGATCTTCAGCTTATCGAGCGCGCCGTCCACACGGTCGCGGAAGAGGTTGTGATCCTCGAAGAGCTGGTCGCCAAGTACCCCCCGCAACTTCGTGGCGACTTCCACCAGGCGCCCGTCGCGCTCCCAGGTCTTGGCGTCGAGCAGTTTTCTTTTCTTCTTCTCGGGTAAGCCCTTCTTCGCGCCGACGCCCTCTTCGTCGTCGCCTTCATCCTCGTCACCGCTCCAATCGGCGAGACGTTTCTCGAGTGCGTCGGAGAGCTTCGCGAACTGAGTGAACAGCTCGTCGCCGAAAACCTCGTAGAGCGTTGCGCGCAGATCTTCGTCGCCGGAGGCGAAGCGCAGCGTCTCGATCGCCTTGAGCGTGAGCTGGCTGTGCAAACGCAGCGGTCGCTCGACCGTGACCTTCCAGTAGCCGAAGACGGCGTTCTCAAAGATCTTCGATTCGGGCGTTTCCTTGAAGTCGAGAAACGTACGGGTGATCCGCTCGATGTCCCCGGGCGACAGCTCGCAGTTCTTCTTGCCGAGGTTCTTGCGCAGCGGCTTGAACCACTGCGTGGCGTCGATGAGCTGCACGCGGCCCTTTCGATGCGCGGGCTTCCTGTTGGAGAGCACCCACACGTACGTGGCGATACCGGTGTTGTAGAAGAGGGTCAGTGGCAACGCGACGATGGCCTCGAGCCAATCGTTCTCGATGAGCCAACGGCGGATGTTGCTTTCACCCTGGCCCGCATCGCCGGTAAAGAGCGACGACCCGTTGTGAACCTCGGCGATGCGGCTGCCGAGAGCCGATTGGGCGTTCATCTTCGACGCCATGTTGGCAAGGAAAAGCATCTGGCCGTCGCTGGAGCGTGTGACGAGCGACAACTCCTCGCCGCTGTGCATCACCTTGAAGCGCGGATCGCGCATCCCGTCCTTACCGCCCATCGTTTCGAGGTCTTTCTTCCAGCTCTTCCCATAGGGCGGATTGGCGAGCATGAAGTCGAACTCTTGCGCTGGGAACGCGTCGTGCGAAAGCGTAGACCACTCCGCGCCACCCACGATGTGGTCGGCACTCTCGCCCTCGCCTTTGAGCAACATGTCTGCCTTGCAGACGGCGTAAGTCTCCGGGTTGATCTCCTGGCCGTAGAGCAAGCACTTCACCTGCTGGCCGCGTTTGGCGCCGATCGCCGTGAGCGTGTCCTCCGCTACGGTAAGCATGCCGCCGGTGCCGCACGCACAGTCGTAGAGCAAGTACGTACCGGACTTGATCTCGGCCTCGATCGGCAGGAACACGAGGTTCGCCATCAGGCGAACGGCGTCGCGCGGCGTCCAGTGCTCGCCGGCCTCCTCGTTGTTCTCCTCGTTGAACTTGCGCACCAGCTCCTCGAACACCGTGCCCATCGAATGGTTATCGATACCGGCCGGCGATAGATCGATGCCGGGGTCGAGGAGCTTGTTGATCAGCGTACCGATCGCGTCGGCCTTCGACAGCGTTTGGAGCTGGTTGCGAAATTTGAAGTTGTCGAGGATGTCTTGAACGTTGGGGGAGAAGCCGTTCAGGTAGTCCTCGAAATCGGCGAGGAGCTGCTGCTGGCTGCCTCGAGACTTGAGATCGCGCAACGTGAACTTCGACGTGTTGTAGAAGGCCTGGCCCGCCGCATCGCAAAGCGCGGCACGCTGCTCGGTGATGCGCGCGTCGTCGAGCATCTTCTTGGTGTCGAGGACCTTCTGCTTGGTGGGCTCGAGCACGGCGTCCATGCGCCGAATGACGCACATCGGCAGGATCACGTCCGGATACTTGCCTCGCTTGAAGAGGTCGCGGAGCACATCGTCCGCAATTCCCCAAATGAAGGAGACGATCTTGTTATGCGTTGCTTGATCCATTGTTAAACCCACGCCACTGGCATCATTCAAGCATCCAACGCGAACCAAGCTACCCAAAAGACCAGCCGCCGGCCCAACCCCAGCGCTCGCTGGGGCACCACCAGACCGGCTCGTGTGAGCTAGCCCCCTCGTTGGATCGATTGGTCCCCGGAGATTCTTGTGGCAGCCTCAAATTCTAAATATGTGTTACATCGGACGGGCAAGCGTCACGCCGAACCGTTGGCGCATCTCTTCCGTCCGCGCCCATGACACACCCGGAATTCGCGCGATGAAGCTACTGAACACAGCCGTAAATGCAGCAAGGATTGCGGCGTCATCGAGCCCCGCGGCTTCGTCGGCCGTCAGCAGCGGACGAATGTCGGCGACGAACGCGGGCTGCGCAAGCTTAGCCCACATGCGTTCCTCCGCCTGTGCGCGCGAGAGCGTGAGTTCCTGCGCCGCGAGATACTGGCCGAAGATCGTAGCGACGCGCGCCGTATCGAGCCCTTCGAACACCGTCAGCGCATGCGAAAGATCCAGAAGATCGCGCCCCGTATCGCGCTGCAGCAGCGCGCGCAGCTTTGTCGCGAGCATTTCCTCCCGAGAAAACGTCGCGATCTCCGCCTCGCCCGTGAACCACAGATTATCGACTTCGTAGTGGATTAGCGCCGGGCCGTCATAGGCCGTTCGCTCGCGCGTATTGATTTCGACTTTCAGGCGCAATGCCGCGCCGCCGTCCTCGGCGTCGGCACTGAAATAGAGTTTGGGGGCGACCGCGCTCTGCTTGAACGCCGCCTTGCCGAGCCACGGCTCGAGAGTCTCGCGGATGCGCGTAAGCAGCGGCTTGATGGGCCCCGCGGTCGTTCTGACGAGATCGATATCCTCGGAGTAACGCAGCGGCGCCGGGAAATGGACTTTGTTCAGCGCGGTGCCGCCGCGGAAGCGCAGCTCCTCCCGCAGAAACTCATCGCTGAACAATTCGATCACGGCGCGGCTGATGATGAGGTCCTGCTCGATCTGCCGCTGCTCGGCCCAAGGCGCGACATTGCCCCAGGCGATGATGTTCATCTGCGGGATCATTCATCGGCCTCCGGCCGCCGGCGGATGATCACGCGCCAGCGCTGATCGCGCTCGCGCGTGCCGCTGCGAAATTCGCGCTGGCGCGCCGGCACGGGTTCGAGCTCGACCCAGGGTAAGGCGCCGCGGCGGAGGAGCACCTCGTAAAGAGCGTCGCTGCTCTCGGCATAGCCAGCGCGGCCGAGAAGATGACCGAGACGCTGGACGACGGACCGCTCGAACAGAGCGGAAAGCTGGGCGAGCTTGGGGGCGTCCACCCGCCCGCCCAAGTCGGTGAGCACCGTGAGAATATGCTCGACGCCGCCGCTGGCATGCGGATAGCGCAGCATGTCGAGCGCAGTCAGCGCCGCCGAGGAGATCTTCATCTTGCCGGTGTCGGTCTTGTACTCGTCCAGACCGGTGGCGACCGCTTCCATGTCCTTGCGGTAGTAGAAAACGATAGAGGACCGCCCTGCCCTGATCTTCGGCAGGCGCTTGTCGGTTACGACCTGAAACTCCATGACGGCCTGATGTGAGGCGCCATGGAGCTCTGCGGCTTTGAGCAGCCCGACATAGTAGGGCCGGTCCTCATGGCGCATCAGACTGTCGATATACCAGGAGGGCGGCGGCGCGCCCCACGACAGAAACTGCGGCGGCACGATGACGTAGAAACCGCGCCGTGGGCTGAGCAACTGCTTGTGCCGCTGCTGCCGTTCGGCCGCATCCAGAAAGGCGCCGGAGCTGATGCCGAGCGCCTTTTGCGCCTCGCCGCGCGTGAAGACGGTCTCCCCCTGCGCCAGCAGTTGACTCATAAAGGAGGACAGCACGGATCGGCGCCTTTCTAGCATCATGTGTGAATATCCGCTATAAGCGCGGATATTTCAACACAGCAGTCTCATTTTAACGCTCCATATTCCGCTTTAAACGCGGATATTCATACACAAGACTTCCGTCAGGGGACGAAGAACGCGCGGCCTTCCCTGCCGAGGGCCTATCCTCCTTTACAACGAAACACTACAAAACAATGCCATATAGCGTGAAGTTTGAGTGAAACGTCCTACTTGGCCACACTGTGGCCACCCGCTACTTACGCTCCACCGACCATCAACACGTCGGCGAAAGTCGCTCGAACGCGACTTTGATTTATAGCTGCCTGCGCCGGCACCCGTCGGCATCCTCTCGCGCATGACAGTGATCGTTTCGAACCGAATTCCACAGCCGGGACGGACCGGCAATGTCGGAGCACTGCGGACCTTGAAAGCAGCGCAACGGGTTTCGCCCGTTGGTCCAATCGGCCATCGTTCGATGGCCGTGTCCCTGCGCAACATCGGCTCGCTCTTTGGGAGATCGATCGTGCGCGTCTCACCGCCCGTCTCTGTGGGGCTTCGCACCATAGAGACGGGTGGCGCAAACCTGGCGCAACGCCAGAACCTGCGGGCCTTTGCGCGAGTCAGCCTCGGTGCAAAAGCCCACAAAACCGCCTCGACGGCGCTAGATCGATCTCGATCCAACGCCCGCGCCCGATCCGCGACCGACGCAAAGTCGATCGTCCATGGGCGTCATGTCGAGCACGGTGAGGATCTTCGGATCCGCCTGTCCGCTGTCGGCGACGACAGCCGCGGGGTCGAGCGATAGCGACCCAGCGCGGCCGGCGCTCCAAACCGGCTTAACACTTAGCAAGTGCAGGATCGACGAGGACAGACATCAGGGTATTCGTGGCAGAGGCTTGATGCCGAAGAACAACGACGAGCTCGATTTTGTTTCCGACTAGACCCGACAACGCGCGTCGGCGAGCGTCTCGGTGAAACGCAGAGGGCGCTCGCCACGTATGCCGCGACGGGAATGTTGTCAGCAACAAGGAGCAGCAGACGGTTAACGACGAAAAACGCTCGCACCGAGCCGTCGGTCCCGCGCGGTTCTTTCGGCTGCGCGACGCGCCCGGCTATCTCGGCATGGACGTGAATCGCTTCAACGTCGAGGTTCGTCCTTTTCTGACTGAGATCCCGATCGGGCGGCAGGGAATCGCGTTCGATCGGCTTGAACTGGATGCCTGGGCGGACGATTATCGATCTCGCAGCGGGCGCCCTCCGCGAAAGGAGGCGCCATGGCAAAGAAGACACCGGGGCTCTATCGACGAAACGGGCTCTGGCATATCGACAAGCAGATCAAGGGATATGGCCGAGTTTGTGAGAGTACGGGAGAGCGTAGTCTCGAACAGGCGGAACGCTACCTAGCGCTCCGTTTGGAGGGGATTCGCCACGTTTCCGTTCACGGCATCAGGCCCACAAGGACGTTTGTAGAAGCAGCCACCAAGTATCTGGAAGAAAACCGGGCGAATCGTGCAATTCAACGAGAGGCGGACGGGTTGAACGAAGTGCTGAAGTACGTCGCTCCACAAACGCCGCTCGAGCAGATTCACGATGGCACCTTCGATTCCTTCAGGAGCGCACGACGGAATGCGGGACGCGCGGCGGGGACCATCAACCGCGATCTCGCACCCGTACGGCGAATGTTGAAACTGGCTGCGAGCGTGTGGCGAGATGAGAGCGGACCCTGGCTCTCGGCGATGGCCGTGATCCGGACAGTCAAAGGAGAGAAGCGCAAGCCCTACCCTCTTACTTGGGAGGAACAGCGCAGGCTCTTCCAACAACTGCCGGGGCACCTGCAAAGGATGGCGCTATTCAAGGTGAATACGGGCTGCCGGGAGCGCGAGGTGGTTGAGCTTCGGTGGGACTGGGAAGTGCGTGTACCGGAACTCGACACGAGCGTGTTCATCCTGCCGGAGTGGCTCACCAAGAACGGGGAGGAACGGATCGTGGTGTTGAACAGCACCGCGCGAAAAGTGATCGATGAAGCGCGGGGTCATCATTCGGAACGCGTGTTTACTTACGACGGCCAACCGGTCACTCGTATTTACAACTCCGCGTGGAAGAAGGCCCGAGCGCGCGCGAAGCTGGAGCAAGCGCGCGTTCACGATCTCAGACACACGTTCGGCCAGCGTTTACGCGCAGCCGGTGTGCCGCTGGAGGATCGCAAAGCGCTGCTCGGTCACAAGTGCGGGGATGTGACGACACATTACTCGGCCCCCGAGCTCGCCAAGGTCATCGAGTACGTGGAGCGGATCTGCGTGGAGCGACCGAACACGGTTTTGCGCCTCGCGAGTCCCGCAAAAGTCCCGCAAAGGGCCCCGCAAAATGCGAAGGTCTCGAAGGGGCTGCTACGTTATTGATGAGTTAGGGAAAGTGGTGGAGCAGAAGGGGATCGAACCCTCGACCTCCGCATTGCGAATGCGACACTCGGCCCGTTCTACCGATCGCGCTGCCCTACTTCGTCAGCAACTCTTTGACGCCGCCGGCGATGAGCGCCGAGACGTCGAACATGACGCGCGGCAGCGCGATGCCGCCCGGCGCGACGAGGTACTTCGGTTCCCACTCCGGCCGGAACTTGGCCTTGTAGCGGCGCAGGCCTTCGAAGTTGTAGAAGTGCTCGCCGTAGCGGAACACGAAATTGCCGACGCGGTGCCACACAGGCGCCAGCGGATGCTGCTCGAGCCCCGCGAGCGGTGCCATGCCGAGATTGAAGTAGCCGTAGCCTTGCGCGCGGCCCCAGAGCATGAGCTCCACGAACAGAAAGTCCATCGCGCTGCGCGGCGCATTCGGGCCGAAGCGCATGAGATCGACGGATAGCTCGCGCTTCGTGGCCGTGGTCCACAGGTTCGCGAATGCGACGATCTCCCCGGCGCGGCGCACGAGCGCGACGTCGAAGTGGGACAGGTAGTCGTGCTCGAACGAGCCGACGGAGAAATGCTTTTCCGCCGTGGATTTGTCACCGAGCCACGAGTCTGAGACGCCCCTCAACTGCGGCAATAGCGCGGGCACGTCCTTCGCGGGCACCACCTCGAACACGGCGCCGTCGCGTGTGCAGCGCCGGTGATCCTGTCGCAGGTCCGCGCGCTCGCTGCCTTCGAGCGAGAACGTGGCCAACGGCACGCGTGCTTCCTCGCCGATCTTGAATGCAGCGAGCCCCAAGTCCACGTATTGCGCGAGGCGCTCGCGGCTTGCCTGATAGAACACGCTCCAGCCGCCGTGCAGATCGGCAAGCTCGCGGAACCGCCAGAGCAGCTCGTCGACGCCGTTGCTGGGGCCCACCGGATCGCCGAGCGCGACCCAGCTGCGGCCGGTGACCTGGTACATCAAAAACGCGTTCGAATCGTCGCTGAACAGCAGGCGCTTGTCGCCCATCAATGCCGCGTTGCCGAGCGTCTGGTCGGATCTCTCGATCACGGTGCGCGCGCGCGCGATATCCTCGAGGCTCGCAGTCGAAGGCTCGGGCCGCGCCGGCCGCAGCAGGTTCGCGAGCAACACGCCGGCGCCGATCACGCTGACGAACAATGCCGCGCGCAGCATGCGAGGCGCATCGGCGTCGAACGCGAACGTCCAAAACAGAGTGTCGGAGTAATCGACGTTGCGATACGCGAGCAGCCCTACCCACACGGTCACGGCCACGACACCGACAATGCTGACGACCCACACCGGCGTGAAGCGCTCGGCGAGAATCGACGCCGGGCGATAGAACGCGTCGCGGCCGAGCATGAGCACGCCCGTGACGACGGCGAGCAGCACCGCCTCTTCGACGTCGAGGCCTTTCAGCAGCGACGCCACGATGCCGGCCACGAGCAACACGACGGCGATGTGATACGCAGCACGCACGCGCCGATGCAGCGCGGCGGCGAGCACCACGAGGCCGAGGCCGATCAAGCTGCCAATCAGGTGCGAGCCTTCGATGATCGCAAGCGGCAGCAAGCGCGCCAGCACGTCGATGCGCACGTCGACGCTCGGCGTGGCGCCGGACAAGAGCAGCACGGCGCCGGCGATGAACGTGAGTGTCGCGGCCACTTGCGGCACGAGCGGCGCGATGTACGTCGACGCGCGCACCCAGCGCAGCAGTCGCGGCCGCAGCTCGACGGTAAGCAAAGTCAGCGCGCCCACGAGCAGCGGCGCGATGTAGTAGATGGCGCGGTACGCGACGAGTGCGCCGAGCAGCCGGTCCTTAGGCACTTCCGGCAGCATCAGCACCATCACCGCTTCGAACACGCCGAGGCCGCCCGGCACGTGACTCAGCAATCCGGCCGCGATGGCGCCCGCGTACATGCCGGTGAACGCGAAGTAACCGATCTGCGCTTCAGGCGGCAGCAGCGTCCAGAGCACGAGGCCGGCCAGGGAAAAGTCCGTGACGCCGAGCACGAGCTGCGACGCCGCGATCTTCGGCCCTGGCTGGCGCACGGCCCAGCCGCGAATCTCCAGCGGCTTGCTCGCGAACGCCGCCCACACAAAGTACGTGAACACGATCGCGAATAGCACGGCGCCCAGCGCCACTGGCAGGTGCACGCTGATGTGCAATGCGTTGGCGATCTGTCGCGGCTGAAACAGCAGCGACACACTCGCGAGCGTCGCGAGACCGAGCATGGAGGTAGCCGAGCAGAACGCCGATACGGTCGCGACTTCGAGCGCCGTGAGCCCGCTCGCGCCGTACACACGCAGCCGCACCGCCGCGGCAGTGAAGCCCGCGAGCGCGAGGTTGTGGCCGAACGCGTAGGCCACGAACGCCGCGAGCACGGTGCGGCCGTAAGGCACGATCTTGCGCGTATAGCGCTGCGCCAGCGCGTCGTAGAAACCGAGCCACCAGTAGCTGACGCACGTGAGCGCCAGCGCCCCGACGACGGCGACGCGCGGAATCACGCCGAGGTAGGCGAGCACATCGCTCAGTTTGAAATTGGAGAACTCGTGGTGCAGCACGAGCGCTGCCACGCCGAATACGACCAGCCCCGCAATCGGGCCGAGCCACTGGACTCTGTCCGCGAGGGCTTGCTTCACGCGTTACCGGTCGAGACCGAGCTCGTGCAGCACGAGTCGCGCGGTGCCGTCGTCGCCGCCCGCGCGGTGACTGCCCGGATGCGTTGCCACGTGCATGCCGGTGACGGGGCGCTCGCAGAAGGAATCCGTCTCGTCGGCGCCGCGCAGGCACCACATGGGCACTCCCACGAGCTTCTCGACCTCGGGCCGCGTAGCCAGATCCGTGGACCGCGCGATGTCGAACACCAGGTCGTCGAGATGAAACTCGAAGCCGGCGCGTTCGCTCAAGCCCACGAACGCGATGCCGCTCACTTGCGAGCGCAAATCCTCCGGCCAGCGGTTCACGACGAACGGCGCGATGTCCGCGCCGCGCGAATAGCCGACGACCATGAGCTCGGTACGGCCCCAGTCCCCGAGCTGGCCGCGGACGACGGGTGCGAGCGCGGCGGCCATCTCATCGGGCGTGCGCCGCTGCGCAAGATACGACCGCATCTTCAGACCGAGCACCGGCGCGCCATGCGCGGCGGCGAGCTCGCTGAGCTGCTTCGGGAACGGCGCCCAATCGCCGTCGCCCGAGAGCAAAAGAATCATCGGACCGGTGGTTCCGGCGGGCGCTTCGACGCGCACGAGCGGCAGCTCCGAACGGCGCTGCGCAAAGACCGACGCCGACGCGAGCGCCAGAATGAAAACGACAACGAGACCGGCCGCCGGCCGGGAGCCGATCCGCATAAGGCTTCACCGTGGTGATGCGGTTAGTTTAACCCACACGTCATAGCGCGAGTGTGGCAGGGCCATGCTCCCACCGGCGCAGGCGGGCGGCTACGTCGCGCGGCGGGCGCCGCGCTGTTTACTTCTTCTTGTTCTGGTCGGGGTACCAGAACTGCAGATGGCAGCCTTCGCAGGCGGAGTCGATGTTGCCGCCGGCGTCCGACACCTTGTCCGTGTTCTTGGCGTCGATCGCGCTAATGGCCTCCGTCACCGCCGCGTAGAGCACCTTCGTGTGCGCGACCCAAGCGCCGCGGTTAGCCGCGATCAGCTTCTGGATCTCCGCGGGGGCCAGTTCGCCCTCGCCCGGTTTCACGCCCGGGTGATTAACGGTGCGGCCCGGCACCGCGAGGTTGTTGGCCGCCTCCGCCAGCGTCACGGCGGCCCAACGGACCTTCTGCCAATCCTCATCCGTCTTCGGGCCGTTGATCTTCTCGCCCTTGTCCGTGACGTCGTACGACACGGCGTCCCACACGATCTGCGCGCTCGGCATCACCATCGCGTCCATGATCTCGACGATCGTGATCTTCGGATTGAAGTCGCCGCTCGCTTGCGCGTAGATGCCCGCGCCGGCGCCCAGCGCCACGACTGCGGCCGCGCAAATGACAACGGCTCTCATTGGATGTCGGCGGGAACGAACGTCGTCGTGACTCATGGGCGCTCCTTGAAACACTAACGTTTGAGTCTACGCGCGCGTGACTCATTGATTGGCGTTAATAACAGTGGCTTAACTGTTAGCGACCCGCAAGCAGCCGATTCTTTCAACTGCAACGCAGACGTCGCGTCAGGCCGATGCGGCGATGAGCTCGAAGGGACCCACGCCATCGGCTGCGGCGGCGGGCGTCCACAGCGTGATCGCGACCTTGCACGCCGCACCTTGCCAGGCAACGCCGAGGTGGCTGCCACCGTGTGCCGCGTACAGCGCGACGTGCGGCGCAACGGCGCCGGCCGCGACTCGCGTGTCGATCGACGGCGGCGCGATGCGGCACTCGAGCGCGCGCAGCCCGCCCGCGAGGCCGACACCGAGCGCCTTCAAGTATGCTTCCTTCAGCACCCACAGCATGCGGAAGCGATCGGCATCGCCTTCGACCCACGCCGTTTCTTCGGGTGTGAAATATTGCGCGGCCAAGGTCGCGGCGGAGAACGTGCGCGCCCTTCGCGTCTCGACGTCGACGCCTACGGCATCGACCGCGGCCACAGCGCATACGACGATTTCGCCACTGTGCGACAAGCTGATCGCAGGGCCGCCCACGCATTCCGGTTTGCCCTCGGCCGCGGCACGCAGCTCGTGTGACGTGGCGCTGCGGCCGGTGAATTGCTCGAGCGCGTAGCGCAGTAGTGCGCGGCCCGCGAGGCGTTCGGCACGCCGCCGCGGATGCGTCACCGCGGCGGAGTGCTCCCGATCCGCCTGCGTCGTAAGCTGCGCCATGCGCTCGCCGACGAGATCGCGCTGGTCGGCGTAATAGATATGGAGCGCGCCACCGCCGCGCGTCACGGCGCGCGGTAACCCGTCACGACAGGCCGCCGTCGATGGAGATGACCTGACGCGTCACGTAGGCGGCGAGATCGGACATGAGGTAGGCCACGAGTGCCGCCACCTCCTCGGTCGTGCCCAAACGCCGCACGGGGATCGTCTCCAACACACGTTCCTTGTCCTCGACGACCATGCCCGTGTTCTCGATCAGCCCCGGCGCCACACAATTGACGGTGATGTTGCGTTTTGCGAGCTCGAGCGCGAGCGCCTTGGTGGCACCGATGATTCCGCCTTTCGCCGCGCTGTAATTCACCTGGCCCCGATTGCCGAGCACGCCCGACACGGACGAGATAGTGACGATCCGCCCGCCGCGTTTTGCCTGGATCATCGGCAACACGCAGGGCTGCAAGACGTTGTAGAAGCTGTCGAGATCCGTGCGGATCACCTCGTCCCAATCGAGCCCCGTCAGCAGCGGAAACGCGTTGTCGCGATGCACGCCGGCGTTGCTGACGACGCCGTAGTAGACGCCGTGGGCCGCGATGTCGGCGTCGATGGCCGCGCGGCACGCGGCGCGGTCGGCGACGTCGAACCCGATGAGCCGGCACGCGCCTCCGCTGGCGCGGATTCCGGCACCCGTGCGTTCTGCCCCGGCTTCGTCGCTGCGATAGTGCACCACCATCTCGAAGCCTTGCCGGCCGAGCGCGAGCGCAATCGCAGCCCCGATTCCCTTGCTCGCGCCGGTGACGAGAACGCAGCGCGTCATGCGTGCGGCTCCCCGCGCAACGCGGCGAGCTCGTGAGCCTCGGGCTGATAGATGTTGACGATCGCCTTCGCCAGCACGTGATCGGTGGCGATCGAACACTGGAACGCGGCGAGCCGCGCCTCCACGACGATAGGCTCTACCGTGATTGTCAGCGTGCTCCCCAGTGCGAATTCATCGGCCTCGTTCTCGTAAGCGCGCGTGCCGAGCAAAAAACCGATGGCGGGCCGCTCACCGCGAAGCCGCGCTTCGAAACCTGCGTGCGCGGCGATCGTCTGCGCCATGTATTCGATACCGACCCAAGCCGGCACTCCGGAAGCGCGGAAAAACGGGTTCGCTTTCATCACGGTTGCAATCGCAACCGACCGTTGCGGACTGTACTCGACGAGCCGATCGATCACCGTCATTTCCGGACCGTGCGGAAGCAGCTCACCGATCGGAACGCCACTAGGATCCGTGCTCAAGCGCGTGCCACGGCGATCGCGGCGTTGCTGCCGCCGAACGCGAACGAATTCGACACGAACAGATCGCGCTCCCAGTGACTGTCGTCGCCCACGAGATTGATCGGCGGCAAACGCGAGTCGCGAGCGCCGTCCCATGTGTGCACCGGAAGGCGACGCCGAACGTTCGCATCACCGAGCAGCAACCAGCAGAGGCCGAGCTCGAGCGCGCCCGCCGCGCCGAGCGTATGGCCGGTCAGCGATTTCGTCGAGCTGCACGGCACATCGGTACCGAACACTCGTGCCATGACGTGGCCCTCCATCTCGTCGTTCTTTAGCGTGGCTGTGCCGTGCAAGTTCACGTAGCCCACGGCCTCGGGCTCCGCCCCCGCCTGTGCCAGCGCGGCGTGGATAGCAGCCTCCGCGCCGCGCCCGCTCGGATCCGGCGCCGAGATGTGGTAGCCATCGGACGATTCGCCGACGCCGCACAAACGCACGGCAGCGGGTGCCTTCGACACGACGAAGACGCACGCGGCTTCACCGATGTTCAGGCCGCGACGATTGGCGCTGAATGGATTGCAGCGATCTGGCGCCAGCGACTCGAGCGCGTCGAACCCGTTCAACGTCAGTTTGCAGAGGCTGTCGACACCGCCGACGATCGCGGCATCGCAGCGGCCCGCATCGAGCAACCGCCACGCCGACGCGAAAGCCTTGGCCGACGACGAGCACGCCGTGGAAATCGTGTAGCGCAGGCCCGTCAACTTCAGATAGCGTGCCGCAAATTCCGCAGCCGTGCCGATTTCCTGCTGGCGGTAGTGGTAGGCCGCGGGCATATGACCTTCACGCGCGAGTGCTGCGAACGCGTCTTCACCGGCCGATATTCCTGAGGTGCTGGTGCCGAGCACGATGGCGATGCGATCAGCTCCGAACGTGTCGCGCAGCTGCGCGATCGGCGCCGCGATCTGATCGAGGGCGAGCGCGAGCAGCCGGTTGTTTCGGCAATCGAGGTCCGCCAGCTCTGCGGGCGCAGCCCCAAGCTCCTCGCGCACGCGGCCGATCGCGGTCGCGCGCCCCGTCAGCAGGCCGGTATACGGCTCTATGCCGCAGCCATCGGCCGCAAGCAAACGCGCAAGCACGTTCGCCTTGCCAACGCCTATCGGTGCGACGATGCCCATGTCGTTCAGATACAGATTCATTTTTGCCGATCGCCAACCGCGTCCAGCGCGGCCTTGACGCGGTCCGTGAATACCGGCGGGCAGACGAAGAGCATCTCACCCGTTGCGCCGTGCACGGCTGCTTGCGTGGTGGTGGCTTCCGTCACCACGTCGCCGGATGCGACGTCCGTGATTGTGTATGCGATTTTCAATCGATTCTCGTATTCCGCCAGAGTGGCCGTAACTCGCACACGCTGCCCGAACGTCGTGGGCCGCACGTACTTGATGCGTGCGTCGACGACCGGCCAGAGAAAGCCCGAAGCCACCATTTGCCTGTAGTTGTAGCCGAGCCTATCGAGCAGCGCGGATCGCGCCACTTCGATGTAGCGGAAGTAGTTGCCGTGCCACGTGACGCCCATCGGATCGGCGTCCTGAAACGGCACCTCGACCTCGACTTCCGCCGTCAACACCTTGTTACCCCGCGCGATGGTCGTCGCAGGTCGCTCGATCGCCACCCACCTGCTCCCAGAAGTCGAAAAAGTTAAACCATTGCATAGGGGCGAGCAAGCAATGCGCTTCGAGCCGTTCCGCGTAGCGGACAATGGCGCGTTCGAGCGCGGCGCGCCGTTCACGACGCGGCAACACGAGAGGGTCCGCGAACGGCTCGACCGATACGCGGTACTTGCCATCGATCTTCAGACAGAACAGCAGATAGACGGGGCACTCGAGCAAGCTCGCGAGCACGAACGGCCCCTCCGGGAACGGCGCCGGCTTACCCAAGAACGGCGCGTCGATCGAGCGTTCCTTGTGCTTCACGGACACGCGATCGCCGAGTATCGCTACATGCTCACCGGCCGCAAGCTTGTCGCGCAACGTGATGACTGCTTCGGGCCCGAGCGAGTCAATTTGAATCATGCTCTCGAGCATCTGCGGGCTCACGGCCTCGAGGACGCGAATCCAGTTCCGTGAATTACGCGTGGAGACCAGGGTATTCACCTTCAGCCCCTGAACCCGCTCGCCGAACGCGCGCAGCACTTCGAGGTTGCCGTGGTGCGAACCGATGAATAACACACCACGGCCATTGGTGAACTGCTCGAGCACCGGCGCATCCGCGAACTCGAGACTGCTAGCGGGCAGCGCCCCGGCCCACATGGCCAGCTTGTCGAGCAGACCGTTGCCGAACGCGACCACGTGCTGAAACACGTTCATGGCTGGCGGAATGGCGCGTCCTTCGCGAGTGAGCCGCGCTCGCACTGCCGTGAGGTAATCGCGTGAAGCGTGGCGCGCGCTACGGCCAGTGAGGTAGAAGTACGTGACGACCGGATACAGCAACGCGGTGAAAACCCCTCGGCCGAGCAGCCGATACGCTGCAAACATGAATCGCAGGCCCCACACGCCGCCGCGCTCGCCAACGTGAGCCCAGTGCAAACGGCCGGCGAACTTCACGGCGCCTGCCGAAAGCGTAAGCGCCCGCTGCCGTAACGCGCGCCGTCGCTCTGATACGCGAAGTGCAGCTTGCTGTCGGATGCGGCCCAGCGCAGCGTGAGCGTGACGCTGATTCCGGGGCGCATGACTTGCTGAAACTTCAACGCGTCCATGCCCGCCAGCTCGCCGCCCCCGCCGAGATAGCGCTCGGCGAACTCGATGGCCCATTTGATCTGCACGACTCCCGGCACGACCGGCGCCGAAGGAAAGTGGCCCCGGAAGTAGACGAGATCGTGCGGAATCGTCAGCTGCATCTCCGCGCTCGATGCGTCGATTCGTTGCTGACCCACGATCGGCTCGGTGCTCATCGGTTGCGAGCGAACAGCTGTTTCAGCGTGGCCAGCGGGCGTTTGCCCTGAGCATCCACAAGCATCGCATCCGGGAAGCGGAACACTCGCGGCACGGCCACGGGATCGACTTTGCCGCGCACCGCCGCCTTCAGCGCCCCCGTCAGTGCGGCGCGGCCACGCTCGTTCAGCGCAGCGCGGCCGGCGTCGGTCAACTCCACCACGACCCCTATGTATTGGCGAGCGCCATCTTCCAGCGCGACCGCAGCGGCGTCCTTGACCCATGCGTGCTCGAGCAAGCAACGCTCGATCTCGGTCAACGACACGCGCTTGTCCTCGATCTTCGCCACGTGATCGGCACGGCCGAGCAGCGCGAAACTGCCGTCGTCGTTTAACCGAACGCGGTCACCGAGCGGCACCCACGCGTCTTGGCCCGAGAACTGCGAGCGCACCTCGAGCAAGTCGTCGGTCGTCGTTCGCGTCTCGACGCCCGGCAGCGCTTTGAACCCTTGTTCCAGCGATCGCCATGCGACGCCGCTCGTCTCGGTGCTGCCCAGAATTTGCGTCGGGCACACGCCGAGCACGCGAGTTGCGTCCGTCACGGCATCGCCGGCCAGCACGCCGCCGGAGGAAAAAACCGCGCGCCACTCGCCGGACGCCGGTGGCAAATGTCCCACTCGCTTCAACAGCGCCGGGCTCGATACGAGCACGTTGCCCGCGCCCGTGGCGCCGAGCAGTTGCTCGGGGAACTCGAGATCGAAAGTGGCGAACGGCCGGCGTTCGAGCAGCGGCCATAGCACACGAAACAGCAGTCCGTACACGTGCCGATGCGACACCGTGGAAAACACGCGGCAGCTCCGCACGTTTTCGCCCCACAAGCTCTCGAGGGCAGTGAGCTCCGCCTCGATGTTGCGCACACGGCGGCCGACTTCCTTCGGCACGCCGGTGGAACCCGACGTGAATAGCACGAGGGACGCCAACGGATCGATGGGCGAGAGGCTCGCGGAGACAGGCTCGATATCTCGCCACATGAGTCGTTGCGGCGCAGATGTGGCGGCCGACTCCGCCTCGATGACGCCGTCGAGTGCCAGGCGGTCCGCGGCGCTGGCGAGCATGGGCGCCGGCGCGAGCACGGGCGTTCTGCCCGCCGCGAGGCAGCCGAGCAGCGCGGCGACGAAGCTATATGTGTCGTTCAGATTCACGGCCCAACGCTCGCCGTCGAGCGTGACCAAGCGCGCCCGGACACCGGCGGCGTGAGCCACCAGTTGCCGCCATCCATACTGCGTGCCGTCGCTGCCGAAGCACGCGGTCCAGTCGCCGGCCTGCGCCGACAATTCAGTGAGGCGGCTGTGCATGACGATCCCGCAAGACGATGGAGCGCACGAGGAACTCTACGCCGAACATCGCACCGATCAGCAAGTACGCGATGAAGCCGTTGTACAGCGCCCACGTGGCAAGCGGCGCCAGCAACACCGTGTAAAGCGCGATGGCGCCGTTGACGACGAAAAAAACGATCCACGCAATCGTAACGCGACGCGTATAGCGAACGCCCGCCGGCGACAAATCCGGTTCACGCAAGCGCGCGATACGCTCGATGGCGGACGGCGGACTGACGAGACTCCAAGAGAACAGAAAACAAAAAGTCGCGTTCATGAGCACCGGGTAGTAGAGCATGGCGTCCGGTTTGCCGAGCACGAGGCTCGCGGCGGCGAGCACCACCGCGCCGGCTGTGATCAGCGCCACTTGCCGTGTCGCAAACGTCCGCTCACCGCGAATGCGCAGCACGAGCAGCCGCAGCAGGCACACCAAGATCAGCAATACGGCCACGGCGCTCGGCCCGAAACGACCAATGCCGTAGTACACGAGCACCGGATACAGCACGAGAACACCGGCGACGGCGGCGGACAACCAGCCAGAGATGGTGCGGGTAGCGGCCATCGGAGCGTGCAGGGCGCTATGCGCTAGCGCTGCTCATGCTACCGCTGATGAATCGCGCCAGGTTCGCGATGGAACCGAAATGCTCGCGCGTCGTGCTCGAATCGGCGTCGATCTTCACGTCGTAACGTTTTCGAACGGCAACGCCGAGTTCGAGCGCGTCGATGGAGTCGAGGCCGAGGCCTGCGCCGAACAACGGTGCTTCGCTGTCGATCTGCTCCACGCTGACGTCCTCGAGATTCAGGACATCGATGAGCAGCTGTTTGAGCTCCCGTTCCAGCTCTTGCATCCGGTCGAACCCCCATGGATAGCTCGCGCCGCAGAGCCTGCGTATGGAGCCGTGCTGCGGCGCTTCTCAGCTCATAAAGAGCCCAGAAGCCGCGGGCGCGTACGCTAGCACCCCTTCTCGGCGCAAGGCAAGAAATCAGCGTCGCCGCCACTCCCAACCCTGACCGCCGGCCGTCACACGCAGTAGAGGGTCGGTCGACAAGGCCCACGCCATGAACAACGGCGTGATCGGTAGCGGCTCCTCGGTCGCGGCCGGCGACTGCTCGAGCGTGAACCCGCCCCGCCTCGCGACGCGCAGCAGCAGCGCCAGTGCAAACGTTCGCTGCTTATGTTGCGTGTAGGAGCGGAACTCGACGGGCAGCACCTCGTCGTAGCTCACGAGCAGCACTGTCTTGCTCGAATTGGCAGCCAGAAACGTTTCCGCTTCGAGCCAGCCGTATGCGAACGTACCTGCACCCGCCGCCACGGATGTAGAGGGCGCGTGGCTCTCCTTGATGATCGTGTAGAGCCCCGCACTCGTGTTGTGAACGGATTGACTGAACCCTGCCGGCGACAGCTCGGTGCCCGCGACGAGGCTGCCGAGCAGCTCGCGCGTGCGCGGAAGCTCGCCGTGCTGTGAACAGAATACGAGAAAGTCCGCGTGCTCGTTCGCGGTCGCCTCGAGCGCGCATTGCACGGCCATCTTCGACAACGCGCTCATGCGTCGCCGGTGTGATGCCGGGATGTCGCGATCGGGAACCTTGTCGATCCGAGTCGGAGCAGCGGCGCGCCACTCCGTGGGACTCACTGTTTCCGGCGACCAGAACACCCACCGCAGAATGTCTAGCCCGGCCGGCATGAGCTTCGCGTCCATCCTGAGACTAAGGTCGGGGGCGACTATATACTGTGCCCTCCTCGTTCGCAGAACAACGAATGGCCGACGCCCGTACTACGTCACCGGCATGAGCGCGGAAACCAGCGCAGGCTGGGCCTCAACGTGGTACGCGGCGGTGCTAGCCGCGACGGTGCCGGTAACAGCGGCGCTTGGCGCTCCGGACGGCAGCGACATCATCAAGCGTCTCGCACGGCCGTCGCCCTCGACTGTCCCGTTCGTCGAGGCGCGCTTCTCGCAGCTGCTCGAAATGCCGATCGTCGTGAGCGGCGAGCTCGGCTACGACGGCGCCGAGAGCTTGAATCGTCACGTCACGCAGCCGTACGAGGAAACGACGACGATCCGCGGCGAAGCCGTGCGCGTCGAGCGCGCGGGCCAAGCGCCACGCACCTTCTCGCTGCATCGCGCACCCGAGCTGCGCGGCCTGCTCACCGGAATGACCGGGCTCCTGTCGGGCAACGACGCCTTGATCGCGGCGCACTTCAAGGTGACGACGAATAGCGCGCCGAACGACGCGTGGCGCATCGATCTCGCGCCCACTGACGGCAAGATCCAGAAACGGCTCAGCGGCATCACAGTGACGGGCGCGGGCAGCGAGCCGCGTTGTTTCGTGATTCGCGACACGCAGAACGGCGCCAGCATCATGCTGCTCGGCGCTGCGGCGAAGCCGCTGCCGCCCACGATCACTCTCGCGGCTCTGCTCGGCACCTGCGCGGCCGAATGAGATACAGCTTCAGGGCCTTGCTCCTGCTCGTCGTGTGGGTGGCTGTGCTCGTCGGTGCGGGCGCATTCGTCGACAGTCATCTGCGCGTGGCCTCCGATCTGCGGCTGTTCCTGCCGGCGCCTGCGACGGCCGCGCAACGGCTGCTGCTCGACGCCATCGGCGAAGGACCGGCATCGCGGTTACTCGTCATCACGCTCGAAGGCGCCGCACCCGAGACGTTGGGCGAGGTATCGCGCACGCTGAACGAGACGTTGCGCGGCGACGAGCATTTCCGTTTCATCACGAACGGCGACGTGGCGCTCGACCAGCTGCCGGAAGACCTGCTGCCGTACCGGTATCTGCTCTCCGGCAACGAAGACACGCGCGCGTTCGATCGCGCGCGGCTGCACGCCGCGCTCGAAGCACGAGCGCAGGATCTCGGCTCGCCCGGCGGCTTTGCGCTCGAGCCGCTGTTGCCGCGCGACCCGACGCTCACGTTGCTCACGGTGCTCAGCGAGTGGCAACCGACGCGCGAGCCGCGCCGCGAGTTCGATGTGTGGTTCGACACGGCAGGCGAGCGCGCGCTGCTCGTCGCCGAAACGCGCGCCGCCGCGTTCGACCCTACCGAAGAGCGCGCGGCGCTCGATACGTTGCAGCGAACCCTCGCGTCGATCCCCGCCGCGAACGGCGTGACGCTCACCGCCAGCGGCCTGGGAGCGTTCTCAGTGCTCATGGAGGGGCGCACGCGCGAGGCCACCCAGTTGCTCGCCCTCGCGGCGACAGTCGGCATGCTGCTCGTGCTGCTCGTGGCGTACCGCAGCTTCGGCGCCATCATTCTGAGCTCGTTGCCGCTCGCGAGCGCGGGGCTCGCCGGGCTCGCGGCCGTGAGCGCCGTGTTCGGCGCCGTGCACGGCATCACGCTCGCGTTCGGCTTCACGCTGATCGGCGTAGCGCAGGATTATCCGATTCATCTCCTGAGTCATAGCCGGCCCGGCATTGCGCCCACGCGCATCGCGAAGGAGCTGTGGCCCACGCTCGCCACCGGTGTCGCGAGCACGAGCGTGGCCTACCTCACGTTCTGGTTCAGCGGCGTGACCGGGCTCGCGCAGCTCGCGTGCTTCGCCGTGGCAGGACTCGCCGCGGCGGGGCTCACCACGCGGTTCCTCGTGCCGCCGTTGATGGCCGAAGGCCGACGCGATTTCGGCGGCTCGGCATTACTGCGGCGCGTGTGGAATGCCGTCGCGGGACTGCCGCGGCCGCGCTGGGCCGTGCCCATCGTGCTCGCGGCCTGCGTGGCCGCACTGCTGGTCCCACGTCAGCCGTTCTGGGAAAACGATTTGAGCGGGCTCACGCCCGTGCCGCGCAACCTGCTCGAACGCGATCGCGAGCTGCGCCAGCAGCTCGGCACCGCGGACACGCGTTACCTGCTCGTCGTCGAAGCGCCGAGCGCAGACACGGCGCTCGCGCGGCTCGAAGCGCTCGACGGGTCGCTGCAACGGCTCGTCGCCGACGGCGCGATCGCAAGCTACATGCACGCGGCGCGGTTTCTGCCGTCGGCGGCGTCGCAGGCAGCGCGGCGCGCGGAGCTGCCCGATGCGGCGACGCTGCGGGCTGCGCTCGATTCGGCGCAAACTGGCACGCCGTTTCGCTCGGGCGCGTTCGCGCCGTTCCTGGCCGACGTCGAACGTGCGCGCACGCTGCCACCACTAACGCTCGAGAGTGCGCGCGCGACACCGCTCGGGCCGCAGCTCGATGCGCTGCTCTTCGACCGTGGCGATTCCTATGCGGCGCTCGTAACGTTCAGCGGTGTGAAGAACGCGGCCGCGCTACGCGCGCTCGCGACCGCAGACTCCGTCACTCTGCTCGATCTGCGCGACGCATCCGCGAGCCTCGTCGAGAAGCAGCGCACGCGAATGCTCGCGAGCTTGGCCGTGGGCGCCCTGCTGTTGATCGGCATCGTCGCATTCGCCCTGCGCGAGCGAGCGCGCGTTCTGCGCGTGCTCGCGCCGATGGCGCTCACGACACTGATCATCGTGGCCGCGCTGCACGCCGCAGGCGTATCGCTGAACCTCTTCCACCTGATCTCGCTGATTCTGGCGGCAGGCCTTGGCCTCGACTACGCGCTGTTCTTCGAGCACGCAGCAGACGACCCCGCGGAGCAAGCGCGCACGCTGCACGCGATCCTCGTGAGCGCCGCGTCGACGTTCATGGTGTTCGCGCTGCTCGCGATCTCGGAGCTGCCGGTGCTGCGCGCGATAGGCTTGCCGATCACGATCGGCGTGCTGTCGAACTTCGTGCTCGCGCTGCTGCTTACGCGCCCGCAGGCACTGGCCCCGGCGGCCCGCACTGCCGGTTGAGGATCCGCCTGCTCACGGCGCCGCCCCGGCGGAGGCCCCCGTTAGCCGTGCCTGCGCAGGCTGAGCCCCCAAGGCGGCCGCTGCTTCGCGTGTGATGGGCAGGCCGCGTCCGTCATGAACGAGGGGAGTTCCGTTGTAGTGCGTCCCGCGCAACGCGCTCAATGATTCCAGGAATGTTTTGAGCTGATGCTTCGCAGTCGAGCGAACGAGCGCAGCCGGCAGGTGCCCACCGAAGTCCATGTCCATGGTTGCGGCGACGAGCGTGCCGCTAGGACCAAGGTCGAACAGAATCCAGGCACCCCGATTCGCGCGGAGGTACACGGACTCGTCGACGACCTCTTGAGTGAGTCCCGGGACCAGCTCCTCCTCGTAAGCTCGTTTGAGGAGTGCCTCGTCACGCGGCAGCAGATCCCAGCGATGCTCCCAGATGGCGTCATGGCTGTGTTCCGCCAGGCTCAAATTCTTGTCGCACAGGAGGGTCCATTGCCGATCTTTGAATGGCCACGGCAATGCCATGTGGTGATAACTGACGTAGGCACCGTCGGCCCGCTGGACCAGCACAGCGTGATGCAGACGGGCGGACGACTCTTCGCTTCCGCCGAGGATCGAAAGCCAAACGAGCAGGCGTGGCGCAGCGACGATTCGCCAGCCGACGAGGCCCATCACCTCCACCTGCCCGGCCGCCCTCGCGCTCGGCTCACGAAACGCGTCGAACACCGTATCGCCCGCGGCAAGTGCCGCGAGGTCTGCCGTGGACACACCCGGCAAATCAAAATCGCCGTCGCGGGAGTACTGCTCGAGTAGCGGCGAAATCCTAGCGGCGAGATCGCCATCCATTGGAGGGGTTTCGGCCTCCGCGGGCGCGAATGAGGCCAGCGCAACGGCGGTGAGCGCGACGCGCATTGTAAGAGCCCAGACGGGACGCTGATTCGCCATGGATGGCATACCCCGTTTGCAGCAAGCAACACGAGCAGACTGCAGCATATACGTTACGGCTTCTTGGCGTCTGCTTACCGAGCCTGCGGTGGGTCATTCGGCGGCATAGTCATGGCGTCAATCGTTAGAGGCGAATCACGATCTTGCCGAAGAACTCGCCTCCTTCCATCGCGGCAAACGCGGCCGGGGCATCCTTGAACTCGAACACGCGGTCGACGACCGGCTTGATCTTGTGCTTCGTGATGAAAGCGTTCAGCGCTTCGAAGTCCGCGCGCGAACCCACGTAGATGCCCGTGACCTGTGCGCCGAGCCCAAGCAGCTGACCGGCCGGCACGCTGCTCGCAAACCCCGACAAGCCGCCGATCATCGCGATGTTGCCGTCGAACGCGAGCGCCTGTAGGGCTTTCGGCAGCGTGTCCTGGCCGCCGACCTCGAGCACCTGATTCACGCCGCTGCCGCCCGTGAGCGCGCGTACTTCCTTCTGCCAGTCGGGATTCGCCTTGTAGTTGACCGTGCCAAACGCACCGAGCTCGCGTGCGCGCTTCAGCTTCTCGTCGCTCGAACTCGTGATGATCGGTTTCGCGCCCGCCGCCTTCGCGAGCTGCAAGCCGATGACCGACACGCCGCCCGTACCCTCGAGCAGCACGAATTGGCCGGGCTCGATTCGTCCGCGCTTGAAAAGCGCGTCCCACGCAGTCACGCCGACGCAAGGTAGCGTCGCGGCTTCCTCGTACGTGAGATGCGCGGGAATCTTCACGAGACCTTCGGCGTCGCCGACGACGACCTCCGATAACATGCCGCCGGCGTTGCCGCCGCGCGCGCTCGCAAGCGCATCGGCCGTGCGCGCGCCGTCGATCCAGCGCTCGAAGAAAATCCCCGCAACGCGATCGCCCACCTTGAAGCGTTTGACGCCGGGCCCCACGGCGATGACTTCGCCCGCGCCGTCCGAGATTGGAACGCCGCCTTCCTGCACGCTGCCGAGGCCGTAATTGCCCGCACGCATCAGGAGGTCGCGCCGGTTCAGCGACACGGCGTGCACGCGCACTGCCACCTGATTGGCCGCGGGCTTGGGCTGTGCGACCTCCTTCAGAGCGAGGTCGTAGCCTTTTGCGGCCTTCACGAGCTGCCACTGGCGGATCGCGCCGTCGGCGGCAAATGCGCTCGTCGCCGTGCATGCGCTGAGCATGCTGATCAATAGAGCCGCACGTGCGAAGCGCGGCGAAAGAATTGGATTCGCGAACAACATCGGGATCCCCCCTTGCATGACGGCGCGGGGCAGATTCTAGGGGGGCTACGCGGCCGCGTCACTCGAATGCGAAGAGCTTCGAGTCGGCATGCGGCCGGCCTCGGACAGCGCGGGCGATCATCGACGCCGCCAGCATTGAAAACGTAATGCCGTTGCCACCGTAGCCCAGCACCGCGAAACAGCGGGGATAGCCGGGAATCGGTCCGAAACTCGGTGTGCCGGAGGTGCTTGACCCAAAGCTGCCCGCCCAAGCAAAAGCTGCGCGAGCGTCAAGCTGGGGAAATAGCCTGCCGAGCTTGGTTTGCAGGCGTGCAGTTTTCCGGGGGATTAGGGCGTCGCGGCGCTCGTCGTCGGCGAACTCCTCGTCCTCGCCGCCGCAAATCACGCGACCGTCCGCGGTTGCGCGCATATACAGATACGGCTCCGACGCCTCCCACACCAATGCGCGTTGCGGCCACACCTTGGCCGGCTGAGCAGCCGTGGCGATGGCCCACGTCGAAAAAATCTCGTGCTTGGCCGCCGGTACGATCTTCGGCAACTCATAACCCGTGCACAGCACCACATGGCGCGCGCGGATCTCGATTCCCTCGGCCGTGGCGATCGTGACGTAGCGCCCGTGGGCGTGCAGGTCCGTTACTTCATGCGGTGCGTGGAGCCGAGCGCCGGCGCCAAGCGCCTGCCACAAAAACCCTGCGCTCAGCGCCACGGGATCCGCCTCCGCATTCCCGTGACTCAGTATCGCCGCCGCTCGATGAACGGAGAAATGGTGCCGCAATGCGCTTCGATCCAGGAATTCGCTCGGCAGACCGAACCTTTGGCGTGCGAGCACTTCGCGTCGTAGGCCGGCAGCGTTCAGCAGATCGCCCGCGAGATACAACGACGGACGCGTCTCCAATCGCGCCTGAACGTCGAGACGACGAACCTGCGTACGCAGCTCGTTGACGGCCCAGTGCGAGCACTGCCACACACGCCCAGCGGCGCGCTTGCCGATCTTGCGCGCCAGATGCACGAGCGGCGTGTCGAGCTCGAATTGCAGCAAGGCGGTGCTGGCGGCGGTCGAGCCGAGTAAGGCGCCGCGACGCCTCTCGAGAATCAGCGGCCGTAGCCCTAGCTCGCACATACGTTGCGCGACCAACGCGCCGGTAATGCCGGCACCGACCACCACTACGTCGGCACGAACGCTGCGTTTTAGCGGAGAGCTAGGCGGAGTCGAATGGCGGTAGGCCGACCACACTGGCGTACCGGTGCGCAGGTTTCGCTTTCGTGTCAGGGCCACGCGTCAAATCACACGCGCGGCGGATCCGTCTCGCGCGCGAAATGCCTGTGCTGGACCATCGCCTTTACAAATCGATCGACTGCCTCGTTGAGATCGCGCGCCTTCGCCAGTACGACTCCGGGATCCTCACCGCCATCCGGCAATGTCGCTGAGATACCAGCGCTCTCCAACAGCTTCGATGAAGAGCCGAGCGCGAGAATGGTTTTGCAGTGGCGATACTGATCCTTCAAGAATTCCAGCGCGAGACCTAGCTGTGACAACGCCATCACCGCCTTCTCGCCGTCGGGCAGGACGACGGCGTCATAGAGCACGGAAGGCCCCGTATCGAGCGACTGTTCCACTTCGATCGGGTCGCCGGTGACACTCTCGACGCGACCGAGGGTCGCCCCGACGAAACGCGCCACCGCACCTTGCTGCGCGAGCACGGCCTGTATCTTCGTGGCCGATTTACCGTCGACGCCCTTCGCAACGAGGATCGCAACGTGGCGAGTCCTGATCCCCTGTTCGCCGGCACGGGCGAACAGGGACAGCGCTGCAGACGCGGTGACCTCGGGTCGTGGCGGCCGCGCCAAAACCTTCGGGAGAGGCTCCGGCAGCGGCAGACCCAAGCCATCCGCGACCCGCTCCGCGAGCTCCGGCGCCACGTTGCACAGGCCCGCAACCATGCGCCGCCGAATCGCAACGGTTTGCACTTTTGTAAGCTCGAATCGGAACGCGTTGACGATGTGATTCTTCTCGGTGTCGGTTTGGCTATTCCAGAAAAGAGTTGCCTGCTGGTAGTGTTCCGCGAACTTCTCCGGCTTGCCGCGAACCTTGTGGTCCTCGATTTCCTGAGGAAACGACATGAACCCCATGGTCCCCGCCTGATACGGGCACCCGCCGCCCAAAGAATTCGGCTCGTACGCCACTCGGCCGCGTGCAATGGCCTGGCGGTGCATTCCGTCGCGCTGGTTGTTGTGCACCTGCGCCACCGGCGCGTTGATGGGGATTTCATGGAAGTTGGGGCCGCCGAGCCGCGAGATCTGCGTGTCGACGTACGAATGAATCCGACCCGCGAGCAGTGGATCGTTGCTGAAGTCGATACCAGGCACGATGTGCGCCGTGCAGAACGCTACCTGTTCCGTCTCTGCGAAGAAGTTGTCCGGATTGCGGTTCAGCACCATTCGACCAACGGGCGTCAACGGTACGAGCTCCTCCGGAATCAGCTTCGTTGCGTCGAGCACGTCGAAACTAAAACGCTCGGCGTCGCGTTCACTGAATACTTGCACGGCCAGCTCCCACTCGGGGTAAGCACCGCTCTCGATGGCTTCCCACAAATCGCGCCGATGAAAATCCGAATCGGCGCCGGAGATCTTCACGGCCTCGTCCCATACGAGCGAGTGCGTGCCCTCCTTCGGCGACCAGTGAAATTTGACGAACTGCGATTCTCCTTCGGCCGTGACGAACCTGAAGGTGTGGACGCCAAATCCCTGCATCATGCGCAGACTGCGCGGGATGGCGCGGTCTGACATGATCCACATCAGCATGTGCGTCGATTCGGGCATCAGAGACACGAAGTCCCAGAACGTGTCATGTGCGGAAGCGGCCTGCGGCATCGCATGGTGCGGCTCCGGTTTCACCGCATGAATGAGGTCCGGGAATTTCATCGCGTCCTGGATAAAGAACACCGGTATGTTGTTGCCGACGAGATCCCAATTGCCTTCGTCGGTGTAGAACTTGACGGCAAAACCGCGCACGTCGCGCGCGGTATCGGTCGAGCCGCGCTCGCCCGCCACGGTCGAAAACCTGACGAACACCGGCGTGCGTTTGCCCGCCTCTGCAAATAACGACGCACGCGTGAGGTCGGCCAACGGCCGGTAGCACTCGAAGTATCCGTGCGCTGCCGAGCCCCGCGCGTGCACGATGCGCTCGGGAATGCGTTCGTGATCGAAGTGCGTGATCTTCTCGCGAAGGATGAAGTCCTCGAGCAGCGTCGGGCCACGCAGCCCCGCCTTCAGGGAGTTCTGGTTGTCCCCGATCGTCACTCCCTGATTGGTCGTCAGCGCCCGGCCGCTCGAATCCACACGCACGCGATCGAGCGGGCCAGCTCCCGGATTGGATCCGGGCTTTGGCGGTGCGCCGACCTTGTCGGATTCGTTGTCCTCGGAGAGCGTGCTGGCTCCTGCAGAGGCGTGCGGCGGCTTGGCCGCTTGCCCTCGCATCGGCGCCGCCGACGCTTTACCGTACTCGCTCGGCTTCGCCACATTGAGCGGAAACGCCTCCGCAAGCGCTTCGGTGGCCGCACGCTGCGTGGCAGCGGGGCTGCCCCGCGAATTCTTGTTCTTGCGATCGCGCGACGGCCCACTGACGGTGGACGACGCCCATGGTTTGGTCGGCGGCGAAGAGGATTTTCTCGAGAGCTTGGTTTTCGGCGCGCGTCCCTTTGCCATGATGTCCCTCCACTTGCGGGGTGGAGATCTTGCGCAACGGGTTTTCTGTCGTCCGTTGGCTATCGCACGTAGACGAAAAAGCGGACTGGCGCACAACGCCCGCGTCCGCGAGACTCATGCACAGGCCAATAGGGCTATGTCGTCTACCGTGGCGGCTCAATCGTGAGAAGGGTCACGCATTGGTCGTTAGGCCGCAACCTAGTATGGCGGCATGACTCTGAGCGCCACGAAACCTATCACCGACGGAGAGAGACTCTGATTGAAATCGTGATCTCGATCGCGCTCCTCGCAGCCGCTGCCGGCTTTTGGTGGTGGAGACGCGTGCGTCTCGCTGCGAATGTCCCGCTGCGCACCGCGCGTGCGGCGGAGCGGTTTGCGGCCGTGGAGATTCGTCGCGGCAGTGGGGCATGTCGTGAGGCTCGCGCGCTCGACGGGCAACGCTTCCTGGCGAACAAAGCCCCCGCATTGCCGCTCGCGGGTTGCGCGAATGTGCGCTGCGAATGCAGCTTTCAGAAACTCTCGGACCGACGCACGGAGAACCGCCGTTGGGGCGGAATCGGCGCCGCAATGTTCAACAAAGCGCAACGCAGAAAACGAGCCGGCCGCCGCGACGAGGATTAGGCGGGCCGCTTCATCGGCACGCTGCTGCGGAGGCGGATGGTGCCGGCTGAGGGACTCGAACCCCCGACCCCCTGATTACAAATCAGGTGCACTACCAACTGTGCTAAGCCGGCTCGCCCGAAAGTGACGGGCGCATTATATCCCGCCGCGGTTCCACGCTTGCGTAGAACCACCCCCCAAAACGAGCGGGGCCGGCATTGCCGGCCCCGCAACTCAACAATCGAAGAGAGATCAGCCGGGCTTGCGCGCCTTGATGATGAACTGATCGGTGTGGCCCGCGACGGACGGGTCGCGCACAGGCTTCGTGTGATCGTCGGCCGGATTCGCCAGGATCTTCGACTCGGCTTCGATCTTGAAACCGGCCTTCGTCAGCACGTCCCGCGCGTTTTCGATCTGGATGCGGTGGAAGGCCTTGTTGTCCTGGCCCGCGATACCCACGTGATCGATCACGCCGAACACGCCGCCCGGCTTCAGCGCGTCGAACACGCCTTTCGCGAACGCCACGGCGCCGGCTTCACCGCCCATGTTGTAGATGTCGTGCAGGTTCAGCGCAGTGATGGCCGCGTCCGCGTTCTTGACGCCGGCAGCGGCGAGTTCGCCGTGCACCGCCATGACGTTACCGAGCCGATCATCCTTCGCCTTTTCCGTGGCCGCGAAGCCTTCGCGCGAGGTGAAGAACTCGGGATTTTGTCCGTAGACCTTGCCCTTGGGGCCGACGGCCGCCGACAGCACCTCGGTGAACCAACCACCGAACGAGATCACGTCGATGACGCTCTGGCCGGTCTTGATGCCGAGAAACTGCACGGTCTCGATCGGCTTACGGGCCGCGTCGCGATCCTTGTCCGCTTGCGGACGGGCCGGCGATGCTAGCGCGGTTTTCATGCGCGTGGCCTGCTCATCCTGTGCTTGCGCCACGGTGCCGAGTGCGGCACCGAATACGCAGAATGCGAGTGTCCACGCGGTTTGTTTTGCGAATCTCATGTCATGGCTCCTGATGGTCCCCTCGGAACGCGACCACCATAACCGAAAGCGTTTGGCCACGCCAAACTGCTCCCACCTCAAGAAATCTGTGTCGCTAGCCTGAACCGCACGCCCGCTGCTCGAGCCGCATGATGCGGCCCGGCGGCTGCAGGCTTTCGAAGTCGATAGTCTGGTCGGCGCGCAACATCACTTCGACCCAGTACACCGTAGCACGGCGCGTGCGATCGACGACGTGCGGCTCGAACCCGAGCGCACGCACTTCGTCGCGCCGCCGGCTCACGCCGCTGATCTCGCTGAACACTCCGAGCGACACGAGGTTGCCGCTGTCGCTGTTCGGGATCACATACGAATCGGCGATGCCGCTCTCACGAACCTTCGCGAGAATTTTGTTCGCTTCGTCCACCGAGGGAATCGCCTGGATGTAGACCCAGTAACCGATCCAGATGTCGCCCTCAGCTACGCGCTGCTGTGGGTCGAAGCCGCTCATGCGCAGAGTTGAGGCTGCGGTCGCGGCCTGCGACAGCTCGCGGAACGGACCGATCGTCGTGCAGCGGCCCGCACCCTCGCCACTACTCGGCGCCACCGCTACTACGGTTTCCTTGACCTGCGGCGTGACTACGACCGGTGCGGGCGGTGGCGCCGGCAAGGCGGCGGCCACCGGCGTCGACGTCTTCGGCGTTTGTGCGGCGGGCGTGGGGGCGGCGGGTTGCAGTTGCGCGTCGTTGACGCTGCCAGCGCTGTGCAGGTCCACCGGCACTTCGCTCACGAGCGTGATGCTCGGCAAAGTCGAATCCGCCGCGTGCAGCACCGGAGTGAGCGGGGCAACCCACGTGTGCCACGCGGCGAACCCCAGATTCGCGAGCACCAGTATGAGGAATACATTGCGCATCAACGGCCTTTCTTTGCCAGCGACGCGTGCTCGGCGGCGAACAACGCGAGCCCTTCGAGCACCAAGTCTGCACGCGCTTGCACCTGCGTTTCCAGCCAGGAGCTGAGCTCGACGGCGTCGCCGCCCGTGAGGTACACGCGCGGCGCAGTACCGGTGGCCGTGAGCACCGCGTTCACGGCGCGATCGAGCGCCGCCGCGATCGCCAGCATGGCGCCGTGACCTACTGCAGTGGCGGTGTCGCGACCGAGCAGATCCAGCCCCTTCGGCGCCGCGCCCGGCGCCGGTGTCGCGCCGATGTTGCTCGTATTGCGATCGAGTGCGGCCGCGAGCAGGCGCGCGCTGGGCAGAATCAAGCCGCCGAGGTGCGCGCCGTCGGCGGCCACGGCGTCGAACGTCACGGCCGTGCCCGCCTGGATCACGCACGCGGCTCCAGCCGCGCTGCGGTACGCCGCAAGCACGGCCAACCACCGGTCGACGCCGAGCCGCTCTGGCTCTGCGTACGCGCAACGCACGCCGAAACGTTCCGCGCTCGTGGCGACGAATTCGATTTCGGCGCGGCTGCCAATGGCCGCGCGCAGGCCCTGCGCCATCGCATCACCGGCGACATTCGCGACGACCAGCCGCGTGACTTCGCTGGGTAACGTGCGCGCAAACGTTTGCAACGCCGCGTCGCGAACGTCGCGATGCACGGCATTGCCGTGCTGACCGAGCCGTTTGCCGTCGTACAGCGCCCACTTAATGCGCGTATTCCCGATGTCGACGAGAGCTTGCATCAGGCGCTCCGCACGCTGACGTCGCCGGCGACTACACGCCGGCGCGCGCCCAGCGAAGTCTCTATCAGCAACGCGCCGTCGGCTTCGATGCCGAGCGCCGTGCCCGTGACGTGGCCGGCCGCTTCGTCGAGCTTCACTGCGCGGCCCCGCAGATAGTCTGCCGAGCGCCAATCGTCGCGATACGAGCGAAACCCCGTCTCCGCGTAGCTCGCGAACAATTCCGTGAGCTCTTCAATGAGCCCGATCGCGAGCGCCGCGCGCGGCGGTGGTGGCGCCCCGCGCTGCGCGCATGCGGTTGCGAGATCGACGGCGCCGCGCGGCCAGTCCGAAAGTGACGGCAGTAGCTCCGCAGGCAACGCCACGTTGAGGCCGATGCCGGCCACGACGTGGCAACCACCCTGCCCTTCGGCCGTGAGCTCGAGCAGGATGCCGCCGAGTTTGCGCTCGTCCCACACGAGGTCGTTCGGCCATTTCAGCCCGATTTCGACACCCGCCACGCGCGCGAGCACGCGCCGCACGACCACGCCGACCGCGAGCGTCAGCGCCGAGAGCTCTGCCGGTGCAGCCGGGAACTGCCACGCGACGGAGAGACACATGCCGGCGCCGAGCGGCGTGCTCCAGCGGCGGCCGCGCCGGCCGCGGCCGGCCGTCTGATATTCGGCGATGCACACACGCAGCATGCCGGGCGACGGCGGCGGCTCTGCCAACAAGTGGCGATTTGTAGATTCGAGCTCAGTGAAGACGTCGAGTGTTGCGACGCGCGCCGCGACTTTCGGCGCGAGCGCCGAGCGCAACGCACCCGCGTCGAGCAAGTCGATGCCGCGCCGCAGGCGGTAGCCGACACCGGGCACTGCGTCCACCGCGAGTCCCCAGTCGGCGAGCTTCGGAATGTGCTTCCACACGGCGGCGCGCGTCACACCGAAGGTGCGCGCGAGATCCTCACCCGAGTGCGGCTTCCCGTCGGCCAGTGCAGTGAGTAGCTGTTCCGCGTCCACCTGCGCTCACTTGCCGCCGAACAAACGGCTCACGACCGGACGCGAAAATCGCGACTCGGTGCCGTTCAGCATGCGCTGGATATTGCCGCGGTGGGCGTAGATTACGAGTGCGCCGGTGAGGCACGCGAACACAAACAGGCCGACCTGCTCCGGCAGCGCCGTGACGCCGATGAACACGAGGGCGACGAGCGCGGCGCCAACCGTCGCGAGACCTACGAACCCCGTAAGCAGCACGATCAACAACCACGCGCCGAGCATGACAGCTCCCGCCACCGGCGCGAGGTACAACAGGAGCCCCGCCGCCGTGGCGCCGCCTTTGCCGCCTCGAAAGCGAAACCACACCGGGAACACGTGTCCTACGATCGCGCCCAACGCCACGGCGTACAGAATGGTCGAGCGCTCGACTACGGGATCAAGGCCCACGAGCGGCAGCACGAGCGGCGGAAGCAGCGCGGCCGCGAGAATTCCTTTGCCGACATCAATGATCATGACGAGCAGCGCGAACAACTTGCCCTGCGTGCGCAGCGCGTTCGTGCCGCCCGGATTGCCGCTACCGACCTTGCGGATATCGACGCCGCGGAAATGCCCCACCACGAGGCTGCCGAGCACCCCACCCAGCAGGTACGCGAGCGTGAATTTAAGACCCAGCTCCAACATGCAGGGCGTGCTCTCGCGCCTAGACGACGCTCATGTTACGGCGTAGCTACCGGCTTCAGCCACGCGTCGCGGCGTTTCGCGGTTTCCGCGTCGACTTTCTCCTGCGGGACGAGATAACAGGTGTCGAGCGGCGCCGCCTTCAGCACGAGCCCCACCTCGACCAGCTCATCGCCGCGGAATGCCGTGGCCGTGACGCGTTCACCGGCCTCGAACCGCGCAAGCCGGCGGCGCAGATTGCGCTCATTGACGCGCAGACGATCGAGCGCGACGAGCACGTCGCCCGGGTGCAGGCCTGCGCGTTGAGCGGAGCCGCCCTCGAGGACGGTGGTGAGCTCGACACCGCCTTCGCGCGCGCGAAAGCCCGCGCCGAGTGCCAGCACCTCGCCGTTGGCGGCGCGCGGCGTGCCGCCGGAATCGTCGGCGCCGGCGGATGCGCGCAGCGCGAGTGTCACGCCGAACTTCGCGAGCAATTCGGCGAGCGGCAGGTCTTCCGTGCCGCGGATGGCGGCGTCGAAGAACGGCACAAGATTCAAGCCGCTGACTTCCGCGGCGAGTTGTTCGAAGCCGTCCTCCGGCACGCCGACGCCGCGCGCGCCGTAGCGCTGCCACAGAGCGCGCATGACGTCGTCGAGCGACGTGCGCCCAGCCGTTTCGACGCGCAGCGTGAGATCGAGCGCAAGCGCGACGAGCGCGCCCTTCGTGTAGTAGCTGATGCTCGCGTTCGGGTGATTCGGCTCCGGCCGGTACAGAATGTCCCACGCGTCGAAGCTCGATTCCGCTAGGCTCTGCTTGAGGCGGCCCGGCATGCGATACACGCGCGTGAAGAGCTCGCCGAAGCGCTGCAACAGCGCTGCGACACTGAGCACGCCGCTGCGCATCAAGAGCAGGTCTTGGTAGTAGCTCGTGATGCCCTCGAACACCCAGAGCAAGCGCGTGTGGTTGCGTTGATCGAGGCGGTACGGCATGAACGCGGCCGGCTTGGTGCGTTTCACGTGCCAGGTGTGGAAGTACTCGTGACTCGCGAGCGCGAGGAAGCGCTGATAGTCGCGCGGCTGGCCCTGCTCGCCGGGCTTCGGCAATTCGTCGCGATCGAATATCAAGCTCGTCGACGCGCGGTGCTCGAGGCCGCCGTAACCCTCGCCGACCGCGAGACACAGGAACCAGTAGCGATCGAAGGGCGCCGGCCTCCCAAAAAACTCGATCTGCGCCGCGCAGATCTGCGCGAGATCCGCCGCGACGCGCTCCAGATCGGACTCGAAGCGGCCGGCGACGACGAGGTGATGCGGCACGCCGGCCGCGATGAATTCGACGCTCTCGAATTCGCCGATTTCGACCGGATGGTCGAGGAGCTCGTCGTAGTCCGCCGCGGTGTAGGAACCAAAGCCGTTCTCATCGAGAGTTCCATGCGTGAGCGCCGTGGCCACGCGCCAGTCCTCACACAGCGAGTGCGGCGGCGGCTCGATCGTGAGCTCGATCGCCTCGGTGTCGCGACCCTCGGGCAGCAGGAACAGACACGGACCATTGAAGTACCCGCGCTGGCGATCGAGCCAAGCGCCACGCACCGATTGATCGAGCGCGTAGACCAAGATCGTGAACGTCAACGTGCGCCCGGCGCCACGTACGGCCCACGCGCCCGAGCTGACTTTTTCGACTGGCAGCGGGTCGCGGCCGCTGCGAGCCTCGACGCGCACGACGTGGCGGGCGAAATCGCGTAACAGATAGCTGCCGGGAATCCACGCCGGCAGGGAGAACCGCTGCTCGGCCGCGGGGTCGTCGATGCGGCACTCGACTTCGAAGTGGTGCCGATCGAGGTCGGCGAGACGAACACGGTAGCGGATCAGAGCCAGGTCCTCCGCGCGCGGTGAGCGCGCCCGAAAAGGCGCGCGCATTGTCGCACGCCACGCCGTGCTAAGGTTGCCGCAGGCGGTGCCCCAAAAGGGCTAAGAGGGAACGCAGTAGAAACTGCGACTGTTCCCGCAACTGTGAGCGGCGAGGTTTTGCGCTTTAGGCCACTGAGGCAACTCGGGAAGGCGCGCAAAACCGCTTCAAGCCGCGAGCCAGGAGACCTGCCGCCTATGTCGTCCTACCGTGTGCCGGGAAAGCGCGCGGGGCGGAATTCCGTCGTGGCGACGCTCGGACAACGAGCCCAAGCCGCATGTATTTGCATCGCGGCCTGGGCGACACGCTGGGAGCCGCGACATGCCACGACAGCCGCGACGATCGAACCGTAACGCGTCATTGCGCGCACACGCACGCGTGTTCGCGGCGAGCTTCTGCGCGCTCGCGTTGGGTAGCCACGCCGCACACGCGGCGCAGCCCGCCGTCGCGTCGATCAATCTATGCGCCGATCAGCTCGTGCTCGCACTTGCAGACCCGGAACAGATACTGACGGTGAGCTGGCTCTCAGCCGACCCCGAAGAATCGCTGTTCGCGACCGCAGCGTCGCGACACCCGCTGAACTACGGCACGGCCGAGGAGCTGCTGCGGTTTCACCCGGACGTCGTCATCGCCGGCGCGTACACGAACTCGTTCACGCGTGCGCTGCTGATTCGACTCGGGTATCGCGTCGTCGCGCTGATCCCGGAAGACACGGTCGCCGAGATCGAGAACAATCTGCGAAAGGTCGCCGGCGCGGTAGGTCATCCCGAGCGCGGCGAACAGCTCGTCGCCACGATCCGCGCGGAGTCGCGCGAACTCGACGCACACCGCCCCGCGCGCGCACCAGCGACCGTGGTCGTGCGGCCCGGCGGCTTCACGGTCGGCAAACATTCTCTGGCCGACGAGCTGATGACGCTCGCCGGCCTGCGCAACGTCGCGGCCGAACAGGGGCTCGACCGCTGGGGCAGCTTGTCCATGGAGACGCTGCTCCGCAGCGCGCCGGAGCTGCTCGTGCTCACCGGCTACCGGCTCGCGCAACCGTCGCTCGCGAACATGGTGCTCGAGCATCCCGCGCTGACGCGGCTGCGGACAGAGCGTCCCACGACGACGATCCCCGCGGCATACTGGTCGTGCGGCCTGCCGCAAAGTCTCGATTCCGCCGCACTGCTGCAGAGCGCGGCCGCGCGATGAGCGCCGTAGTAGGCGCCGGCCGTCAGTGGCGGCTCTGTACCGTGTTGGGACTACTCGTGTTGGCGGCCGCCGTGATTTCGTTGCTGCTCGGCCGCAGCAGCGGGGGACCCACGCTCGGCTTCGGCGGGCCCGAGATCGGCGACGTGATCCTGCGCGAGATCAGGCTGCCGCGCACGTTGCTCGCGCTGCTCGTCGGCGGAACCCTCGGCCTCTGCGGCGCGGCTCTCCAGGGCTTGCTGCGCAACCCGCTCGCCGAGCCCGGCCTGCTCGGCGCCTCGAGCGGCGCGGCACTCGGCGCCGTGCTGGTGTTCTACTTTGGGCTTGCGGGCGGCGAGTCGCTGCTGCTGCCACTCGGCGCCGTCGCGGGTTCCTTACTCTCACTTGCATTGTTGTACGCGCTGGCCGGCAAGACCAGCGACATCTTGACCGTGGTGCTCGCGGGCATTGCGATCAACGCGTTCACCGCCGCGCTGACATCGCTCGTGCTGAACTTCGCGCCGAGCCCGTACGCCGCGCTCGAGATCCTGTTCTGGATGCTCGGCTCGCTTGCCGACCGCAGCCTCGTGCACGTGTGGCTTGCGTTGCCGCTGATGATTCCGGGCTGGCTGCTCGTGATCGCCGCGGCCCGCGGGCTCGACGCGCTCACGCTCGGCGAGGAAACGGCCGCAAGCTTGGGGTTCAATCCAGGCCGCACGCAGTGGCTCGTCGTGACGGGCACGGCGCTCGCGGTCGGCGGCGCGGTGGCCGTGACGGGGGTCGTCGGCTTCGTCGGCCTCGTCGTGCCGCATTTGCTGCGGCCGTGGGTCGGCCACCACCCGAGTCGGCTGCTACTGCCGAGCTTCTTGGGCGGCGCGTTGCTCGCCACGCTCGCAGACAGCGCGATCCGGCTGATGCCGCCGGGGCCGGAGCTCAAGCTCGGCGTCGTGACGGCGTTGCTTGGTGCGCCGTTCTTCCTGCGGCTCGTGATCTCGTCGCGAAACGCCGCGGCGAATTGAGGCGATGACGATGGCGCTCGTGACCGACGCAGTCGAAGTTCGCTACGGCGCGCGTTGCGCGGTGCACGCGACTTCGCTCACGCTCGGGCCTAGCGGTTTCATCGCGCTCGTGGGCCCGAACGGCGCCGGCAAAAGCAGCCTGTTGAAAGCGCTCGCCGGCCTCGCTTCACACACCGGCACGATCACGTGGCAAGGCCGCGCCCTTGCGGCCCTCGCTGCGCGCGACCGCGCGCGCGCCATCGCTTACCTCGCGCAGGCATCGACTGTGCATTGGCCGCTCAGCGCACGCGACGTTGTAACGCTCGGTCGGCTCGCGCACGGCCGCTACGGCGTGGCGCCGACTGCAGGCGATCGGGAGGCCGTCGAGTGGGCGCTCGCGCAGACTGCGACGATGGGGTTTGCGGAGCGCAGCGTCGCGGCACTCTCAATCGGCGAACGGGCTCGCGTCCTGCTTGCTCGCGCTTTGGCCGTGCGTGCGCCCGTGCTGCTCGTCGACGAGCCGATCGCGATGCTCGATCCCTATCACCAGCTCGAGATCATGGGCGTGCTTGCGCGCTATGCACGCGGCGCAACGGGAGGCGCGCCGGCGCTCGTCGTGGCCGTGCTGCACGATCTGACGCTAGCCGCGCGCTTCTGCGGCCGTGTGCTGCTGATGAACGACGGCCGCGTCGTCGAGGACGGCACCCCGGCAGCAGCCTTGAGCGCGGAGAACGTGCGGCGGTATTACCATGTCGAGCCGTTCGTCACGCAGCACGAGGGCGAGCCCGTGATCGTGCCGTGGCGGTCGCCCGGCGTCGACGCGGCGCAGGCGCAGAGCTAGCCCGCGCGCTCAATCGCTGGACGGGCGGCGATGGCCTCGCTCCACTGCTTTAACGCCCGCCGACCGTCGATCGGATTCGTGTCCGTAGCGCGCGGCGCGAAGCCGAGATACACGAACGCGACGATGTCCGCATACGTGAAACGCTCACCGGCCACGAATTCGCTTTCGCGGAGGCGCGTCTCGAGCTTGTCGAAGAAGACCACGGCGCGGCGCCGGCCGCGTTCGGCGAGCGCGGGAATCTGCTCCCACGCCACGGGCCCCGGCAACGCGCGCCCTTTGAACGCCTCGTGGCTGTTGCGCAGCGACTCCTGCAACGGCAGGTAACCCTCGAGCGTCAGAATGTCATTCCACATCAGCACGTGAGCCTGCTCTCGGGCGCTGTTGCCCATCAGATTCGGCTCTGGTTGTTGCTGCTCTAAGTAGTGACAGATCGCAAGGCTCTCGGTGAGGCACGTGCCGTCGTCGAGCTCGAGCACGGGCACGGTGGCGCCGGCGTTCTTCGCGAGGAACGAGGGGTCCTGATGCGCGCGTGCCCGCAAATCCACTTCGACGGTGGGCACGTCGAGGCCCTTCTCTGCGATAAAAAGGCGGACTTTCCGCGGGCTCGGCGCGGAACGGTAGTCGTAGAACCTCATGGCGCACCTTACGCGTGGGCTGCGGGCTCCAGTCTACACGCCGTCGCGCGGGAGACAGCCCCGTATAATCGGGGCATGGCCAACCTGGTCACCCTAAGCCGACTGCTACTACTTCTGGTGGTCGTGGCGCTTTCGTACGTGCAGCCGACACCTTGGCAGTTCGCGAACTTCTTCCTGATCATCCTGATCTTCGTGAGCGACGGACTGGATGGCTACCTCGCGCGCAAGCGGAACGAAACCACTCTGTTCGGCGCCTTGTTCGACATCGCCGGCGATCGGATCGTCGAGCTCACGCTGTGGGTCGTAGCCGCCGACACGGACCTTGTGAGTGCGTGGGTGCCACTCGTGTTCATCTGGCGCGGCGTGATCGTCGACACGATTCGTTCCACCAACGCCGTGGCCCATGCAATGGCGCCGTTCGCGTTGATGCGGTCGCGGTTCGGCAGGTTCATCGTGGCCGGCAAGTTCGTGCGCGTTCTGTACGCCGTGGTCAAAGCATCGGCGTTCGCACTGCTTGCGCTGCAGCGGCCGTTCCCGCAGTACTTGCCCGAGCTCTGGAGCTACGTGGGTGGTGCACTGACGGTGTTCACGTACTCGTTGGTCTACTTGGCCGTGCTGTTTTGTGTGGCGCGAGGTGTCCCCGTCGTCGCCGAATTCCTCTATTCGCAGAAGGACGACAGCTTGAGACGCCCGGGCAAGCAGCAATGACGCTTGCGATTTTCGACATCGATGGCACCCTCGTCCGCGGCAGCACGGAGCGGCGTTTCTGGCGTTATCTGTTCGCGCGGGGCCGCCAAGGGCCGCGGCAGATCCTGGCCGGCGCGTGGTTCCTCGCGCGGTTCCTGCCCCGCTACGGCGTTCACGTCGCGAAAAAGAACAAAGGCTATCTGGTTGGACTCAGGACGGCCGACGTCGAGGCGCTGGCGAAGGACTTCGTCGCGCGCGAGGTCCTGCCGGGGCTCTACGAACCAGCGATTCAGCGGCTGCAACAGCACCTGCGGGCCGGCGATACGGTCGTGCTGTTATCCGGCACGCTCGAACCGATCGCGCGCGCCATCGCGGAGCATCTCGGCGTGCACTACGTGCACGCGACAGCCTGCGCCGAACGGGATGGCCATTATCTGGCGCAGCCGCCCGTGGTGCATCCGTTCGGCGCCCAGAAGTTGGAGTCGGCCACGGAGCTCGCCGCACGATTTGGCATGGATCTGGGGCTTGCCGCTGCGTATGCCGACTCCGCCCACGACCTGAAATTGCTCGAAGCGGTAGGTTCGCCGGTGGCCGTGCGGCCGGATCGGCAGTTGCTGCGCACAGCGCGCGCAAGGGCGTGGGACGTGATCCCGGCGGACACACGCGGCGCGGTGCCGCGTGGCGCCGAACGCAACTACATGTAAGCGAGCTGGCTGTTCGCTACGAGATCGAACGGAACGCTGCGATTTCGGCCCTGCAACTTCGCGGTATACAGCGCCTTGTCCGCCGCCTTCAACAGTTCTTCGACGCTGCGGAACTTGCGGCCGTCGTTGTGCGTGGCCATGCCGATCGAGATCGTGACGTTCAAGTCACGCCGCGTGCCCACATCGTGGCGTGCCTCGCGGAACGCGCGCACGATCCGCTCGCAGATCGTCTTCAGCAGCGGATACTCCGTGTTCGGGAACACGAGGATGAACTCTTCGCCGCCATAGCGGGCGACGACGTCGGCGGCACGCACGTTGGCCCGCAAGATGTTCGCCGTGGTCACGAGAATCTGATCGCCCATGGCATGGCCATAGGTGTCGTTCACTGACTTGAATTTGTCGAGATCCGCGAAGGCGACGCTCAGCGGCGTGTTGTGCGCCTCGCTGGCGCTGAACGCGTCGCGCATGAATTCGTCGAGATAGGCACGATTGAACAGGTTCGTCAGCGGATCGCGCTTGTTCGATTCTTCGAGCCGCTTCGTGCGTTGCTCCAGCGACTCCGTGGTGCTCTTCAGACTGTCGACCGCTTGCAGCGCCTGCAGGTTGCGCAGCATCAACGCGTCGCGCGCTTCGTCGAGAATTTCGTCGGAGTGCGCCGTCGACAGGATCTCTGTCTCGAAGATGCTCTCGGCGTCCGGGATCATGTTCCGGATCTCGGCGAGGAGCTCGCCCAGGCCTTCCTTGTCGATGTCGAAATAACGCTCGGCGCGCTCGGCCAGTTCCACGAAACCGCGATCACCGGTGGTATCCAGGAATGCCTCGGCGATCGCGCTCGCGAGTGCTACACACCGCGTGAAGATGCCGTTCGGGCTTTGCTTCGGCACGCTCTCGGGGTCATGGCTTGCTGCCACCACCTGCTGGGTACGGTCGGGAAACTGCCACCGATCGAGCAGCCAGCCGCTCACGGCGGCGTGATCGACGCCGAGTTCTTCCTGTTCGCACTTGATGACCGTCGCTTGCCGCACCTGGCTTGGCCCAAGAGTGCCGTACAGCTCCGGCACCGCACGATCGAGCGCCATCATGCCGATGTCCTGGATCAGACATGCGAGGAACAGCTCTTCGGCGTCTTTGACCGCGATCACGCGCGCAAGCACGTGACTGGCAGTGGCCGACAGCAGCGCCCTGCGCCAATACAGCGGGTAGTCGAGGCCGCCCGTGCCGTTTTCTTTGCCCCAAGATTTCAGTAACGAGAACGAGAGCGCGAGTGAAATCGTTGCGTTGAGACCGACGACCATGAGCGCCTGCCGCAGGTTCTCGGTCTTGCGTTGACGCGCGTACATCGGGGAGTTGGCGATTCGTAGAATCTTGGCGGTGATGGCAGGATCGAGTGCCAATACTTCAGCGATTCGGGCCATGTCGGCTTCGGGATCGTTTGCGAGCCGTATGATCTTGGTCGCGACCCCCGGAGGACTCGGCAAATTGTTGCAGCTTTCGATTCTTTTTCTAAGTTCCGGCGTTAGCAAGACGCACACCCCTCCGCGATATGGACCGAGTTGCCGCAGTGCGCCCGCGTCAATTGCGGCGCATCACCGCGCACGGCCCAGAGTCGGCCTCCGTTACAGATATCTTAAGGGCACCTTTGACATAATTGAGGCCGAATCTCTCATGGCGCTCGTCTCGCGAGTGAACCACGTACGATTTCGACACTAATGACTACCCCAGCATGGATCGAGGTTCGCGAAGTCTCGAAAGCGTATGGCGCGCAGCCCGTGCTCGACCACGCCTCACTCGCGATCGAACGCGGAGCGCGGGTCGCGGTCGTTGGCCGCAGCGGTTCCGGTAAGTCGACGCTCCTGCGCCTGATTGGCGGCCTCGAACCCGCCGATGCCGGCAGTGTTCGGGTGGGTGGCGCGGATCTCGGCGCGTACTCGGAAGCCGAGCGCGCAGCGTGGCGGCGTCGCGACCTGGGTTTCGTATTCCAGTTCTTCAACCTGTTACCGACGCTCACCGTGGCCGAGAACGTGGAGCTACCGTTGGCCCTGAACGCGGTGGTTGCGAAAGAGGCGCGGCGCCGCAGCCTCGCGCTACTTCAGGAGCTTGGTCTCGGCGCCTGCGCCGACCGTTTTCCGGAAGAGATCTCCGGCGGCGAACAACAGCGCGTCGCTATCGCGCGTGCGGTCGTGCATGAACCGCAACTGGTGCTTGCCGACGAACCGACCGGCAATCTCGATATCGAAACCGCGGGACAAGTTCTCGCCCTACTTCGGCACACGTGCGAGCGGCGCGGGACCACGCTCGTGATTGCGACGCACAGCGCCGACGTGGCCGCGCAGGCGACTCGAGTGATCGGAATTCGCGGCGGCCGAATCGAGGAGCGCGCGTCGTGATGCGGCTACTGAACCGCGCGTCGCTGCGGTTCTACCTGCGCCACCCGTGGCAGCTTGGGCTCGCAGTCGCGGGCATCAGCCTCGGCGTTGGCGTGTTCGTGGGCGTGCAACTCGCAAACGACAGCGCTGCCCGCGCATTCGATCTCTCGGCCGCGCTGGTGCGCGGCAGCACCAGCCATCGTCTCGTGCCCATCGGAGCCGACTTGGACGAGAAGGTGTATCGCAACATCGTGATCGACCGCGACGTCGCGACCGCGGCGCCCGTGATCGAGGCGAATGTAGGCATCGCTGCGCACCCGGGGTTGCGTATACCGCTACTGGGCGTGGACCCCACCCAGGAACGCAATCTACGCAGTTTCGCTGCGTTCACGCCGGGGCGCGGAAACGGAGACCTGACTCGTTTGATGACGGAACCGGGCACGGTGCTCGTGCCGGCAGCGCTGGCCGCCGAGCTCGGCGCGGAGCCTGGATCCGAACTGACGTTGCAGATCGCAGGCCGCGAGACGGTCGTGCACGTGCTCGGTATCGTGGGGAGTTTGACAACCGACGTGCAGGCCGAACCGCCGCTATTGGCGGACATCGCAACGGCACAAGAACTGTTGGGCATGCCGGGCCGAATCACGCGCATCGATCTGCGACTCACAGAGAGCGAGGCCGCCGCACTCGCGGCCGCGACGCCGGACGGAACGATCCTCGTGCGCGAGGGTGCCCAGCGTGCCGCGTTCGACGAGCTGGCGACCGCATTTCGCACCAATCTCACGGCGCTCGGGCTGCTCGCGCTCGTCGTCGGAACGTTCCTGATCTACAGCACGATGTCGTTCGCGATTTTGCAGCGACGCGCGACGCTCGGAGTGCTGCGGGCGATCGGTGTCACGCCGCGCGAGTTGCTCAGCAGCGTGCTGGTCGAAGCGCTCGTGCTTGCGGCGGTGGCGACGGGTTTGGGGCTGCTGCTCGGCCGCGGGTTGGCCGCAGGCCTCGTCGACCTCGTGCTGCGCACCATCGGCGACATCTATTTCAGCAGTGTGGTCGAGGCGGCCCGGCCTTCGCCGTGGATCTACGTCCAGGGCGCCGCGCTCGGCACGGCTGCGACACTGATCGCGGCGCTGAAGCCGGCGCTCGATGCGGCGCGCGCGTCGCCTGCAGCCGTGCTGCGACGGGCAACGCTCGAGCGGCAGGCGAAGCGAGGCGCCGTGGTAGCGGCGTGGCTGGCATTGCCGCTGTTGGCCGTCAGCGGAGCGATTCTCGCGTACGGGCCGAAGAACCTCGTAGCCGCATTCGGTAGCCTTTTCGCCGTGCTGGCGGCGGGCGCTCTCCTGACACCTTTGGCGACGGTCGCGCTGATGGCGATGCTCGACCGATTGTTGGGTCGATTTCTCGGGTTGCCCGCCGTAATCGCGGTCCGTGGAGTCGGCGCATCGCTGAGCCGAACGGGCATGGCAACCGCGGCCCTCGCCGTGGCGATAGCCACCGTCAACGGCGTAGGTTTGATGATCGGCAGTTTTCGCACGAGCCTCAGCAGCTGGCTCGAGACGACGTTGACTGCCGACTTGTACGTGACCGCGGATCCCACGACACCGCTCGCCGCGGACTCGGACGTACTGGCGATGCTGATGGAGGTGCCTGGTGTGGCGGGCGTGAGTGTCGCACGCGCGTTGGTTGTCCAGTCATCGGTCGGCGAGATCGCGGTTCGCGCATTTCGTCCTGGCGCGCGTGGCTTTGGCCTCACGATCGTCAGCGGCCCTGCTGACGCGGCTCTTGCCGCACTCGCGCAAGGACGCGGTGTCGCAGCCTCAGAACGGCTGATGTTTGCGCGCCATCTAAGTGTCGGCGACGAGCTGACACTTCCAAGTCCGTCCGGACCCCAGCGTCTGCCGATTGTTGGCGCATACCGCGATTTCAACACGGGCAATTACGCGATAGTGATGGCACTCGAGCGGTATCGAGCGAGTTGGAACGATTTGACGATCACGGGGCTTGGCGTGGATCTTCGAGGCGGCGCCGACGCCGCGGCCGTCGAAGCAGCCGTGCGGGGCCTGCTCGGGCCTAAGGCGGCAGTGCGCATCAGATCCAGTAGCGGAATCGAAGAGCTCTCGCTCCAGGTGTTCGATCGAACGTTCCAGATCACCGAAGTGTTGCGGTTGCTGGCTGCAGTCGTTGCATTTCTGGGCGTGCTGAGCGCGTTGCTCGCAATCGAGCTCGATCGAGGTCGTGAGATCGGCGTGCTGCGGGCGATCGGTTTTGCACCGCGGGATCTGGCCACGAGCGTGTTGACGCAGACGGGACTGCTCGGCCTCGCGGCCGGCCTCGTGGCGTTACCTCTGGGCACCGCACTGGCGGCGCTACTCGTGCACGTGATCAACCGGCGCTCGTTCGGGTGGTCGATGGAATTCGCGCCTACCTTCGGGCCACTCGGCGCCGGGCTAGCGTTGGCGATCGGCGCCGCTCTGCTGGCGGGGGTGTATCCGTCGTGGCGGGCCAGCCGCGTAGTCCTAGGCACCGCATTGCGGGAGGAGTGACGGTGCGCCTGCTACTCATGTTTTCGGCTTTGGTGTTGGCCGCTTGCTCGCGGGAACCCGCGAGTGAGGACAAGCAACTGCCGAGGGCCAGCATCGGTCTGCGTTACTTGCGGGCGAAGGACGACGCTGGGTTCGCTAGGGCCGAGGAGCCGCGAGCCCTGGCATTTCCCGTGGATCACGGTAGCCACCCGTGGTTCCGCACGGAGTGGTGGTATTTCACTGGCAACTTGAAGTCGACAGACGGCGACCGGTATGGGTTTGAGCTGACGTTCTTTCGCGTAGGCCTGCGTCCGCCGGAGGTGGACGCACCGGGCCAGTCCGCGTGGCGAAGGGATCAAATCTGGATGGCGCACCTCGCTGTTACCGACGCCACGCAGCAACGGTTCGTGGCGCGCGAGCGTATCGCACGGGACGCGCTCGACTTGGCCGGCGCGGCGGCGGCGCCCGCGCGTGTTTGGGTGAAAGGCTGGAGCGCGGCACGTGGCGACGAGAGCGCGCAGGAACGTTGGCGACTCAGTGCGGGCGACGGCGACGTTGGGCTGCAGCTGAATCTCACAACCGACGACGCGCCCGTACCGAACGGCGAGGCAGGCCTCGATCGGAAGGGGCCAGAGCCGGGCAACGCCTCGTATTACTACTCGCTGCCGCGGCTCGCCACGACGGGGGTGCTCAAGATCGACGGCAGAGAAGTTGCGGTGGAGGGAAACGCCTGGATGGATCGTGAATGGAGCACAAGCGCGCTCGCGGACGACGTTGCGGGGTGGGACTGGTTCGGGCTGCGCTTGTCGGACGGCGGGAGCTTGATGTTCTATCGCCTTCGTCGACGTGATGGAACAGCCGATGCCTTCAGCGGAGGCATGCGGGTGGACGGCGCGGGACGGCGGAGGCGACTCACACGCGATGACGTGGAACTAACGCCGATCGCTTACTGGGCGAGCCCAGTAAGCGGGACGAGATACCCCATCGCGTGGCAGCTGAAGATACCCTCTGAACAGCTCGCGCTCGAGCTACGCCCGTATGTTCCGAATCAAGAGCTCAGCCTGTCGGTGCGTTATTGGGAGGGCGCCGTGAGCGGCAGCGGCACTAAGCGGGACGGCGGCGCGATGACTGCGGACGGTTATCTCGAGCTCGCCGGTTACTGAAATCCTGGTCGCCCAAAAAAGAAGAACCCCCAGCTCCGTGAGGAACCGGGGGTTCGCGTTAAGAGCCTGGCGATGACCTACTCTCGCGTGAGTAAACCCACACTACCATCGGCGCTGGACGTTTTCACTTCCGAGTTCGGAATGGGATCGGGTGGTTCCCGCCCGCTATTGCCGCCAGGCAAACCGTTATGCGCTCCGCTGCTCTCGACGAGCTCGCGATGCGCGCAATTTGGAATGATCCGTCTTCGTCGCACACACCCAAACTGTTTGAGTGTTATATGGTCAAGCCTCACGAGCAATTAGTACTGGTTAGCTTCATCGATTACTCGACTTCTACACCCAGCCTATCAACCTCGTAGTCTACGAGGGCTCTTTAGGAGGATCGAGTCCTCAGGGAAATCTAATCTTGGGGTGGGCTTCCCGCTTAGATGCTTTCAGCGGTTATCCCTTCCGTACATAGCTACCCGGCGGTGCCACTGGCGTGACAACCGGAACACCAGAGGTACGTCCACTCCGGTCCTCTCGTACTAGGAGCAGCTCCCCTCAAATTTCCAACGCCCACGGCAGATAGGGACCGAACTGTCTCACGACGTTCTGAACCCAGCTCGCGTACCACTTTAATCGGC
>JBDTOT010000035.1:0-48063 GCA_039933105.1 Gammaproteobacteria bacterium | reverse complement strand
TGAAGTGTGCAATCTTGGCCCGCCACGGGTGTGCAATTTACGGCCGCCGCTAACAAAGAGTTCATTCCCGACACTCTTTCCGGGGAAAGTCTGCTTAGACGGTGACTCCGAGACGCTTCGAGATAGCCCGTCGGAGTCATCATCACTGCGATTGAGGTTCGGCGGCCTGCTCTTCGGCCAGCTGTTTAGAGGCTTCTGCCGAAAGGCGTTCGTGCTTGCCCGGCGAATTGAACACTCCGATTGACGGTGGCCGAGTTCGCGTAATGCCACGACGTTCGCTCGAACCCCGGGCACACGCTCTGCCGACTCCAGTCCGGTCACGCGATTGAATTCGTTGTCGCGAGACGGGCGAATCGGCGACAACAGGTATCGCCGTGTCTCTGCCCCAAACCTCGCACAATTCCAACGCCACGCCGCGTTTGTGCCATCAAATCCATCAATCTCGCGGGTGTTCTATCGTGGCTGATGATCAAGTATTGGAGACTCGGAAGGCGCCCCAAGCCGACCAAAAACAAGGAGAATGGTCCGTGCCTGATCCTGCGTTGAGCGAGCAACAGACGGAAGAGCTGTCCACGATCGTCCTCGTGGCAAACACTCCGACGTATCTCGCGCGTCGGTTGCGCGAGAACGGGATCATCGTAGGACTATCGCATGCGTCTGCCGCTGGCTTGCTCAGGTATGGACACAAGGTGCTGACTGAGAGCAAGAAGGGAGTCACGCTCGCTGTCGCGGCTTACGCCGCGCTTGTCACCGCGATGATGCGCCCGGCCAGCGAGTTCGCGAATGTTTCCACCATAGGTTACGTGTTTTTCGTGGCTCCTTTCTTCCGCGAGTTCGGAGAACCTTCTTGTCGGTCATAACTCACAACCGATAAGGACTCTCGCGATGAATATCGATGCATCTGCCCGCGCAGTCGCCTGACAGAGTACACGGGCGATGACGGTGACGATCTCGCCGTGGGTGAATCAACCTCTTCCGGATGTGCACGGTTCGTGTTCGCGCGATCTGGCGCGACTAACCCGCCGGCCTCCGCGGGTGCTCTGTGGCCTCTCGCTGGTGGGAATATTTCTGCGCAAGAAGCGCTTTCGGGGGCGACTCATCGGGTGGTGCCGAGCCGAAGTGCTGGAGTGGATGTCGCGGGACCTCGCACTTGACACGGAAAAGCACGAGCGTTTAGACGGCACTCGCCGCTGCGTGCGCTGGCATCCACGACAGGCCTGTTTGCCATTGGGATGCGCGGCGTCCTGCCCGCCGGTAGAAAGGTGCACTACGCCGCCGGTGTTCCGGGGCCGACCAATGACTACTGACTATCACTCGACGAGGGATCTTAGCCAGCGATTTCGCTGTTCGAGCCGAACGATCTTCCGACGCATGACGCGCGCGGAGAACCCATTCCCCGCGCCCGCATCCGACATGCTGGGAGTTTCAATCTTTGGGATGCGAATGAAATCGCCGAGTGGGAGCGAAGAGAACGCGAGCGTTCGCGCGTCGTCGCTTCAGCAGCGGTCAATTCGCTTCCACCATGCGCAGTATGCCGTGGCTTGCTCTTTGAGATAGGTGTAGTGATCGTAATGAGTCATCGGCTTCGCTCCGTCGCGCTTGGTCAGGGGGAGCGATGCTCCCTTCACTCTCGGCCACCCGCCGCGACAAGGGGAGCCCGAGCCTTATGTTCCTAACTGCCGATCACCTGTGCGAATTAACCGGCTACCGAAAACCTGCGCTCCAACGGCGCTGGCTGATTCAGAACGGCTACAAGTTCGACGTTAGGGCGGATGGCAGGCCCGTTGTACTCATGGCTCAGGTCGAAGCCAGGCAGACGCCACGTTCGAAGCGAAATGCCGCCGAGCTCCCGGACTTCTCGTCCCTGGGATAAGATCACATGGTCATGGGACGCCGCAGAACGCACGACAAACACTTGCCGCGAGGCATGACGCTGGAGCGCGGCTCCTACTTCTACCGTGGGGCAGACCGCAAACGGGTGAACCTAGGCCGAGACTTTGCCGACGCAATGGCTCGATACGGCGAGCTATTCCGCGAAGCTCCGTTATCGACCTTCGGCGTTCTCTTGGATCGGTACCTCCAACTGGTGCTGCCGGGCAAAGCGGCCGCCACCAGGGCCAGCCAGTTGCCACAGGCCGCCACCATTCGCGCTGTGTTCGGCCACGTTCCGCCGAAGACCATCAAGCCTACCGACGTGTATGCCTTCCGAGACCGGCTCAAGGCGCGGTCTGGTGCGGTACAGGCCAATCAGCATCTCGCCCTCCTCAAGCACGTCTGCACGAAGGGAATTGAATGGGGCGCACTTGTTACAAACCCGGCGAGGGACGTCCGTAAGAATCCCGTGAAGGCGCGGACCCGTTACGTGACGGATGCTGAAGTGGCCGCCGTACGCGACCTGGCTTCTCCTATGCTGCGTTGTGCGACCGACCTGGCCGTGCTGACCGGTTTGCGTCGCGGCGATCTTCTGAGGCTCACGCGGACTGACTGTCAAGACGACGGTATACATGTCGCTACAAGCAAGACAGGACGGGTGCTGATCATCGAATGGTCGACAGAGCTCCGCGCTGTCGTTGAGATTGCAAAACGAATCAAGCCTCACTTTCGGCAGCACATACTCGCCACGCGATCAGGGAAGCCATTCTCGAGTAGTGGCTTCTCGACGGCCTGGCAGCGGTTGATGGTCGCAACGAAGAAGGCTGGCATTGAGCGGTTTCACTTCCACGATCTCCGCGGCAAATCGGCTAGTGACTCCTCGAACCTTGTCGAAGCTTCCGAAAGGCTCGGGCATTCGAGCTTAGATCTGACGCGCCGCGTTTATAGACGGAAGCCGCTCAAGGTGACGCCACTACGATGAAAAGAGTGAAGTAACGCGGCGGATTTCCCACACTCGCGCCGATTTCCCACACTGCCTAGAACCGAAATGCTTCGGAAGCCTTGAAATTGGTGGGCCGTGCTGGGCTCGAACCAGCGACCAATGGATTAAAAGTCCAGTGCTCTACCAACTGAGCTAACGGCCCGTACTTCAAGTGCGGCGGCGGAAGGCGCCGCGGCGGCATTATAGCCGGGCCGGCGCGCAGGAACCTATCGCCGCGAACGTCCGTTTCGGTTCAGCCGCGCCCGTCGTACCGGGTCGGGTCTGGCACCGCCGCAGCGGCAAAGCCTTCGCGACGCAGGCGGCACGACTCGCAGCGCCCGCACGCGCGGCCGTCGCCATCGGCCTGGTAGCACGAGACGGTCAGCGAGTAGTCCACGCCGAGCTCGGTCCCGCGGCGAACGATGTCCGCCTTCGAGAACGTGACGAGGGGCGCATCAATGACCAGCGCCCCACCCTCCACTCCGCGTTTCGTCGCGAGCCGCGCGAGCTCCTGAAACGCCGCGATGAACTCCGGTCGGCAGTCGGGGTAACCGGAGTAGTCGACCGCATTCACGCCGATCACGATCTTGCCGGCATCGAGCACCTCAGCCCATGCGAGCGCGAGGCTCAAGAAAACCGTGTTGCGCGCCGGGACGTAAGTCACCGGAATTCCTGGGCTCGGCGTCTCCGGCACCGCAATACTGCGATCCGTGAGCGCCGATCCGCCGAAATCGCCGATCGGCAAGTCCATTTCGCGATGTGTAGCCGCACCTAGCGATACCGAAACGCGCCGTGCGGCCGCGAGTTCCGCGCGATGCCGCTGCCCATAGTCGAACGCCAGCGTGTAGCACTCCTCGCCGCGGCTGCGCGCAATCGCCAACGCGGTCGCGGAATCCAACCCGCCGGATAGAAGCACCACGGCACGCGTCATCGTCATTTCCCGGGCACGTTGCCCCAGAGCACCTTGTGCAGCTGGACCTGCAGGCGCACGGGTAGCCGGTCCGCGAGAATCCAATCGGCGAGCGTGCCGGCCGCCAACTCGGCGTGGCTCGGCGAGAAGAACACGGGGCACGGCACTGCATGCTTCGCGACCACGTCGCGCGCCCACTCGTAGTCCACGCGGTCGCAGATCACGATTTTCACCGCGTCGTGCGGCGTGAGCAGCGGCAGGTTCTCCCACCGGTTGCGATGCATTTCGCGCGAGCCGGGCGTCTTCAAGTCCACGACGCGCGCTACGCGCGCATCGACATCGGCAATGTCGATCGCCCCACTCGTCTCGAGCGACACCTTGAACCCAGAGTCGCAAAGCTGCGCGAGGAATGCCGCGCACCGCGGCTGCGCCAGCGGCTCACCGCCGGTCACGCACACGTACGGCGTGGCGTGGCGGTGCACTTCGGTTTCGATCTCCGCGAACGTGCGCCACTGTCCGCCCGTGAACGCATACGCGGTGTCGCAGTACTGGCAGCGCAACGGGCAGCCCGTGAGGCGCACGAACACCGTGGGCCAGCCGCTGAACACGGCCTCGCCCTGGATCGAGAAAAAGATCTCGGTGATTTTGAGCCGCGGCGCGGCTTCCTGCTCCGCCGCGGCGGTCACACTCAGGTCCCCGCTACTGCGACAGCTGCTCGAGTCGCTGCGAGGCGAGCCGCGCGGCCGTTGTGTCGGGGAACTGCTTCATCACTTGCTGCAGCGACGCGCGCGCGGCCGTTTTGTCGCCGAGCTCGCCCTGGCAGTAGCCGATCTTCAGCAACGCATCCGGCATCTTCGCGGACTGTGGATACTGCGTGGTGACCTTCATGAATTCCGGTAACGCGTCCTTGAACTGCCGGCGCACGTAGTGCGTCTCGGCGAGCCAGTACTGCGCGTTGTCGGCTAGAGGGCTTTGCGGAAAGGCAATCAGGAAGTCCCGGAACGCGCGGCTTGCGTCCTCGTACTTGCGCGTCTGGATCAGGTCGAACGCGGCTTGATAGTTCTGCTGGTCGCTGCCCGTCGGCCGTGCGGGCGCGGGCGCTGGCGTACGCGCGGGCGGCGGTGCGTTGCTCGCGGTGGCCGGCGGCGCTGCAGTCACGACGGGCGGTGGAAGTGCCGCAGCAGGCGGTGCCGCTTCCATGCTCTGTAGTCGTCGATCGAGATCGACGTACAGCTCGCGCTGGCGACTGTCGCTGTTCGTGCTGTCGTAGCGCAGCTTGTCGAGCTCGCCGCGCAGCGCCTTATTCTCGGAGCGCAGCTTCTCGACCTCGGTCGAGAGCTGGATCAGGCTCTGGTTGTCCATGATGCGCTCGATGCGAATCAGGCGGGCCTCGAGGTCGGCCACTTTGAGGTCTGTCGGATTGTCTCTCGCCGCGACAAGCGCGGCGCTGTAACCGCAGCCGACAAACGCGGCGGAAATCAAAGCAATCTGCAGATTCCTCATCGGCAGTGACCTCTCGAGGTTGCCACGAACGGCGTCTTAGTAGGCGCCGTTCGTAATTCAAACCACTATCGGGAGTAGACGAGCTCGACGCGACGGTTCAACCGCCACGCTTCCTCGGTGCTACCCGTGGACGCCGGTCGCTCTTCGCCGTAGCTCACGGTCGTGAGCTGACTGGCTTGGGCACCCTGCAGCATCAGCAGGCGGCGCACGGACTGCGCTCGCCGCTCGCCGAGACCGATGTTGTACTCGCGGCTGCCGCGCTCGTCGGTGTTGCCCTCGAGCCGCACCGTCGCCGTCGCGTTCTTGGCCAGGTATTGCCCGTGCGCGGCCAGCATGGCGTTGAACTCCGGCTTGACCTCGGCCTGATCGTAGTCGAAGTACACCACGAGCTGCCTCATGAGCTCCGCCTGCGCAGCGTCGATCGACGAGACGGCGATCCCGCCGCCGGAGTCCGAACCAGTCGTGCTCGAACTCGAGCTCGGGACGGTGCTCGCGGCGGAGGAAGTGGCGCCTTTGGTATTGGACTTGCCGCACGCCGTGACGCTGAACACGGCCGCAACCAACATAATCCACAGAACGTTCTTCATGGGGGGTAGTCCTTTAGACACTGATTAAAAGAGCATGGGCAATAGAATACTGCATTGCTATCGCTAAGGTTATGGACGGGGGAACGGTCCCCACACCGGCTCCCGCACGTCACCGGCGACGGACGCGATCTGGGTCTGGATGAGCCCATCGGTGCTGACAGACGCCAGCACGCCGCGGCCGTTTTCGCGCGTGGCGTAGATGATCTGCGCCCCGTTCGGCGCGAAGCTCGGCGACTCGTCCAGGCGGCCGGTGGTCAGCACCCGCAACATGCCGTTCGCGGCGTCGACCGCGCCGATCTTGTAGGTATTGTTCTGGCCGTAGACCACGGCAATGGTCTTGCCGTCCGGCGACAGGCGCGGGCGCGCGTTGTACACGCCGTCGTAGCTCACGCGCTCGGGGCGGCCCCCGTTCACGCCGACGCGATACACCTGCGGCCCGCCGGCTCGGTCCGACGTGAAGTACACGGTGCGCCCGTCCGGCGACCAGCTCGGCTCCGTGTCGATCGCGTCGTCGGTCGTGAGCTGCTTCAGCTGCTGCGTGGCGAGATCGAGCGTGTAGACGTCCAAGTTGCCGTTGTCGTGCGACAGCGTGAGCGCGAGCAGGCGTCCGTCAGGTGAGAACGACGGCGCGCTGTTTACACCGGGCCGCGACGACACGCGTTCGCGCGTGCCGGTGCGCAGTGTTTGAACGTATATGGCAGCCTGCTGGCCTTCGAACGACACGTACGCGAGCCGGCGTGCGTCCGGCGACCACGCCGGCGACATCAACGGCTGCGGCGAATCGGCGATCACGCGCGCGTTTTCGCCGTCGGCGTCGGACACGATCAGGCGAAACCGTCGCGCGTTGTTGGCGCGACGCTCTTCGCTGACGTACGCAATCTGCGTGCTGAACACGCCGGGGATGCCGGTGATCTTCTCGAAGATCATGTCGGAAATCTTGTGCGCCGTCGCGCGCAGATCACCGCGGCCGGCCTGCAGCCTGAAGCCCAGTGACTGCTCCCCACGCACCACGTCGAACAGTTCGAACACGGCCGTGAAGCGATCCGGGCTGTCCTCGGTCAGCTTGCCAATCACGAGGTAGTCGGTTTTCAAAAGCCGCCAGCTCTGAAAATTCACCTGCGCGGGCTCCGTGGGCCGCGTCACCATGTCGGCGGCGGGCAAAGGCGCGAATCGGCCGGTGCTGCGCAGATCGGCCGTCACGACGGCCGCGAGATCGAACGCGGCCGGACCGCTGCTCTGCCACCCGAAAGGCACCACAGCAATCGGCACCGGGCGCGCCGCGGGCTTCGTGATCAGAATATTGAGCTGGGCGTTCGCCGGCGCGAGCCAGGCAACCGCTGCGGCGAGCAATGTGCTCGCCAAGAACCACCGGCGCCGTAGGGCGACCGCTTTACCGACCGATGCTGCTACTCCTGGCATCACGACTCCTTATCTCTGTATTCCTAGGCTAAATTTCTGGGCGGAAGCGCACGTTCAGGTTGCGCTCGAAAAGATTCGGATTCGGCGGCTTCGGCAGCGGCGAGGCGAGCCGTACCGCAGCTTCGATCGAGCGCCGGACGGCGTCGTCTCCATTGCAGGAAGCGAGGTGCACGTCGAGCACGTCTCCAGTGATCGCTTGCGTCACGCTCACGATGCAGTCGAGCCCCGAGGCCGCCGACAGCGGCCGCGTCCAGTTGCGCTCGATCTTGTCTTGAATCATACGCACGTACTGATCGAGTAACCCAGAACGGGCCGCCTGCCGCCCGTCCTCCTCGGCGGCGAGCTGCCGCTGCAGATCATCGTCGGCTTGTTGCTGTTGCTTTCTCTTGACCGCGTCTTCGCGCGTCTTCTGGTCGCGCGCCTGTTTGTCCTTCAGGTCTTGGGCTTGTCTGTCCTTGAGCTCCTGCGCCTGCTTGGCCTTCTGCTCTTGATCCCGCTTCGCGGCGTCCTCGCGTGCCTTTAGCTCGCGCGTCTGCTTGTCTTTCAGCTCCTGCGCCTGCTTTAGCTTCAGCTCCTGCTCGCGCTTCACGGTCTCATCGCGCTCGCGTTGCACTTTCTGCTCGGCCTCGCGCTGCTGCTTCTCCTCGCGCTGCTGACGCTGCTGCTCTTCACGCACAGCCTGCTCGCGTTTCTCGAGCGCGCTCGAATCCACCATCGTGGCCTGAATCGGCGCTTCCGTTCCCGCCTCGCGCTGCAACGACGGCAAATGAACACTCATGGTCAGCGCCGCGACCAAGGCTACGTGCAACGCCACGGAATAGACGACGGCTCCCTTGTGCTTGCGCTCTTCGCTCATCGCTCTTTAGTTAGCGCTTCCGCTGCTGCTTGCCCGAGGCTCCGGACGGATCCGTCAGCAGCCCCATCTTCGTTGCGCCGGCCTGCGTCAACAGCGAGCCGCCAAGCACGACGCGGCCGTACGGCACGGCCTGATCGGCTTTCACGAGCACTTGGACCTGCGGATTGCGACGGATCACGGCCGCGGCACGCTCGACGAGGACCGCCTCGTCGATGGCCACATCGTTCTTGTCGCCGACGTTCAGATAGAACTTCCCGTCTTTGTCGATGCTGAGCACGAGCGGCTCGCTGCTGTCGGCGGCCACCGGCTGCGCCGACGCCTTCGGCAGGTCGACGTTGATTCCCTGCGTCAGCAGCGGCGCCGTGATCATGAAGATGATCAGCAGCACGAGCATCACGTCGATGTACGGGACGACGTTGATCTCGGACAGCAGGCGGCGTTTGCCGGTCTGGATCATGGCTCAACCCCCATCGCGACTCTCTCGCTTGCGGCGCTGTCGCGCGGCAATGGCTCACGGCGCGCCGCGTTACGCTGGAAGATGGCGGAAAGCTCTTCCATGAACGTGTCGTAGCGAACCTCGATGCGGCCCACGCGGTCGGCATAGCGATTGAAGAAGATGCCGGCAGGGATTGCGGCGAACAGACCCATGGCCGTTGCAATCAGAGCTTCGGAGATGTGCGGCGCGACGACCGCAATCGTGGCGCTCTGCACGTTACCGAGCGAGTAGAACGCGCTCATGATGCCCCACACGGTGCCGAACAAACCCACGTACGGGCTCGTGCTGCTTACCGTAGCGAGGAACGATAGGTTGTTCTCGAGGCGGTCCATCTCGCGGAGCCGCGACACCCGCATTGCGCGACGCGAACCCTCGATGACCTGCTCCGCACCTAAACCCGACTCCTGCTTGAGTCGGCCGAATTCGCGGAAGCCGGCTTCGAAGATGCCGGCCATGCCGAGCGGCGTAGCATCGGCGCGTGCAATGTCACGGTACAGCGAGCTCAAGTCGACGCCGGACCAGAAGCTGGTCTCGAAGGCGCCTGCGGCCGACATCGCCTGTTTCAGCACGCGGCGTTTGTCGAGGATCACGGCCCACGAAGCAACCGATGTGATCAGCAGCAGCACGAGCACGAGCTGCACGATGATGCTGGCATCGAGAATCAACCGGACAATAGATAGATCGCTGTTCATGCATTCAACTCACTAAAAAGCGTGCTCGGGAGACGCCGCGGCCGCCCGCGCTCCGCGTCCTTACACGCCACTTCGGCCACCCCGTCACAAATCAATTCGCCCTCCGGATCGTTCAGCAACACCTGCTGTGCGAACCGAACTCTCGCGCCGCGCGCCTCGGTTACCGCGGCGGACACGTACAACATGTCGGACAGTTTCGCCGGCGCATGGAACCGGGCTTCGATGCTCGCGAGCACGAGGATCACCCCGTGGTCGTGGAGCAGCTGGCCGTGATCGACACCCTGGGCGCGCAGCCATTCGGTGCGCGCGCGTTCCATGAACCGAAAGTAGCTCGCGTTGTACACGACGCCCTGAGCGTCCGTGTCCTCCAAATACACCCGCACCGGCAACACGTACTTAGTCACGCCAGCCTACCGCGTGTTCCGTTGAGGCCACCGTCTTCAATCGAACAGACTCTCGGTGCGATCGCGCTGCGCCGGCACCTGGAGGCCGAAATGCAGGTACGCGGTACGCGTGGCGACACGACCTCGCGACGTTCGGTGCAGAAAGCCTTCCTGGATCAGGTACGGCTCCACGACGTCCTCGAGCGTGCCGCGTTCCTCACCGAGCGCGGCGGCCAAGCTCTCGATGCCGACGGGGCCGCCGTCGAACTTCTCGATGATCGCGAGCAGCAGCTTGCGATCGAGGGTGTCGAAACCGTGGGGATCCACTTCGAGCAGATCCATTGCCGCTTTGGCGACACCTTCCGTTACGGTGCCATTGGCCTTCACCTGCGCGTAGTCGCGCACGCGGCGCAGCAGCCGGTTCGCGATCCGTGGGGTGCCGCGCGAACGACTCGCGATCTCGCGCGCGCCGGCGTCGTCGATGGGCAGCGACAGAATGCGGGCCGTGCGCGTGGCGATCTGCGTGAGCTCCGCACTCGCATAGAACTCGAGGTGCTGCGTGATGCCGAAGCGGTCACGCAGAGGCGACGTCAGCAAGCCGGCACGCGTCGTCGCACCGACCAGCGTGAAGGGCGGCACGTCGAGCTTGATCGAGCGGGCGCCAGGACCCTCGCCCACCATGAGGTCGAGCTGAAAATCCTCCATCGCCGGATACAGCACTTCCTCTACGATGGGGCTCAAGCGATGGATCTCGTCGACGAATAGCACGTCGTTCGGCTCGAGGTTCGTCAACAGCGAGGCGAGATCGCCGGGCCGATCGAGCACGGGGCCGGACGTCTGGCGCAGGTTGACGCCGAGCTCGTTCGCAATGATGTGTGCGAGCGTGGTCTTGCCGAGCCCCGGCGGGCCGAACAGCAGCGTGTGATCAAGCGCTTCGCCACGCTGGCGCGCGGCCGTAATGAAGATGTCGAGCTGCGCTTTGACGCGCGGCTGGCCGATGTATTCAGCGAGCTTGCGCGGCCGCACGGCGCGGTCGAAGGCTTCGTCCTCTGTACCCGCAATCGGTGTGACGACACGGCCCCGCTCGACGGTATATGCCTCGCTCACCGTTCAACTCCCCGCTCGCGATGCACGCGGCGTAACGCCTCACGGATCAGCTGCTCGGTCGTGAGCCGCACGGCGTCGAGATCCTGCAACATCTTCACGACTTCAACCGGCTTGTAACCGAGCGCCAGCAACGCGCCGTGCGCTTCGTCCTCAGCAGGGGACCGCGCCGGCAACGCCGCGGCCGCGGCCGTCTGCTGCTCAGGCAAACGATCAGCCATCTCCATCAATAGACGTTCGGCCGTTTTCTTGCCGACGCCCGGGACTTTCGTGAGGCTCAAGAGATTCTTCTCGCGGACGCAGTTGTAGAACGCATCCACACTCATGCCCGACAGCACTCCGAGCCCGATCTTCGCGCCCACGCCGGAGATCTTCAGCAGAGTGCGGAACAAAGAGCGCTCAGCTTCGGTGAAGAACCCGTACAACGCATGCGCGTCCTCGCGGACGATCAGATGCGTGACGAGCTGCAGCGGCTGGCCCGCCTCGGGCAATCGATAGAACGTGGACATCGGCGCTTCGAGCTCGTAGCCGACACCCCCGACGTCGAGCGTCAGCGCTGGCGGCCGTTTCGAAATCAATGTGCCTCGTAGAGACCCTATCACTCTTCCTTCCCGCTACCCTTCCGCCACGATCTGCAGTGCGCTGCGTACACCACGCTCGTTCGCGTGGCAGATAGCCGCCGCGAGCGCGTCGGCCGCGTCCGCCGCGATCTGCTCGCGCACGCCCAAAATCATGCGCACCATGCGCTGCACCTGCTCTTTCTCGGCGCCGCCGCTGCCAACGACCGCCTTCTTGATGTGGCGCGCGCTGTACTCGTAGATCGGCACGTCGGCCGCGAACGTTGCGCACATCGCCGCCGCACGAGCCTGGCCCAGCTTCAAGGCGCTGTCGGCGTTGCGGCTCAAGAACACGCGTTCGATGGACACTTCGGTCGGCCGGTACTCGCGAACGATGTCGCCTAGCGCCCGGAAGATGCTGCGGAGGCGGTCGCTGTGCTCACCACTCGTGCGGATGCTGCCCCACTCGACGGCCGCGGTTCGCGTGCCATCGAGGTCGACGATGCCGAAACCGGTGATCTGCGAGCCCGGGTCGATCCCGAGAATCCGCACGCAACCGAGAGGCTTAACAAGGGGCGCCAACTGGATGGGGCTGGCGGCCGGCTCGTTCACCAGCGCACCTGCAAGAATGTGGTCCACTCGCACCGTGGCAGCATGTCGCACCAATAGATTGCGGCCGGTTCCCACGAACCGTCCGCCCTCTGCCGCAAACCCATCAACTCCGACGGCGGCTCCCAAAGCCACCGCAGCCTATGATACCGGGCTACGCCTGAGAGCGTTAGCGGTTGATGCCGTGAATCGCGCGTTTGTCGGCGGCGAGCGACGCTTCGTGGAGCGACTCGGAGAGCGTCGGGTGCGCGTGCATCGTGCGTTGAATGTCCTCGGCCGAAGCGGAGAACTCCATCGCGAGCACGGCCTCGGCGATCAGCTCACCTGCGAGCGGTCCGATGATGTGGACACCGAGCACGTCGTCGTGCTCCTGGTCAGCGATGAGCTTCACGAAGCCGACTGCCTGCTGCATGGCCTTGGCGCGGCCGTTGGCACCGAAACTGAAAGTGCCGACTTTGTAGGGCCGCCCGCCGGCTTTGACCTCTTCTTCCGTCTGGCCTACCCACGCAATCTCGGGCGCCGTGTAGATCACCGACGGGATCGTGCGGTAGTTGACCTCGGAGACGTGGCCGGCGATCAGCTCTGCCGCCACGACACCTTCTTCCATACCTTTGTGAGCCAGCATCGGGCCACGCACGACGTCGCCCACGGCCCAGACGTTCGGCACGCCGGTGCGGCAGTGCTCATCGACTTCGATGAAGCCGCGCTTGTCGAGCGGCACTTTGACGTCGGGAGCGAACAACCCGGCCGTCACTGGCCGCCGGCCCACCGCGACTACGAGCGCGTCGACTTCCAGCTCCTGCGCCGTGCCGCCGCTTTCGAAATGTACCTTGACGACGTCGCCCTGGACGCTCGCACCGGTCACCTTGGCGCCCATGCGAATATCGATGCCCTGGCGCTTCAACTGCCGCATGGCTTCCTTCGCGACCTGCTGGTCGGCTGCCGGCAGGAACGTATCGAGCGCTTCGAGCACGACAACTTCCGAGCCGAGCCGGCGCCACACGCTACCGAGCTCGAGCCCGATGACGCCGGCACCGATTACGCCGAGGCGTTTCGGCACACTGCTGAACGCGAGCGCGCCCGTCGAGTCGACGATGCGCCTGCCATCGAACTTCGCAATTGGCAGCTCGATCGGCGTCGAGCCCGTCGCGAGCACGACATGGTTAGCGGCGATGGTCTCGACACCGGCATCCGTCGTCACCTCGACGCGATTGCCGGCCAAGAGTCTGCCCCGGCCCTTGAAGCCAGTGACGCCGGCGGCTTTGAACATCGTGTCCACGCCGGAAGTCAGCTGCTTCACGATGCCGCGCTTACGCGTTTGCATGGCCTCGATGTCCATGCTGACGCCGCCGACCTTGATGCCGTGCGCCTCGAACTCGGTGTTCGCACGGTGGTACAGCTCCGAGGACTCGAGCAATGCCTTCGACGGAATGCAACCGACGTTCAGGCACGTACCGCCGAACGCGCGCACGCCTTCTTCGTTCTTGTAGTCGTCGATGCAGGCGGCCGTCAGGCCGAGCTGGGCGGCGCGAATCGCTGCGGGATAACCGGCCGGCCCGCCGCCGATGACGACGACGTCGAATTTCTTTTCGCTCATTGTGGCTTTGAGTCCTGTGACTAAACTTCGAGAAGCAGCCGCGAGGGATCTTCGATGAGATCCTTGATGTGCACGAGGAACTGCACTGCTTCACGACCGTCGACGATGCGGTGATCGTAGGTCAGCGCGAGGTACATCATGGGCCGCGCTTCGATCTTGCCATCGACCACCATGGGCCGCTGCTGGATCTTGTGCATGCCTAGGATGCCGCTCTGCGGAGGGTTCAGAATCGGCGTGGACATCAGCGAGCCGAAGGTGCCGCCGTTCGTAATCGTGAACGTGCCGCCCGTGAGCTCCTCCATCTGCAGGCCACCCTTCCGGGCGCGCTCACCGAAGTCACGGATCGAGCGCTCGATCTCGGCGACGCCTGCAAACTCTGCGTTGCGCAGCACGGGCACGACGAGCCCGCGATCAGTGGACACCGCGACGCCGACATCGAAAAACTCGTGGTAGACGACGTCGCTGCCGTCGATCGATGCGTTCACCAGCGGAAACTGCCGCAGCGCCTCGATACTGGCCTTGACGAAGAACCCCATGAAACCGAGCTTCACGCCGTGCTTCGTGGTGAACGGCTCTTGATAGCGCTGGCGCAATGCCATGACCGCCGTCATGTCTACCTCGTTGAACGTGGTGAGCATCGCCGCTTGCTGTTGCGCCTGGAGCAATCGCTCAGCGATGCGGGCGCGCAGACGCGTCATCGGCACGCGCTGCTCGGCACGCGAGGGACCGCGAGCCTGTGGCTCGTGGCCTGCGACATCGGCTTGTGTAAGCACGTCGTGCTCGATGCCGACGGTGGTTGCTTGATGGTCGGCGAGGTAATCGAGCACGTCGCCCTTCGTGATACGGCCTTCACGGCCAGAGCCCTCGATCGACTTGGGGTCGATGTCGTGCTCTTCGACGAGCTTGCGAACGGCTGGGCCCATGCGGTTGGCACTCGCCCCGACCACACGCTCGCTCGAAAGGTCCGTATCCGGCTGCGCGGCGGGCGCGGGTGCCGGTGCGGCGGGTCTCGGCGCGGGCACTGCAGCCTTCGGCGGCGGTACCGCGGACTTGACCGTGGAAGCCGCGGCAGCAGGCGCAACAGCGGCGGGTACGCTGCCCGGTTCGAGCACAGCCAACAACTGGCCGCTCGTGACGACCGCGCCGTCGGCAGCCACGATCTGCTTCAAGATGCCATCCGCGGGCGCCGGCACCTCGAGCACGACTTTGTCGGTCTCGAGATCGACGAGATTCTCTTCGCGTCGCACGGTGTCACCGGCCTTCTTGTGCCAGGTCACCAGCGTCGCGTCAGCGACGGACTCGGGTAGTTGCGGGACTTTGACCTCGATGCTCACTTAAAACCACCCTGTCCTGTCGGAGATCGCGCGGTTTACTTCAGGCGCGCTTACTGACCGTGGAGAGAGACGCTCGGTCGCGCGCGGGCGACGTGAGCGCCGCAGCGACCAGTGCTTGCTGCTGCCGGACGTGCAATGCGTGGATACCGGAAGCCGGTGCGGCGGCGCCAGGGCGACCCGCATAGAACAACTCGTGACGAGGGGCTAACGGCTCCTGCAAGCGGTGCCGGATCTGATACCAGGCACCCTGATTTTGCGGCTCCTCTTGGCACCAGACGATTTCCGTGGCGTTGCGGTAGCGCGCGATGACGCGAGCATACTCTTCGATCGGGAACGGATACAGTTCCTCGATGCGCACGATCGCGACGTTCGTGACGTTGTCGTTGCGCCGCGATTCGGCGAGATCGAAATACACCTTGCCGCTGCAGAACACGACGCGCGTGACAGCGTCATCCGTGATCGGCTCGACTTCGTCGATGACCGGCTGGAAGCGACCGCGCGCGAGATCGCCGAGGCTCGAGATGGACAGCTTGTGCCGCAGCAAACTCTTCGGCGTCAGGACGACAAGAGGCTTGCGCAAGCCACGCAGCATCTGGCGCCGCAGCATGTGGAACATCTGCGCCGGCGTCGAGGGTACGACCACCTGCATGTTGTGCTCCGCGCACAGTTGCAGGAAACGTTCGAGCCGCGCGGACGAATGCTCCGGCCCTTGGCCCTCATAGCCATGCGGCAGGAACAGCGTGAGACCGGATAGACGACCCCACTTCGCTTCGCCAGAACTGATGAACTGGTCGATCACGACCTGCGCACCGTTCACGAAATCGCCGAACTGGCCTTCCCAGATCACGAGCGTGTCGGGCGACGTTGTGCTGTAGCCGTACTCGAACCCAAGCACTGCTTCTTCGGACAACAACGAATCGGCCACCATGAACGCGTGCGGATCGGTCGCCACGTGCATCAGCGGAACGAAGGCTTCACCCGTGGTCTGCTCGATCAGCGCAGCGTGACGATGGAAGAACGTGCCGCGGCGACTGTCCTGGCCGACCAGTCGCACATGGAAGTTGGCCGCGAGCAGCGTGGCGTAAGCCAGGTTCTCTGCGAAGCCCCAATCGCAGCCGACTTCACCGGCAGCCATGCGCCGGCGCTCGTCGATGACGCGCTGGACGCGTGGGTGCAGCTTGTGGTTCGCAGGCACCGTATTGATGAGACCGGCGAGGCGCTTCAGCTCGCTCTCCGGTATTCCAGCCCCGCTCGTATCGTTGGGCGAAGCGGTGTAGTAGCGAGTCCAGTCGACGGTGTACTGGTTGCCGATCATCCCGAGCGCCGCTTCGTTGGTCTTGCGACCTTCGTCGAGCGCCGTGCGGTAATCGTCGGCCAGTTTGTCGGCGGTTTCCTGCGTTGCGACGCCGGCTTCTAGCAACTTTCGCGAGTACAGGGTACGGACTCCCGCGTGCTCGCGGATCGCCGCATACATCGTGGGCTGCGTCGCGGCTGGCTCGTCGGCTTCGTTGTGGCCAAGCCGCCGGTAACCGACGAGATCGATCACGACGTCCTTGTGGAACTCCTGCCGGTACCGCAGCGCCAAACGCACGGCGGCCACGGCCGCTTCGGGATCGTCGCCGTTCACGTGGAACACGGGCGCTTCGATCATCTTCGCGATGTCGGAGCAATAAGTCGTCGAGCGGCTGTCGTGCGGGTCGCTCATCGTGAAACCGATCTGGTTGTTGATCACGAGGTGGACCGTGCCGCCCGTGTAAAACGCCCGGGTTTGCGACAACTGGAACGTTTCCGCCACGACGCCTTGGCCGGCGAACGCGGCGTCACCGTGAATCAACACGGGCATGACCTGCGTCCCGAGTTCATCCCCGCGACGGTCCTGGCGCGCGCGAACCGAGCCTTCGACCACCGGATTCACGATCTCGAGGTGCGAGGGATTGAATGCGAGCGCGATGTGGACGTTACCGCCCGCCGTGCGCACGTCGGCGGAGTAACCTTTGTGGTACTTGACGTCGCCCGAGCCTTTGAGACGCGCGAGGTCATATTGACCTTCGAACTCCGAGAACAGGTCGGACGTCGACTTACCGAGCACGTTCACGAGCACGTTCAAACGGCCGCGGTGCGCCATGCCGATAACGAGCTCCTGAACGCCGTGCTCGCCCGCACGCTGGATCAAATCGTCGAGAAGCGGAATCAGCGTCTCGCTGCCTTCAAGCGAGAAGCGCTTCTGGCCAACGAAGCGCGTGTTGAGGTAACGCTCGATGCCTTCCGCATGCGTGAGGCTCGAAAGGATCGTGATTTGCTCCTGCGGCGAGAACACGGCGTGTACCTGGCTCGTCTCGAACTGTTCGCGCAACCAGAGCCGCTCGCGCGCACGCGAAATGTGCGCAAACTCCGCCCCGATCTTGCCGCAGTAGATGCGCTTGAGTAGCGACAGAATGTCCTGCAGCTTCATACGCGCATGGCCGGTGCCGGCCAAGCCACCCGTAAAAAACTCGCGCGTGAGGTCGGACTCGTCGAGCCCCAAGAAATCGAAGCTCAGGACCGCGGGCGGAGCCCGTTCCCACAAGCCTAGGGGATCCAAATCGGCAATCTGGTGGCCGCGCAGACTGTAGACTTGGATGAGCCGCGACACCGCAGCCTGTTTTTCGATCGCAGGCGAGTCGTCTGCGACGGCGGCGCCGGCCGTCGCTGCTACGGCGCGTTGCTGAGTTCGGCGGGCAACGGCCTGAACAATAGGGCCATGGGCAACCTCCCCGCCATCCTTGGCCAGGGTGCTGAAATACTGACGCCACTCTGCGGGCACGCTGCCCGGTTCGGCGAGGAACTGCTCATAGAGCCACTCGACGTATGTCGCGTTGGCTCCCTGCAGAGGCGACGACTCGTACTGTTCCTTGAATACTGTGCTCATGTCCCTGGGCTAGGAGGGGCGCAAGCAAACTAGTATGCCGCCTCCGAGTATGAAAGCGCGCGTAGTGTAGCCAAACGCTAATTAAGTTCAAACGCGCGAATTCACAAGATCGTGCGCAGCAACCACCACTCGTAGGCGATCAGAGCGACATAGCCTACGAATAGGCCTTGCAGAACCGCTCCGACGCTCATGACGCGGAACAGCCGGGCCCGCGCCACGGCCACGAGCACGAGCACGCCGACCCCTGTGAACCCCATCTTGCTCAGCGCGAACAGCTGCGGGTGGTGACTGAGAACAAACGCCATGACGGGATTGGCTTCCGTGGCGCCCACGGTGAGTAGCGTCAAAGTGAGAAACGCGTCCACCACGGACAGCAACAGGATCGTGACCGACAGAAACAGGAGGTAGGGCTCGTGCCAATCGATCGGCAGGTGCTGCTCACCCGCGCGCCGCCCACTCCGCCGGCGCGGCGTGACGCCCCCCTTCAGGAAACTCCCGAGCGTGGTGTGACGGCGATCGGGGCCGAGGCGCCGCCTCTCGGAAAATGAGATCGGCCCGAGTTCTGGTGCGGTGCGGCTATCGGAGTGTGGATTCAAGGCGTTACGGCGCTTCTAATTATTAGAAAGGCAGAATGCAAGAACCAAGCCCAACCCCGCAAGCCGAAGGGTTTCCGGACCTTGTGTCTAAAAACGGTGCAGTGAAAGGTCCGTTCTGTAAACCTTTCCGACAGCGGTCACTGCGTGGCGCGCAGGAGGTAAGCGATCAAATCCCGCCGATCGTCGGGCGAGCGGTACCCGGTGAACGCCATCTTCGTGCCCACCACAAAGCTCCCGGGTTCGTTGAGCCATGCCTCGAGCGAGACCGGGGTCCAGACGAGCCCGGAGCCCAAGAGGGCCGGCGAATAGTCGAAGCCGGCGACGGCTGCGGCGCGCCGCCCGAACACGGCGTGCAAGTTCGGGCCGATCAGCGTGCCACCTCCAACACCGAACGTATGGCACGCGGCGCAGGCGTAGCTCAGCAACTGGCCGCGGGAGGGGTCGGCGCTCACGAACGCCGGGTCCGCCAAATACTCGGCCGCCGTCCGGATGGGCCCGGGATCGAACGGGGTGGCGCGCGGTGCAGAGCTGGGCACCACCGCGGCGGCTAACGACGTCTCGCTTGCGGGCGGCGCAGACGTGTCGCACGCGGCCAGGCTAAGTACGGCTAGGGCGACGAGGCCTTTCTGCGCCCGCGTGCCGCCTACCAATGCCACTTGGCCGCTACCTGGATACCAAAGTCTGGAGCGGTGCCAACACGAATGTCCTCGATGATCGCGAAATCGAGCGTGCCGCGGCGCTTGAACGGGTGCCATGCGCCGAACGTGAACAGCGACGCCGTCTCGCCGAACTCCGGCAGCGGCGTATCGAAAAACGCGCCATGAACGTCGAGCTGCGCCTTCAAGCCGAACTTCGGCCACGGGCGCCATGAACCGCCGAGGATTCCCACGGGCACCCAGCGATTGCTCTGAAAACCGATACCTTCCGGCTTCCCCGCGAGCACCATGCCCACACCCCAGTAATAGCCCGCGGGCCGTTTGCGTGTTGGCAGCGACTGCGACCGCAGCAGGGTGATCGTGACGTCGCTCGACCCGCTGCCCGACAGCATCGTCGGATCGCCGGTCGCGAGCTTCGCGGTGATCTCCATGACGAACTGCCGCTCGTCGCCGATCGCCTTCGCAAACTTCAGCTGCACGTCGCCGATGCCACTGCGGGCGTGGTCGAGCACGAAAAAGTCGGTGCCGTTGCGAGCGATCTGAAACCGGAGCTGGTCATCGGGCCGCAGATTGCGGCCGCCGTCCGGCAGTCTGAATGCCGAGTGCCAGGCGTCGATGGCGTTGTCGAGGAATCCCCCACTCACGTGGTAGTACGGCAGCTCCGCGCCGAGTGACCAACCGCCGTCGAACCCGTGCGCAAACGAGAGAGTCGTGCGGTTGGTTTCGCCATCGAGGATCAGCCGGTCCGTTCCGCGCGCAGAGATCCGGTAGTGATTCGCGACCTCGAACGTTGTTTCGAATCGATTGCCCGGCAACACGGTGTCCCACGCCGGTAGCCCGAAGATCGACACGAGAGGGTTCAGATTGCGGATGTGGAGCGGCTCCGCCTCCTGCGCAAGCACCGGGCTCGCCACGCATGCCGCCACCGCTATGCCGAGCATCCTGCGAATCGAGCTCATCTGGGAATCCTTCCACGCGGAATCGACGGGCTTGGGCGCCTACATTGTAAACAGCGTTGCGACAGGCCTCCAGCAAACGCCCGCGTTTCGCTCCTGCTGGCCGAGCCTGTACGATACGGCCTCGACTCACAGGATCTGCAGCGAAACTGAATGCGCACTAAAGCCCGCCACGTGAAGTTCGTCGCCATTCTGCTCTCGGCGATTGCGCTGATCGGCTGCGATCAGGGCCAAAAGCCCTCCGCGAGAACTCGCGTTCACGTCGTCAATGCAGCGCCGAGCTTCGCCCAACTCTGGTATCAGCGCGAACACCCACCTACTGAAGCGCCGGAGCCGTTGGCATTCAAAGCCGTGAGTGCTCACGACTACGACGTCGACACTTACGATTTTTTCGCCTACCACAGGCGCGTGTCGACACAGGAGATCCTGGGCACGTGGACGTGGGTGAAGGAACTCGTCGCCGACCAGAACTACACATTCGTGCTCACCGAAGAGGCTGGCCAAGTCTCGCCACAAATCGTCGAGTACTCGCCGAAGCTCGCGAACGCCACGGACACCCAATTCGCTGTGGTGCACGCCGGGGCAACCCTACCGAGCATGGACGTGTATGTGCAGCCCGCCGGTATCAGCATCGCAGGCGCCACACCGCGCGGCAGCATTGACTTTCGCGGGCAGATCGCGGCGAAGACCCTCGCCAGTGGCGACTACGAGATCACGCTCACGGCGGCCGGCGATCCGAGCAGCGTGCTCTTCGCCGCGAGTGCGGTGACCCTCGCCGCCGGCGTCACGAACGTGTTCGTGATCGAAAGCGAAGGCGGCCAAGGCACAGAGGCGATCAGCGTCGTCATGGCTCAGGACAGCCCCTTCGTTCTGTACTCAACCAACGCAACCTCAGGTGCGCGAGTACTCAATCTTGCCGACGACGGCGCGGCCCGCGATTTCGCCGTCAACCACGAATACACACCGCCCCTCTTACCGGCCGTGCCGTTCGGCACCATCACGAGTTACGTGAACGTACCCATCAACGCGACCCTGCCAATCACCGTGACGCCCGCCGGTAACCCCGGCGTGCTCGAGCTCGACACCACGATGAGCACGCCGCCCGGAGCTCTGGCCACCGTGCTGTTTGCGGGGCCCGCCGGCACGCTGACCTCCCAGATCGTCGCCGACGACCGCCGGCGAAACGTCGACGAGGCCAAATTGCGCTTCTTTAACGGCGCAAACCAGTTCACGACCGTGACGGAGATGGTGCTCGCGCCGGTGGGCGCCGACCAAGCCACGATTATCGCATTCACGGGGCTCGGAGCCCCGGCGTTATCCGACTACCTATACTCGACACCGGGTGAATTCGACCTGTACTTCCGTGAGAACGGCACCAACGCAGTTAGAGCGGGACCGATCCATGTGAACTTGGTCAGTGGCGGCATCTACGGCTTCCTGACGCTGAACGGCGCCGATACCTCCACCGTCAGTGTCGTGTTCACAGACGACACGCCGTAGTAGCCGCCCCGCAGCGGCACCGCGCAACGCGGGCGCACGCCCCAACCTGCTATTCTTCCAGGCGCGTTAAGTGCTGTTCGTCATCGTCCGCCCCGGTAGCTCAGGGGATAGAGCGTTCGCCTCCTAAGCGGAAGGTCATAGGTTCAAATCCTATCCGGGGCGCCACCCACCAGCATCCGCGTGCTGGCGTCCGTTCGATGCTGCTCGGCATGCACAACGCGCGACCGCACACGTCGGCCGCGCGTAACAAGAAGTAGAAAGTGCGGCCGGGAGGGGATATGGCGAGTCTGCTGTCCAAAGAGCGCATCGTCGCGACGACGTCGTTCAACCGCTGGTGGGTGCCAGTCGCGTCGGTCGCGATCCATCTTTGCATCGGCTCTGTGTACGCGTGGAGCATTTACAACCCGGCGCTCATTCGAGTATTCGGAGTCGTCACGCCAGCGGCACAGGATTGGTCACTCGCACAGACCAACCGTGTGTTCACCATCGCGATCGTATTCCTCGGGCTGTCCGCGGCGCTCGCCGGTAAGTGGCTCGAAGATGTCGGGCCGCGCAAAGTCGGCGCGGTCGCCGCGCTCTGCTGGGGCGGCGGCTACCTCGTCGGCGGGCTGGGAATAGAGCTGCACCAACTCTGGCTCGTGTATTTGGGCTATGGCGTGATCGGCGGTTGCGGTCTCGGCCTGGGATACGTCTCTCCCGTCAGCACCTTAATCCGCTGGTTTCCGGATCACCGTGGCATGGCGGCTGGCATGGCGATCATGGGCTTCGGCGGTGGGGCTTTGATCGGCACGCCGCTGAAACGGTTCTTGATCCGCACGTTCTATTCGGCGCCGGACTATTTGGGCAGCGTCGATCAAGTGAATCTCGTCACCGAAGGCGGCCGCCGCTTTGCGGAAGTGGCCGGCCAGATGCGCGAGGTCGTGGTCGTGGGTACGAACGATCTCGGCGGAATGGTGGTGCGCGGGGCACAGGGTGTCTACGTGGTCGGCACCGGCAACGTAGGAGTCGCGCAAACGTTTCTGACGCTCGGAGTCGTGTACTTTCTCGTGATGCTGGTCGCTGCTTTTTCGTATCGCGTACCCGCGCAGGGGTGGAAGCCCGCAGGCTGGACACCGCCGGACGAAGCCCACCGCGCGAACCGGATGATTAGCACGCACAACGTTCACATCAACGAAGCGTTGAGGACTCGCCAGTTCTACCAGCTTTGGATCGTGCTGTGCTTCAACGTGACAGCAGGCATCGGCGTGCTGAGCGTCGCGCAGACGATGATGAGCGAGATCTTCGGTACCACGCTCCCCCAAATCGTCGACAGTGGTTTCGCCGCGACCTACGTCATCATGATCAGCGTATTCAACATGTGCGGCAGATTCTTCTGGGCCAGCACTTCCGACTACATCGGCCGACGCGCGACGTACTGGATATTTTTTGCACTCGGCATCGCGCTGTATTTGTCGATACCCTTCATCGCGCAGAGCGTCAGCATGAACCCTGCCGTGATCTGGCTCGTGTGCTTCTACGCGGTCACGATGATCATCTTCACCATGTACGGCGGCGGGTTCGCCACGGTGCCCGCCTATCTCGCCGACTTGTTCGGCACGAAGTTCGTCGGCGGGATTCACGGGCGGCTGCTGACGGCATGGAGCGTTGCCGGCGTGCTGGGACCCGAGGCGATCACGCGACTGCGGGCTGGCGCCCTCGACTCGGCGCTCCACGACCTCGCCCCACGAGTCGATCCAGCGCGATTTCTGCAAACGTTCGGCGCAGGTCTCGACCAACTCGACGCGCTGGTCGCGCAGAAGACGGTGACGATCGCGAAGCTCATGGAGATCGCACCGACGGGGACCGTCGATCCGACGCCGAGCCTCTACAATCTCACGATGTATCTCATGGCGGGACTACTGGCCATCGCGCTAGTCACCAACGCATTGGTGAGGCCGGTCGACGCGAAGCACTACTTGCCAGACGAGCCCGCGAGCGAAGGACTTTAAAATGATCACTACACGCACTTTTGCACTGATCGTCGCCACAACGGCCACCTTGCTCGGCGCCTGTGCGCCGAAGGACGGTCGCAACGCGAACGCCACGCCGCCACCCGCGCACGCGCTGATCACGCTCGACTCGCACGACGACATTCCGCTCGACTTTGCCACGCCGGGTGTCGATCCGGCCACGGCAGATCTGCAGGTAAACCTGGACAAGATGAAGTCCGGGGGATTGAACGCGGGGTTTTTCATCGTCTATGTCGGCCAGACCGCGCGCACGGAGGACAACTACGCCAAAGCGCAAACGGACGCGGAAACGAAGTTCGCGGCCATTCACCGAATGGCCGACGAGCTGTATCCGAATCGCATCGAGATCGCATATCGCGCGGACGACGTCGCGCGAATTGCGGGAGCTGGCAAGCTCGTCGCCGCCATCGGCATCGAGAACGGTTTTGTGCTCGGCAAGAATCTCGAGAAGCTCGACCGTTACTACGAGCTCGGCGCGCGCTACGTCACGCTCGCTCACAACGGTAACAACGACCTCGCGGGCTCCGCCCAGCCGAGGGTGGATCTCGGCGACTCAGTCGAGCCCACCATGGGTGTCACGGCGCTCGGCGGCGAGGCCATCGCCCGTATGAACCGCCTCGGCATCATGGTCGACATCTCGCACGGCAGTAAGCAGACCGCGCTCGATGCCATGCGGCTGTCGGCCGCGCCTGTCATCGCCTCGCATTCCGGCATCGCAGGCGTTTCGGTTCACGCACGCAATCTCGATGACGAAGCGCTGCGCGCGTTGCGCGACAACGGTGGCGTGGTGCAAGTCGTGGCGTTCGACGCCTACCTGCGCCACCAACCCGACGAGGAGCTGGCTGCCCTGCGAGCGTTACGCGAGCGCGCCGGACTCACGGCCGGCGGCGCGGCCGCGTTGCCGCCCGATCGGCGCGCGGACTACGAACGCGGGCTGAATGAAATTCACGCGCAGTGGCCGCCCGCTACCGTGAAGGACTTCGTCAATCAGATCGACTACGCCGTGAAGCTAATCGGCATCGACCACGTCGGCATCAGCTCCGACTTCGGCGGTGGCGGTGGCGTGGTCGGTTGGAACGATGCGGCGGAAACCGGCAACGTCACCGCAGAACTGCGCGCGCGCGGCTACAACGACGAAGATATCGGCAAGATCTGGAGCGGGAATCTGCTGCGCGTTTGGCACGCCGCGGAAGACACAGCGGCGCGCCTGAAAACCGCGCCCTGAGCGCGGGCCGCCCTACTTCTTCGCGGGCGCTTTCGCTTCGACCCGCCACACGCTGGTCTGACGCAGCGCCTTGGCCACGCTCCCCGTACGCTTCATCTGCGTCGGCTGATGCGCGTAGTAGGTCTTCTCGAAGGCAACGCTCGGCTGCCGTAGGACAACACCGAGCGCTACAGGAAACTCCGGCGCGTTCATGCCGAGCAGCAGCTGTGCGAGGACACGATTCGTCTCGTCGTGGACGAGCACGTCGTTTGGCTGCGCTGCGGCATCGATCACGCGCAGAGTCATGGTCTTCGCGTCGAACGCGAGGCCCTTCGAGCCGTTCTCACCGAACACGAGCGGCTGACCGTGCTTAACGTGGATCTGCCCGTCGATTTCCTTGTCGCGGTCCGTGAACGAATTGAACACGCCGTCGTTGTACACGATGCAGTTCTGGTAGATCTCGACGAACGCGGCGCCGTCGAAGCCATGCGCAGCCTTGAGCACATCGCCAAGACCGTCTTTGTCGACGTCGATGGCACGCGCAATGAACTTCGCACCCGAGCCCAGAGCGAACAGACCGGGCGATGCCGGCGTGTCGAACGAGCCGGCAGGCGTCGAGGGCGAGCGTGTGCCGGGCCTGGAGGTGGGCGAGTACTGACCCTTCGTGAGCCCGTAGATCTCGTTGTTGAACAGCAGAATCTTGAAACCGATGTTGCGCCGCAACGCATGCATCAGGTGGTTGCCACCGATCGACAAGCCATCACCATCGCCGGTGACGACCCAAACGTCGAGCTCGGGATTCGCGAGCTTGAGCCCGGTCGCAATGGCGGGCGCACGCCCGTGGATCGTGTGGAAGCCGTAGGTCTCGACGTAGTACGGGAAGCGTGACGAGCAACCGATGCCCGAAACGAAGACGGTCTTCTCGGGCACCGCACCGACGTCGGCCAGCGCCCGTGTGACGGACTTCAGCACGGCGTAGTCGCCGCAACCGGGGCACCAGCGCACTTCCTGCGAGGTCGCGAAATCCTTTGCCTGCAACTGTGCGCTCATGCGCGTTCTCCTCGGACCGCACGCACTGCCGGTTTCGCCGTGAGCAGGCTACGAATCTTCTGCATGAGCTCGCTGATCATGAACGGCTGGCCCGTGACCTTGTTGAACTGAATCGGTTCGACACCGAGCTTGTCGCGCAACAGCGTGGCGAGCTGACCCATGTTCATCTCCGGTACGAGGATGCGATCGAAGCCGGCGAGCAGTTCGCCGAGATTCGACGGCAGAGGACTCAAGTGACGCAGGTGGATGTGGCTCACCCGCTCCTTGGCCGGAATTGCCCGCACGGCCTGGTAGATGGCCCCGTAGGTCGAGCCCCAGCCAACCACCGCGATCGAGCCGCGCTCCGGCCCCACTTCGACCTTCTGCGGCGGGATGAACTTCGCCACGGCCGCGACCTTGGCTGCTCGCATGTCCGTCATGGCCTGGTGGTTCTGAGCATCGTACGAAATGTTGCCCGTGCGGATGTCTTTCTCGATGCCGCCCACCCGATACATCAGCCCAGGCATTCCGGGGCTGACCCACGGCCGACCGAGCGTTTCCGGGTCACGGTTGAAGATCACCGAACTCACGTCTTGCCCCGGCTTGCGTTCCGCAGGCTCGTTGACGGTGATGCGCGGAATCTCGTCCATATTCGGCAGTCGCCACGGCTCAGCGGCGTTCGCGAGGTACCCATCCGTCAGCAAGATCACCGGCGTCATGTGTCGCAGTGCGATGCGCACCGCCTCGATGGCGACCTCAAAGCAGTCGCTCGGGCTGCGCGCGGCGAGCACGGGCACCGGCGCGTCGGCGTTGCGGCCATACACGGCCAGGTAGAGATCCGATTGCTCGGTCTTCGTTGGCAGACCGGTCGACGGGCCACCGCGCTGCGAATTTACGACCACGAGCGGCAACTCGGCGTTGATCGCGAGCCCGATGGCTTCGGTCTTCAACGCAATACCCGGGCCGGAGCTCGAAGTGACGCCGATTGCGCCCCCGTAAGAAGCGCCGATCGCCGCGCACACGGCTGCGATCTCGTCCTCGGCCTGAAACACGCCGACGCCGAGTTCGCCGTATCGGGCGAGCTGATGCAGCAGCGGTGAGGCAGGAGTGATGGGATACGAGCAGAACACGATCGGGCGGTCGGCTAGCTCGCCCGCAGCCGCCAAACCGAGCGCCAGGGCTTCACCACCGCGGACGCCGCGATACTCACCCGGAGGAAACTGCGCCGTATCCGTTGCAACGTGCGGCAGCGCGGCCGTGAGCTCCGCCGTCTCGCCATACGCGTGGCCGGCCCGCAGCGCCGCAAGGTTCGCGTCGCGCGTCGTCGCGTCCTTCGCAAACTTCTTGCTGATCCAGCTCTCGATAGCCTCGCTGTCGCGGTTGAACATCCACTGCACGAGACCGAGTGCCCAGAAGTTCTTGCAGCGCCCGGCGTCGCTCTTGCTCAAGCCATAGGCCGCAGTGGCCTCGAGCGTGTGCTTCGTGATGTCAACTTCGATGACCTGATAACCGTCGAGCACTCCGCTCTCGCGCGGATCCTTCTCGTACCCGGCTTTCGCGAGATTTCGGCTCGTGAAACTATCGATGTTCAGGACGATCAGGGCGCCGTCCGCCAACAGCGGCAGATTGACCTTCAATGCCGCGGGGTTGAACGCGACCAGCACGTGGGGCGCGTCGCCAGCCGTCGTGATCGGTCGGGCACCGAGATGGATTTGGTAGGCCGAGACGCCGAACGTAGTACCCGCGGGCGCCCGGATTTCGGCCGGAAAATCGGGGAACGTCGCGAAATCGTTGCCGGCAAGCGCAGCGGCTGCCACGAACTGCGTGCCCATGAGCTGCACGCCGTCGCCGGAGTCGCCGGCAAACCGAATTACTACAGATTGCGAGTCCATGCTGCTACCGTCGTCCACTGAGCAGTCGCGACACCACGACGCTCGCATCATCCATTGCCATCCGCCCGTCTACACGCTCGTGGCCGGCGGGCGTTGCACCTCGGCGGCAGGGTTCGGCGGGGGTCCTCATGTTGCTCCGGGACGCTGGCGCCCAAGAAGCAAAATGAGCGGGTATTATAGCCGGCTACCCGAAGATTCAGGCACTTCAAATGCATAAGCATATGGCCCCGGCCCGGGTCGCAGCGAATTCGAATGCCTAAGATTACGTACATCGAGCCCGGCGGAGTCAGCAAGGTCGTCGATGTTCGAGCCGGAACCACGGCAATGGAAGCCGCGGTGGACAACGACGTCGCGGGCATCGTGGCTGAATGCGGGGGCGCGTGCTCCTGCGCGACTTGCCACGTCTACGTCGACCCGGCGTGGGCGGCCAAGCTACCGCCGGCCGATCCGCAAGAACGCGGCATGCTCGAATGCGTGCTTGATCGCCAGGCCACGAGCCGGTTGAGCTGCCAGATCGTATTGACTCCAGCGCTCGACGGGCTGGTGCTCCGCGTAGCCGACGAGCAGATTTGAGCGCCCCTGCCGGGGGTCCATCGGATCGCTGCAACTTGGACCTCGCCGCAGTTTTGTAGCAGAATTCCGCACCTTTGAATCGACCGAGCGGGTGTGAGCAATGACCTTCGTAGTCACCGAGGCCTGTATCAAGTGCAAGTACACCGACTGCGTCGAGGTGTGCCCAGTCGATTGCTTCCACGAGGGCCCGAACATGCTCGTGATCGACCCCGAGGAATGCATCGACTGCACTCTGTGCGAGCCCGAATGCCCGGTCGACGCCATCGTCTCCGAGGATGACGTCCCGGCAGGCCAAGATCAGTTCACGAAGCTCAACGCCGAGCTGTCGAAGAATTGGCCGGTCATCACGAAGGCCAAAGCGGCGCCAGCCGACGCCGACGACTGGAAAGACGTCAAGGAAAAGCTCAAGCACCTCGAGCGCTGACGCGGCTTCAGGCCTGCTTCTTCAGCGGCAGGATGTTCAGCAGAAAGTCGATTAGCCGTTGACCGAAGCCCTTGGCGGGCTGGCGCGTGAGTTCACGCTCGCCGTTCGTCCACTTGAGCGACCCGTCGCCGTCTATCGTTACCCGCCATGCGTTGGCCGGCGCCATATCGCGGCTGATCAGGTCCGCAAGTCGCCCGGCCAACTCCGGCCCTTCGGTCAGAACGCCGATTTCGGTGTTGACCTCGAGCGAACGGGGATCGATGTTGGGCGAGCCGATGAACGCCTTTTCGCGGTCCACGACGATGGCCTTGGTATGCAGCCCAAGAGCCGCCGGCATCACGGGTGGCGTCATGTACTCGGCGAGGGCTTTGGCATCGGCCCGAAGCTCGTAGAGATCGACCCCAGCCGCAAGAATGGCGCGCCGCCAGTGCTGATAACCGGTGTGAGCGATCACGTGATTGTTGGTCGCAAGCGAGTTCGTCACCACGGCCACGTGCACGCCACGCGCCGCGACTTGCCGGAGCAACTCGCGGAACTCGGCGTCGGGGATCAGGTAGGGCGCGCTGATCAGCACCTCGCGGCGCGCGCTGGCGACGAGCGCCTTGAGATCGCCGTACAGCCGCGGCGCGGCTCGGTTCCTGAAGTCCGGCGAATCCACGAGCAGCCGGCTGCGACCTCTGGCCGGCGTATCAACCAGCTTCTCGAAGAACTCCGCCCAGTTTGCCGGCGCGGCAGGAAACGACTGCAGCCGCTCCGACTCCTCCGCCACCGAAGCGGCAAAGAATCGGCGCGTCCCGTCGATGGACATGCGCGGTCGATCGTCGCGGTCGAACAAAGCCACCGGGAACGTATGATCGCTATTCCAGTACTGATCGAACGAGTCGGCGACGCTGGCGACGATGGGGCCCGCAACGAGCACGTCGAGGTCGTTTTGCACGAAGGGCGCGTAGATCCCGAAATAGCGGTTGCCGATGTTGCGGCCGCCGACGATCGCGAACCCCTGGTCGGCAATCACTGTCTTGTTGTGCATGCGCCGGTTCAACGCCAGCGGGCGAACGACGAATTCGGCCGCTGCCGCGTAGCGCCTCCCTCGCGTCTTCCACGGATTGAATGTCCGTACCTCGATGCCCGGGTGCGCGTCGAGCCGCACGATGTCGCCGCGCTGGCTCGCAATCGTGAAATCGTCGATCAGCAGACGAACCTTCACGCCGCGATCGGCTGCCGCCAGCACGTGGCTCGCGAACAGATGCCCGCTGGCGTCGTCTTCCCAGATGAAATACTGCAGATCGAGCGCGGTCGCAGCCGTGTCCACGAGCGCTAAGCGGCCTTCGAGCGCGAGACGGTTACGATCGAGGAGCCAGTGCGCCGACTCGCCGGTGTCGAGATGGCCGCGGATCCGGGTAGCGTAATCTGCGAGCGCGCCGTAGTGCGCCGCCGGCAACGCATAGTCCGGCACGAGGCCGACACGCGAGGGCAGCGCGCAGCCCGCGAGGAAACCGCACAGAGCAGCACAGAACCAACGCGCGTGGATTCTCACGCGTCGAGCGTCCTGCCCGCGTCGGCGAACTGCCAGTGCTGTGGAATCAATCCCGTTGAACGAGCGGCCGAATGCGGGCTCCCCTCACTCCGCCACCGGCTGCGCTCCTGCCAATACCCAAAGTCGATGTCTATACTACCGTGGCGGACGGCCCTTCGAGTAGCAAGGTCCGGCGTGTATCCAATCGAAACATATTCGCCACGATCCGCGGGAATCACGGCAGCGTGTCACTGAGGGGGAGAAACGCATGAGCGGCAAACGAGATCTCTATATCAACGGTCAGTGGGTCGCAGCGAAGAACAACGCGACCTTCCCTGTCCACAACCCGTCGACTGGTGAAGTGTGGGCGAATGTAGCCGATGCCGCGCGCAGCGACGCCGCGGCCGCAGTCGCCGCAGCCGCAGCCGCGCAACCTGCCTGGGCGGCGTTGCCTCACTCGGAGCGCGCGCGGCTCCTGTCGAAGGCCGCGGACGTTTTCGCGTCACGGGCCAAGGAACTGCAGGAAGTGCTAGTGGACGAAGGGGGCTCGTGGATCGGTAAGGCGATGTTCGAAACCGGGTACAGCACCGGCGTCTATCGCGCCGCGGCTGCGGCCGCCTATCAGGTCACGGGCGAGATCCTGCCGTCGGACCATGGCAAGTTGAGCCTCGTCGTGCGCGAGCCGCTCGGCGTCGTATCCGTGATCTCGCCGTGGAATTTCCCCTTGATCCTATCCTCGCGGGGTTTTGCGACCGCGCTCGCCGTCGGCAACGCAGTAGTACTCAAGCCGTCTGAGGAAACGCCGGTCGCGGGCGGCCTGCTGATCGCTGAGGTGCTCGAGGAAGCCGGAATTCCGAAGGGCGTGTTCAACGTCGTGACCTGCTCGCGCAATAACGTCGCTGAAGTCGGCGACGAGCTGATCGCAAACCCAGCCGTTCGGGGCGTGAGTTTCACGGGCTCCACGGCCGTCGGCACTAAGGTCGCAGCGAGAGCCGGTGGACTGCTCAAAAAGTGTTGCGTCGAACTCGGCGGCAAGGATGCCCTGATCGTGCTCGACGACGCCGACATCGAGCACGCCGTCAACGCGGCGACCTTCGGCTCATTCATGCATCAAGGCCAGATCTGCATGTCAGTGGAACGCGTGATCGTCCACGAAGCCGTTGCGAAAGAGTTCACCGACAAGTTCGTTGCGAACACGAAGAAACTGAAGGTAGGCAATCCGCGCGAGATGGCGAACTGTATCGGCCCCATCATCAACCAGAAACAGCTCGACAAGATCCGCGAGCAGGTCGACGACGCCGTCGCGAAGGGCGCCAAGATTCTGTGCGGCGGAAAAAGCACCGGCCTGTTCTTCGAACCGACGATCCTGACGAACGTTACGCGCGACATGAAGATCATGCGCGACGAGACGTTTGGGCCCGTGGCGCCTGTCATCACCGTACGCAGCGTCGATGAGGCGATCGAGGTGGCCAACGACTCTGAATACGGCCTCTCGGCCGGCATTATCACGCGCAACGAGGAACGCGGGCTCGCGATCGCACGCCGTCTCAATACCGGAATGGCCCACATCAACGACAGTTCGGTCAACGACGAGCCACACGTGCCATTCGGCGGCGTCCGCTCGAGCGGCCTCGGACGTCACGGGGGTCGCCAGGGCATCGACCAATTCACCGAAACACGGTGGATCACGCTCGAACGCGGCGGCCGTCACTATCCGCCGCCGTTCATGATGAAGCCCGGCCACTAGGTCGCGAAATCGGGCGCACAAAAAAAGAATCCCCGGACGCAAGTCCGGGGATTCTTCGTTTCGGAGTCGCGAAAGCGGGGCTTCCGCCCCGCCCTGTCGAACCGCTCAGCCCGCGCCGATCTCCTTGCGGACGATCGCGGCGCCTTCGGCCAGCGCGTTGAGCTTCAGCTTCGCGACCATGCGCGCGAGGGGCTTCATGCCGCAGTCGGTCGAGAGCGTGACCTGCTCCGGCGACAGCGCCTTCAGCGTCGTTCGTACGCGTTCCGCGACGATTTCCGGTGTTTCCACCATGCTCGTGCGGATGTCCAGCACGCCGACTTGCACGCCCTTGTTCTTCGGGCAGTTCTTCAGGAAGTCGACACCCGCCATGTGGCGGTTCGCATAGTCGAGCACGAACTCGTCGATGCCCTCGGTGTTCCAGTAGTACGGCAGCACCGTCTGGTACCCCTGCGGGAAGTTGCCGCTCAGGATATCGTTACCCCACGCGTTGCCGAAGCAGAAGTGCCAGCCGATCTTCGCGTCGACGCCGTCGCACATGGCTTCGATGCTCTCGCGAACCCACTTGTAGTCGTCGGGGTTATTCGTGAACAGCGGCATCCACGCGCCGAGGTCTTCGATCTGCAGGTATTTCGCGCCGCGCTTCACCAAGTCCTTCATTTGCTTGTTGAACAGGGGCACGAGAGCGAACGTCAAATCCTTGGCGTTCTTGTAGTACGAATCTTTGTTGAAGTAGACGTGCCACGCGAGGTTCGCGGGACCCGCGCCGACGGACACCTTCACAGGTACCTTGCCCGCGGCCTTGTTGGCCACGTCATAGAGATCAGTCCAGCGCAACGCATCGGGCCCCTTATCGACCGGGCCGTTGTTAACTACGCCGCCCCAGTCATCCATGAAGGTCTTGCCCGCGCTCGGGCCGGCGTTCAAATAACTCGGGTGCGGATTGCGGGTCGGTTCGAAGCCGGGAATGCGCTCGTAGGGATACCAGCAGAAGGAGCCGATGACGCCCACGTAGTCGTCGTACCACATGTTGCCGTCGGTCACGATGTCGAGACCGGCCGAGATCTGATCGTCGATAACCGTCTTGACGGCATCGGTATAGGCTTCTTCGTGCGCGACCTCTTTGAAGGCCACACGTACGTCACGACCCAGCAGCTGTTGCTTGAACCACGCCGGCCGAGGATAGGATCCGACCATCGTAGTGGGCAGGATCTTGTTGACTACTTTCTTTGTCATATTTCGCGTTCTCCGTAATTCTTTATCGTTTGATCCGACCGCGGCCGGGTGCCGCGGAAGTATACGTCAACGCAAATAGCGTCGGCTATTCGCAACGGCGGGCGAAAAGGCCGCGGCGCGCCCTGCTGGCGACGTCCGGCTGGCATGATGAATACCCCCCGAAAAGACTACCGGTCAGGCAGTCATGAGGGCCGTAATCGTCGTGCGCGACGCCACCTGCTCGTAGGCTTCGAGCATCTGCGGCAGCGGCACGACGGTCGTGGCCAGCGACTTCGCATCGAATTGACCCTTCTCCAGCAGCTCGACGAACCGCGGAATGTCACGCATCGGGCTGCACCCACCGGCCTGACCGCCGTGGTGCGTCACCCCGCCGATCGAGAACAGGTTGCCCGGCAGCACCATGTCGCCGCGGATGATGCTCGTGGTGATCAAGTGGCCACCGAGCGCGCACATCTGATAGGCCTGCTGCATCGGCAGAAGTCCGGTGGGATCGGGGCCGCGTTCGACCTTCGGCACGGCTTGCTCGAGACCGGCGGCCTCGATCACATAATCCGCTCCCGCTCCGGGCCGCCGCCCGCCGGGATTGCGCCCGCCTGCCCAGAGGCGATCCGTGGGCCATGACGTCAGCGATCGCACTCGCGCAATGAGATTGGCGCCCTCCACGTTCGGATCGAGCACATGCGTAGCGCCGACCTTACGCGCAATCTCGCGGCGCGCTGCCACCGGATCGATGCCGATGATCGTCGACGCGCCCGCAATGCGTGCGCCCTGAATGGCGGAAAGACCGAGCGGCCCGCAGCCGACCACAGCCACACCCGACGCTGGCTCGATCGCCATCAACGCATGCGCCGTCGTGGCGCCGAGACCCGCGACTGTCACGCAACTGCACACCATGCCGACGTCCGCGGCCGGTAGCTTCGTGAAGATCGGTACGACCCATTCCTCGAACGTGACCATGAGCTCGGCGAGGCCACCGATGTGCGAGTTCTCGTACACGGGCGAGCCGTCGTCGAGATCCGCAATCGGCACCAGATCGTCTGCTCCTATCGCGCTCAGGAATTGGCACATGTCCGAGCGCCCACGCAAACAGCGGTAGCACGCACCGCACTGCGGTGTACCGGACACGCAAACGCGATCGCCGACTTGCACACGCCGGACCTCGGGCCCCACGGCTTCGACGATGCCGATGCCGCCATGTCCCTGGATCACGGCCATGTCGTTCAGCCGTCGTCGCCCGGGCGCCGCGGCCAACGCGTTCGCGATGGGCGCTGTTGGCGACTTAGGCGCCAGCACGACGGGCACGTTCGAATAACAAAGATTGGTAGCTTCGGTTCGCACGACAACCTGGCGGCCGCTGATCGGCCGAAGCGTTGCCTCGTGCAGTGTCGTACGTCCCGGGCCTTCGCCGCGCGAGATCCACGCCTTGAAGCGCCGTTTGGTCACGACGGCCGGAGCCTGGCCGAAGCTGTCGCCTGCCTGCGCCAGCAGTACGGCGCCGCCGGCGGCCGCCATTGTTTTCTGCAGCAGATGCCGTCGAGATACTTTCCGCTTGCTCATGCAACTCCCCCGGTGCTCGTTGCCTCGCATGGTATTGCATGCGGTCGGCGATCACACTCCGGGAGGGGCGCTAGCTACTTCGAGGGTTGGCGGCAGCCTTCCTTCGTCGCCTCGAAACCGTCGAACAGGCGGCCCGCATTCGCGCCGGCCAGCGTCTCGAGCCGATGCGGTTGGCCGCGCTCGACGGAGTACTGCGCCACCGTACCGTGTGAGCGCAGGAACTCGGCCTCGCGCTGCATCTCACCGTGCCAGCGATACTCATCGTTCTCGCCGACGTACATATAGACACACATGTTCGCGATCGCGAGCAATTTGTCGTTCGTTGGCTGCCACATGTAGCCGGGGAACGCGGTGACCGATAGAAAATACTCCGGATTGGCGGCGGCAACATGAAACGCCGCGATACCGCCGTTGGACGGCCCAGCGATGTGAAACTTGCCCCCTTCGATTTTGTAGTCCGCGAGAATCTTCTTCAGAAACTCGGGGAAGATTCGACCACCGCCGTAGAAAAACAGATCGCCGTCGGGCGCCGCCGGCGCTACGACGATATAACCGCGCTTCTCGGCTTCGGCGCGCAGATTCCGCTGCAGCACGCTGTCGACCGTGTTCATGGTCTGCGGCCCGCCGCCGAGGGCGAGAATGCCGGGATACGCTTTGGCGGGATCATAGCCGTCCGGCAGCACGACCTTGTACTGCACCTTCGCGCCACCGGCGGTCGCGCTCTTCTCGAGCAGTTCCGCCGAGGCGAGGCGGGCTACTAGCACCGCACCAGCGGCAATCACGCACAGCAGCGCGTTCCATCGAATTGTCATTGCCATCTCCCCCAGCATCTTTGGACCGGGCGACGCGCACGCGTCGCCATTCGCAGCACAGAATACCGCAGACGCAAACTGCCGTCCGCGGCCATACCTACCTGCTGAGCGACGAACACGAGCTCCCAACCGGATTTTGCGCAGCGCGTCAGAACCTGCGCTGCACCGCGATGCCGATGTCGCGACCTTCCTTGTCGTTCAGCACGCCGAACTCGCGCCAGTAGCCGCGCAAATCGACGGGGCCGGCCTTGTATAGAACCCCGCCGCCCAGAAGAGCTCCATTGATAGCGTCCGACGACGAGCTCTCGCCAGCACCGAGGGTCGTGATGGTGCGGCCGATGCTGCTTCGGTATACGCCTGCCATGCCGAACACACGCCAGTCGCGACGCCACTCGAAGATGTCACGCATGGACACTTCGCGCACCACGCTCAGCGCAACCGTGCGCCGCCGACTTTCCGCGTCGAAACGCGTCACGCCGCTACCGGCGAGATCATGGAGGTCGATCGCCGCAAACGAGTCGTACGAAAGCTCGAGAGACAAATGGTCTTTCAGATAGGCCCCGCCGAAAACACCCACCCCGACCGAGTTGTCGCTGATTTTTACTCCACCATAACTGTCGTGGAATTTGAGGCTACCGAGGCTGACACCTGCGTAGAACCGGTGCGGCACGTCCGCGTCCTTGGGAGCCTCGGCGGCCGATATGGATCCGGCGCAACAGCAGACGGCTACTAGGATGATCGCGCGAACAGCACGCGCGACTGTACTTTCAAATGCAACGGACATCGGGCTCGCCCTTAGTTCTGGAAATCACCGAGCAGCAGAATATCGGCCCGCGTGACGTCGGCCGTTGGCACTCCGACGACCGTGTAGAGCCCGCTGCCGGCCATATGCACTTCCAACGGACCGAAGACGATCGTCGACGTTCCGGAGCGCATCAAGATCACGTCGTAGTCGCCGGGGGCAAACTCCTGCGCCCCGCCGATCGACGATGCAGAGAGCGCCGCGGTCACCGTCGACGTGTAGACGTTGTTGTCGTGCGGAATCACGTAGAAGTCGAGGGTCTGCGTCAGGGTATTGACGAGACGCACCTGCGCATAGGGCGCGATCCGCCGGGCGGTATCGACGGTCAGCAGCCCGTTCAGCGTGTTATTCGCGCCGTTGACGAAGAACAGCGTGGAGAGCGAGCCGTTCGACAGGGTGAGCTGCTCGCGCTCCAGCAGCACGCCGACGTTGCCTGCAGGCGTGATGTCCAGCTCGAGCGGACTCAGATTGGCGGGATCGATCAGCGTGTAATCGGTTGTCTGCTTCAGCGCGACGTTCGCAAACAGCGGGGTCGTGTAGTTCTCCTGTTGGTAAACATCGACGTTGCTGGTTGCGGGCGCCACATGCGACATCCGAAACAACGTCTGCGTGCGTCGATCGAAGAGATCTCCGCCCTGATCGCGGAAGCGCGATACCTTCACGTTCGACGTGCTTTCGTTGGTGCCGTCGAGGATCGCGAATCCGACGCGCGTGCGCTCGGTGACATCGAAATTCTGGGAGAGATAGATCGGGCTGTCGGGCTGGCCGACCGGCGTCAGCGTCAGGACGTAGGTACCCTGCTGTACCAATCCGGTGAAAGCCTGCCCGGGAGCTAGCGTGGCCTTGACCTGAGTGACGGACAGGTTCGTGCCAGGCGCCTCGAGATAGACGTCGAACGTGCCGAGCTTGTTCGACCAGTTAAAGAATTGCACCTGCATGTCCGTGTCGCCAGTTCCGCTGTTCGACGTCGTCGAGAACACATGCGCGGTGTTGTCGTAAATAGTTACATCCGGCGTGGCGAACTGACCGATGAGTGCCGCGGTGTACTCGTGCCCATTGAGCAAATTTACGGACTTCGTGGCAACGCGCGTGCACTCGGTCAGGTCCTTGATGCCGTCCTTGTTTATGTCGCCCTGACACGAAGTCGTCTGATCGCCGGGCAACAGCGCGTCGAAGTGCAGGTTGTACGTATCGGGGTCGACGGGGCGTGCACTCGTGCCCACGCCATAGGTAATGCTGGACCACACCTCTTCGACACGCAGGAAAGTCACGTCCGGCATGTCCGACACCGCATTGAACGCAACTAGCGTGGGCTTGACCGTATCGTCGCTATTGCTTCCTGAGTGTGAACACCCGACCACACCGAGCGTCAGGAGAACCGGGAGAATGCGCGCGATGGATGTTTTCTTCATCTGCAATGCCCTCTGCAAATCAGCGTCAACCCTGACGCCTGTTGTCGTTCTGAAAGGTTCTTTCCAGGCCTACGAAAAGTTCCACCGAGTGTCAGTCGATACGAATCGACAACAACGCGGCGGTGTGGCGGCCGCGTCCTCACTATCGCAGGCGACAGCGCCGCCATCGTCGGGCAAGACTCTATGAGCACCACCGGGCGATGGCTGTAATCAATTGTGACGAATTGTGGGCAACGCGCGCGCATCGTGCATACGCCCGACACAGTCGCCATTTACTACGAGTTGGTGAACGACACTCGCGTAATACAGGTCGACGATCGCGGCGCGCGCCGCTGTGAGCAACTGCGACTCACTGAACGATTTACGCGGATCGATCCCGAGAGGGTCAACTACGAGATCCGTGTCGAGGATCCCCTCAGGTGGGAGCCGCCGTGGACGATGCGCATGACGCTCACGCAGCAGCTGGGCTACGAGATCGACGAGTACGCGTGTCACGAGGGCAATATCTCCCTCGAACGCATCCTTCGCGGGAGCGCGCCTACGAGGAGTCCGCCGCCGCCGTCGAGGTAAAGGGAATAGCGCTGCCCGAACGCGTGTTCGAGGGCGTCAACGCCGCGACCGCGCCCGCTGATCTCTACCCCCATACGCGCCCGTCATCAGACTGACAAAATTCGTCCGTACCGTATGTTACGGACACTCATTCATGTAAATTACCGCCATGCGCGTCAGCCCAGCGGCCCCTGAACCTTCTCGCAAACCGGCCCCGCAATCGGAAACCTCGGTCGATCGCGTTCGCTGCGTGCTGATGCGCGACCAACGCTACCTCCTGGCTCAACACAACTCCCGACGCCGTGAAAATCGCAGCCGGTGGGGCCTGGTGGGTGGCCGCGTGCGAGATCGCGAAGACCTTCAGGATTGCCTGCGCCGGGAGCTCAACGAGGAGCTCGACTGCCAGGTGCCCTACCTGATCGAACTCGGCGATTGGCAGCATCGCGACGAGACCCACCGTATTTTCGGTTGCGAGATCGCGCGGAGCATCGAGACGTTCAACACGGACGAGCTTTCCGCGATTGCTTGGTTCACGCTTGCGGAGGTGGCGCAGCTCGCCGCCGCCGAGCGATTGCGCATCGGCTTCGAATTCGCGGCCATCACGGCGTTCGAACGGCGACGCACGCTTAGCCGCGAATAGCCGGGCCGACCCGCGACCAGCTCGTCACTCCATCGTGACGTCGCGCGCCGCATCAGACATGCCCTGGGTGAACGTGCTCCACCCGGACGACATACCGTAGGGGCTGCGATGCAGCAGCGCCTCGATCTTGCGGATCTTGCCCTTCTCGATCTTGAACAACTCCGCAATTTCCCACGTCCACGGCTGCACCGGACCCGCCGTGATCGTGCGGCCGTCCGGCACGGTGAACGTGCGCGTCGCGCCACCCGAATGGTCGAAGAACGCGAACGCGAACACGACGCCGCGCTCCTCGTCCACGGCCACGAACCGGCGGTCGCGAATTCTGTTCACGAAGTGCAGGAGTCCGGATTGAAACTGCTCGAGGCACGTCCATTGGCCCGAATAGCCCGGCGCCGTCTTGGGATCGGGCCGCTTCTCGCCGGCTGGCGTCGGCGCGTTCGTCGACTGACCGCCGTTCTCGATCCGGTTGCAGTCGGCGGCGAACGGATAGTCGCCCTTGCCGTCGTTCTGCTGCATTCCCGAGAAGTACTTGTTCGCCGTGGTGATCAAGTCTGCGCGGGGCATGCGCTCATTGGCGGGAACCGCTTGCACGTAGATTGGATTGGGCGCTCCTAGCGCTTCAACGCGCTTGCTCGCGTTCTCATCGCGGATGACGATTTGCTCGACCTCGGTGATTTGCTGGTTGCGGATCTTCAGGCGAAGGGCGATCAGGGCGGCAGTGCCCTTGTCCGGGTCGCGGTGGTCCTCTTCGATGGTGCCGAAAAATGCCACCTGGCCTGCCGGCACGTCGGATACGAACAGGCGGTAGTGGCCCTTCGCGCGCAGGGTGTTCCAAAGCCCGTCTCCGATCGCGAGCTGCTGGCCGTCTTCCGTGAAGCGCACGTTGGGTGCGAGTGGCACACCGCTCGGCTGATCGGGGATCACGGCGTCGAGGTAACGATCGACAAAGCCCTCGAGACACACGCGATTGCAGTCCGCGGCGAACGCCGTGTTTGCGAGGGCACACACGGCGACGAACGCGAGTAAGGCGCGGCAAATTCGAATTCTGTTCATGGTCCCCACCACGTTGTCGGATGCGCCCCCGCGGCGCGTAAGCCGGATGGTACTCCAGGCCGTTGCGCTCCAGCGACCGTACGAGTGGACAGCATCAGCTTGGAGTGTCGGCCTCTGCAGACTTCAACGCATCGAAGCTATGGATCCAACCGTACCGCTCCGGAAAGTTCCGTAGCGCGGAATTCCGCCGGTCGAGCGCTGCATCGTCGGGCAGATGCAAGGCGCTATTCGTCGCCCACGATGCACGCTGAATCGATCGAGTGCGCGTTTTGCGTAGCCGCTCGTAGGCAACGAACGTGTCGACGAACGACCGCTGCCGGCTCTGCGCCAACAGCTCGGCCAGCGCAATGACGTCCTCGATGGTCGCGTTAGCGCCCTGCCCTTGGTGCGGCAGCATGCCGTGCGCCGCATCGCCGATCAGCACCACCCTACCCGTGTGCCAGCGTTTCGGCTGCTGGACGACGAACAAGCCCCAACGTTTGTCCACCCAGCCGGCACCGATCATTTCCGTGACGGCCGGATGCCAGTTCTCGAAACACCGCGTCGCATCGCCTGGCTGTGCACTGACGATCCATTTGTCCCGGTCCGGCCAGATCTCTGGCCCTTCCACGACGGCGAAGAAGTTGATGTCTTCTGCTGCCTTGCCGATCGCGTAGTGCAACAAGTGCGCACGCGGTCCCATCCAGAACTGCAGCGCTTGTACGTCGGGAAGCTCGCGCAGGCTGCGTGCAGGAACTATGCCTCGAAAAGCGCTGGTCCTGGAGTAGATCGCGCCCGACTCGCCGCTGACGTAACGCCGCACCAGGGAACGGACACCATCCGCTCCCACGACGATATCGACGTCTCGCTCGACACCGTTTGCGAACGTCATTCTGACGCTCGACGTGGACTCGGCGAGCGTCACGAGCCGATGGCCGAGATGTATCTCGCCACCGAAACGTTTGCTCAAGACCTTCTGCAGATCTGCACGATGAATGCCGAAGTACGGTGCGCCGTACCGAGCTTGGTAGCTTCCACCTAGGGCGACAGCATGGCTCGAGATTCTTGCGCCGGTACGGCCGTCGCGATGGATGAGCTCGGTCGGCTCTGTGGACGCGAGCCGTACGTCGTCGAGAAGTTGCAGCCGCTCTAGCTCGCGGTTCGCGTTAGCCGCCAACGCAACAGCGGCGCCAATCTCCGCGAGCTCTGCCGATTGCTCATACAGATCCGCCTCGAGACCTCGCGCCCGCAGCGCATGCGCGAGAACGAGCCCACCGATGCCGGCGCCGATGATCGCAATGGAGGGTCTCAGCGTTCCATGCCTTTGGCGTTCAACACGGGCAACGCCGAAGGCGCCATGAGGAACTTAAGCAGCTCGCGCGCCGCGGCGCCTTGCGCGGGGTTCGCGCTGACACCGGCAGCCATCACGATGTACTGCTGAGTCTCGCCGGGGAACACTCCGCCGAGCTCGGCGCCCTTCACTGGGAGGATCTCGCTGACCGGCAGCACGCCGAGCTCCGCCCGGCCCGCCACGACGTTCGCGCTCGCTTCTTCACCGGCCGAGGTGTACTGCGTCTTCGAGACCAGCGCGTCGGCGACGCCGAGCTTCTGGATCAATTCCGCAAACAAGACGCCGCTCGCGCCTTGCTTCGTATAGGTAATCGACTTCGCGTCGAGCAGCGTGCGCTTCAGCGCATCGACGGTGCCGATGTCGGGCTTGTTCGCGCCGGCCTTGATGACGAGGGCGAGACCCGAGCGCGCCACGATCGAGCGCGAGTCGGCAGCGACTTTGCCCTGCTTGATCAAGTCGTCGAGCATGGCAGGCGTAACGACTATCAAATCGAACGGCTCACCCGCCTCGACTTTCTGCTTCTGCGTCGCCGCAAGTGCAAACTGCACGGTGACTCTGTGGTTCGTCGATTTCTCGAACTGCGGAAACAGCTCTACCGCGACTGCTTTGAGCGCCACCGAGCACAGAACCCGGACTTCGGCCGCGGCTGCGGCGTGCGGCAAGACCAACGTGCCGATGAATCCGAGAACGGCGACCAGAGCGGCGGAACGACGAATTGGCATGCGGCACCCCCGGGTAACGTGCCCCGAGCCTACCACCGCTCCGCAGCGGGCGCAGCGCACTCCGCGGCGTGGCTTTCGACGCTAAGGCGTCTGCGCAGCGGCGCGGCCGAAGGCGGGACGCGGTGCCGCTTCGCGGATTGGCAAGTTGATGACCGCTGCGACAAGCGCAAGCGCGATGTCCACATACCAGATCGTCGTATATGAGCCGAGCCGTGCGATGGCGAGGCCGCCGGTCCACGCCCCGAAAAAACCGCCGATTTGATGCGACAGCAGCGTCAGGCCGAACAGCGTCCCTAGATAGCGCGCCCCGAATAGCTTGCCGACGAGACCCGCCGTCGGCGGCACAGTCGCGAGCCACGTGGCCCCGATCGCCGCAGAGAACAGAAGAAACGTGGTCGTGGTAGGCGGCGACATCAGGAACAGGGCGATCAGTACCGCGCGGCTCGCGTACAGCAGCGCGAGCAGGAGCTTCATGCGAAAGCGTTGGCCTAGCCAGCCCATCGCGAGGCTGCCACCGACGTTGAACAAGCCGATGAGTGCAAGCGCGGCGGCGGAGACGCTCTCGGGTAGTCCGCACATGGCGATCGCCGTCGGTAGATGCGTCACGAGAAACGCGATGTGGAAACCGCACGTGAAAAAGCCGATATGCAGGCACCAATAGCTGCGATCACGCACCGCGATCGAAAGCTGACGGCGCAACGTCATGTCATCGTTTGCCGCACCATCGGTGGACGCTGACGCGTCGCCAGCGAGCACGCGGCGGCGCAACGGCCACGCGAGCGGCAACGTTGTCAGTGCGGCCGCCGCCAGCGCCCATGCGGCGACGGCCCACCCGGCGAGGCTCATCACGGTTTGCACGAACGGCGCGAACAGAAACTGGCCGAAGGAGCCGCCGGCGTTGATCACACCGGCGGCCATCGAACGGCGCTCTGCCGGCAGCCGTCGCGCCATGCTGCCAATCAAGATGGAGAAGCTGCCGGCGCCAGCGCCCGCCGCGGCCACCACGCCGAGTGTGAGCAGCAAGCCAAACCCCGAAACGAACAACGGCGCTAAAGCCATGCCGGCTGCCAACAGTAGACCACCCGCCACGAGCACGCGGCCGCTCCCCTTGCCATCCGCCAACGCACCGAACGCAGGCTGCACTGCGCCCCACACGAATTGACCGATCGCGAGGGCGAAGCTGATGGTCTGAATGTCGATGCCCGTGTCGCGAGCGAGCGGCTGAACGAACAGACCGAGCGATTGGCGAATGCCCATCGTCACCAATAGCGTGGCGGTTGCAGCTGCGATCAGCGGCCAATGCCGGAGTGGCGCGGCGGCGGGGTGTGCGAACCCTACGGGCGTGGAACTCATGGGGCGCCTAATATAGCCGTTGAGGCCAAGTGCGCCATAAGAAAAACGCGGTGCGCCCCACCGGTGCGCACCGCGTTGCAGCAGTAACGAGAGTTAAGCGAGCCCGACGATGTTGCCGTCGGCGTCGATGTCGATGTTGTCGGACGCCGGCTTCTTTGGCAGCCCCGGCATCGTCATGATCTCGCCCGAGAGCACCACCATGAACCCAGCACCGGCGTTCAGATAGACGTCCCGCACGTTGAACACGTGGCCTTCCGGCGCGCCGCGCAACTGCGGATCCGTCGAGAACGAGTACTGCGTCTTCGCGATGCAGATCGGCAGATTGCCGAAGCCGTCTGCCTGGAACTTCTCGATCTTCTTGCGCACGGCGGTGTCGGCGACGACCTCGCTCGCGTGGTAGATCTTCTTCGCAACCTTGCCGATCTTCTTCCACAGCTCATCCGCGTCGTCGTACACGAACTTCAGCGAGCCCGGCTTGGTGTCGATCAGCTTGACCATGGACTCAGCGAGGTTGATCGCGCCCTTCGAGCCCTTCGCGAAGTGCTCGCACACGAGCGCTTCGACGCTCTGCTCCGCGAGATGCTTCTTGATCATCTCGAACTCCCGGTCGGTATCGCTACCGAAGCGGTTCAGCGCCACGATCACGGGCAGTCCGTAGTTCTCGCGGATGTTGTTGACGTGGCGATCCATATTCGCCATGCCCTGCATCAGCGCCTTCGCGTTCTCGCTGTTGACCTCTTCGAGCTTCGCGCCGCCCGAGTACTTCAGGGCGCGTGCAGTGCCTACGAGTACCGCAGCCGACGGACGTAAACCCGTCTTGCGGCACTTGATGTCGACGAACTTCTCTGCGCCCAAGTCGGCGCCGAAGCCAGCTTCCGTCACGACGTAGTCAGCGAGCTTGAGTGCCGTCTTCGTAGCAATAGCTGAGTTACAGCCGTGCGCGATGTTCGCGAATGGGCCACCGTGCACGAGTGTCGGCGTGTGCTCGAGCGACTGCACCATGTTCGGTTTGATGGCTTCCTTCATCAGCACGGTCATCGAACCCTGAGCATTCAGGTCACCGGCGCGAATCGGCTTGTTCTCACGCGTGTAGCCGACAATGATCTGCTTGAACCGATCGCGCATGTCGTTCAGCGACGTCGACAGGCACAATATGGCCATGACTTCCGACGCCGCGACGATGTCGTAGCCCGTCTCGCGCGGAAAACCGTTCGCGGTGCCGCCGAGGCCGTTCACGATGCTGCGCAGGCTGCGGTCGTTCATATCGAGCACGCGCCGCCACGTCGGCCGGCGAATGTCGAAGCCTAGTGTGTTGCCGAAGTAAATGTGGTTATCGACCAGCGCTGCGAGCAGGTTGTGCGAAATGCTGACCGCGTGGAAGTCGCCTGTGAAATGGAGGTTGATGTCCTCCATCGGCGCCACCTGGGAGTGACCGCCGCCTGCACCGCCGCCCTTCACTCCGAAGCACGGGCCGAGGGACGGCTCGCGCACGCAGATCATCGCCTTCTTTCCGATTGCGTTCAGCGCGTCGCCGAGGCCAACCGTGGTCGTGGTCTTGCCTTCGCCCGCGGGCGTCGGCGAGATCGCGGTGACGAGAATGAGCTTGCCGTCAGGGCGGGACTGCACTCGCGCGATCAGCGCGTCGGACAGTTTCGCCTTGTAGTGGCCATAGGGCTCGAGATCGTCCGCTTCTATCCCTAATCGCTCTTTCGCGAGCTCAACGATTTTCCGCAGCTTGACGCCGCGGGCAATAGCCAGATCGTCTTTCATGGTTCGTCACCGCCTTGCGATTACAGAAACGAAACTCCGGCCGCGCGCGTTGCGCGGCCGGGGTTCGCCGGTAGATCAATAACGATAGTGATCGGCCTTGTACGGGCCGCTGAGCGCAACGCCGAGGTAGTCGGCTTGCGCCTTCGAGAGCTTCTCGAGCTTCACGCCGATCTTCTCGAGGTGCAGTCTCGCCACTTTCTCGTCGAGGTGCTTCGGCAGCACATAGACGCCAAGCGGGTACTTCTTCGTGTTCTGGAAGAGCTCGATCTGAGCCAACGTCTGGTTCGTGAAGCTGTTCGACATCACGAAGCTCGGGTGACCCGTAGCGCAACCCAGGTTCACGAGACGGCCTTCGGCCAACAGCAGGATGTTGCGACCCTTCGCCATCTGGATGCTGTGCACCTGCGGCTTGATCTCGGTCCACTTGTACTTCTTGAGCCGCTCGACCTGGATCTCGTTGTCGAAGTGGCCGATGTTGCAGACGATCGCGTTGTGCTTCATCTGCTTCATGTGCTTCTCGGTGATCACGTCGACGCAGCCCGTGGTCGTGACGAACACGTCACCGATCGCCACGGCCTCGTCCATCGTCATGACCGTGTAGCCTTCCATCGCGGCCTGCAGCGCGCAGATCGGATCGATTTCCGTGACGATCACGCGCGCCGACTGTGCGCGCAGCGACTGAGCCGAGCCCTTGCCAACGTCGCCGTAGCCAGCCACGACAGCGATCTTGCCGGCCAGCATGACGTCCGTCGCGCGATTGATCGCGTCGACGAGCGAGTGACGGCAGCCGTACAAGTTGTCGAACTTCGACTTCGTGACCGAGTCATTGACGTTGATGGCCGGGAACAGCAGGCGACCCGCCTTGTGCATCTGGTACAGACGGTGCACGCCGGTCGTCGTCTCTTCCGACACGCCGCGAATGGCCTTCGGCATGTTCGCGAAGCGCTTCGGGTCCTTCTTCATCGACTTCTTCAGCTGCGCGAGCAGAATGCGCTCTTCCTCGCTGCCGGGCTTCTTGTTGAGGATCGACGGATCCTTCGTGGCCTCGGCGCCGAGATGCACGAACAGCGTTGCGTCGCCGCCGTCATCCAAGATCATGTTCGGGCCTTCGCTGTTGCCCCAATCGAGCGTGCGGTCGATGTAGTCCCAGTACTCCTCGAGTGACTCGCCCTTGTAGGCGAACACGGGAGTGCCGCGCGCGGCAATCGCCGCAGCCGCGTGGTCCTGCGTCGAGAACACGTTGCAGCTTGCCCAGCGCACTTTCGCGCCAAGCGCTTGCAGCGTCTCGATCAGCACGGCGGTCTGAATCGTCATGTGCAGCGAGCCGGTGATCCGCGCGCCCTTCAGCGGCTGCTTCGGGCCGTACTCTTTGCGCGTTGACATGAGGCCCGGCATCTCGAACTCCGCGAGCTCCATTTCCTTGCGGCCGAAATCCGCCAAACCGATGTCTTTGACGAGGTAGTCGTTCTTGGCCTTAGCCATTTATCTCTCCTGGTTTCCGATTACAAACTATGGCCGAACGTGGCCTTGTAACGTTTCTTGAATTGCGAAAGCGTGAACTTGTGATTCTGCGGCCCCTGGTGTTCGATCTTGATCGATCCCATGAGGCTTGCGATGCGACCCGTGGTCTGCCAATCGAAGTCGTTCAGCAGGCCATACAAAAGCCCGGCGCGGTAGGCGTCGCCGCAACCCGTCGGATCCTGCACCGACTTCGGCTTGACCGAAGGGATTTTGTACTTCTTGGCTTTCGTGTGGATCACGGAGCCACTGCCACCGAGCGTGACAATCAGCGCGTCGACGCGCGAGACGATGTCGGACTCATTCCAGCCCGTGCGGTCCTTCAACAACTCCCACTCGTAGTCGTTGACGGTCACCCAGGTGGCGAGGTCAATGAAGTGACGCAAGTCATCGCCGTCGAACATCGGGAGACCCTGGCCCGGATCGAAGATGAAGGGAATCTTCTTCTTCGCGAACTGCTCGGCATGTTTGATCATGCCGGTGCGGCCGTCGGGCGACACCATGCCGATCTTGACACCCTTGGCGTCGGAGACTTTGTTCTTCTCCGAAAAGTTCATGGCGCCTGGATGGAACGCGATGATCTGATTCGACGAGAGGTCCGTCGTGATGAACGCTTGGGCCGTGAACGCCTTGTCGAGCTGACGAATATACGTCTGCTTGATACCGAGCTCTTTCAGACGTTTGCGGTAGGGCTCGTAATCCTGGCCGACGGTCGCCATCGGCAAGGGTTCCTCACCGAGCAGCTTCAGGTTGTAAGCGATATTCGTCGCGCAACCACCAAACTCGCGCCGCAACTTCGGCACGAGAAAGGCCACATTCAGCATGTGGATCTTGTCGGGGAGAATGTGGTTCTTGAACGAATCCTCGAAGACCATGATGTTGTCATAGGCCACGGATCCGCAGATGAGCGCTGACATTCTTCCCTTACCTTGAGTGTCGACGTCGAAACGAACGGCGCCTCGCGACAGCGAGGCGCCGCTCATCCACGACTTACTTCGCGGCCGCCTTGAGCGCCGCGGCGCGATCCGTCTTCTCCCAGCTGAACCCGTCGCGGCCGAAGTGGCCGTACGCAGCGGTCGAACGATAGATCGGCTTCAACAGATCCAGCATCTTCACGATGCCGTAGGGACGCAGGTCGAACGTGGCGTTGACCGCCGCGATGATCTTCGCCTCTGGCACCTTGTTCGTGCCGAAGGTCTCGACCGTCACGGACGTCGGCCTCGCGACGCCGATGGCGTAGGACACCTGCACTTCGCAGCGGTCCGCGAGCCCGGCCGCGACGACGTTCTTCGCGACGTAACGAGCGGCATACGCAGCCGAACGGTCGACCTTCGACGGATCCTTGCCCGAGAACGCGCCGCCGCCGTGGCGGGCGAAGCCGCCGTAGGTGTCGACGATGAT
>JBDTOT010000034.1:0-49966 GCA_039933105.1 Gammaproteobacteria bacterium | reverse complement strand
CCAATCGTCCCCACGTTTACATGCGGCTTCTTACGTTCGAACTTCTCTTTGGACATTTCCGGACTCCTGGCTTTGGCTTCGACTGGCGTGCGGCCTGCATGCAGCCGCGGCGCCTCTATTATTAAATGTGTACCCAACCACTGCACCACCATGGTGCAGCCCAGTCTGTGGAGCCCACAACCGGATTTGAACCGGTGACCTCTTCCTTACCAAGGAAGTGCTCTACCGACTGAGCTATGTGGGCCGAAGCAAACTGGGAACAGACTCCACTGTTCGACCTAGGCCCCAAAGCTCGCCTCCGAAAGTGGAGCGGGTGAGCGGAATCGAACCGCCACCATCAGCTTGGAAGGCTGAGGTTCTACCGTTGAACTACACCCGCCTGTTCTGTGCCTACCTCATCCAATGTGGTGGAGGGGGTAGGATTCGAACCTACGAAGGTATAAACCAGCAGATTTACAGTCTGCCCCCGTTGGCCACTTGGGTACCCCTCCGCGGACATAAGCCGGCTATTGTCTGGTCAGAGCGCGGGGGTGTCAACGGGGATCATGCGGTTTTCTTCAGCGGCGTCCTCCGCGAACGATCTCCGTGCAGCAATTTCACGAGATCGGCTTCGCCTTCCGTAAGCCCGAAGCAGGCTATCAGTCTCGCCGTCTCTTCGCCATGTTCGGCTGACGTGATCGCCTGCTCGTAAGACCGCGAGTCGGTCGCGATCTCGAGTTGGCCGACGCGTTCCGCGAGCCGACCGATGTCTTCGCGACCGCGCTGATCCAGCGTCGCTACGCGCGTGCCGAGATTATCGAGCACGCCGCTCAAAGTGCGCTCGAGCACGCTGCAACGATCGGTAAGCGTGGAAATCCGCCGGTGAATCGGCCACACGTACACCACGTCGTAGATCACGAGGATCGCAAGGGCGGCCGCGAGCCCAAGAATTGTCTGCGGCCAGGGGAAGTTCTCTAACATCAGGCGTACTCGTCTATGTGGTCGGAAGGAGCGTCGTCATCGTGCCGCGCCGGCAAAGCCGGCTTCGGTGGCGGTTTCCTCCGCTGCGGCGGTGGCCGTCCCGGGGCACCGACACCTCGCCCGATCGGCGGCAAAGTCGGAAGCAGCGGTTTGATCCGTTCAACGTCTGCCATAGTCGACTCCACGTTATGGTCACCGCGGTTGCGCTAAACAACTTCATTCCTGGTTGAACCAATTTTCGAGCCGAGCGCGAATTCGGATCACGGCCTGCCCATGAATCTGGCAGACGCGCGACTCGCTGACGTCGAGCACCTGACCGATCTCGCGCAAGTTCAGCTCTTGCTCGTAGTACAGCGACAAGACGAGCCGCTCACGCTCAGGCAGGGACCCAATGGCCTGGGCTACAGCCTCGCGGAATTGGTCTTCCTCGAGCATCGTCTCCGGGCCGTCCTCCGGCGCGTCCGGCAACATCGAGGCCCTCTCGGGGTCGCCAGCGAGCTGCTCGTAGCTCAGGATCCGGCTCGACGCCGCGCTCTCGACCATTCGGTGATATTCCTCGAGGCTCACGTCCAGCGCAGCCGCAATGTCCTGCGCCTTCGCGTCGCGTCCGGTCCGGTTCTCGATCTGGCGAATGGCCAGCGCCACTTGCTTGGCGTTACGGAAAGTCGAGCGCGGCGTCCAGTTCGAGCGGCGTGCTTCGTCGAGCATCGCACCGCGAATCCTGATGCCGGCATAGGTCTCGAAGTTCGCACCCTTGGTCGGCGTGAAGTTCTGAGCGGCGTTCAAGAGCCCGATCATGCCCGCCTGAATCAGGTCGTCGACCTCGATGTGCGCAGGCAACCGGCTCACCACGTGATAGGCGATGCGTTTCACCAGCTCACCGTGCTTCAGCACGAGCTCGTCGGCCGGCGGCAAGCCCGCAGCCAGTTCGACATTTTTGTAGCCTGGCGTCATTGCGCCCCCACGGCCCGCGGCGTCTCGCACCCGACGAGCCGTTCGACGAAGAACTCCACGCCGCCGCTCGCCTGGACCGGCGCAGTCCACCCGTCGGCTGCCAGCGCGAGGCGCTGGAAAGCGCGCGCGGACGGGCTGCCCGGGAAAGCCTCGACCACGGTCGCCTGGGCTCGAATCGCCTGGCGCAAATAGTCGTCGTTCGGCACATAACCGAAGTACGAAGGCGTGATTCCAAGGAATCGATGGCAGACGCGCATCAGCTTCTCGTAGAGCTCACGCCCCTGAGTTGGCGTCTCGACCATGTTGGCCACGATTTCGAACTTGCAGGCCGGGCGCCGGCGCGCCAGCACCTTGATCAATCCGTAAGCGTCGGTCAGCGACGCAGGCTCATCACACACGAGCACGACGACCCGTTGCGCGGCTTCCGCGAACGTGACGACGCCGTCGCCGACTCCGGCGCCGGTATCGACGAGCAGCACGTCGAGCGGTTCCAGCAATTGGCTAAACGCATGGATGAGGCCAGCGTGCTGAGCGCGACCCAGCGTCGCCATGTTGAAGCTGCCCGAGCTCGCGGGAACGATCCGCAAACCCGAGGGTGCGTTCAGGACCACATCCTCGAGCGCGCACTCGCCGTTCACGACGTGCTCGAGATTCAACCGCGCGCGCAAGCCGAGCAGAACGTCGACGTTCGCCATGCCGAGATCGGCATCGAGCAGCATCGTGCTGCGGCCGAGACCCGCGAGCGCCGCACCAAGATTCACGGCTGTCAGCGTTTTGCCGACGCCGCCCTTACCGCCCGTGATCGCAATGACTTTCGCATTGCGCCGCGCGCCGAGACGCCGCAAACCCGCGGCCTGATCGATCTTCAAATCACGCATTGACGGCGAACCCCATGTGACCGAAACGTTCCGCGAGCTCATGCTCGTCGGGCCCTGTTGGCGCGTTCGCCGACAGCTTCAGCGCGTTGTGCAACAGCCAGAACCGCTTCGGGCCCGCGCAGTGCAGGTCCTCCGGCACGCGTTGGCCGTCGGAGAGATACGCCACGGGCAGCGCGTTGCGAATCGCCAGCGACAGGACGCCGCCGAGGGCCGATGCCTCGTCGAGCTTCGTGACGATCAGCGCTTCCGGCTTGGCCGCCTTGAATACGTTCATGGCCTCGGACAGGCAACCACGATCCGCGCCCGCGGAGACGGCCAGCACCGTGCGCACGTGATACCCGTCGACGTTCAAGGTAGTGAACTGGTTCGCGAGGCGAACATCACGCTGGCTCATGCCCGCGGTGTCGATCAGCACGAGTTTTTTGTTTGAAAATCCGTCGAGCACGCGCCGCAAATCCTGCGCGCTCTCGGCCACATGCATCGGCGCACGCAAGATCCGCGCGAAATTGGCAAGCTGCTGCCGTGCGCCGATCCGGTAGGTATCCGTGCTGATGAGGCCGAGCTCGTCGACGCTGTGCTTGAGCACGAAACGAGCCGCGATCTTCGCCAAGCTCGTGGTCTTGCCGACGCCGGTAGGCCCGACGATCGCGAAAATTCCGCCCGTTGTGGCCATGTCCCAAGTCACGAGCGGCAAGCGTTCGCCGAAGCGCCGCATGATCAATCGCATCGCCTCCTGCGAACTACAGTCGTTCGGCACTTCGTCAGCCAGCTCAGCAGCGATCGTAGAGTCGACGCCGAGCTTGGAAAGCTCGCGCAGCAAACGCGCGCGGACTGGCGCTTGGCGGTTCAGGTCGTTCCAGGCCAGGCTCGCGAGCTGCGTCTCGAGCAGCCGGCGAAGGTCCTTGATCTCGTGCGCCATCGAAGACTCAGGCGCGCTCGTCTCGGCGAGTGGCGTCGTGGTCTTGGCAAGCGTGATCTCACGTTCGATCGCCAGTGCAGGCGTGGCTGCTCGCTGGTACTCGTCGAGCTGCGCGACGCCCAAATCGTCGGCCTCGATTCCCGCGAGCTGCTCACCTAGCGCTGAGTTGCCGAGCAGACTGTCGTCGTAGTCGATGGCCGCGATGACTTCCACGCCTTCCGGCAGCTTGCGGCTCGACAGCATGACGGCGTCCGATCCGAGCTCGCCGCGGATCGCGGCCAGCGCCGCTCGCATGTCAGTGGCCACGAATCGTCTGATGTTCATTCGTCACTCCTCCGTAAGCTACGCAGCATTCGCGCGAGGCAAAGACGCGCGCGCGGTGCCACCGTTCGGGCTACCCACGCTCGCGACCACGCGCAGCGATTTGTTATGCGGGATCTCGCCATAAGCGAGGACCGCGAGATTCGGTACGCCGTGGCGCGTGAACCGCGCGAGCCACGGCCGCAGTTGCGTCGGGACCAGCAGCACGGCCGGCTCGGAGCGCAGCTCCTGCTGACCCGCCGCGTCGAGCAGTGCGCCGTGCAGACGGTCCGCGAGACTCGGCTCGAACGTGGGGCCGCCATCGCCGCCCTTGAAACCGTCGCGCAACATGTTCTCTAGCGAGGGATCGAGCGTGATGACGGGCAAGTCGTCACGCAAACCGTAGATGCTTTGGATGATCGAGCCGCCAAGCGCCTCGCGCACATGCGCGAGCAGCACCATCGGATCCTGCGTTCGCCCCGCGTGCTCGGCCAGCGTCTCGGCGATCGTGCGGATATTGCGCACGGGCACTCGATCGACGAGCAACTCCTGCATGACCTTGACGACCACACCGAGCGCGAGCGCGCCAGGCGTCAGATTCTCTACCAGCTTCGGCGCGCTCTTGGCGAGACGGTCCAGCAATTGCTGAACCTCCTCGTGACCCAGCAGCTGGTGCGCGTGGCGCTTCAAGAGCTCGCTCAAATGTGTGGCGACGACAGTGGCCGGGTCGACGACCGTGAAGCCGAGCGACTGCGCGTGTTCCTTCGCGGCCGGTTCGATCCAGTACGCGTCGAGGCCAAACGCCGGATCTTTCGCACGCACGCCGACGAGCTGCGCGGTGACTCCGCCCGGATTGATCGCGAGATCGCGCTCGGTCTGAATCTCGCCCTCACCGACCGGCACACCGAGCACCGAGATGCGGTACGCGTTCGGCTTCAACTCCAGGTTGTCGCGAATGTGCACGGACTGAACGAGGAAGCCGAGCTCCTCGGACAGCTTGCGGCGCACCGCCTTGATGCGGCCGAGCAAGGGGCCCGATTGATTGCGATCGACGAGCGGAATCAGACGGTAGCCAACTTCGAGCGCGATCAGATCCACGGCGCTGACGTCTTCCCACCCGAGCTCGCGATCGGCGGCCGGAGGCGCCGCGGCCGCGGGTTGCGAGGCCGGAACCTTGGCCGCCTGCGCAACCAAGCGAGCGCGCTTCTCGAGCCAATAACCCGCGGTGATCGTGGCAGAGGCCAACAGCAGGAAAACGACATTTGGCATGCCCGGAAGTACACCGAGCACCGCGAGCACGCCGCCCGCGATCGTGAGTGCGCGCGGAGTCTGCACGAGCTGGCGCACGACCTGCTCGCTCAACGTCGAGGCGCGCGACATGCGGGTGACGATCACAGCCACCGCAGTCGAAGCGAGCAACGCCGGCAGCTGCGCGACGAGACCATCGCCGATCGTCAACAGCGTGTACACGCGGCCCGCGTCGCTGATGGACATACCGTGGTCGAGCGGACCGATCACGAGGCCACCGATGACGTTGACCACGAGAATCAAAATGCCGGCGACTGCGTCGCCGCGAACGAATTTACTGGCGCCGTCCATTGCGCCGTAGAAGTCGGCCTCTTGGGCCACCTCGGCGCGGCGCGCGACGGCTTGTTCCTGCGTGATGAGCCCCGCATTCAAGTCTGCGTCGATCGCCATCTGCTTGCCGGGCATGGCGTCCAACGTGAACCGTGCCGTGACTTCCGACACGCGACCCGCGCCTTTCGTCACGACCATGAAGTTGATGACCACGAGGATCACGAACACCACGATGCCGACGGCGTAGTTGCCGCCGATCACGAATTGGCCAAACGCTTCGATCACGCGACCGGCAGCATCCGTACCCGTGTGCCCGTGCAGCAGCACTACGCGCGTCGAAGCGACGTTCAGCGCCAGGCGCAGCAACGTGACGCCCAGCAGCACGGTCGGGAACACGGCGAAATCGAGCGGCCGCCGCACGTAGATCACGGCCAGCATGATCACGAGCGACAGCGTGATGTTGAACGTGAAGAAGAGATCGAGCAGGAACGGCGGCAGCGGCACGACCACCATCGCGAGCAGCGCCACCAAAAGCAGCGGCACGCCGAGACCGAGTCGCCCGACTCGCGCGAGCCGTTCTGCCATTACCGCGCTCATGCGTCACCCTTGGGCTGGGAAGGCCGAGTGCGGCGCGGCTCCGAAAGCTCCGTGTCGATATCGAGCACCGGCTTTTTCGGCGTCACCTTCGCGCCTCTGGCGGCCGCCGGGCGCGGCTTGCCGCCGGTCGGAGCGCGCCCAGTGAGCTGGTAGATGTATGTCAGCACCTGCGCGACGGCCACATACAACCGCGGCGAGATGTCCTTGCCGACGTCGCTCGTGAAATACAGCGCACGCGCGAACTGCGGGTGCTCGAAGATCGGAACGTTGTGGGCTTCGGCCACGCGCCGAATCTGCAAGGCCATCAGGTCCGCGCCCTTCGCGACGACGCGTGGGGCCTTCATCTTGCCCGCGTCGTAGCGGAGCGCGACGGCGTAGTGCGACGGGTTCATGGCCACGACGTCCGCCTTCGGCACTTCGGTCATCATGCGGCGCGTCGCGATCGAGCGCTGCAGATTGCGAATGCGCGACCTAACCTCGGGCCGACCTTCGGTCTCCTTCAGCTCGTCGCGAGTTTCCTGCTTCGTCATGCGCAACTGCCGGCCGTGGTGCCAGAACTGGAACGGCACGTCCACCGCGGCGATAACCATGAGGCTCGCTGCGAGCCCGGCCAGCGAGATGCCCCCGAGCCACGCGGAGCGGGAGATCGCCTCTTGCAGCGTCAGTGTGCCCAGCGCGAGAAAATCACCGTTCAAACGCCACAACAAAATTCCGGCGATCACGGCAACGACGGCGAACTTTGCGAGCGCCTTCAAGAGCTCGATCAAGCCGTTCACGCTGAGGAGGCGCTTCATGCCCGTAAAGGGGTTCAGCCGCGAGAAATCGGGCGCCAATGCTTCGGTGCTGAAAGCCCAACCACCGAGCACCGTCGAACCCAAGATGGCGGCGCTGATGGTCGCTATCGCGACCGGAGCCAGCAGTTCTAGGCCCGTCGCCAGCGCGTTGATGAACGCCTGCGGAAGTGCATTGCTGTCGAACAATGCCGTGCGCGGCACGGTCAAGCCAAGCTCGAACAGGCGCGCGAAATTCGTCGCGAAGTAGTCGCGACCCATCAGCATCGCAAGTGCGCCAGAGATCACGACAGCCGTCGCCGCGAGTTCCTTCGAGCGCGGCACTTGACCGCGCGCGCGCGCGTCTTCGAGGCGTTTGGCGCTCGCTTGTTCTGTGCGATCGTGTTGTGGGGTGTCGTTGTCTGCCATGGCAGTCTCAGGCGCCGAGCACCTGCGTCAGGAAAATCAGCGTGGTGGACAAGAACTCGGTCAGCAACGCACTCATGTGGCCGATGTTGAAGAGCAGCAGCACAAAACCGACCAGCAAACCGGCGGGCAAGCCGACCGAGAACAGATTCAACGTCGGCGCGGCACGACTCATGATGCCGAACGCGATGTTCGCGATCAGCAATGCCGTCGCCGCCGGCAGCGCGATTCGCAGGGCGCCGGCGAACAGCTGGCCACCCCAGTTCGCGAGCATGAACAAGCCGTTCCTCGACAGGAAATGGCCAACGGGCAGCGCGGAGAAGCTGTCGGAGAGCAGCCGCAGCGTCGCGAGGTGGCCGCCGAGCGAAAGAAAAATCAGCGTGCCCAGCACCACGAAGAACTGGCTGACCACGGGCACCGTGACGCCGCGCTGCGGGTCGACCATCGTCGCCATGCCGAGCCCCATGCTCATCGCAATGGTTTGGCCGGCGACGATCAACGCGTCGAAGATCATCTGGAGACAGAACCCGATTGCGGCGCCGATCAGAATTTCCTGGGCAACGACGAGGCCGGTCGCGAGCGACAATTCGAAAGGCTGCGTCGGCGGCAGCATCGGCGAGACGACCACCGTGGTCATCACGGCCAGCGCCAGCCGCACGCGCTTCGGCACGAGGCGGGCGCCGAAGATCGGCGCCACCATCATGACGCCGGCAATACGGAAGAACGGCCAGATCGTGAACCCAAGTTCACGTGTCAGCATCGCCTCCAGCATGTCGAGCGGAATAAGCATCGTTACCCTATGAGCTGCGGAATGCTCTTGATCAGCGATTCCGAGTAACCGATCAGAAGTTTCAACATCCAGCCGCCGCCGATGTACAAGGTGGCGGCGAGCACGAGCAACTTCGGGATGAAGGAGAGCGTCACTTCGTTGATCTGCGTGGCGGCCTGGAAAACGCCGATCAGCAGACCGGCAGCGAGTGCCGCGAGCAGCATCGGCGCGGCGAGCATCGCCGTCACGACGAGCGCCTGCTGACCGATGATGATGATGGATTCGGGCGTCATGATTACCTCAGGCGAAGAAGCTCGACGCCAACGTGCCGACGAGCAGCGACCAGCCGTCGACGAGCACGAACAACATGATTTTGAACGGCAGCGAGATCAGCATCGGCGACAGCATCATCATGCCCATCGACATGAGCACGCTCGCGACGACGAGATCGATGATCAGGAACGGGATGAAGATCAGGAAGCCGATTTGAAATGCGGTTTTGAGCTCGCTAGTAATGAAGCTCGGGATGACGACCGTTAGAGGTACTTCCTCCGGGCCGGCGTACGGCTCGTGACCGGAGAGCTCTACGAACACCTTGAGGTCGTTCTCACGCACCTGGTCCATCATGAAAGCGCGCAGCGGAACGATCGCGTTCTTCGCGGCCGTCATCGCGTCCTGTTCGCCCGCCATATACGGCACCACGGCTTCGTCGTAAGCACGCGTGAAGACGGGAGACATGACGAAGAACGTCAGGAACAGAGAGAGACCGATCAACACTTGGTTCGGAGGCGTCTGCGGGGTACCGAGCGCTTGGCGCAGGATCGCGAGGACGATCACGATGCGCGTGAATGCTGTCATCGACAGCAGCAGCGCCGGCAAGACGGTCAGCGCCGTCATCAAGACCAGCACCTGGATGCTGAGCGAATAGGTCTGCTGGCCGTTCGTCAGCTGGTTCACGGTCACGGCCGGCAGCGACTGCGCGAAGGCATGGTGACCGAGCGCGAGCAGCAGCGCGATGACCAATGCGTAGCGACCGATTCTCATGATTGCTCCGGCAGCGTGAAGACCGGCTCGGCCGGCGCACGCGCAACCGGCGGCTGCGCCGACGGTGTCCCGACGTTGAAAATACCGGCCGGGCTCACGGCGATCAGGAGCTCCGTACCACGCGCTTCGACGAGCAACAGACGCTCTTTCGCGCCGAGCGGCAGCGCCGCGAGCACCTTCAGGGGACCATTGCCGCGCCCGATCGAGAACGGCGCGCGCCGCACGAGCCAAGCCGCGCCGAAAATGAATCCGATCACGAGCGTCAGGCTCAGAATCACGCTCGACAGATCGGCGAGACCGACACCCGGCGCCGCGAACGCGGTATCGGCCGTCAATAACAGCGCGACGCTTGCGAGAAACCGCTTCATTCCTTCAGCGACTCCACGCGCTTCTCCGGGCTTACGACGTCGAGCAATCGGATACCGAACTTGTCGTTGACGACGACGACTTCGCCGTGCGCTACGAGCGTGCCGTTGACGAGCACGTCCAGCGGCTCGCCCGCGAGCTTGTCGAGTTCGACGACCGAGCCCTGCGTCAGCGCAAGCAAGTTGCGGACGCTGATCCGTGTTCGCCCCACTTCGAGCGTCAGCACGAGCCGCACGTCCATGATCAGATCGAGGTTCAGCTGACCGGTACCGCCGGCTGCGTTTCGCGGCAGCTCGGCGAAGTCCGCTGCTGCAACCTGGGATTCGGGGGTGCTCATCGAAGGGTCTCCTCAGAAGGGTTCGCAGTGCTCTTGACGGCCTCGAGCACGCTGACGGCGTTGTAGCCGCGCGAGCGGCCGAACTTGCCGCGCAACAGCGGTCGCGGGCCTGACCGCAGCACGGCGGTTTTCGGCATCTCGATCGGCAGGACGTCGCCGGGTTTCATTTGCAGCAGCTCGCGCATGCTGATGTCCGCTTCGAGAAACACCGTCGTAAGATCGAGCAGCGTGTTCTCGAGCTGCGAGCGGAGCCCCTGGCGCCAGCGCTGACGCGTCTCGGGCGACACCGTCTTCAGGCCTTCGGCCAGCTTGTCGCGCACGGGCTCGAACGACGACAGCGGCAGAATCAGACAGATCGACCCGCCGACAGCATTCAGCGTGACCTCTACGCGAGTGACGACGACCGTCTCGCTCGGCGTAGCCATATTCAGGTAGCTCGCGTTGACCTCGGTCTGCGCGTGCTGGAACTCGAGCGCCGCCACCGGCGCAAGCGCGCGTCGGAAGTGGTCGGTCAAGAGCTCTACTACGACTTTGTTCAGGCGCTGCTCGGTCGGCGTCAGGGTGTCCCGCGCGGGGTTTGCAGCGGCGCGGCCGCCACCGCCGTAGTAACGCTCGACGAGCGCGAATAGCAGCTTGCCGTCGACGGCGACGAGCGCATTGCGCGGCCACGGCTTGATGGAAAAAAGATTGAAGCTCGTCGGCACCGGAAGTGCAGCGAGCCACTTGCCATACGGTGCGAGCTGGACTTCCTGCAGCGTGACTTCGAGCGGCTGGTGAATCAGTTCACCGAGCTTGCGTTGGAATTCCGTCACCCAACGCTCGTTCAGCCGATCGAGCGTCGGCATGCGGCCGCGCACGATCCGGTCGTCGGCGACCAGATCGAATGGCTGCGGCACACCCGGAGCGGGTGCGGGCCGACCCTTGTCGAGCAACGCCTCTACTTCGGCGTTGCTGATGTCGGCGCGCGCCGGCGGTGGAGTTGGGGGATTCGCTTCCATCGCCCGTGGACCTACTGGATCACGAAGTTGGTGAAGTAGAGCTCTTCGATCTCGCCTTCGCTGCCGTTCTTGGCCAGCACCTCGTTGGCCTTCGTCGTCAGCTCACTGCGGAGCCTTTCCTTGCCCGCGAGCGTCGTGAGCTCTTCGAGCTTGTAACCGTTGAGCAGGAACAAAATAGAATTGCGCAGGGCTGGCGCGTGCTTCTTGATCTCTTCGATCGTCTTCTCGCTGCGCGCCATGGCCTGGAGCTGGAGCTGCACGTAGCGCGTGCCGTCTTGCTCGTCGAAGCTCACGACGAACGGGGGATCGAGCCCCACGTATTTCGCCGGTTCGACCGGCTCTTTCTTCTCTGGTTTCTCCGCATCCGCGGCTGCGAGCTCGATCGGCGCCGCAGCTTCAGCGGCCGCCTCCTCCTCACCCTCCGCCTTCGCGGGCGCGGCCTTGGAGTGGTCTTCGATGACTCGATTCAGGAGAGGCGCCGCGACCTGGGCACCCAGCACCGCGACGAACAGCGCCACCGCGCCGACGATCACGAGCTTCATGTGGTTCGGGCCGGACGACTCGGCCTTCGCCTTGTCCTTACCTTTGCCCTTGCCCTTGCCTTCTGGGCCCTCTAGCTCCACGTGTTTTTCCGAATCGGCCATCGCACCGCTCCTGCAGAAACTGAACTCGGCAGTCAGTTTCCAAGTTCCGTGCCACAGGCAGGCCCGGAGCTATTTCCATCCGGAACAAGGTGTTAGCAGGGGGGTGTCGGGCGGCAAAGCGCCGGAAAATTGGCGCTTCCCGAGGGCGGTGACGGTCCGCCGCCGCGGCGGGCTCAGGCGAACAGGTCGATACGTCCGGCGGCCCGCGCGGCGATACGGACCGGTTCGATCACGTCGTCGTCGGGAGCGGCGAACGGCGAATAGGCCGACGGGGCGGCCATTCGAGGCGTCGCATCCTGGCCGGCCTGGCCACCGCTGCCGCCATGCACGCTCGCCCCGCCGAGCGAGAGGCCGCCCGCGGAGAGCAGCTCGCGCAGCCGCGGCAGACTCTGTGTCAGCTCGTCGCGCGCGGCGGCGTTGCTGGCCGTGAGCTGCACGAACGTCTTGTCGTCCACGAGCGAAATCTTGATGTCGACGGCGCCGAGCTCGGGCGGATTCAGCTTGATGTGTGCCTCGCCGACATGCTGATCGACGAGCACCTGCACGCGACTCGCGAGCGCCTCGTGCCAGTTGTCGGCACGCGTGTCGATCGCCGCACCCTGACCCGCCGCAGTGGATGCATCGGCCGTCGGCGTAGCCGCAGGTGAAGCATGCGTCGCGGTCGGCGCGAAGGCGGGCGTGGCGCTGGTCGGTAGCGCGGCGGCGTCGCCGGACGCCATGGTGGCGGGCAGCGTGAATGCCTCGAGCGCCGCTTCGCGGCGGTCCGGCCGAGTCGCGCCGTCGGCAACTTCGGCGACGGGCGTCGCGGCACTCATCGAGTTCGCTTGCGTGCCTCCCAAATCGGTGCCAGCAGCCGCCGCTGATAGGGCGGCGGGCTGCTCCGCAGCGCGCATCTGGCCAGCGCGAACCTCCGGCGTCGAGTCCCGCGCGCCCGTCGGCGGTAGAGCCGCTTCGAGTGCAGCGGGCACGTCGGGGCGGGGCGGGGTGTCGGCGGCCGCGGGCGGTGCGGCCGGCGCGGCCGACGCGACGGTCACCGGCTTCGCGGCATCCGGAGTCGCGGGCAAGTCGAGGTCAGCCACTGGCAGCGCGTTCGCGGCCGGGCCCGGTTGCTCGGCGGGCGCGGAATTCTGGTCCGTTGCGACGGGCGTGCCGGCGGGCGCTGCGGCGAGCTTCAGGCGCGCAAGCAGAGCGGCGCCGGTCGTATCGGTCAACGTCGCAATGACGGGTCTCGCAGTGGGAGCGGACGGCGCGGGAGAGCCTACGGGCGTGTCGGCGGCGGCGGCAGGCAGCGCGTTGCCGGTGCCCGGCAAGCTTTGGCCGGCCGGCAGCGCCGCGGTCAGCAGGGCAAGCAACAGATCGAACGGCGCCGCGGCTGCGCCGGCCGCTGCATCCTTGCCGGTGGAACGCAATGGCGGCGCGGCTCCGCGGGCCGTCGGGTGCGCGAGCGTGGCCAGGTCCGGCGGTAAGGAGGCTACGAGCTCCATGGACCCTGCTGAAAGACGAAGTCGATCATGCAAGGACTATTGCAACAGCTATGCCAAACGCGTGGCGGCTAATGACCTCCGAGAGAGCGCCGCAATGCCTGCTCGTCGAGCTCTGCCTGCGCACGTTTCTCGAGCTCCTGATAAGCCTCGCGGTGCCCGCGTTCGACGACCTGATCGAGTGATTTCGAGCGGCGGTAGGACTCGCGCCAAAGCTCGGCCTCGAGCCTATGGCGTTCGACCGCCTTCTGCAGCTCGCTTTCGTGTGCGGCCACCGCTGCGCAGAGTCGCGCGAGGAACGCACGCCCGTTCTGCCAGCGCATGCTGTCGGTGGACTGTTGCTCGGCTTCCAGGCGCTGGCGGTATTCCGCGAGATAGCTGCGCAGTTGCTCCACCTCGCGCTCTTTGTTCTCGATGGCCGTCACGCTGGCGGCGAGGCGGCGCGCTGCTTCATCTTCGACTTTGCCTGCGAACTCGGCGATCGGTTCGAGGCGGGATGCACGGTTCATTGGGTGGCCTCACGCGCCGGTTGCGGACCGAACAGCGTTCTCAAAGCTTCGACACTGTTCGGAAAAGGAATCGATTCGTTGCCATCCTGCTGCTGGAACTTCTGGATCTGCGGCCAGTAGTGGATAGCCTCGTCCACGCGTGGATCGCTGCCCTTGGCGTAGGCGCCGATCGTGATCAGGTCGCGGTTCTGGCTGTAGGCGGAATTCAGCTGCCGAAAACGCCGGATCAGCGCCTGATGTTCGGGCGAAGTGATCATCGGCATCAATCGACTGATCGACGCTTCGACGTCGATCGCGGGATACAAACCGGTCTCCGCGATGCGCCGCGACAGCACGATGTGGCCGTCGAGCACTGCGCGCGCTGAGTCGGCGACGGGATCATTCGGGTCGTCGCCCTCAGTCAGCACCGTGTAGATCGCCGTGATCGAGCCGCCGCTCGGGCCACCGTTGCCGGCGCGCTCCACGAGCTGCGGCAACTTTGCGAACACCGACACGGGATAGCCCTTCGTCACCGGCGGCTCACCGATGGCGAGTGCAATCTCGCGTTGAGCCTGCGCCACACGTGTCAACGAATCCATGAGGAGCAGCACATTCTTGCCCTGATCGCGGAAGTATTCGGCGATGCTCGTCGCGAGCAACGCACTGTGCACACGGACGAGCGGCGGCCTGTCGGCGGGCGTCGCGATGATCACGGCACGCCGGCGTGTGACCGACGTCAGATACTGCGAGACGAAGTCCTGCACCTCTCGGCCGCGCTCGCCGATCAGACCGACGACGATGACGTCCGCGGTGGTAAACCGCGTCATCATGCCGAGCAGCACGCTCTTGCCCACGCCGCTGCCTGCGAAAAGGCCCAAGCGCTGACCGCGACCCACGGTAAGCAACGCATTGATGGTGCGCACACCCACGTCGAGCGGCTCGCGAATCGGCCGTCGATCGAGAGGATTCATCGGCCGCGGCGAGAGTCTGATCCGATCCTCGCAGCGCAGCGGTCCACCGCCGTCTAGCGGCTCGCCTGCGCCGTCGATGACTCGACCAAGCAGCCCGGGACCGGCCCAGGCCTCGAATACCTTGTGACTCGGAATCACCCGTGCGCCAGGCTTAACGCCCCCGAGCTCATCGGTGGCGACGAGCAGCAGCGATTCGCCGGAAAAACCCACCACTTCGGTCTCCGCCACGTTGCCATCGCCATCGACGATGAGACAACGGCTGCCAACGGGCGCTTCGCATCCCGTGGCTTCGAGCGTCATACCGGTCATGCGACGCAGCACGCCGTGCGCGACAAAGCCGCGCGAGCGGTACGGCGCGTTGCGAAGCGCAGCAAGCCGTGCCGCGAGCCGCCTGTTGAGTGCGGCGGGGTCCGCGACCTCGCTCACGCGCGTTGCTCCGGCACACTGCCGGTGGAACGCGTACGCGTCGCCGCGATGATCTCCGTGCAGCGCGCGAGCAAGGTGCCGTCGACGAGCGAGCTTCCGCTCGCGACGCGAAGGTCGCCACGTGCGAGCGCGGGATCGGCCGCAAGCTTGAACTTCAACTCGGCCTGCGCCGGCAATTGGCCGCGGAACAGAGCGGCGTCTTCCGTATTCAAATACAACGTCACGTCGCGCACAGTGGGCGCGAGCACCGCGAGGCAGTCATGTACGGCGGCTTGCAACACCACCGGATCACGCTCGATCTCGCGCCGAGCGAGATGACACGCAAGCTGGACGGCCAGCGCGACGATCTCCTCCTCAACGGCTTCCTCGAGCGCCTGAAACGGTTGCGCGAACGCCTGACCGAGCGTAGTCAGCCGCGCGATGCGGGACGCGAGCTCGGTTTTACCGGCCGCGAGTCCCTCCTCGAAGCCGCGCTGCCGCGCTTCGTCCTGTGCCTGCCGCTGCAGCGTGTCGAGCTGCCCGGCCGTAAGCAGATGTGCGCCGCCGTTGGCTGCCCCACGTAGCGCGTCGGCCGCTGTCGGATCCACGGCTGGAAAATCGAAGCTCTCGGCGCCGCCCGCCTGGTCCTTACCGATGATGCGTGAACGACTCACACGAACTCCTCACCGCCGCTCGCGAGCATGATGGTGCCTTCTTCGGCAAGCCGCAGCGCGACAGCGAGCACTTCCTTCTGCGCCTGCTCCACCTCGCTCAAACGCACGGGGCCCTTGGTCGAGATGTCGTCCCGCAGAATTTCGGCTGCGCGGCTCGACATGTTCTTGAAAATCTTCTCGCGAATCTCTTCGTCGGCGCCTTTCAGCGCCGTCGCCAGCGTGTCGGCCTGCACTTCGCGAAGGATGGCTTGCATGCCGCGATCGTCGACCTTCAACAGGTTCTCGAACACGAACAACGCGTCCTTGATGAGCTCGCCGAGCTCCGCGTCTTCGTTCTTGATCGCATCGATCATCGTGGTCTGCGCGCCGGCGCCGAGCAGATTGATCATTTCGGCCGCCATTTTTACGCCGCCGAGCCGCGCGGTCTTGATGGACGCGGCTTCCTTCGTCTGCCGCTCGACGATCGCATCGAGCTCCTGCAGCGCCGTTTCCGGCACCTCGTCCAAGCGCGCAACTCGCAGTGCGATGTCGGCCTGTTGAGCCTGCTCGAACGTCCGCAACACGTCCGCCGCTTGCTGGCTCGGGAGATGCGCCAGGATCGTCGCGATGATCTGCGGGTGCTCGGACTTGATGACCTCGGCTACGGCTTTCGGATCCATCCACTTCAGCGCGTCGATGCCCGTAGAATCGCGCCCCTTGATGATGCGACCGAGCAACGCGCCCGCACGTCGCTCGCCGAGCGACTCGATCAGCACCTTACGCAGGTAGTCGTTGCTGCCGATGCCGATCGCGGTCTTTCCCTGCACGGCCACGAGCAGTTGACCGAGCACGTCGGTCACGCGTTCACGCGGCACGTCCGCGAGCCCGGCCATCGCAGTGCCGAGCTTGTGCACCTCTTCGACCTCCATATGACGAAGCACGGCCGCAGCCGTCTGCTCACCGAGCGTCATCAATAGAATGGCGGCGCGTTGCGTGCCGCCGATCGTCGCTGCTTCAGCCATTGTCTTCGCCTACCCATGTCCGAACTACTTGCGCCACTTGGCGCGGGTCCTGACCTGCGACGCTGCGCGCCGCGGCCATTCGATCGTCGTAACCCATCGGCAACGCCATCGGCCGGCCGCCTACGAGGACGGGCTGCAGCTGCGCCGCGTACTCGCCACCCATGGGCGCCGGTGCGATCGCCTGCGGGCGAGTCAACATCTGCATCATCGGCCGCAATACGAAGTACGCGAGCGCGAGCACGAGCAGCGCACCGAGCACCTGCCGCGCGATGCTCCAGATCTGCGGGTTTTGCCACATCGGCGTCGCCGGCGCAGCCGCCACCGGCGGCGCTTGCTGGAACGCTGAATTGACGACGGAGATCGTGTCGCCTCGCATCTCGTCGAACCCGACGGCCTGCTTCACGAGTGTCGTCAGCGAAGTCACCTCTTGCTCCGAGAGCGGTATCGACGCGCCACGCGCCTGCGCCGGCGGCTTGTTGTCGACGAGCACACCGATCGACAGGCGCTTGACCGCACCCACCGCTTGACGGGTGTGACTCACCGTCTTGTCGAGCTCGAAGTTGCGGACCTGCGACTTCGTCGTGCTGACCGGGGCTTCGGTCGCAGCCGTCGCAGCCGTCTGCGTCGCAGCCGGAGGCCGCGCGACCTGCGCCGGCTGATTGCTGAGCGCGCCTGGCACGCCCTGCGGTCCTTCTCCACGGCGAGTGTCTTCACTGCTTTGCTCGCTGCGGACCATCTGCACGTTCGGATCGAAGCTCTCGCGCGTCTGTTCCGTTTGCGTGAAATCGACCTCGGCCGTCACGCTTGCTCGCACGCGTTCCGCGCCGACGATCGAGCCGACGAGGTTCGTGATGCGCTGCGCGTACCCTTCCTCGAGCTGCTTGCGGTATTCGAACTGCGTGGTAGTCATTCCCGAGGCTGAATCGTCGTTCGTGCTGGTCAAAAGGCCGGCACTCTGATCGACCACGGTGACGTGCGACGGCGTCAGATCCGGTACGCTCGAAGCCACGAGGTGCACGACTGCTTGAACTTGCGCGTCATCGAGCCGACGACCCGCGAACAGTTTCAGCATCACGGATGCGCTCGGTTCCCGCTTCTGTCTTATGAAAGCCGATTGGGGCGGTAGCGCGAGGTGCACACGCGCACTCTCTACCTGCTGCATGCCGGCGATCGTGCGTGCGAGCTCGTTCTCGACAGCACGCACGTACAACGCGTTCTCCATGAACGGCGTCTGACCGAACGACGTGCGGGCCGACATCTCCTCGATGCCGAGACCCGTGCCATGCGGCAAACCGGAACCAGCGAGCTGCATGCGGACCTGGTACTTGCGGTCCGCCGGTACCAACAGGCTGCCATTGCCCGAGTCGAGCTTGTACGGAACCTTTGCGCTATCGAGCTGCGCTGTGATCTCGCCGAGATCGCGATCGCCCAAACCGGAATAGAGCGGCGTGTAATTCTCCCCCTGCGACCACAGCGCCATCGCGACGCCGATGGCCACGGCCGCGGCAACGCCGACGAACAGCAAGATCTGTCTGAACGCGGGCGGCAACAGCGCGTATAGCGGCGCGGCGGCGGGTTGTGCGGTCGTGTCAATGTCTGCCATAAGTGTCCTCGATCATCGATCGCTAGATCGGCATGTTCATAACTTCTTGGTAAGCGGTGACGAGGCGGTTACGCACCTCGGTCATCGCCTGGAACGACAAGCTCGCCTTCTGCATCGCAATCATGACTTCGGGCAGCGTGACGGACTTGTCGCCGCGCTCGAGCGACGCAGCCATGTCGGTTGCCGTGGTCTGAGCTCGATTGACTGCGTCCATCGACGACTGCAGCAGCTCGGCGAAGCCGCCCGTCTCGTGCGCCACGCTCTCCGGGCGTTTGTCGGCAGCGGCTCCCAGCCGTTGCATCTCGCCCAAGAGGCGTGTCATCTCGACTCCACTCATCGTCGTGACTCCTCTTCCGTTACACGCGATCGCCGGGCACTCGGAGGCCGGCGGCGCGCATCTTCTGTAGCTTGTAACGCAGCGTGCGATCCTTGAGACCGAGCTGCTCGGCCGCCTTGGTACGCACGCCGTGATTCATCTCGAGCGCCGCGACAATGCGCCGCGTCTCTTCTTCCCACAGTTCGCCGGCCAAGTCGGCGCCGGGCGGGCAAGTCGCGCCCTGCGCGTCATGCACGGGGCTGTCGGCGAGGCCTAAGTGATGAGCTTCGATCTGCGGTTCACCCTCTGACAGCAACAGCGCACGCTGCATGACGTTCTCGAGCTCGCGCACGTTGCCCGGCCAGTGGTGAGTTGCGAGCCGTGCCACGGCTTCGGCGGACAACGGCCGCGGACTCCCGCTGCGCGCTTCGAGGAAGCGTTGCGCGAGCGCGGCCACGTCACCGCTGCGCTCACGCAGCGGCGGAATCTTGAGTGGGAACACGCTCAAACGATAAAAGAGGTCTTCGCGGAACGTGCCGTCGCGTACGGCCTGCTCCAGGTCGCGATTGCTGGTTGCGATCACGCGGACGTCGAGGGACAGCGGTTTGTTGGCGCCGAGCGGCTCGACCTCGCGCTCCTGCAGCACGCGCAACAGCTTGGCCTGCAGATTCAGGTCCATCTCGGTGACCTCGTCGAGCAATAACGTGCCGCCGTTCGCCTGCACGAACTTGCCGACGCTGCGCGCCTGGGCTCCGGTGAAGGCGCCCTTCTCGTAGCCGAAGAGCAGCGCCTCAAGCATTTGCTCGGGGATCGCCGCGCAATTCACGGCCACGAACGGGCCGGCGTTGCGCTTCGAATGCGAATGAATGAAGCGCGCCAGCACTTCTTTGCCGGTGCCGCTTTCGCCGTGCAGAAGGACTGTCACGTCACCCTGCGCGACGCGCAGAGCGAGCGCGAGCAGCGCGCGGCTGCGCGGGTCCTCGGCCACGGGCTCGGAGCCGCCGCGCGCCGCCGCAGCCGCGGGACGCGCATAGCGCGCGACGCGGCGCTCGAGCTCTTCGGCCTCGAACGGCTTCACGAGATAGTCGACGGCACCGTCGCGCATCGCGGCGACCGCCTGATCGATCGTTCCATAAGCGGTCATGAGCAGCACCGGTGGCGCCGACGGGCGCTGCTGCAACCGGCGTAACAGTTCGCGACCGTCGATCGGCTGCATTTGCACGTCGCTGACGATGAGGTCGACGGCGGTGTCGTTCAGAACTTTGAGAGCCTCACCACCGTCCGCGGCGGCGAGCACGTTGAAGCCCGCAGTCTCGAGCGTGCTGACGAGCGCATCCTGTAGCGGGCGATCGTCCTCGACGACGAGCACTGTGGCGGGGTTGCTCATGCGACCTCCCGCACGGCGGTCGCGGGTGGGAGCGGCGGATCGAGCGCCGCGACGCGCGGCAGATCGAGCTCGATGCTCGTGCCGCGCTCCGGCGTCGAATGCAGCGCGAGCTCACCGCCGTGCGCGTCCGCCACTGTCTTCACCACCGCAAGACCGAGACCGGTGCCGGCGGCCCGCGTCGAGAAGAATGGCTCGAACACGCGCGACTGAATGCTCGGCGCGATGCCGGGTCCGTTGTCTTTCACCGTGAACTCCATGCGATCGCCGTGCAGCCGCGCTTTCAGCGTCACGACGACGTTGGCGGCAGACTCGAAAGCGTTGTTGATCAGATTCGTGAGCGCGGCGGTCAATGCCGTGCGATTGCCGTCGAGCTCGACGAGCGTGTCGGTGCCGTCGATCACGAGATGTGCGCCGTTCGGCTTCACGGCCGTCGCCGCGTCGTGCACGGCCCTGAACAGATCTGCCACACGCACGCGTTCGCCCGGCCCTTTGCCGCGGGCGAACACCAGCATGTCCTGCACGAGCAAATCGAGATGCCGCAACCGATCGATACCCTTTTCGAGCAACGTGGCGCGCTGCGTCTCGTCGCGCCGCGAGCGACATTGGGAGAGATAGAGCAATGCACCCGCGAGCGGTGTACGGATCTGGTGCGCGAGGCTCGCGGCCATCTTGCCGATCGCCGACAGCCGTTGATTGCGGCTCACGAGTTCCTGGAGAGCACGCGTTTCCGTCACGTCGGTCAGCAGAATGATTCGGGCCGATTGTTGCGGCAGCAGGCTCGTCGCGAGGGACACTCGGCGGCCCGAGCGTGTCAACCAGTCCCCGCCGGCGGAAAGCGGATGCTCCAGCATCGCCCGCGCGACGTTTTGCCATGGCTTGCCAGCGAGACCGGCGCCGAGCAAGTCCTCAGCACCGCGGTTGTATTCCTGGATCAGGCCGGCTTCGTCCACCACGATCACACCGGCCGGCAGGGTGCCAAGCAGCGAGCGCAGCCGCTCCGCCGTTCGTTCTGCCTCGTTCGCCGCGCGTTGGCGGGCGCCGCGCGCGTCCTCGAGCTCCGTCGTCAGCGCAGCAGCCCGCTGCTGCAGCACCTGATACGAACTCTGTAGCTCCGCTGAAAGCTTGTTAAAGACGATGAACGCCTTCTCGAGCTCGCCCAGCGGCGCCAATTCAATTGCCAAATTATTGTCGGCCATTTCAGTACCTCGCAACGCGCTGGAGCAAGTTCCGTGCCTGGCGCCGAAACCGAGCAACGGCGGGGTTCGAGCAGCGGACCGCGGAGCTCGGCGTCAACCGATTGACGCTTCGCGGCCGGAAAATCGCCTTCCGTTTGGAGAAGTGAATCACGCAGAGTCGCGACCGCTCGGCGCTAGGCGCCGCACGCAGGTTCGTCAACGCGGAATTTGCGCTCTGCTACGCGTGCGCGTGCAGATCGTACTTGCGGAGCTTCTCGACGAGGGTCGTGCGACGCAGGTTCAACAGGCGCGCGGCGTGAGCCACCGTACCGTCCGTCTGTGCCAGCGCGCTGGAGATCAACTGCTTCTCGATGTTGCCCAAGTGCTCGCGCAGATCGAGCCCGGTGCTCGGTAGTACCGTCGGCACGGGAGCCGCCGCCTTGCGACGCTCGCCGATCGCGGGTGGCAAATGCTCGCGGTCGATGGTCTTACCGGGATGCAAAATGGACAATCGCTCGACCAGATTTTGCAGTTCGCGGATATTGCCAGGCCACGAGTAGCTGCGCATGCACTCAAGAGCCGCGGTCGTGAAGTTGATCGACGGCCGGCCTTCCGCTTCGCCGCGATGCACGAGGTCGGCCACGAGCTCGGCGAGGTCATCGACCCGGTCGCGCAGCGGCGGCACGACGATCGGAAATACATTTAGGCGAAAGAACAGATCCTCGCGAAACTCGCCGACGCCCGTGCGTGCTTCGAGGTCGCGGTGCGTCGCCGCCAAAATCCGAACGTTCGAGCGACGCGTCTCGGCGCTGCCCACTCGCTCGAAGCTGCGTTCCTGGAGCACGCGCAGCAACTTGACCTGCATGTCGATGCTCATATCGCCGATCTCGTCCAAGAACAGCGTGCCGCCGTCGGCGAGCTCGAACCGCCCGATACGCGCCGTCAGCGCTCCGGTGAATGCGCCTTTCTCGTGACCGAACAGCTCGCTTTCGAGCAGGTCGCGAGGAATCGCGCCGCAATTGACGGGTACGAACGGGCCGCGTGCGCGCCCGGAAAGCTGGTGGATGCGGCGAGCAACGAGTTCTTTGCCACAGCCGGATTCGCCGCGGATCAGCACGGTGCTGTCGTAGCCTGCGACCTGGCGCATGAGCCGGTCGAGATCGTGAACGGCGGCCGAGGGGCCTACGGGAAACGCGTGGGCGTTTGCGTTCGCATCACTCATTGACTGCACCTTCGCGGCTTCTTGCCGCTGCCTGGCTTCCGCCCATCCGTGGTGCGTAACCCCGACTAACCCCAAGCGACTTCATGTCACGTAACTAACTGTTTCATTACAGTTTTCGGCCGGCGTCTGGAGTCCGCCTCCGCGGGGCATCGCTCCAAAGCCAGAGCGTCTGCCTTGGGCGCTTATGTTATGCAGTCAGCGCGAAAAATATGTGCAGTGGCTCGCAATTTTTCAGTTGCATGGAGTGAAGAGCTTGGTCGATGCGGACGCTAGAGAGTAGTTCAACTACCTGTTTGCGATGTAACGCGCCGCCGCCGCGTGCCCCGCGGTGACCGTCGTGGCTTCGCGCAAGACGCGCCGGCGGTGGTGCTCCACGAGGCCAATCAGACGATGGGTTCGCTGCGCAAGCGCACCCAGCACCGAACGGACGTCCATGGCGGTCTGCTCGGCGACGAGCTTTTCGAGCTGCGCGCGCCGCTCGGTCTCGAGATCGTTCGCTTGTTGCCAATCGCCGGCGTCGATCGCGGCTTGCACGCGATCCGTCAGCTCGAGCAGCGCATCGAGGGCGGTCGTCACGGTCTAGGCCTTCGCCGCCGGCGCTATGCCGTCCCAGCCGACCTTCACCTCACGTAACAGCGAGCCAACCTCTCTCAGGAGCTCACTACGATTCTCGAGTTGCGCGCGCAACAACGTCCGCGACACATAGTCGTACAACCGCTCGAGGTTGGCCGCGATCTCGCCACCACCCGCCTTGTCGAGCCCCAAGGTCAGCGCCTCGATGATGCCGAGCGCCTTGCCGATCTTCTCCCCCTTGGCGGAGACCTCACCGCGCTCGAGGTGGCCGGTGGCCTCCGCGATTCGCGCGAGCACGGCATCGAGCATGACCTGCACGACCTGGTAAGGCGTGGCCTCGGCAAGGTTGCCGTAGGCGCCCATGGTTCGGTAGTTCTGCAATCCGGAAGAGTTCATGCAACTGATCCTTTAATCAATGGCGCTATTTGTAGCCCGGCAAACTTGCGAGCTGCTGCGTCAGATAGGCGCTGGTGCTTTGCATCTGCGAAAGCAACGTGTCGAGAGCGTTGAATTGTTTCGTGTAGCGGGCTTGCAGCACGGTCAGGCGGGCGTTCAGCGCCGTGCGCTGATCGGCGATGTCCTTGACCGTGGCATTGAGCGTCGCTGTTCGCGCATCGAACAGCCCGCTCGAACCGAGGTACTGATCCAATAAACCGCCGAGCTTCACGGCGACGCCGACCTTGTCGGCGGCAAACAGCTTGCCGACGGCGTCGAAGTTCGTGTCTAGAGCCGCATTGAGCTTGGTGCTGTTGATCGTGTACTTGCCGTCTAGTCCAGAGCTGACACCGATGTCGGCAAGCATGTCAGCGGAAGGATCCGCGCCGGGCACCGCCGACGTCAGAATGCGGCGCAATTGATCGGCGATGTTCAATACACCCGTGTCGCCGAACAGCGGTCCGCCCTGCTGCGTGCTCGCGTTGTAACTCGCGACACTCTTTACCGCATCGACAACGGCGTTGTAGCTCGTAACGAAATCCGTTACCGTTTTTTGAGTGGCCGTACGGTTGTAGCTGACGGTTACCGTAGTGGTCTCGCCAGTGTCATTCGCGTCCGCGGCGTTCAACGTGACACCGGCGATCGCACCGGTGATCGAGTTGGTTGCGCTCGTCGCGAGAACGCCGTCAACGAGCACGCGCGCGTCTAGCGCGCCATTGAGCTGCGTCGTCGAGCCGCCCGAGGGCGGATAGGTCAGCGTCGCGAGCCCGCCGTCGCCACCGCTCTGCGTGATGGTCATCGCATTCGCGAGACCCGTATCGCGCCCGGCAATCGTAAGGCGCGCTTCTGTCGCGCCGCTGATGACCGTCGCCACCACCTTGCTACCCACGGCCGACGCGTTGATCGCCTTCGCGATACCTGCGAGCGTGTTGTTGGTGCTGTCGACGTCGATCGGGTACGTCTGACCGCCTATGGCGATTTGCAGCGTACCCGTGCCGACAACTGTCGAGCCGGCGGCGAATGGCCCGGACTGCAACTTCTGCGCGCTCGCGAGCTGTTGCACCTCAACCTGGTAGCTACCGGGCACGGACGAGCTGTCCGAAGTGGCGGACAGGAAATCCTGCGACGACAGCACAACTTGCCGCCCCTGAAATTTATCGGTGGTCTGCAGCGCCGCCACCGTAGTCTGGAATTTGGCAAGCGCGGCGCGTAGCGTACCGAGGGCTGAAATCTTGCCCTGGATCTTGGCTTCCTGTTGGTCCAAACGCGAACTCGTCGGTGCGCCCTCGGCGGCGACGAGCTTCGTTACGAGCCCGTTGACGTCGAGGCCTGAGCCAACACCCGATGAGACGATGGTTCCCATACCGATCCCTGCTTGAAGCGAACGAGCGGCCCGTTGCCGCCGACTAACCTAGAGCAAGATGCATGCCACGCTCACGCGTGCGCATCGAGTAACCCGCGCTGCGCTTCGAGAGCTTGCGACACCACGAGCACCTCCTCGGACGGAATCTGGCGGATGACCTCTTTGGTCACCGCATCGAGCACCGTAATTACGGTTCTGCCACTGTCTTGATCGACACGGAAGCTGAGATTCCGTTGCGACGCCGCCATGGCTTCGCTGAGCTTACGCAGCGAGCGTTCGAGATCGCGGGCGGCGGTCGCCGCACTCACGGCCGGCAAAGATTCGCCGCCTGAATGCGCGTCCTTGCCGGGCAGCGCCGCCGGCGCTGGCAACTTCTGATCCGATGGCGCCGACGTCCTTGCGGGTGCCCCGGTAACTGCGGACACGTTACCTACCATCGTCATGATCCTCGGTTCGCGGAGCCCGAAGGGGCCGTCGCGCCCTTGGCGAAACGGGGCGGCACGTCTCTGCGTACCGCCCCGTCGCTTTTACCTACTTATGCCGCGGGTTCCGTCCCGCGTTGCCCTCACTTACCGAAGGAGAGCCAAGACGCTCTGGGGTGCCGCGTTGGCCTGCGCCAGAATCGCAGTGCCGGCCTGCTGCAGGATCTGCGCGCGGGTCAGGTTCGCGGTTTCGGCCGCGTAGTCCGCGTCCAGAATGCGGCTGCGCGACGCTTGCAGGTTCTCGCTGACCGCCGACAAGCTCGAGATCGTCGACTCGAAGCGGTTCTGGATGGCGCCGAGCGTGCTGCGCAGCGAGCTCACGGCCGTCAGCGCCGAATCGACGCGGCCGAGAGTGGTGTTCGCACCCGCAACCGTCGAGACCGAGATGCTGTTCAGCGCCGAGGAGCCGAGCGCCATCGAGCTGTTGTCCGCGTAGCCCGCATAGGTCTCGTGCGCGCCCGAGAGCGTGATCGAGTCCGTGGACGTCAGGCGAATCGTGCCCCCGTAGGTATTTGCCACAGCAGTAGCCGCCGCAGTCGTGATAGCCGTGAGCGCATCGTTCGTCGAGTTGTTGAACGCCGCCGTGGTCGCCGTCAGACCTTGGCCCACGCCGTTGGCCGTGCTGGCCGTCTGGCTGACCGCGATGTCGCGGCCATCCGAGGCGTTCAGGGTGATTCGGCCGTTGGCACTGTCGAACGTCGCCGTGACACCGGTCGACGCCGCATTCGCGTTGATCTGCGACGCCATCTGCGTGCCGCTGATCGCATTGCCGTCCGTCGTGTAGACGCCTTGGCCGTTGATCGTCAAGGTGTAAGCCGAGTCAGTATCCGTGATCGCGACGAAGTCGAACGCGACGGTCGTATCTGCGGTCGCCGTGAGGTTCGGGATCGCGGATGCGTTGATCGCCTGAACCTTCGAATAAGCGCTCGCCGCCGAACGACCCGCGTTACCAGCACCCGCGCTGTTGTCGACCGATGCGACGACGCCGATAGCGGCCGCGCTGCCGATCTGGACGTTCAGGTCGCCGCTCGCGAGTGCGTTGCCCACGTCGACACCCGTGCCCTGCTGACCGACGGCCAGCGTGCTGACGTACTGGGTGCTGCCGTTCACGTAGTCGGCGGTACGGCCGATCGCGGTGGTGCGCATGCTGGTCGACAGGCCGACCGTGATCGTCTCGCCGACGTTCGCGCCGACCTGGAAGGTCGCATTGCCGAACGTGCCGTTCAACACCTTCTGGCCGTTGAACGCGGTCTGCGTCGCGATACGCTCGACCTCGGCCAGACGCTGCTGGACTTCCTGGTCGAGGGCCTGGCGGTCCGAGGCGCTGTTCGAGGCGTTGGCCGACTGAACCGCGATCTCGCGGATGCGCTGCAGGTTGTTCGTGAGCTCGCCGAGGGCGCTTTCCGTGGTCTGCGCCAGCGAGATACCGTCGCTCGCGTTGCGGACAGCCTGGTTCAGACCGTTGATCTGCGTCGTGAAACGATCGCTGATCGCAAGGCCTGCGGCGTCGTCCTTCGCGCTGTTGATGCGCAAACCCGACGACAGACGCTGGAGCGACGTCGCCAGGGACGACTGCGAAGTCGTCAGGTTACGCTGCGCGTTCAGCGACAGCACGTTGGTGTTGATAACTTGAGCCATTGTCCTAATCTCCTGAAGATATAACCGTGGTTGCCAGACGGCCCGTTGGCCTTACGACCGAGCTGCCGTCCGGCTCGAACTCTGTCGTTGCCAACCTTATCGGGCTGCCGACGGAATCCTTGAGGAGACGTTATGAGACGCGGTTCACGTCCCGGCAGCCGTTGGGGCTACGGCACGGCCGCGCCAACCGGAGCTAGAGGTATCTAAATAAGGAGAGGTCTTGGGTGCGCGCAAACGTCTGCTGCGCAGCGTTGAGCCCGAACAACTCCTGCTGGAGCCGGGTCAAGGCATCGGCGTAGTCGAGGTCGCGGACCGACGACAACGTGGTGTTCAAGTGCAGAGCGAAGTCAGCGTTCAAAGAGTCCTGTTGATCGAGCGCGCGCGAGCGCGCACCGATCTCGCCCCGCGAATCGATGATGTGCGACAGGGCGCTGTCGAGATCGTTGATCCGCTGTCCAATGTTGCTGTGGAGCTGCGCCCCCTTCGCACCGCCGCTGCTCGACGACTCGAGCGCAGCGATCATGTCGTCAAGCATTCCGAACACATCGCGGGTCGCGGCCGGCGTCGTGGTGAACGTATCGCCCGCTGCGGGATTGCCGTCGACGCCGAACTCGATGCCTCGAAAAGCAATCGATTGCCCCGCGGTGAACGCGCCCGAGGAGACCAGCGTATTCGCGCCATCGCGCACTTCGTAGGTCGTTGGTGTCAGGAAGCGCACGGCGTAGGTATCGCGAACCCATGCAGCCGGATTGGTCACGCTGCTATCGCCGAGCGCTCCAGTACCGGTATTCGCTGGATTCACCGCGAGCGTGAACGTGCCGTTGCCCTGCGGAATCCTCTGAAACACGTCGGAGCCGGAATCGTTGATGGCGACGAACCGGCTGTCGCTGATCTGCAACGTGCGCTGGCCCTGATCGCCGTTGTAGACCACCGCGCCAGTCGCCGTCGTCATGAACGGTGCAGCGGACTCGATATAGCCGGCGAACAAGTGCCGGCCATCGACGTCCGTAGTGTTCGCGAGCGCGAGCAAAGAGGCGCGCGCCTGTCGGACCTCGGCGGCGATGTCCCTGCGGTCGCTGTCGCTCGCGGTACTGTTATTGCCTTGTAGGGCTAGTTCGCGCACGCGTTGCAAGTTGCTGATGACGTCGTTCAGCGCCGATTCTTCGAGCCCGAGCTGATTACGCGCGAAGTCCGAATTCGACTTGTACTGATCGAGACGCGACAACGATGAATCGAGATGCGCGATACGCGCCGCCGCCACCGGATCGTCGGACGGCTTGTTGACTCGCTTCCCAGTGGACACCTTCTCCTGCGTGTCGATGACGCGGCGCTGTGCCGCGTCGAGGGCCGCCAAGAACGCCGAACGTAGTGTGTCGTTGCTGACTCGCATGGCTTAGCCCCGCAGTGCCGCCAGGATCGTTTGGAACATGGTGTCCGCAACGGTCATCATCTTCGCGGCCGCCTGATACAGCTGCTGGAACTTCAGCATGTCGGCCGCCTCTTCATCGAGGTTCACGCCGCGTACCGACTCGAGCCTGTCTTTCGTCTGACTGAGCACGGACTGCTGTACGTCGCGCTGGCTCGTGACTTCCGCCGTATGCGAGCCGACGTCCGTGATGAGCCCCGCCGTCGCAGACTGCAGGCTGATGTTGCCGTTGAACATGCTCTGGCCCAGGCGATCGATCATCGATTGGATGTTGCGATTGTCGCCCGTGCCGCCGACGTTGGCCTGGATCACGAATTGATCGCCGGCCGCGGGCGTGCCCGTGATCTGCACGCGCGTGCCATTGAGGTCGATGTTCGCACCGGGCGTGTACGCAAACGATCCGGCGCCATTCACGCTGTACGTCGTAGCGTCGATGAACTGGATCGTCGACGTGTTCAGCAGATTCACGTTCGTGACGTCGATGATCTGCCCGGCGGAGATCGACGCCGTACCGCTGTTACCGAGCCCTGTCGTTGTGCGTGTCGGCGCCGCAGCTGCGATGTCGGCGGGACGCGTCACCAGCAGCTGCATCGTGCCCGCCACGTGCTCGAGCGGCTTCACATAGAACTGATCGTTCGTCGCCGGGCTACCGCTGACCACGAAGCTGAGCCCATTGGCCACGAAGGGGTCCAACGCCGTGCCCGTACCGGTCATCGGCACCACGGCGCCGTTGTCGACGCGTTGCAGCGTGTAGCCCGTACCGTTGTAGTTCAACTTGTAGTTCGTCGCCTCGAGCGCCGCGACGCCGGTAATCGTGACGCCGACGGCGCCGGTGCCGGTGTTCGTGCCCGCGGGGAAAGACTGTGGCGGAGCGACCGAGAAGAAATCCCCTCCGAGCTGGCCCTCCGCATCCATGCCGTTGCGCTGCACCCGGTTAACCGTGTCCACCAGGCCCACGACGATCCGGCCGAGCTGCGAGCGGGCCGGGGCCAACATCTCGCGGTTGAAATCGAGCGTACCGCCCAGCTCACCACCCGTGATGAACTGCGTCACGTTGACGTCGGGACCAACGCCGCTCAGCACGATCTGCGGCTGGAGCGGATCCGCGTTGCCGGGCGTGACTTTTAGCGTGGCAGAATCCGTGCCCAGTACGAGCACCTGGCCCGTGCCGATGAAGACCGAGGTTGTGCCGTCACGCTGCTGGGCCGTGGTTACCTGCACGAGACCGGACAGCTGCTCGAGCAATTGATCTCGCTGGTCCAGGAGAGCGGCGGGAGACGGCTTGCCCGTAGCCGAACCCGCCGCAACGAGCCGGCGATTGATGTCGGCGAGCTGTCTACCGATCGTGGTGACCGTGTTGGCGTTTGCCGTGAGGCGCGAGCGAACCTCGTCGCTCAGTTCGGTCATACGCTGATCCATGGAATCGAACCGCGCCACGAGACCACGCGCTTCCGACAACAACGCTTGCCGACTTGCGCTCGAGGACGGGTCGTTCGCGACGTCCTGCAGTGCGTTGGTAAACGCCTGCATCGACGCCGTGAGCCCCGTGTCCGAGTCCGCGAGCATGTTGTCGAGCGGCTCCGCGAGCGCGACGAACGCGTCTGCGCGACTGAAGCTACCCGAGGCGCTGCGCAGCTGATTCGCCAGGATGTCGTCCGATATCCGACGCACGGTTGTAATGTCGACGCCGGTGCCGAGGTAATCCGAACCCAGCTGCTCGACGGGCCGTTGCGTGAGCTCGACGCGCTGGCGCGAATAGCCCGGCGTGTTCGCGTTCGCGATGTTGTTCGACGTCGTCGTCAACGCGCGCTGCTGCGACAACAACGCGGAGAGGCCGATATTCAGTAGATCTGCCATACGAAGTACTCAGCTCGTTACTGTCCGAGGTCACTCGAAAGATCGATTGCCGCGCTCATAGCTGTGGGAACCGCAAGCCCCGCGCGGCGCATCGCTCCGTCGAGACGCTCGCCGTGATAGATCGCGAGCCACTTGGCGGCGTAGCTGGGGTCGGTCGCATAGCCCGCCGCCTGTACGGCGTGGGCGTACGCTTCTGGGTTGTCCGCGTTCGCGAGCGCGTTGGCATATCGCGGTGTGTTGCCGATCAGATCGGCGTAGTCGGCGAAGCTGGCAGCCGAGCTCGAGTACGCGCGGAACTCGTCGCGGCGGCGAACGGCGACACCGTTCTCGTGCTCGAGCGTCATTTGCGCGACGTGCACGCCGCCCCACCCACTACCTGCCTTGATGCCAAACATATTGTGAGCCGACATGCCGTTGACGTGTTGCGGCACTGCGGCGCCCCACCCCGTTTCGAGCGCCGCCTGCGCGAGTAACAAGCGCGGCTCGACGCCGAGCTCGGCCGCAGCAGCGGTCGCATGCGGCAACAACTGCGCGACGAAATCTTCCGCCGGGGACGTGGAGATATCGTCGGTGGCGGCTCCGCCGAGCGCCGTCATGCTCGCCGGCAGCGGGCCGGGGAATTTGGCTGTGGTCTGCGCCGCGGCCGGCACGTCCGTCGATGACGGCGCGTCCGCACTTGGCGCCGTCGGCACGGCCGCCGCCGCGCCCGTTCCCGGCGGTGGTTGGCCCGCGCTCGGCTGCAGTTGCGCTCCCGGAGTCAGTTGCTGCAACAGCATCTTTCCGAAACCAAGTCCGCCGTGCCGCGCCATGTCGAGCGCTACCTGCTGATCCATGAGTTCGAGGTACTGCTGCGTCTGCTGACCGTCGAACAGCCCGTCGCCGAGGTTCGCCTTACGCGCACTGTCGAGCATCATGCCGATGAATAGCGCCTCGAACTGCACGGCCACTTCCGCCACAGCGGTCTTGTCGTCACGCGCAGCGCTCCGGCGGAGCTGCTCGAGCCCCGTGAGATCGACGGCATTCGGTGCAATCGGCGCGGTCGGCGATGTGGTCACTGCGAGTCCTTAGATCACGATCAGTTGTGCGTGCAGGGCGCCCGCTTCCCGGAGCGCTTCGAGGATCGCCACGATGTCGCCGGGCGCGGCGCCTACCTGGTTCACGGCCTCGACGATCGAGTTCAGGCTCGTGCCCGGCTCGAAGACGAACATGCGGGCATTGCCCTGATCCACGTTGATGTCCGATTGGCCGACCACCGCGGTACGGCCTTGCGCCAACGCGTTTGGCTGGCTCACGAGCGTGGTCTCGGTGATCTTTACCACCAGCGAGCCGTGCGCCACGGCGGCGGGTGACACTTTTACGTTCGATCCGATGACGACGGTGCCGGTCCGTGAGTTCACGATAACCTTGGCGGCAGCCTCGGCGGGCTCGACCTCGAGCGCCTCGATGTGCGCGAGATACGCGACGCGCTGCGAGACATCAACGGGCGCCCGCACGCTCACGGAGATGGGATCGATCGTCACGGCTGTGCCGGCGCCGAGCGACGCGTTGATCGACTCCGCTAGGCGCGCCGCCGTCGTGAAATCTGGAGTGTTGAGATTCAGCACCAGCGCTTCCGCCGTACCGAGCGCCGAAGGCACGAGCCGCTCGACGGTAGCGCCGTTCGGCACTCGGCCCGTGCTCGGGATATTGACCGACACACGCGAGCCGTCGCTACCCGATATGCCGAGGCCGCCGACAACGAGGTTACCCTGCGCCATCGCGTAGGTCTCGCCATCGGCGCCGCGCAACGGCGTCATCAGCAAGCTGCCGCCCCGCAGGCTCTGCGCGTTGCCGATGGACGACACCGTGATGTCGATCGTTTGCCCCGGCTTCGAGAATGGCGGCAGGCTGGCCTGCACGGTCACGGCCGCGACGTTGCGCAGCTGAGGGTTTACGTTAGCGGGCACGAGAACGCCCAATTGGGCGAGCATGTTCTTCAGCGCCTGGATCGTGAACGGCGTTTGGCTGGTCTGGTCGCCGGTGCCGTCGAGCCCCACGACGAGCCCATAGCCGATGAGCTGGTTGCCGCGGACGCCGGCGACCGTCGCGAGATCTTTGATTCGCTCCGCGTGGCTTGCGAAAGGCATCAACAGCAAAACGCCTGTGACGGCGCTGAGCAGAAAGTTAGTGATCTTCGAAGTCATATTCATAAATGCCTCAGAACGGGAACCACGGCGAGTTGAAGAACTTCGAGAGCCAACCCTGGCGGTTGCTGTCGGCGAGCGTGCCCTTGCCCGTGTAGGTAATCGTGGCATCCGCGATCTTCGTCGAATCCACGCTATTGGCCGGGCCGATGTCGACGGGGCGCACGATCCCTTGCAGCCGAATGAACTCCTGGCCCTGATTGATCGTGATGCGTTTCTCGCCGCGCACGAGCAGGTTGCCATTCGGCAAACGCTCGGCGACGGTTACCGTGATGCTGCCCGTGAGCTTGTTGCTCTGGCTCGAGTCGGATTTGCCGTCAAAGGACCGGTCGCCCGCCACCTCGTTGCTCAGGAGCGGTTGGCCTTTGAACGTGATGCCGCGCCCGGCGAGCGTCGGCGAATCGGCGGCGACCTTAGAGGTCTTGCCTGTCGCCGTACTCGACTCCTTCGACGCATCCGTTTTCTCGACGAGCATCACTTGCAGGATGTCTCCGACGGCGCGCGCACGCAGATCCATGAACAGACCGAAGCTCTTCGCGGGGTTGTAGATGGTGCCGGGCTCCGCCGGCGGCACGGCGAATGTTTCGCTGGGCGGCGCGTAACGCGGGTCGCGCGTTTCTTCCGCGTCGGCCCCGTGGCGTCCCGCGTGTGCGGTTCCATGCGACAGCAGGAGCAGCGCCAGCGAGCAGATAACAAGCTTGTTCAAGAGGCGGCTCCTACAGGCTGTTCGTCAGGTGTTGCAGCATCTGGTCGGCGGTCTCGATCGCGCGCGAGTTCATTTCATACGCACGCTGCGTCTCGATCATGCTCACGAGTTCCTCGACGACGTTGACGTTCGAGGTCTCTAGCGAACCTTGGCCGATCGTGCCGAGGCCGTTCAGACCGGGAGTGCCGGGCTGCGGCGGGCCGCTCGATACCGTCTCGCGGAACAGGTTCTGTCCGCGTGATTGCAAGCCGGCTGGATTCACGAAGTCCGTGAGCTGGAGCGTGCCGACCTGGGTCGCGTTGGACTGGCCGGGCAACAGCGCCGATACCGTGCCGTCGCTACCAATTGTCACCGACTGTGCGGCCGCCGGGATCGTGATGGCCGGCTGCACGGCGTACCCGCTCGAGGTCACGAGCGCGCCGTCGGAGTTGATCTGGAAGGTGCCGTCGCGGGTGTACGCCTGAGTGCCGTCCGGCAACAGGGCCTCGAAAAATCCACGCCCTTGGATAGCGAGATCGAATTGATTGCCCGTCGTTACCAGGTTGCCCTGCGCGAACTGGTGATCGGTCGCGACCACGCGCACACCAGTGCCTAAGTTCAGGCCTGTCGGCGATTGCGTCTGCTGCGACGTTGCGCCGCCGCTCTGCACGACGTTCTGATAGAGCAGATCCTCGAACATCGCGCGCTGGCGCTTGTAGCCCGTCGTGTTGACGTTCGCGAGATTCTGCGACACGACCGTCATGCGCGTTTGCTGCGCTTCGAGGCCGGTCTTCGCTACCCAGAGGGATTCCATGGCTCAACAACTCCTAAGTGAGGCTCGCGAGGCTCGAGGCCTTCGTGGCGTTCTGGTCCGCGGTCTGCATCATTCGCACGGCGAGATCGAACTGCCGCGCGTACTCGATCATGTTGACGAGCGTGCCTGCCGTATTCACGTTGCTGGTTTCGATAGCGCCGGATACCACGCGCACGTTCGCGTCGGACGCGGCGGGGGCGCCGCCTTTTACGCGCACCAGTCCGTCGGTTCGCTTCTCGAGCTGCTGCGCTGGCGGATCCACGAGTTTCAGGCGCCCAACCTGCGCCAGCGTCTCGGGGCCTTGGCCCTGAGGTACGACGGAAATCGTGCCGTCCGGGGCTAGCGCGATATTTGTGTACGGCGGGACGGCCAAGGGACCGTTGTCGCCGAGCACCGTCTCGCCACGCTCCGTAATGAGCTGGCCAAGCGCGTTGACCTTCAGGCTGCCGCCGCGCGAATAGGCTTCAGTGCCGTCCTTCGCCTGCACCGCGAGCCAACCGCTACCGTCGATCGCGACATCGAGCACCGAGCCGGTGTGCACCAGCGTGCCTTGCGTACGGTCGAAACCGACGCCGGCGGCCACGGTGTTGATCCGGCTCGGATAGCCCGGGCCTTGCACCTGCTCCGCGTCGAAACGCGCGAGATCGGCGCGGAAGCCCGTCGTGGACACGTTCGCGAGGTTGTTCGCGACGAGCGCCTGCGCCTGCATCAGCTGCTTGGCGCCGGTCATCGCTACATACACCATGCGATCCATGTTCTGGCTCCCCTAGTTCGCTGCGTTAGCGGATGTTGATGATCGTCTGCGTGACTTGATCGGCCGTCGAGATCATCTGTGCGTTCGCCTGGAAGTTGCGCTGCGCGGTGATCATGTTGACGAGCTGCTGCGTCAGGTCGACGTTCGACGACTCGAGCGCGCCCGACTGGATCAGACCCAAGCTGCCGGTGCCCGGCGAGCCTCGTACGGCGTCACCGGATGTGAACGTGTCGCCCCACGAGGTGTTGCCGAGCTGGCGCAAGCCCTGTGTGTTCGCGAAGTTCGACAGCGCCACCTGCCCCAGCGGGTTCGAACGGCCGTTTGTAAACCGAGCGAAGATCACGCCGGTGCTATCGACGTCGATGTTCGACAGTCGGCCCGATGCGAACCCGTCCTGATTCAGCTGGTTCACGCCGAACGTCGAGCCGTACTGCGTCGAGCTCAGGACGTCCGTGGTCAGTGTGATCGGCGCTGCGCCGGTGGACGGCGTGTAGGCCGGTAGCGTAATGGTGCCACCCACGGGAGCCGTCAGAACACCGAGATTCGAATACGTCACGGTGTTGGCGCCGCCTACAGCAGTGCCGTCGATGTAGTAGCGCGCGTCCCACTGATTGGGTGTGGCGGTCTTCACGAAGTACGCCGTAGCGGTGTGCGTCGCGCCGAGCGAGTCGTAAATCGTCACGGCTGTCGAGTGGTTGTAGCTCGACGCATTGGTCGGGTCGAACACTGGCACCGGCGGCACTGCGGCATTCGCTGGTAGATTGATGCCGAACTCCGCTTTCGTGGTGGCCTGCGGCGGGGAGTCCACGGTAGCGAGCTGCAGATCCGACAACGTGCCCGTGTTGAACGTGCCGTTGTTCGCGACCGGAAAGATCTGCAGGCGCTGGTTCTGGGCGTTGGTCACAAAGCCGTCGCGGTCGACACCGAAGGCCCCGGCGCGCGAGTAGGTCACGACGCCGTTGTCGCGCATCGTGAAAAAACCGTCGCCGCTGATCGCGAGATCGAGCCCGCGGTCGGTGAAATCGACGCCGCCCTGCTTGAACTGCTGCGACACGTTCGAAATCGAGACACCGTTGCCGATGTCTTGCGCGCCGACGGCGAATACGTCCGCGAACTCCGCGCGCGAGCCCTTGAAGCCCGTGGTGTTGGCGTTCGCGATATTGTTGGCCGTCACGCTCAGGTCCGAAGACGCGGCGTTCAGGCCGCTCAAAGCTACTGCAAATGGCATGGTCGTTACCTCTTAAAAAGAATTCGTCGGTTGATTAGTTGCCGTAGGCGTAGCTGATCTCGTGCACGGACGAGAACGGCAATTCGCCGATGCCGCGAAGCTCCACGCTGAAGCCGTCGCTGGTGACTTTCACGCTGTCGATCGTCGCGGCGAGCTGCACGGTGCCGGCTGCGCTCTTGTCGCCGGAACGGTAGTCAGCGCTGAACGTGTAGTTGTCTGCCAGAGCATCGGTGCCGCTGTCGGTCTTGCCGTCCCATACGAACGACGCGTGGCCGGTCGCACGTGAGCCCAAGGGAATGGTGCGTACGACTTGGCCCGTGCTGTCGCGCACGGTGATGTTCAGCGAGCTCGTCGAAGCCGGCAGATCCACAGCACCGCCGACCGACTGCCCGTCGGTGGTGGACATCGTCGAGCTGTCGACCAGCGCTGCGCGGCCCACAAGGCTTGCTGCTTGTAGCGTTTGGTTCGAGATGAGCGATGTCTTCAAGGAATCGAACGACGTCTGCAGCCCTGCGAGACCGGACACAGTGCCGAACTGCGCGAGCTGGCCGAGGAACGCGCCGCTGTCGAGCGGCTTGAACGGGTCCTGATTCTTCAGCTGGGTCGTCATCAGGGTCAGGAAATCTCCCTGTCCCAAGTCCGACTTCTTGTTCGCGTCCTTGGGCACCCCGAGACCGAGGTTGCTGTAATCCATGCCGCCGACAGCGTCTACCATGGGTGTTGCTCCTAGCCTTGACCGAGCATCAATGTCCGCAGGAGCAGCTGCTTCGCGGTGTTGATGACTTCGAGATTGCTTTGATACGAGCGCGACGCGGAGATCATGTTGGCCATCTCGTCCATCGCATTGACGTTCGGCGCATAGACCATGCCCTCGGGGTTCGCCTGCGGATTGCCCGGGTCGTAGCGTTCGGTGGGTGCCGTCGTGCTCTCGACGACACCGAGCACATCCACTCCCGCGAGGGTATTGCTGAACGGCTGGCTCGCAGCGCGAAACACGGCATGACGCGAGCGATAGGCCGCAGCAGGGTCCCCCGTCACATCGTGCATGTTGGCGAGGTTGCTTGCGGTAAGGTTCAAGCGCAGCGACTGTGCGGCCAGCGCGGAACCTGCGATATCGAATGTGCTGAAAGTGTTCATCAACGGCCTCCGGTGAGAGCGGTGCGCAGCGCGCTGATGCGGTTACCCGCAAACAGCAAGCTGGCCTGATACGAAACGGCGTTCTCTGCGTAACGCGCGGACTCGAGGTCGGTTTCGACGGTATTGCCGTCGAGCGAGGGCTGGTGCGGCACGCGATACTTCAGAGCATCGCCGTGCGCCATGGGTTCGAGGGCAATGTGCCGCGGGTCGGTAGCCTTCAATTGCGTCGCCGCCGCGAACGCGCCGTCGAGCGCACTCGAAAAATCGAGGTCGCGCGCCTGGTAGTTCGGCGTGTCGGCATTCGCGAGATTCGCCGCCAACACGTCCATGCGCTTAGCGCGATAGAGCAGTGCGGCCTCGTGGATCCCGAAAATCGATTCCATCGTCGTTGCATTCCAAGCGCGGCAAAGGGCCGCAGCCGGAGTTAGCAACAACCGTGCCAGGCACTCGGAATCAACGCTGGCCCTGGATTCTCATAGGGCGCAGCAAGCCAACCGGAAAACTCTTGCCGCCCCGACCGCAGTCGCGGCGAGCAGTTGCCGCTCCCGTACATGAGCAGGCGCAAGCCCGACTTACACGCGTGGCATACGTCTTGCACCTATCCCCTGCACAGTGTTTACGGAAGTCTCATGACATTGAAAGCCAAAGCGTTCGGCCACTGCGCGCTCGCGGCGCTCGTCGGCATTTTGACGTTCGCCGTCAGCAGCTTGACGGTGCGTGCCGCCGGCTGGCAGTCGCCGGACAGCATCCGTGAAGCCGCGCGTGCCATGGCACTGCAGAACGGCGCAACGAATGTGGAAGCCATGGCCATCGATGAACGTCTGAAGCTGCCCGAGTGCGGCGACGCTCTAAAGACAGAAATGCAGCGCGTGATCCAGCGCGGCACGGGCACCGTGACCGTGAGCTGCCTCGGGCCTACGCCGTGGCGGTTGTTCGTGCCGGTCCGCGTCACCGAGCAGCTGCCGGTCGTCGTGCTACGGCGCAGCGTGCAGCCCGGCGAAGTGCTCGCGGCCGACGACCTCGAGCTTCGCCAGCAAGCGGCGGCGGCGCTACCGTATGACTATGTAGGCAAAACGGACCTGGCCGTGGGCCAGACCGTCCGGCGCAGTCAACCGGCCGGAGCCGTGCTCCTGGCCTCCGCGCTCGAGCAGCCGCCGGGTGTGGAACGCGGAGCTTTGGTCACGCTAATTGCGGCCAATTCAACGGTTCAAGTGAAAGCGGAGGGCGTGGCGCTCGAGCCAGGTCGCCTCAAGGAACGCGTGCGGGTGCGCAGCGCATCCGGTCGAGTGGTCCAAGGTGTCGTCGAGGCGCCAGGCCAGGTTCGCGTAGGGTTTTAGTCAAATGACAGGGCTAAAGTAATCGGATGGCCGGCCGATAAGCGGTCGTGAGGCGTAATCAGGCGCCGAGGATGCGTTATGACAGACAAGATCAACAACCAGGGTTTGCGGCCGACGGACACTGCCAGCACGCAGCGTTCGCAAGCTAGCAAGAGCGCGCGGCAAGAATCCGCCAAAGAGCGCGTGCACGGGACGTCGAGCTCGGGCTCGAGCGACACCGTCAACGTGAGCCGATCTGGCCTATTGATGAGCCGGCTTCAGGAAGCCGTGCGCAACACACCCGTGGTTGACACGCAGCGGGTGGCCGCCTTGAAGACCGCCGTCTCGTCGGGCAGCTATCAGGTCGACGATCAGAAGACCGCCGATAAACTGCTCCGGTACGAGCGCAACCTGCACGATTGAAGACACGGCCATGCAGCACATCAGCGAAGGTCTGATCGCCGTCCTACAGGAGCAGATTGTCTGCGCCGAAGCGATGCTTCAGACGCTCGGCCGCGAAAACCAGGCTCTCACGAGCGGCGACGCGGAGCAGCTGGACACAGCGGGCGCGGATAAGGCGCAGCTCGTCGATACGCTCGATGCACTCGAGCGGCAACGCCGCAGTCTTACGGATGCCGTTGCGGCGGGAGTCGCGACCGCCGCGGCCGGCGCCGCGCAACCCGCCGAGTGGCGGCAGTTGCTCGACCTGATAGCGGAATGCAAACGACAGAACGAGCGCAACGGTGCGCTGGTGAAAGCGCGTAGCGAACAAGTGCGAGTAGCGCTTCGCACGCTGCGCGGTACTGAGCCCGACCTTTACGGCCGCAGCGGCTTGGCTCCGGCAACTGCCGACCCTCGCTCGCTCGGAACTGCCTAGAACGGGAGCGCGAACATGTTGGTGGTGAGCAGGCGCGCGGACGAGGGCATCCAGATCAAGCTGGCGGACGGCGTCGACAGCTCGCTGACATTGAAGGATTTGTTCGCCAAAGGGCCGATCGAGATTACGCTCTTGGGCGGCAACGGCCGGCGCGTGAAGATGGGCATCGCGGCACCGCCCGAACTCACGATCCTGCGCGTCGACAAACCCGAGTAGACCGGCGGCCCGCCGCCCGCGCTCGGCGCGATACATAATCGGCAGCGGCACTGCGCCGACCCCAGTCAATCAAGGTTCACTGGCCAGCCCAAGACCGGGGCTTGGATTTCCGCCGCCCCGCGGGCATCCTCTACAGGGTCCAGGCTACTAAAAAAATAAGGATCCTGAGATGGAACGTCGCCTCCTCGAGAGAAACAAGGTCTCGACCACCGTTTACCTGTCTGTCCCTGGCGGCCGCTATCACCGCTGTCGCGCTCGGAACCTTTCCGCGATGGGCGTGTTCCTCGAGATCAAGGCCCTCGGCCTGCCGGCCGGGACCGTGGTCAACCTCGTATTCGCCGTCAACCTAGGCGAAACGATCCGGCTGCACCGACGCAAGGCCGTGCTCGCGCACGTTTCGGAGCGCGGCGCCGGTCTCATGATGCAGGGCCGTTCGCAGCTGCGACCGAGCGCCTGACCTGCTCCTAGCGCCTGCTCGATAGACGCGTCAGAACGCGTCTTTGAGCGCGCGCGTCCTGGCGAATACTTCGACTTCGGGCGCTTGGGGCAGACCGATCGTCTCCTTCAGGCCACGGCTCGCCGGGCGAAGGAACGGGTTCGTCGCACGCTCTTCCGCAAGCGTCGACGGAACAGTCGGAAGATTCGCGGCGCGGCGGCTCGCGACTTCGGCCGCGCGTTCACGCAGTGCGGCGTTCTCCGGCTCAACCGTCAGCGCGAAGCGAGCGTTGTTTTGCGTGTACTCATGTGCACAGTACAGGCGAGTGTCGTCGGGCCAGCGCAGAATTTTCTGCAGCGAGCTCCACATCTGCGCCGCCGTGCCTTCGAACAGCCGGCCACAACCCATGGCGAACAGAGTGTCGCCGACGAATGCGGCGTGAGCGCCCGCGAAGTGATACACGATGTGGCCGCGGGTATGCCCCGGCGTGTCGAAGACGGTCGCGCGATGCGCGCCCAGCTCAACCACGTCGCCCTCGCCCACCTCGACGTCGATGCCGGGAATGCGCGCCGCATCCGCACGCGGTCCGATGATCGTGCAGCCGGTCGCACGCTTCAACTCGAGATTCCCGCCGGCGTGATCGGCGTGGTGGTGGGTGTTCAGGATGTGCGTCAGCCGCCAGCCCTTGGCCGCGAGCTGCGCCAGGATCGCTTTGGCGTCTGGCGTGTCGACCGCCGCCGTGGTGCCCGAATCCGCGTCGTGCAGCAGGTAACCGTAGTTGTCCGCGAGACACGGGAACATGTGGATCGTGAGCTCGCTCATGCGGCTATCGTACAACGTGCGTGGGTGCCAGCGCTTCGAACGCGGCGACGAAGTCTTCCTCGCGAATCAAACGCGGCGTCTGGAAATACGTGAACAATAAGCCGGTCGTCAGGGCGTCCAGCACTTTGACGAATTGCAGCGCAGGCATCGGCAAGTCCTCGGGAGCAATGTGCTCCGCCAGCTGCTTGGCCATCGACCGGTACACGCGCGCGTTCTCGCCGTGCATGCGCTCGCGCATGTGCTCGTGCGTCAACGCATAGAGTTGGAACGACGCGACCGCGGCGGCCATGGCGATTCGCTCTCGTGCCGCCGACGCGACCGCTCGACCTAACGCTCGCAGCTGCTCGCGCAACCCACGCCCGGCTTGGAACTCGGGCAGGATCGGCTGCCACCGCGTCGCCACCAGCGCGAGGAACAGCTCCTCCTTGTCCTTGAAGTTGCCGTATATCGCGCCGCGGCTCATGCCCGCGCGTTGCGCAACGTCTTCGAGCGTCGTGCGGTCGTAGCCTTTCTCGCCGATGACCGCCGCTGCGGCTTCGATCAGGGCGGCGCGTGTTCGCGCACGCTTGCCAGGCGCCTTGCCCGCCGCCGATCCACCCTTTCCCATGCGCCCTCCTAAAAATACATCGTTGTATTTTATACGTGTTTGTATATTCTACGACAGTCGCTCACGAGAACGGAAACGCGCATGGCCTGGTATGTCGTCGTTGCGGTCGTTGCGGCTGCGGTCCTCGCGATCGCCGTTGGCCTACAGTGGGTTGCGGGAGGGCGCGAACGGCGGCAGCCGCCGCCGGCCACGCTGCTCGGCCCTGTCGGCGCGCGCTGGCATGTGCGGCTCAAAGGCCAGGGGTTAGGCCCCACCGTCGTCGTCGAGCAAGGCGCCGGCGGTGTCGGGCCGCTGTGGTGGGCGGTGCAGGACGCGGTCGCCGAGTTTGCGCCGGTTCTGACCTACGACCGGCTCGGTCTCGGCTGGAGCGACGCTGCGTCTCCGACGCGCAGCGTCGAACAGCGAGTCGAGGAGTTACGCGAGCTGCTCGACCTCGTGCAAACGCCGAAACCGTACGTGCTGGTCGCCCATTCCTACGGCGGCTTGATCGTGAGGCAGTTCGCACGCAAGTATCGCGATCGCACCGCCGCGCTCGTGCTCGTCGATTCGCTCGAGGAAGCCGCAATCCTTCGCGCGGACGTTCTGAAGATCTACGCACGCTTCGGCGTGATTCTGTCGATTGTCGCGTGCGTGCAGTCGCTCGGACTGCCCCGCTTGTGGAGCAAGCTGTTCCGCGGCGGCGGTGAAACCGATGCGCGCAGCGTAGCGCTCGCACAGCTGAGCCTTCGCCCAGCGATGTATCGCGGCATGCGCGACGACTTCCGAACGCTGCCTCGCCTGCCCGAGGCGCAACGCAACTCGTGGCCGGCCGGAGTCTTCGGCGCGTTACCGCTCGTGGTCATCACGCATGGCCAACCGTTCCCGGGGCCACTCGCAACGGTGGAGCGCGACTGGGGCGCCGGGCAAGAGCGGCTGGCGGCGCTTTCTACCAACAGTCGGCTCGTGGTCGCCAAGAACAGCAACCACATGATCCAGGACGACGAGCCGGCCGTCGTCGTCGATGCGATTCGCTGCGCTCTCGATGCGGCAACGCAGGGGCGCTCGCTGGCGGATTGATCTCGCTGCGGAACGACGATTCCCGCGGTTGTCGTACAATGCGTAGGTCTTCCGCCCATGCTTCGCCCCCCTCTTTGTGACGGTTCGACATGCCTACCATCAAACTACCTGACGGCTCCGAGCGAGCCTTCCCGAATACCATCGACGGCCTGGTCGTCGCACGCAGCATCGGCTCGCGCCTCGAGCGCGACGCGGTCGCCATACGCGTGGACGGCGAGTTGCGCGATCTCACTCGACCGATCGAGCACGATGCGGCCATCGAAATCGTCACGCGTAGTACTCCGGACGGCCTCGAGCTGTTACGACACGACGCGGCGCACGTGATGGCCGAGGCGGTGAAAGAGCTCTATCCCGAAACGCAGGTCACGATCGGGCCGGCCATCGAGAACGGGTTCTTCTACGACTTCGCTCGTAAGGAACCTTTCACGCCTGACGACTTGGGACGCATCGAAGCACGAATGCACGAGATCGTGACGCGCGACGAGAAGGTCGTGCGCGAGGTCTGGGACCGAGACGCGGCGGTGAAATTTTTCCTCGATCAGGGCGAACGCTACAAGGCGGAAATTATCGCCGCGATTCCCGAGGGCCAGCCGATCACGCTGTACCGGCAAGGCTCGTTCATCGATCTGTGCCGCGGCCCGCATCTACCAAACACGGGCCGGCTCGGCGGGGGCTTCAAGCTGCTGAAGCTCGCGGGCGCATACTGGCGCGGCGACTCGCGCAACGAGATGCTGCAGCGCATCTACGGCACCGCATGGGCGGACGCGAAAGAACTCAAGGCTTACCTCGATCGACTCGAGGAAGCGGAGCGTCGCGACCACCGCAAGCTCGGCAAGCAGATGGATCTGTTCCATTTCCAGGATGAAGCCGTCGGCGCCGTGTTCTGGCACACGAAGGGCTGGGCGCTGTTCCGCACGCTCGTGGACTACCTGCGTGTGAAGCAAACCGCGGGAGGTTACACGGAGGTCAACACGCCCGAACTGATGTCGCGCTCGCTGTGGGAAGCGTCTGGGCACTGGCACACGTTCGGCGAGAACATGTTCACGAGCGAGACGCGCGACGAGCACACGCTGGTCGTGAAGCCGATGAACTGCCCCGGCCACATCCAAGTGTTCAAGAACGACCTGCGCAGCTATCGTGACCTGCCCTATCGCATCGCGGAGTTCGGCAAGGTACATCGTTTCGAACCGTCGGGCGCGCTGCATGGCCTCATGCGCGTGCGCGCCTTCACGCAGGACGACGCTCACGTCTTCTGCACCGAAGATCAGATCACGTCAGAAGCCGGCAAGGTGTGCCGGTTGTTGCTCGACATCTACCGCGACTTTGGCTTCGACGACGTCATCATGAAGCTTGCGGATCGTCCGCCAAAACGCGTCGGCAGTGACGAGGTGTGGGACAAAGCCGAGAGCGCGCTCGAGAACGCGATGCGCTCACTCGGGCTGCCGTTTACCTACAACCGGGGCGAAGGCGCGTTCTACGGCCCGAAGATCGAGTTCATATTGCGCGACGCCATCGGCCGCGACTGGCAATGCGGCACACTGCAGGTAGACCTGAACATGCCGGGGCGACTCGGCGCCACGTATATCGGCGAGGATGGCAACAAGCACACGCCCGTGATGCTGCACCGCGCGATCTTCGGCTCGCTCGAGCGTTTTATCGGCATCCTGCTCGAGAATTACTCGGGCGCTCTGCCGTTCTGGCTCTCGCCCGTGCAGGTCATGGTCACGACCATCACGTCCGATGCCGACGCGTATGCCACGCAGGTCGTCGAGCAACTACGCGCCGCAGGTCTGCGCGCCGAGGTTGACCTGCGTAACGAGAAGATCAACTACAAGGTGCGCGAGCACAGCCTCGCGAAGATTCCCGTAATCCTCGCGGCGGGCAAACGCGAGGTGGCGGAAAACACCGTCGCAATGCGCCGCCTCGGTCAGCAGGGGCAGTCGAGCCTCACGCTCGCCGCGGCGATCGAGCAACTGCGTGCGGAAGCGGCCGAGCGCGGCCGGCCGGCAGCGCACGCCGCAGCGGCCGCGAGCTGAAGCGGACCACGGTCGGGTGAACGAGCAGCGAGCGGAGAGGCACTCATGCGGTTGATGAGCTTCGAACACAATGGGCAACGGGCCTTCGGCGTCGTGGTTGGCGATGGCATCGTCGACGCCAGCCGCCGCCTCGCGGGAAACCCGCGCACGCTGCGCGATGCGCTGCTTGCCGGCTCACTGCCAGACCTACGCCGACTCGCCACGGAGAAACGGGATGTAGCGCTCAGCGACGTGGCGTTTGCTCCGGTCATCGACGATCCCGCGGCCAAGCTTCTATGCGTGGGCGTGAACTACATGCCGCACATCAAGGAGATGGGCCGCGAGCGCCCGAGTCATCCCGTGTTGTTCGTACGCTTTCACGACAGCATCGTGGGTCACGAACGGCCCCTCGTGGCACCGCGATCGTCGGTACAGTTCGACTACGAAGGAGAACTCGCGGTCGTGATCGGCAAACGCGCGCGTCACGTCCGCAAAGAACAGGCGTTCGACTACGTCGCCGGTTATGCCTGCTTCAACGACGGCAGCATCCGTGATTTCCAGCGGCACTCGCAGCAGTTCACGCCCGGCAAGAACTTTCATCACAGCGGCTCGTTTGGTCCGTGGCTCGTCACCCCCGAGGAACTTCCTGATCCGCGCAAGCTCACTCTCACTACGCGCTTGAACGGCCAGGTCGTGCAGCAGGAGAGCGTCGGCGAACTATGCTTCGATATCCCGCATCTGATCGAGTACTGCTCGACGTGGTCGGAGCTGCAACCGGGCGACGTGATCGTGACGGGCACGCCCGGCGGCGTTGGTGCCGGCCGTACGCCGCCGTTATGGATGAAACATGGCGACAACGTGGAGGTCGAGATCAGCGGAATCGGCGTACTGCGCAACAAGGTCGTAGCCGAGGCCGCGTGATCGTCGTGCGCTGATGCCGCTCGCGCCGCCCTGCAAACTCATTCGACCGTGGCGGCGCGCCACTGCCCTGCTCCCGCTTCTTTTCGCCGTAACGCGACTCTTCGGCGAAGAACTCCCGCCCGACATGAGCTGGATCGACCGCGAGGCCGTGGCTTCGCGCATGGTGTTCTACGTGACGGATCGCGGCGATCGCGCGCAGGTCGTGTTGATCAAGCTAGCGGTCGATGTGGCCGCACCACCGCAGGCGATATGGGACGTGCTTACCGCGTGTCAGATCGCGCCGGAGTACGTGCCGAACGTCCAGAGCTGCCGCAAACTCGAGGTGCTGGATGGTGGGCGCGCGGAGCTGTTCGTGCAGGTCATCAAGCCAGCGTTCTTCATCCCGGCGTTCGAGCACGTGTTCAAGCTCGAATACACGCCTTACGCGCGCATCGACGTGCACCGCGTCAGCGGCCCGATCGCGCACATGGACGGGAGCTGGTGGCTGTTGCCGCAACCGGAAGGTCACACCTTGCTGGTCTATAGCCTGGCGCTCGACCCAGGTTTCCCGATTCCGCGGTTCTTCGTCCGCGCGACGTTGAAGCGCGATCTGCCGAAGGTTCTGTCCGCGGTGCGCGAGCGCGCCGAAGCTCATCGCTAGCACCGGTGGCGCAGGACCAACCCGCGTTAGTGCCCCCCGGCGGGTTCGGCGCCGAGGCCCGTGTTGGCTCGCACGCTGAGCTCCGTGAACTTACGCTCCGCTTCTGGCTCGCGCGTCAGCAACGTGCCGAGCACCGCGCCCAGGAACCCGAGCGGAATGCTGACGATGCCGGGGTTCTCCAGCGGAAAGAGCGCCTGTGCCTTCATGATGCTCGGGCTCAACACGATCAAGGCCAAAGACGAAATGAGACCTGCGGCTAAGCCGCAGACGGCGCCCGCGGTGTTGAAACGGCGCCAGAACAGCGACAGCACGATGACGGGAAGGTTGGCGGAAGCCGCCACCGCGAAAGCCAGCGCCACGAGGAAGGCGACGTTCGCGTTTGGGCCAAGCACGATCGCAATGCCGATCGAGATCGCCCCGACGAAGAACGCCGTCACGCGCGCCACGCGAACTTCCTCGCCCTTGCGGCGCTCGCGACCGTGATGCAAGACATTCGTCCAGAAATCGTGTGCGAACGAAGTCGAGGCCGAGATCGTGAGGCCGGCCACGACGGCAAGAATCGTCGCGAACGCGATGGCAGAGATGAACGCAAAGAACAGATCGCCGGCGAGGGCTTGTGCCAGCAGCGGCGCGCTCATGTTCGTGCCGCCGTGGCCCGAGATGAAGTCGCGGCCGACGATCGTCGCGGCGCCGAAGCCCAAGAAAGTCGTGAGAATGTAGAAGGTGCCGATGATCCCCATGGCCCACACGACACTCTTCCGTGCCGTTTGCGCATCCGGCACGGTATAGAAACGCACGAGGATGTGCGGCAGGCCTGCGGTGCCCAAGATCAGCGCCATGCCAAGCGAGATCAGATCGAGGGCACCGTACGGCGGTTTGTACCGCAGACCCGGCGTCATGAAGTCCTGCGTGACGTTATTGCCCTGCGCGTCGGTGTAGGTGACGTGGCCAACGGCATCGAAGAACGCGCCGAGATCGTAGTTGAAGTGCCGCAGAACGAGCACGCTCAGCAGCAACGTGCCGGCCATCAACAGGATCGCTTTGACGATCTGCACCCAGGTGGTGGCCAGCATGCCGCCGAACACCACATATACGATCATGAGCACGCCGATGCCGATCACGGCCGTCTCATAACTCAAACCGGCGTCTTTCAAGAGCAGCGAGACCAGCGCGCCGGCGCCCACCATCTGCGCGATCATGTAGAACGTGCTGACCGTGAGCGTCGATAGCGCGCCCATCGCTCGTACGGGGCGCGGGCTCAAGCGGTAGGCGAGCACGTCGGCCATCGTGTACTTGCCGGCGTTGCGAAGCGGCTCGGCAACGAGCAGTAACACCGTGAGGTACGCGACGAGCCAGCCGACGGAATACAGAAACCCGTCATAGCCCTGAAACGCGATGATGCCTGCTATTCCTAAGAACGATGCCGCGCTCATGTAGTCGCCGGCCACCGCGATGCCGTTCTGCCAAGCCTTCAACGAGCGGCCCGCGGCGAAATAGGCGCTCGAGCCCGTGTTGCGGCGGGCGGCCCACCATGTAATCCAGAGCGTGATCGCGATGAAGCCCAAGAACATCGCGAGCGAGGGCGACATCAGCGGTTTGCCTTGTGGTGGTCCACGACGGCACGCGCCATCGTGTCGAAACGGCTCGCGGCACGCACGTACAGAACCGCAATGATCCACGCCACGAAGAACTGCGACAGCGCGAACAGATACGCGACGTTGATGATTCCTAAAACCTTTGTCGCCATCAAGCGCGGCGCGTACCCGACGAGCACGGGCAGCGCGAAGTAGTAGACGATGAAGAATATCGTGGCGGGCACGATGAATCGGCGTTTCGCCGCCAGCAGCGCTTTGAAATCCGGGAGGGCCGCGAGCCTGTCCCACTCGGCCGCATCGATCTGATCGCGGGGCGTAGGCTCCTGGGAGGGTTTTTGAGCTGCCACGGCTAAGGGCCGAATAGGCTATGGGGGGCGCTTAGCACGAGGCGCAGCGTAGCCCGAACGGCCACGCATCTTCAACGCATGCTCGCGTCTGGCGCCGAGGCCCTGGGGAGCGCTGTGACCCCGGTCACCGCTGACGCGGAAGCGGTTTGTTACGGTGATCTGCTGTGGAACAGCCCGCCAACAACGACCCGCGCATATTGGTCGTCGAGCCCGACGCCAAAGTCCGCTCGGCGGTCCTGCGTTATGTGGTCAAAGGTTTCGAGGGTTCCTCCGTCCAGTCGACGAGCGGGACACTCGAGGACGTGCTCGGCGAGCATTCGCGCCTGAAAACCTTCGACGTGTTGCTCGTCGGCTGCGATTTCGCCGCAGACGGCACAGGCGACAATCCGACGCTACGCGCTTTGCGAGCGATTGCCGCCGATCCCAGCAATCCGGCCGTGATCCTGCTGACAACGAAGGGCAGCGAGTACTCGGCCGTCCAGGCGATCAAAGCGGGCGCATTCGACTACATCCCAAAGGCGCTGCTCGGGCGCGAGCAAGTGCTCGGTGCCGTGCAACGCGCGTTGCTGGCACGCAAGGGGTCGGTGGGCGGACGTGGGGCCGGCGTCGCCGGCATGATCCGGCTATTCGGCTACGACATGCGCCGCTGTCTCGCGAAACGCGAGAACGTCTCCGTGCACGTGGCGTTCAGCGCCGAGCGCGGCAAGGAAGTCGTACTGAAGGTGCTGCACCGCGGCCGCGGTTCCATTTCGCGGGACGACAATTTCGATCGCCTCGTCACCGAGTTCAAGCTGCTGTACGACATTGCGGACCGAGCCGTCGCCGAGATTTACGATTTCCGTGTCACGAGCCAGTACTCCTACATCGCCATGGAGTATTTCCCGCTGGGCCATCTCGGCACGCAGTTGACTCAAGCGCTTGCGCCGGAGCTGGCCTTGAAGCACGCGGCCGAGATCGCGCATGCGCTCTCGATCGTCCACACGGCCGGCGTCGTGCACCGCGATTTGAAGCCCGCCAACATCATGTTGCGCGACGACCGCACGGTGGCATTGATCGATTTCGGCATCTCGCATCAGATCGAGGACATGCTGAACGCGACGGCCGGCCAGCCGATCGCAGGCACTCCGTATTACATGAGCCCCGAGCAGGCACGCGGGCAGCCGACCGACGAGCGCACCGATCTCTACGCGCTCGGCATCATCCTGTACCAAATGCTCACGGGCGAGAAACCATTCACTGGCGACACGACGGACGCTATCTTCGAACAGCACTGCACCGCGGCCGTGCCACGGCTGCCACCGCAGCTCGCGACGTATCAGCCATTGCTCGACAAGTTGCTCGCGAAGGACGCCGCGCAGCGGCTCGCGAACGCGCGGGAAGTGACGGAAACGATCGAACTCATGAGCGCGGTGCCGAAGCCCGCGGACGTGCCACTACCGGCAGTGGTCGTACGCTAAAGGTCGTCGGTTACCGCGAGGCTCTCGAAGTCGAATAGTTTTGGGTCGGCCAAATGCGACGCGGTGACGTTCTGCAGGCTGCGGAACAAGCGGTCGCTGCGGCCCGGGTCTTCCTGCTCCCACCCCGCGAGCATCGCCTTGATCTCGCGCCGCTTCATATTGTCCTGTGAGCCGCACAGATTGCAGGGAATGATCGGAAATTCGCGGCCGCGCGCGTAACGCTTGATATCGCGTTCGGCGCAGTAGGCTAGCGGCCGAATCACAACGTGCTTGCCGTCGTCGCTCTTCAACTTCGGCGGCATCGCCTTAAGGCGCGCGCCGTAGAACATGTTCAGGAACAGCGTCTCAACGATATCGTCGCGGTGATGGCCGAGCGCTATTTTGGTCGCACCGATCTCGTCGGCCACGCGGTACAAGATGCCGCGTCGCAGCCGCGAGCAGAGGCCGCACATCGTCTTACCGGGCTCAATGACGCGCGTGACGATCGAATACGTATCCTCCGTCACGATGCGATGCTGCACGCCGAGGTTCGTGAGGTAGTTCGGTAACACCTCGACCGGAAACCCCGGCTGCTTTTGGTCGAGATTGACGGCCACGAGCTCGAAGCTCACTGGCGCCTTGCGCTGCAGCGACAGCAGCATATCGAGCAACGTGTAGGAGTCCTTGCCACCGGACAGGCACACCATGATTCGGTCGCCGTCCTCGATCATCCGGTAGTCGCCGATCGCCTTGCCCGTCAGGCCGCGCAGCTCGGCCTGTAGTTTTTTCCAGCGACCGGAGGGCTCGGCCTCGGCGGCGTCGCGATCGACGTCGATCGCGGCCG
>JBDTOT010000033.1:0-50651 GCA_039933105.1 Gammaproteobacteria bacterium | reverse complement strand
CGCGACCAGCTCGTCGCGGCGGGCAACTCATATTTCGACGCGATTCAGACCGAGGGAACTCCGCAGTTCAAGCAAGCGCCCTTCGCGCCCGGCATGAAGCGGTTCGAGAACGGCCTGCAAACGACCAACGTCACTAGCAACCCGATCACGGAGCGCCATACCTGGAGCCCGGACTTGCAGCTCGAGCGCGCGTCCTACAAAGGCATCATGGTCATGGACCGCCGCTTCCCCATTGTCGATCTCGAGCACGGCACCGTGCTCGCCATCGGCACGTTCCGCCGCGAAGGTCCGGATACGTCCACACTGCTCTTGGCCGAGATGTTCAAGGTCACGGGCGGGAAGCTGCGCGAGATTCGCGCGGTGATCCTGAATTTGCCGAACGGCGCCGGCACGGGGTGGACCAGCCAGCGCTGAGCCGCGCTACTTCCAGCTGTCGATGGCCTTGCGCTGCAACGATTCCGGCGTGAATTCCATGACTTCGATCTGGACGCCATCGCGATCCTGCATGCGCGAGAACAGCGCCTTCGACGGCGTGGGGCCGGGGTCGTCGACCTTGGCGCCGCGTTGACGCAGCGCCGCGACTTCGCTGGCGAGGTCGCCGACTTCAATGCCGAAGTGCGTGAGGCCGGTTGCCTGATTCGGCGCTGCCGGGATCAGCTCGACGAACGTGTTGCGGCTCACCTGTAGGTACGTGAGCCGCACGCTGCCGTCGTCGTTCTTGATCGTATACGCCTCGTGGAAGCCCATTGTCTTCGTGTAGAACACGAGCGCCTCAGCATAATTCTTGACGACAATGCCAACGTGGTTCACGCCGCGCACGGCATTGCCCTGCGCACCAGCGAGCTGCATCGCAACCGCCCCGACTACCAGACCGCAACCGAACAGAACACTACCGCGCATGGGCTCCCCCTGTTGATACGACTACTCAGTGCCGCAAGTCGCCGGATCCTGCTCGCCGTACTCCCAGCGCGCTGTTGCGGTGAACTCTCCGGCCGCGAGGTGATCGCGGTGACGAAGCCAGTGCTCCACGAGCTCGCGCATGACCGGCGCGTCTGCTGGCACATCGATTGCGGCGCCATTCACCCCCGGCGCGAGCGTGCCTCTTTGCACCAAGGTATCGAGCGCCGCGACGGTGAGCTCTTCATCGGGACGAATCGGCTGGCCGCTCGGGCGGCGCAGCTCCACTTCGAGCCGACCGTCGTGGCAACTTGCGCGCGCATGCACCCCAGAAAGCGCCAACGCACCGGGCCGGCCGCGTCGCACCTCGTCAGCCAAGCTTTGCGCGAGCGCTTCACCCGTCACGCGGACGACGAGCAGGCGGTTGTCGAACGGGAACACGTCATAGAAGCGGCCGAATGTCAGCGGCCCGGCCGGCAGGTCCGCACGCAAGCCGCCGCGCAGATTGTTGTTGAACGCGACATCGGCGCCCGTCTCGGCGCGTAGCGCATCCGCAAACAGATTGCCGAGCGCCGACTCGAGATCGCCCGTGCGGCCGATCGGCGAGTCCAGCACCACGCCGAGCGGCTGTGCCTGCAGCGCGCGCACACGCGCGAGCGCGGGCGCCATCGCAGCTTTAACCGCGGAGCTCGCCATCACGGCGCGACCCTCGTAACGCGCTGGCGTCGGATGGCTGCCGTCACACGCCAGTCCCGTTGGATCCTGCCGCGTACACACCTCTTGAGGCGGAAACAATTGGTGCTGCACCACGCGCCCGCTGGCGCGATCGATCGTGACATCCACTCGGCCGAACGCTCGACCATGCGAGTAGCCTTGAACGATTGCGACGCCTTCGACCTCGTGCGCGAGACCTTGATGCGTGTGACCCGCGGCGATCACGTCCACGAGCCCGCGCGGCAAGCTACGCGCGAGCCGAAAGATCTCCGCTTCGTCGTCGCACGACGAAAGATCCGTGGGGTTCGTGAATTCGGCGCAGGCGCCGCCCGCGTGAGCGCCGACGATCACCAGCGTGGCACCTGCGGCTCGTAACTTCGCGGCCTCAGCCGCAACCGTCGGCGCGAGCGGCGCGACTCGCAAGCCATGCACATTGGTTAGAAGCGTCGCGCGCAGCGCATCAATCGTCATGATGCCGACGATGCCGACCTTGATTCCCGCGATGTCGAGCAACGCGGACGGCCGGACGTTCGGCCAGTGCACGGGCTCGCCCGTGGTTTCGTCGATGAGATTCGCGGCGAGATAGGGAAACTTCGCCTGTGCCGCGCGCGCCTGAATCGCGCCGCGCGGGTCCGTGCCGAGCATCTGATGTGCGCCTTCGTCGTCAACGGGACCGAAGTCGAACTCGTGGTTGCCGATCACCGCCGCCGCGTAGCCCAGCGCGTTGTACGCGTCGACCACGATGGCGCCTTCGCTCAGGTCCGACTCGATGCCAGCCTGGTAGGTATCGCCGGCGTCGATGAGCACGACGGCGCCGCCGTCCGCCGCACGCGCGGCATGCAGGTTGTCGAGATAGCCGCCGAGCAGCTCGAGACCGCCGCGGCCGTTGCCGCCGAACACATTGCCGTGCAGATCCGTGGTGCCGACGATCGAGAAGGTGACGGTCGGGCTGCCTCGCGGCACGGCCACGAACGCGGCTAGCGCCACGCCCGCCAGCGCAGCGAGGCCAAGCGCGAGAGCGGCCGTTCGTCGCATGGGCTGGCATTGTAGCCGCAACCGGCCGCGGCGGCCGCTCGCCGTGCCGCACCGCGGCAGCTATGATCGTCGCCACCGCATCGGTCCGACGGGGGACAAACAATGAGAGCCACCACTTTCGCTTTTGGCACATGCGCCGCCCTGCTGCTCGCCGCCACGGCGCACGCCGGCGTCACGCTGAACTCCGCGCGCGTCGTCGGTAAAGACGCAGTCGCACTCGGCAAGTTCTACGAGGCGGCGTTTGGCCTCAAAGAGGTCAACCGCCTCACGTTTCCGAAGGGGGTCGAGCTGTTCCTGAATTTCGGTGACAGCGTCGACGGCGCGAAGGCGAACACCGCAGCACAGGTCGTGATCATGCAGAACGACGCAGCCGCCAAGGACACCGTAGCGCACTTGATCTTCAATGTAACTGACGCCGCCGCGACTGCCGCTGCCGTGAAAGCCGCGGGCGGCACCATGGACCGCGAGCCCATGCCGTTCGGCAACACGGGAACCGTGATCGGCATCGCCGCAGACCCGGCCGGCAATCGGATCGAGCTGATCCAGCGTCCGCAGCGCTGATGCAGCGCAGGTAGGCGAAGCTGCAACTTCTTCGCGAGCAATTGCGCGCCGCGGGAGCGCGCCCGCGCCACGAGACGCTGGCGCTACGCGCATGGGCGCGCGGCCTGCCGCTCGACGCGTTCGCGCAGCGCGAGGACTCGTGGTTTCCGGGCTCGCTGAAGAGCGCGTTGCCCGAGATCCAGGCGCAGTTCGACACGCTCGTAACCGTGCGCGCCGCACATCCCGCGGGCGACGGCTCCGAGCGGCTACTGCTCGCGCTTCGCGACGGCCAGACAATTGAGAGCGTGCTATTACCCGGTGACGGCGTGTGCGTGTCGACGCAAGTCGGTTGCGCGGTCGGCTGCCTGTTCTGCATGACCGGCCGCGACGGGCTTCTGCGGCAATTGCGCAGCGCAGAGATCGTGGCGCAGGTCGCTCTCGCGCGTGCACGCCGGCTCATTCGGCGCGTCGTGTTCATGGGTATGGGCGAGCCAGCTCACAACCTCGACAATGTGCTCGACGCGATCGATCTGCTAGGCACCGAGGGCGATCTCGCGACGAAAAACCTCGTTTTCTCGACGGTCGGCGACCGCCGCGTGTTCGAGCGCTTGCCACGCAGTGCCGTGAAACCGGCGCTGGCGTTGTCGTTGCACACGACGAAAGCCGACCTGCGGGCGCAACTGCTCCCGCGCGCGCCTCGTATCGATCCCGGCGAGCTCATCGCACTTGCCGACGAGTACTCGCAGCTCACGAAGTACCCCACGCAGTATCAGTGGACGCTGCTGGAGGGCGTGAACGACGGCGATGACGAGCTCGAAAGCATTGCGCGCTTGCTCGCAGGCAAGTACGCGGTCATGAACTTCATCCCGTACAACGACGTGCCGGGCTCCGGCTTCCGCCGCCCGACGTGGGAGCGCGCTGCGGCAATGGCGCGCTACCTGCACCGCCGCGGGGTGCTCACGAAGCTGCGCCGCTCCGCGGGGCAGGATGTCGAGGCGGGCTGCGGCCAGCTGCGGGCGCGAGCTCTGGCATGACGGCGCGACGCAACGCCGCCGCCGCGCTTGCCGCGGTCTTGGTCGGTGCTGCGATGCTCGCCGCACCGAGCGCTCGCGCCGACACGCTGTCCCTCGTGAATGCACTTCGCAAACAAGGCTGCGGCCGCATCCCATCCGCACCGGCGCTGAAGGCAAATCAGACGCTGAATACCGCAGCCCGTGAACTGGCCCGCAGCGGCAAGCTGCGCGAGTCCGTCGAAGACTCGGGCTATTCGGCCGCGAGATCCGCGTCGTTGCACATCAAAGGACCGACGAGCGACGCCGACATTCGCCGCGAACTGTCCGCTCGCTCCTGCGCATCGCTAATCGATCCGGAGGTCACTGAGCTCGGCGCGTACCGGCGCGCCGACGAAACCTGGATTGTGCTCGCCAAACCCCTGCCCAAACCGCCGGTGCTCGTACCCGCCGCGCAGGCGGCGCGCGTGTTGGTTCTGGTGAACGCTGCGCGCGCCCAAGAACGCAAATGCGGCCGCCAGAGGTTCGCTGCGACGTCAGCACTGAAGCCTTCCGCTATTCTCGCCGGCGCCGCCGCTGAGCATGCGCGCGACATGGCAGAGCACGCAAAGCTCACACACACGGGCTCCGACGGCAGCAGACCCCCCGATCGCATCACGCGAGCGGGCTACAACTGGCGGGCAACCGGTGAGAACGTGGCCTCGGGACAACGCGACGCGGACGCAGTCGTCGTCGCGTGGCTCGAGAGCCCCGGCCACTGCGCGAACATCATGGAGCCGAGCTTCACGGAAATGGGCGTAGCGTTCGTCCAGGTGCCCGGCGCGAATCCCAACATCTATTGGGCGCAGTCTTTCGCAACGCCGCGGTAGGTGCGCTAGCTCGCCTTCGGCCCGGGACTCCAAGGGTGGCCGAACGGCTGCGGCTCGACGCCGTCGAGCATGGAGCACTGTCCGGCCTCCATGCTCGCGCCAATGGCGGCGACCGCACGCCGCGTGCGTTGCAGCGCGATGAGCCCCGACACGATTCGAATGGCGCGGTATTTGTCCCGCAGGAGCTGCGACTGCAGCGCGGCGACCTGCTGCGTGCCGGCATCGCGTAGCGCCGCGTGGTGGCAAATGACGAGCATCGAGACGAGATGCTCGACGCACTTACCCAAACGCTGCAACGGAATCTGCGCGCGCGTGAGCTCGAGCTGAAAAAAGCCACTTATGCCGAAATAGCTCCAGCGCAGCATCCGCAGCTGCCGCTCGGCGTAGCGGGCGTGGCTGCGCAACAGCGGTGGCAGCGTGCGATAGCGCGGCAGCCACGCGCTCGGCACGAGCCGCGCAGGAAACCGCGCGAGATCCAGGGCGGCGTTACCCACGACCCAGCCGCCGAGCAGCCACAAACTCGGTTGCACAAGCAGCCGTAGCTTTGCGACGGTGGTGCGCAAGGGATGCTGGAGAAAGGCGCCGAGTCCGAGACGGAGGATGCGCTCGCTCTCGGGTAACTGGCCGCCGTCGGAACCCCGGTTCGCGGCCTGGATCACGCCGAGCAAAGCGCCGAGATAACGCTCGACGAATCGCTGCGTTACGTCGCGCACCATGCCCATCAGAATCAGGTCGTCCTCACCCTCCACGACTCCGAAAAGATGCAAGTTCACGCGGGCTTCGTTCACGCGGCTGCCCGCATGAAACGCGCGTCCGCCGAGCACGTGCTCTGCCGCGAGCATCGACTCGACGCCCGCACTCGCGGCAGCCGATTTCGTCAGATCCCGCAGACCCGCCAAGTCGACGCCGTCCGCGTCTTGCCGCAACGACAGGAATGCCAGCGCATGCGCCTGTAGCGCACCGCCCAAAATCCGGGCCAGATTCAGCCGTGGCACCTCGTGACGGATTACGGGCCCGCCCACGCCTAGGCGCTGCAGCGCGTAGTGGCTCGCATCGCGCGCCAGCATGCGTTGATAGCCCGCCGCCATCGCCGCCAGCATGCAGCGCCCCATGCGTAAGCAGTAGAACAACACCTCGACGCCGTCGGCTGGAATGCGATTGGCCTTCGGAATCGGGAAATTACGGAAGTGCAACCGCGAGTTGAAGTTCGCGACGAACGCAGCGACGCCGGAGGGCTCACAATGAAACTCGTACTCGCCGCCCGCTTCGACGTTCCGTGCCGGCAGCTCGATAATGAAAAGGCCGATGCCGGGCCCACCCTTGCCGATACGCGCAACGATGCCGATCAGGCCGCCGTGCACGGCGTTCGTGATCCACAGTTTGTTGGCCGCGCCTTCGGCGAACAGCCGGTAGCTGCCGTCATCGCGCTCTTCGACGTAGGCCTGAATCTTCTTCGCGTTCACGCCCGTGCCGACCTCGGTCAAGCCGAATGCCATCGGGCGGCCTTCCGCCACGAGCGGCAGGAACGTGCGTCGCTGCGCGGCGTCGCCGTAGGCGAGCAATGACCCAGCGCCGATCGTGAGCTGACCCGAGATTTCCACGGCGAGCGGTCCGAGGCCGTTCGCCGCCAGAGCCTCCTCGACGGCGGCGAGCGCTCCGTACGACGCGTTCGCTCCGCCGAACTCGGTCGGCACCGTGAACCCGAAGCCGCGCTCCGCCGCGACGGCGCTGCGCAGCGCCGCCGAAAGTTTGCCGTTCGCCATGAACGCTTCGCCACGCGCGAGGCAGCCGAGCGCAGCATCGACGACGGAGCGCTCCGTGCCGGCGACGCTGCCCGCCATCTCCGCGCCGGAACGAAGCTCCGCCACGCTGGGGCGCGGACCGTAGATGAGGCGTTCGACGAGTCCGGTGCGGCTCGGCGCGAGTTTTCGATCGACGGCCTGCGCTGCCGTGTCGAGCGCACCGACGTCGCGCGCGGAATCGACGTCGCCGGCGGCGGCGAGAGCCCGAGCGGTGGTGGAAGTTTGGTCGTTCATCGGCGGCCTGCTGATTTTGACTCCAACGCCACTTTACCGATCTCGCGCACTTGACGCGACCGGCGCCTTTGTATAACCATATGGTTATCTAACCAAAAGGTTATCTAATGAAGGCTTCTGACCGCCTTGACGTTACGTTCATCGCGCTCGCGGACCCCACGCGTCGCGCGATTCTCGCGCGGCTCGTGCGCGGCGAAGCGTCGGTTACGGAGTTGGCTGAACCCTTCGATATTAGCCAACCGGCGATCTCGAAGCATTTGAAGATCCTGGAGCGCGCGGGTCTCGTTTCGCGCGGCCGAGACGCGCAGCGACGCCCGTGCAAACTCGAAGCGAAGCCGCTCGAAGCCGTGCACGCGTGGCTCGAGCGCTACCGGCAGATCTGGGATGCGAATTTCGAACGGCTCGACGCGTTGCTCGAGGAACTACAAACCCCGCAACCACCCAAGCACAAAAAGAAGCGTTAGGAGAATGCCAATGGCGACAATCACACCCTTCCTCTGGTTCGACAACAACATGCAACAGGCCGTGAACTTCTACATTTCCGTGTTCAAAGAGTCGCGATTGATCTCGATGAACCCGATGTCCGCCACGTTCGAGGTGCAAGGCCAGCAACTGATGGCGCTGAACGCGGGGCCGCATCACAAGTTCAACGAGGCCATCTCACTATTCATCGCGTGCGCGGACCAGGCCGAGGTCGACTACTACTGGACCAACCTCGGTTCCGGCGGTACCGAGCAACAGTGTGGGTGGCTCAAGGATCAATTCGGCCTGTCCTGGCAGGTTATCCCGCGCGTGCTCGGGCAGATGCTCGGCGACGCGGACCGCGGCAAAGCCAATCGCGCGCTGCAAGCGATGCTGAAGATGAAAAAGATCGTCGTCGCCGACTTGCAGGCCGCCTATCAAGGATGAAGGAGAACGGCATGGCTAAAAGCACGGTCATATTGCCGAACGATCTCGAGGTCGTCGTCGTTCGCGACTTCCGCGCTCCGCGCGCCACCGTCTTCGACGCGTGGACGAAACCGGAGCTGATTTCGCAGTGGCTGCTCGGCCCACCGGGCTGGACGATGCCGGTGTGCGAAATGGACCTGCGCGTCGGCGGCAAATTCCGCTGGCGCTGGCGCAGCGACGCCGGCGCGGAATTCGGTTTCAGCGGCGTGTTTCGCGAAGTCGTGCAGCCTTCGCGCCTCGTCCACACACAGGTCTACGATCCGGGCACGCTTGGCGGCACCATGGGCGTGGAAGCCCTGATCACTGCGGTGCTGACCGAAGCGAGCGGTATCACTACGTACACGACGACGATCCGCTATCAGTCGAAATCAGATCGCGACGCGGCCATCAGCACCGGCATGACGGACGGCATGGAGCAAAGCTTCGCGAAACTGGACGCGCTGCTCGCGGGCGCCGGCTGAGCGGTTAGAAGATCGCAGCAGTGCGCTGCACGACCCAGAATGCAGCGACGGAGCCAATGCCGTAGGCCGCCGCGCGCTGCCACCCCTGCGGCACGCGTAGCGCGCTGCTGCGCACGAGCCAGCCCAGGCCGAACACAGCTGTAATGAATAGGAGTTGGCCTATCTCGACGCCGACGTTGAAGAACAGCAGCGCCAGCGGTACCGCTTGCGCCGGCACGCCGACCTCGGAGAGCGCGCCGGCAAACCCGAAACCGTGCAGCAACCCGAACGAGAAGGCGACGATCCACGGGAACCGCTCGGTCAGATCCGCGCTTCCGCCGGCGCGCCGGCGCGCGAGCTCAGACGCGAGGAACAGAATGCTGAGCGCAATCACGGCTTCAACGGGCGCCGGCGGCACGTGCACGAAGCCCAGCGTTGCGGCACCAAGCGTGATGCTGTGCGCAACGGTGAACGCGGTGACCGTGGCTATGAGCCGACGCACACCACGAACGAGCAGCAGCAGCGCAAGCACGAACAACAGGTGATCGATGCCCGACAGGATGTGCTCGACGCCGAGCCCGGTGTATGTCCGCACGACATCCAACGCACTTGGCCGCAGCGGAATCGTCACGCTGGGCTCATCGCGCGTGAGCCGCTGGTTCGACGAACTGCCGTCGAGATAGTCCACGCGCAGCAGAACGTCGGTCTGCGTCTCGCCGAGCCCGTTCACAGCGAATTCCTTACCGCCAAGTCCCCCGGGGCAGAGCACTGCACCATGCTGCGTGCGCACGTCGTCGATGACATACGTGCGCACGTTGTCGGCCAACGAGCATCCGGCGGGAACCTGCGGCTCGAGCACCGCAGCGAGACCGCCCGAAATCGACACCTTCCATTGGACATCGAAGACGTCCCGCGCAGTCTCCGTGAATCCGAAATAGGCCGGACTCAAGCGGTGCGCGGCAGCAGGCAGAATCGCCAGAAGCGCTGTCGCGAACAACAACGCCGCGCGACCCATCGGGGTCACTGCGCAGCCGCCGGAGTTTCGACGGTCACGTTGTAGTTCGCTCGTAGCCGGCGATACGCGGCTTCATTCGCCTCACGCCGGCGTTTCGCGCCAAACTCTTCGGCCACGTGCGCCGCAATTTCGTCGTACGGCGGCAGGTGCGCTTCGGTGCGACTGCGCAGCCGCACGAGATGTACGCCGAAATCGGAACGGTAGGGACCGACCCAGTCGCCCGGCGACGCAGTGAACAACACCTCGGCCAGCGTATCGCCGAACAGCACGCGGACCTGATCACGCGGCGCAGCGTCATAGGCCGCGCGCAGCGGCGTGTGGTCGCCCACTTGATCCGGCGGTGCTCCGCCGCGCAACGCCGTGAGGCCCGCCGCCGTGTCCGCGTCGAGCTTATTGCCGCGCTCACTCGGACTGAAAAAGACTTGGTCGAAACTCACGAGCGGCGGGATCGTGAATAGCTCGGGCGATGCGGTATAGAACGCTCGCAGTTCTTCAGGCGTCGACGCGGGATCTGCCAGATCCTGCGTCAGATAGTTCATCTTCTCGACGAGCCTGCGTCGTACCTCGTCGTCATTCTTGTCGAGACCGAGCGCGAGCGCCTCGCGATATAGAACCTCTTCGCGAACCATGGACTCGACGAGTTCGTTCAGTTCCGTCGGCGAGAGCTCCCTACCCTGCGCCAGCGCAGCCGTGTCGCGTGCTTTGGCCACCTGCCCGGCAGTGAGCGTGATCCGCTCGCGCCCCGCGCGAATCACTTCGCCGCGCCACGCCGACGCGCCAAACAGCGCAGCGCCGATCAACAGAAAGTGAACGAGCGGATCCTTGAGTAGCCTGAGCATGTGCCTGCGAGCCGGAAGGTCGCGGCATTATGGTCGTGCGGTCGCGGCCGTCACAAGCCGGAGCAACGTCAGGGTTCGTAACGGCGCAGCGCGCCCCAGCATTCCTGCACGCCCCCGCCCTGCCACCACGTACGCACGATCTGATCTTTGTCGTCGACTTCGAACTGGCCGAGACATTGCAGACCGGGACCACCGAATACGGCTACGCCGAGACCCGCTGCGCGCACTTTGACGTGACGTTCGAAAACGAAGACACGATTCCCACGACGGAGGTCGACATTCTTTTCGCGTCCCCACACCTCGTGCAACCGATCTAGCGACTTGCCCTGCCAGCTGGCGAACAGATGGTCGAGCTTCTCCTGGGGGGATGCGAGCGCTTTCGGCTGCTGGGCCGAGAGCTCGGCAAGCAAACCGAAATAGATCAACGCCGAGAGACTGAGACTAAGAGCAAGACGCCGCGACTGCAGCATGGCCCACCTTCATCGTGTTATGGCTCTCGCGAGCGCGAGGAGTCTAGCAAGCCGATGCGGCGGGCGAGAAGAAGGAGAAAAGAGGGCCCCGGCCTTGGGGGGGATGGGGGGTAAGACCGGGGCCCGTTACACGAATCGGATTAGGAGAAACTCAGCGCCACGAACCGCTGCGAATCACCGCGACGCACGAGCAACAGAGCCCGGTCGTCCTTTTTCGCAGCGTTCAGAGCGGTCACCGCTTCTGCCGCATTCTTGACGTTCTGCTGATTCACTCGCGTGATCACGTCGCCAGGCCGCACGCCTTTTTCCGCGGCCGGGCTGTCCGGCTCGACAGCGACGACGAGAGCGCCATTCACGTCGCTCGGCACCGAGAGTTGCGAGCGATCCTCGTCGGTGAGGGGCCGCAGCGTGAGCCCGAGACCCGCCGTCGCCTGCGGCGCATTCGCCGGCGCTCGCGCCTCGGCGGCTGCTTGCTCGCTCTTAGCGGCTTCGCCGAGTTTGACGTTCAGCTCACGGCTCTTGCCGTCGCGCCACACGGTGACCTTCGCCGCCTTGCTCGGCGAAGCCTCGGCTACCACGCGACTCAGCGCGCGCGCGGAGTCGACCTCGCGGTCGTTGAACCGCGTGATGACGTCACCGGCGAGCACACCGCCATGCGCCGCCGGACCGTCCTTCAGGACTTCAGCGACCAACGCGCCGTGCTGGTTCGGAACCTTGAGGGAAGCTGCGAGCTCGTCATCGAGGTTCTGGATCTGGACTCCGAGCCAACCGCGTTCGACGCTCCCGTTGTTGCGCAGCTCCGCCAGGACGTTCTTCGCCTGATTTGCGGGGATGGCGAAACCGATGCCGATGTTGCCGCCGTTGGGCGAGAAGATCGCGGTGGTCACACCGATGACTTCACCACCGGCATTGAAAACCGGGCCGCCTGAGTTACCGAAATTGATCGGCGCATCGAGCTGCAGGTAGTCATCGTAAGGACCCGACTGGATGTCGCGGCCACGAGCCGAGACGATGCCGGCCGTGGCTGTGCCGCCAAGGCCAAACGGATTGCCAATCGCCACGACCCAATCACCAACGCGCGCATGATCCGAGTCACCGAACGCTACGTGCGGCAAACCGGTCGCGTTGATCTTGATCAGCGCAAGATCGGTTTTTACGTCGTGGCCGACGAGCGTGGCATCGAATTTGCGGCCGTCCTGCATTGTCACGACGATCTTGTCGGCGCCGTCGGCAACGTGGTTGTTGGTCACGATGTACCCGCTCGCATCGATGATGAAGCCCGAGCCCTGCCCTTCAGTCCGCCGTTCCTTTCTCTGCTGATTCGGTTGATCGAAGAACCGGCCGAAAAACTCGTCGAACGGAAACTGCTGGCCGCGTTGGCCCCGTTGCGGGCCGGACTCCGAAGACTCGAACCCTGTCGGCTGCGCTTGCTCGACCTTGCTGATCATGATGTTCACTACCGCCGGGCTGACCGTTTCGATCACATCGGCGAATGAACCAGGCGACGACGCAGCATGTGGCGCGGCCGACTGCACGGCCGGCGTGGCAGTTGCGGGCTGCGCAACGGAATCGTGATTGATGGTGACTAGACTAGCCGTGAGCGCCGCGGCACCGATGGCCCCTGCGAGCCATCCGAAACGCGCGGATCTGTTCTTCCACTGTTCGGTCATCGCAAATCTCCTGGAGGCGTTACTACTAACAAGCAAGTTACATGCGGGGGCCTTACCTCCAGCTCAACGGTTCAATACGGATTTGTAATGCGGAGGGAACCAGGCACGCCTCGTTAATGTTGGGTTCAGCTGCATGGGGCTAGCCTGACGAACATGCTGAAAGTCACGTGGATTCGGTGCTTCCAGCCCACTCGAGGAGATGAGTCATGAACGACAGGAATTTAGGCGGATTGACGAAACTCGGCGCCGTCGTGGGCCTGGCGCTAGGTCTTGGGTTGGGGGTGGCGGGCGTTTCGGCCGCCGCCGCCAAGAACGAAGCGCCCATTACTATCGTACAAACGCAGGTGGGCGAGCCGGTGGATAGCTTTCCGGTACTGTCGCGCCTGCACGACTGGCAGGTGATCGACAACAAGACCGTGATCGTATGGGCGACCCCGTGGCAACCGTACTTGCTGCAGCTCAAGTACCCGAGCCACGACTTGCCGTTCGTGCAAGCCATAGGCGTCACGTCCCTCGGCGACCGTGTGTATGCTCGCTTTGACTCGCTGCGGGTGGCTGGCTTCCGCTACCCTATCGACAGCATCTATAAGATGACGAAGGAAGAGGCCAAGGAGCTGGCTCGGCAGTCCTGAAGAGTTGAGTAGGCCTCGGCGCGACGAGCGCCGAGGCCTACCGCCGCTCGGGAGCGCGCCGGGCGGGACGGTAAACACAGTGCGCATTCTGGTAATCGAGGACGACAAAGACGTCGCCTCATTCATTCGCAGCGGGCTCATTCAAGCTGGCTGCAACGTCGACAATGCCGCCAATGGCAAGGATGGGCTATTCCTTGCCACCACCGAGAAATACGATGCGCTGATCATCGATCGCATGCTGCCCGGCGTGGACGGTCTTACGGTGATACGCACGCTGCGCGCGTCCGCAAACACCACGCCAGTATTGATCTTATCCGCGCTCGGCGAGGTGGACGATCGCGTCAAGGGTCTGAAGGCCGGCGGCGACGACTACCTCGTCAAGCCGTTCGCGTTCAGCGAACTGCTCGCGCGCCTCGAAGCCCTCGTGCGCCGCGTCAAGAGCAGCGGCGACTCGCCATCGACGGTGCTGCGCGCGGCCGATCTAGAAATGGACTTGCTGCGCCGAGATGTGCGCCGCGGCGGACAGGTAATCGACCTGCAGCCTCGCGAATTCCAGCTGCTCGAATTCCTGCTGCGCCACGCGGGGCAAGTCGTCACGCGCACCATGCTGCTCGAAGGCGTGTGGGACTACCACTTCGATCCACAGACAAACGTGATCGACGTGCACATCAGCCGCTTACGGTCGAAGATCGACCGCGGCTTCGACCGCCAGCTACTGCATACAGTCCGCGGCGTCGGCTACCGCCTGGACACTTAGGCCTTCGATCACGATGCGACTACGCCGACTGCGCCGACTGTTCCGCACCAGCGTGTTTCGACTCACGCTCGCGTACGCGGCATTGTTCGTGATTTCCGTTGGCGCTTTGTCGGCCATCGTGTACTGGTCGACGCTCGGTTACCTCGAGCGGCAGAACAACGCCGTCATCGAAGCCGAGATCAATGGCTTGTCGGAGCAATACGAGCGCAGCGGTCTCACGGGGCTCGCGGATATCATCAACGAGCGCGTGGAGCGCGACGCTGAACGGCGCTCGGTGTACCTGCTCGCCGACGCCATCGGCCGGCCGCTTGCGGGCAACGTGCCCTACTGGCCAACGACGCTCGATACCGTCACCGAGGAATGGGTGGATTTCATCAGACGCGATGAGCGCGGCAATGAAACCCCGGTCCGTGGCGCGCTGCTCCGCGTAGGCCCCGGCTTCCGTCTGCTCGTGGGGCGCGACATCCGCGAGCTCGCCGCGATTCGTGGCGTGCTGCGCAGTGCTGCGATGTACGGCATCACGCTCGCGCTGGGGCTCGCACTCGTGGGCGGACTGTTGATGGCGCTGAGTGCACAGCGCCGGCTGGCCGAGCTGAACCGCACGACGCGCCAGATCATCGCCGGAGACTTGAATCGACGCGCGCCACTGACCGGCAGCAACGATGAGCACGACGAGCTCGCAAGCAACATCAACGCAATGCTCGACCAGATCGAGAATTTGTTGTCGGGCATGCGGCACGTGGCGGACAGCGTCGCGCACGATCTACGCGGCCCGCTTACGCGCCTGCGTAATCGGCTCGAGATGCTGGCCGCCGGCGCGGAGCCGAGCCAGGAGGATCTCGCGGAGTGCGTACGGCAGCTCGACCAGGTGCTCGCGACGTTCAACGCGTTGCTGCGCATTGCACGAGTGGAGTCCGGCGCCTATCGCAGCGCGTTCAAGCCGGTGGATCTCGCACCGATCGTTCACGACGTGCGCGAGCTCTACCAAGCGACTGCTGACGATCGCCAGCTGCGCCTCATCGGCGAGCCGGAGGGCGCAGTCGAGGTCTTCGGCGATCGCGAGTTGCTGGCGCAGGCGTTGACGAATCTTCTCGACAACGCTGTGAAGTACACGCCCACCGGAGGCACGATCACGATCCGGCTGGAGCAGCAGGGCGACACGGCTCGACTCAGTGTGGCCGACACTGGCCCTGGCGTTCCGGAGGACGATCGGGGCCGCGTGCTGCAGCGCTTCACGCGCCTCGATCAAGCGCGTTCCCAGCCCGGAGCCGGTTTAGGACTGGCACTCGTCAACGCAGTCACGATGCAGCATCACGGACGGCTCCTGCTCGGCGACAATCAGCCGGGCCTCATCGTGACACTCGAGCTACCTGCGTCATCGCCGCTGCGCGTGGCGGCTTAGACCAGATCACCAAGCGCGGCCGACCAGCGCGCCAGCTTCTCCGCGAACGTGCGCGACGCGTGCGCTGCGCTCGTCGACGGGAGCAGCTGTGTTTCGATCGCAGCGGTCGTTGGCGTGAGCGTAGGCAGCACGCGCCGCCGATACAACTCAGCGGCCTTGTTGCCGTTGAAGCAGACCAAACGGATCTCCCGTTGCGCGACGAAGAACTCGGCGAAATCGTTGATCACCATGCTCGACGTGACGATCGCCGAATCGAGGCTGCCCGAGCGCTCGCCGGCAGCCAAAACGTCCCACACGGCAACGCGATGCCTACGCAGCACGTCGAGGCGGCGCTCGTACGGCAAGTCCGGAGCAGCACCGAGGAGCGCGCCCATGATCTTCCAGAATGCGTTGTACGGCTGCGCGTAGTACTGCCGCTTCTCGAGAGACACTCGCCCAGGCAGGCTGCCGAGCACGAGCACGCGGGCGTCGGCCCCGGCAATGGGCGGAAACCCGACCGACAGCTCGTCGCGCGGTGTCACCATTCGAGTTTTTGGTAGTGACCACGCGATTCGAGCAACCGCATCTGCGTCAGGATCGATTCCTGCCTACTGCGCACGTAGCCGCTCGGGCGCGCCGCATCGAAACGACGCGGGTTCGGCAACACCGCCGCGAGCAACGCGGCTTGTGGTGCGGTAAGCCGTCGAGCCGGCACGCCGAAGAATCGCTGCGCTGCCGCCTCGACGCCGAACACACCGGGCCCGAACTCCGCAACGTTCAGGTACGTCTCGAGAATTCGATGCTTCGACCAAAGGAGCTCGATCAGCAGCGCGAAATAGGCCTCGAACCCTTTGCGCACGAAGCTGCGCCCTTGCCACAGGAACAAGTTCTTCGCGACCTGCTGTGTGATGGTCGACGCGCCGCGCAGCCCATCGCCGTCGCGATAGTCCTCGAGTGCACGGTCGAGCGACACGAAGTCGATTCCGTGGTGCTCGAGAAAGCGCTGATCTTCGGCCGCCATTGCAGCGCGCGCGGCGCTGCTCGCAATCGCGCGGCCATCGACCCACCGATAGTCGACTTTCGCGAGCGGCACCGGCTGCTCCAACATCACCGCGGAGAACGGCGGCGCGATCCAGCGCAGAACCAGCACGGCCGAGAACGACAGGACGAACCAGACTAGCAACGCGAGGCCCACTACGCCCGCGATGCGTCCGAGGCGCAGCCATCGAAGTACTCCGCTCGCTCTGGCCAGACGTCGCTACCTTCGAAAGTCGTATTCCTCGCGCAAGTCTAACCGCTCGCTCAGCGACACGGCACCATTTGACAACCTGCCCTACTGCAAGATAATCGAAGCAGGCGCGCTCAATAAATTCCTACAACGACGCGATCGCCGGCCACTCGAAGGCCTCCAATCGGGGAACATCCATATGGCATCCACGAACGTCTCCCACCGCTGGCGGTTCTTTCGCGCCGGCGGCGTCGATCAGGTTCAATTCCGCGACGGAAAAGACATTGCGAATATTGGCTCGCTCGATCAGAAGTTGTGGATGGCGTTGGCAGTGCCAACACGCGGCACCGAGCTCGATCCGATCACCGCGGACCTGGTCGACACGGATAGCGACGGCCGCATTCGGCCGCCAGAAATCATCGCAGCCGTGCAATGGGCAACCGGTGTGCTGAAGGACGTGGGCTATCTAATGAAAGGCGGCGACTCAGTGCCGCTCTCGGAGATTGCTGACGCGAGCACGTTGGCGAGCGCGAAACGCATTCTGACCACCTTGAAGAAACCCGCTGCGACGGCGATCTCGCTTGCAGACGTCGCGGACACCGCGCAGATCTTCGCGGAGACCAAGTTCAACGGCGACGGCGTCATCATTGCCGAGGCCACCGACGACGACGCGGTGCGCAAAGCCATCGACGATGTGATCACCGCGCTGGGCCCGGTTGCCGACCGCAGCGGCAAGCCGGGCATCAACCAGGCGAGCGTAGATCAGTTCTTCACAGAGGCGCAGACACTCGTCGACTGGGTAAGCGAAGGTGAAGCCGACAAGACTCTGACACCGCTCGGCCTCGCCGGCACCGCGGCCGCGTCAGCTGCCGTAAAAGCCACGAAAGGCAAGATCGACGACTTCTTCGCGCGCTGCAGGCTCGCGGCGTTCGATGCTCGCGCGCTCGCTTCGATGAATCGCGACGAGAAGGACTTCGCCGCGCTCGCCGCGCAGGAACTCACCATCTCGTCCGCAGCCGTTGCCGCGTTGCCGTTGGCGAAGGTCGAAGCGAACCGCGCATTGCCGCTCGCCGAAGGCATCAATCCGGCGTGGACCATGGCTCTCGCGACGTGTGCGAGCGCGGCAATCGCGCCCTTGCTCGGCGCGCGGACCACGCTGTCGGAAGCCGATTGGGACGTGTTGCAGTCCAAGATCGCGGCATTCGACGCCTGGTCAGCGAGCAAGCCCGCAACGACCGCGGAAGGGCTGGGGCTGCCGCGTTTGCGCGAACTGCTCGTAAGCTCCGGCCGCGCGGAGATCACGGAACTCATCAAGCAAGACACCGCGCTCGAAGGCGAGTTCAACCAGATCGCATCCGTCGAGAGGCTCGTGCGCTTCCAGAAGGATTTGTTCGAGCTGTTGACGAACTCCGTGAACTTTGCGGATTTCTATGGCCGCACCGGCGCCGTGTTTCAGGCAGGCATTCTGTATCTCGATGCGCGCAGCTGCCAACTTTGTCTCGAGGTTACGGACGCGGGCAGACACGCGGCGCTTGCCGGTCTCGCGGGCGCCTACCTCGCCTATTGCGAGATCTCGCGCGCCGGCGGATACAAGAAGACGATCTGCGCCGTGTTCACGAACGGCGATCGCGACAACCTGATGGTGGGGCGCAACGGCGTCTTCTACGACCGTGCCGGCAAAGACTGGGACGCGACGATCACGAAGGTCGTCGACAACCCGATCAGCATTCGCGAAGCGTTCTGGTCGCCGTACAAGAAACTGATTCGCCTGATCGACGAACAGATCGCGAAACGCGCCGCCACCGCGGACTCAGCTGCGAATGCCCACCTAGCGCAAACCGCTACCACGGCAACGACGCTCAACGTAGCCACACCCGCGCAGCCGAAGAAGATCGACGTCGGTACAGTCGCCGCATTGGGCGTAGCGTTCGGCTCGATCGGCACAGCGCTGTCCTTCCTCGCGACAAAGTTCTTCGACCTCTCGGCATGGCAAATTCCTCTCTTGATTTTGGGTGTCGTGCTCGTGATCAGCGTGCCAGCAATGGTCATTGCCTACTTGAAACTGCGCAAACGCAATTTGGGGCCGATCCTCGACGCGAACGGCTGGGCAATCAACACCGTGGCCCGAATGAACGTGCCGTTCGGCGCATCGCTAACCGATTTGCGGCGCATACCGCCCGGCGCCGAGCGTTCGCTGAAAGATCCGTACGCCGAGAAGCGCAGCCCGTGGCCGAGGATCATCATTTTCTTGATCGTGCTCGCGATCGCCTACGCGGCGTTGAACCGATTCGGGCTCATTCATGAGTGGACCGGCGGTCGGCTGGGCAGCGCACCCGCTGTGGTTGCGACCGCGCCTGCCGCGGCTGTCACCCCCGCCGCTCCGCAACCGGCCGCAACGCAGTAGACTCCGATCGACGGACAGTACTAGCGATGGGACGATGATCGACCAGGAGTTGTTCGCCGATCTCGGCATACCTGCCGACTACGGACAAAACCCGCACCGCCTCGCGTACGCCGACGCGGCGGACCTTGAGGACGTGGAACCGAACATCGTCGGCAAGCCGCAGCGGCTCGCACCTGCGACGGCGCGGTCCTGGCGGCAGATGAAACACACGGCGGCGCTCGCCGGCGTGGACTTGCTGTTAGTCTCCGGCTTCCGCAGCATTCGCCAGCAGACGGATCTATTCCGTCAGAAGATCGCGGCGGGCCGGGACATTCATACCATCCTGCGCGTGAATGCGGCTCCGGGGTTCAGCGAGCACCATACGGGCCGCGCCATCGACATCGCGACGCCCGGCACGCGCCCGCTGACCGCCGAGTTCGAGAGTTCGAAAGCGTTCGCTTGGCTCACCGTCAATGCTGCAACGTTCGGCTTCACCATGCCGTACGGTCGCGACAACGTGCTTGGGTTCGAGTTCAAGCCGTGGCACTGGTCGCAGCTCAAATTGCGATCGAAGCGCAGCGCGTCTATCCAGGTTTGACGCGGCTCGTGGCACCCAGCTCCGGCATTCTGCGCGCCACTGCACATACTTTCTCGATCGCACCGAGCTACGCTGGGACATGACCGCTCCTAGGCACCGGCGCGCTTTTCGCAGCCCCGTTGCGGGCCTGTTGTTGCTCGCCGCGCAGCTCAGTCTTGGCCAAGTCTCCGAAGCGCCGGCCACCGAGACGAACACTGTGTCGCGCGCCGACCTCGAGCGCCTCGGCACAACGATCCGCGCCGTTCACATCACGGTCGACAATGTGTTCGACCTGACCAATCCGGAGGAAGACAAAAAGCTCTACCGTTGGGCCAACCGCGTCCACACACCCACGCACGACAACGCGATAGCTAGCGTGCTGTTGTTCCATGTCGGCGAAGCGTTCTCCAGTCGACAGCTCGAAGAATCGGCGCGCGCTTTGCGGAACCGCGGTTACTTGGCGGCGGCCACTGTCGAGCCGCACGGCTACGACGCTGCCACGAACACGGTGGAGGTCGAGGTCCGCGTGCGCGATTCCTGGACGTTGGCGCCGGACGTGCGTTTGAGCCGCAGCGGAGGCAAGAACAAGTACACGATCGGCATCTCCGACAGCAACACGCTCGGCACGGGGAAGAAAGTCACGGCCTTGCACTCGAGTAACGTGGACCGCAACGAAACGCTGCTCGGCTACACGGATGCCAACGTGCGCGGTAGCCGTGTGACGCTGAATATTGCCGGGGCCGACAACACCGACGGCCATCGCCGCGAGATTGAAGCGGAGCGGCCGTTCTATTCGCTCGACACGCGTTGGTCGCTCGGCGGCGCAATGCTCGATCAGCAGCGCGTCGACACGATGTACGACCTCGGGCACGAAATCGACGAGTTCCGCCACGACACGAAGCTGCTGTCCCTGACCGGTGGTGTGTCGGGCGGCGTTGTCGGCAATCTGACGCGACGCTGGCTGTTCGGCGTCGCGTCGGACGAGGACATTTTCCTACCGACCGCTGCCACGCCGGTACCCAGGGTACTGCCGCAAGATCGCAAGCTCGTGTATCCCTGGATCGGGTGGCAGCTGCTCGTGGACGACTATCGCGAGATGAGCGAGCTGCAAGACATAGGCCGCACCGAGGACGTCTCGCTCGGGTGGAACCTATCGGCGACACTCGGCTTCGCGAAGCGGAGCTTCGGCTCGGACCGCGACGCGACGTTGCTCAACACGCAGCTGCAGAAGGGTTGGGAAACCGGCGGCGCCGGTCGCCTGCTCCTCTTGTCAGCCGGAGCGTCGACACGATTCGAGCGCGACGAGTCGCGCAACACACAGGTCTCGGTCAGCGCTCGCTACTTCCAGCGCAACTTCGAGAAAAACCTGTTTTCCGTGAGCCTGAGCGCGCTCGCGACGCAGCGGATCGACCTCGAGAATCAGGTGCTCATCGGCGGCGACAACGGCCTGCGCGGCTATCCGCTGCGTTACCAAGCCGGCGAGCGGAGCGCGATCTTGAACGTGGAGCAGAGGTTCTTCACCAACTGGTACCCGTGGCGCCTGTTTCGCGTGGGCTACGCCGTATTCGTCGACGCCGGCCGCGTGAGCGGCCGCGATCCGCGAGCAAACCCAAGTCTCGGCACCCTGTACGACGTCGGCATGGGGCTTCGGCTGAGTTCGCCCCGATCGAGTGGGCGCAACGTCGTGCACATCGACCTCGCGTTCCCCTTGAACCGCACACCGACGATCGACCGCTCGCAGCTCGTCGTCGAAACCCGCAACTCGTTCTAGGCGAACGGATTGCCGTCGAGATCGTGCGCGCCCGGGAGCGCGCGAATGCGATTCAGCCAGCGCGTGACCTGCTGCCACTTGTCCGTGTCGTAGCCGCACACCTTTAAAATCGAGATCGGCCCGAAGCAAGATAGATCGGCGATCGTCGCCCGATCGAGCGCGAGCCAATCACGTTTCGCGAGATGCGCCTCCATGATGCGCAGGATGTGATCGCAGCGCGCGTCGATCTCCTCGTCGGGCAACTTGATGGCTTCCGGGCGGCGGATCTTCGCGCGCTTCATCCACGGGCCCTGGTGTACCTCGTTCGCGGATTTGGACAGCCACTCGGCCACTTTGGCCTCGCCTTCCGCATCGGCCGGCAGCCAACGACCGGTCGCATCGTACTTGCGCGCCACGTACACGAGACACGCGTGCGAATCAGCGATCGTGTACGCGCCATCCGTGAGCGCCGGCATCTGACCGAACGGGTTCAGCGACAGGAAGGGCTCGCGTTTGTGCTCCGCGGCGTACATGTCGAGCTCCACCAACTCGTAAGGCAGCTTCAGCATCGACAGCAAAAGACGCACTTTGTAGCCGTTGACCGACTGCTTCGTTGAATGCACGCGAATCATGTGACCTCCCGTCGCCGCCCGAGGGCGTGGAGTCACTGTATCAGCGCGGCGCTCCGCTCGTGGCCATTCGTGCGAGCCCGCGCTTGATGACGGTGCCAACCGTGGCGCTGGCGCGCGAGGGCTCTCTCGGGACACGCCCGAAATCGGGTCCCTCCGGCTCGGCTGCGCATATCCGCGTGCGATAAGCGGCCTTGCGGCTCTTTTCCGAGCGGAAAGCACGCATTTCACTGGTATAGAGGCCGCGGCACCGTATAATGCGCGCCTTTTTCCCCCTCCCCCGGTCCACTCCATGTTGTCCAAGGAACGGCTCCGAAATATCGCGATCATCGCGCACGTGGACCACGGCAAGACCACGCTCGTGGACAAGCTGCTGCGGCAAGCGGGGTCGCTCGACGTACGCCTCGTGATCCCAGAACGCGCGATGGACTCGAACGACCTCGAGAAAGAGCGGGGCATCACGATCCTTGCGAAGAACACGGCCATCACCTGGGGTGATTGGCGCATCAACATCGTCGACACGCCGGGGCACGCCGATTTCGGCGGCGAAGTCGAGCGCGTACTATCCATGGTCGACGGCGTGCTGCTGCTCGTCGACGCAGTCGACGGCCCGATGCCGCAGACGCGATTCGTCACGAGCAAGGCCTTCCAGCACGGTTTCACGCCGATCGTCGTCATCAACAAGATCGATCGCGACGGCGCCCGCCCCCACTGGGTGCTCGATCAGACGTTCGAACTGTTCGACCGGCTTGGCGCCAGCGACAAGCAACTCGACTTCCCCGTGATCTACGCCTCGGCGCTGAACGGCTACGCCGGCAAGACCGCCGATGTACGTGAGGGCACCATGGAGGCCCTGTTCCAGGCCATCGTCGACCACGTGCCGCCACCACCTGTCGAGGTAGAGGGTCCGCTGCAGCTCCAGGTTTCGAGCCTCGACTACAGCTCGTATGTCGGCCTCCTCGGCATCGGCCGCGTGAGCCGCGGCACCGTGAAACGCAACATGCCCGTGACGCTCGTGCAGCGTGACGGCACCGAGAGAAACGCACAGCTCATGGAGCTGTACGGATTCGAGGGGCTCGAGCGTAGGCCCATCACCGAAGCGGGCGCCGGCGATATCGTCGTGTTCAGCGGAATCGACGGTCTCAAGATCTCGGACACGGTGTGCGCGCGCGGCCAAGGCCAAGGTCTGCCGCCGCTGCAAGTCGACGAGCCCACGATCACGATGACGTTCCAGGTGAACAAGTCACCGTTCGCGGGCAAGGAAGGCAAGTACCTCACGAGCCGCCAGATCCGTGCTCGCCTCGAGCAGGAACTGCTCCACAACGTCGCGCTGCGCGTTGAGGACATGGACGACCCCGACAAATTCCGCGTCTCCGGCCGCGGCGAACTGCACTTGTCGGTGCTGATCGAAAACATGCGCCGCGAAGGCTACGAGCTCGCGGTATCGCGCCCGGCCGTCATCGAGAAGACCGTCGACGGCGTCGTGCAGGAACCGTGGGAACAGCTGACGGTCGACTTCGCGGAACAATTCCAGGGCGGCGTAATGACGCGGCTCGCGGAACGCAAAGGCGAGCTCAAAACGATGATGCCCGACGGCCGCGGCCGAGTGCGGCTCGAGTACAAAATTCCCGCACGTGGCCTGATCGGCTTCCGCACCGAGTACCTCACGGCCACCGCAGGCACCGGGTTGCTCTACCACGTCTTCGACGGCTACGGCCCCCGCGCGAGCGGAACGATCGGTCAGCGCATCAACGGCGCGTTGGTTTCGATGGTGACCGGCAAGGCGCTCGCCTACACGCTGTTCGCACTGCAGGAACGTGGTTCGTTGTTCATCGGCCACGGCGTCGAGGTCTACGAGGGCATGATCATCGGCATCAACAGCCGCGACAACGACATGATGCTGAACCCTACGAAGGGCAAGCAGCTGACGAACATTCGGTCCGCAGGCGCCGACGAGAACATCATTCTCACGCCACCGATCAAGTTCTCCCTCGAGCAAGCCCTCGAGTTCATCGACGACGATGAGCTCGTCGAGGTCACGCCCGTCAACATCCGGTTGCGGAAGAAACACCTGACCGAGAACGAGCGTAAGCGCGAATCGCGCAAGACCGCCGAAGGCTGAGGTTTGCCCGAGCGTTACGCCCGAATGCGCGGTACGATCACGCGCAAGAGGGGGACACTGCAATGCGCCGATTCTTCGCGTTCGCGCTCGCCGTCACGGGGGCCGCGACGGCCTCCGCTCAGAATCATCAATCGCTCGACATCTATGTCGTCGATGTCGAAGGCGGCAACGCCACACTGTTCGTCGCCCCTTCGGGCGAATCTCTGCTGATCGACACGGGCAACGGCGGCGCCGTCGCGACGCGCGACGCCGATCGAATCATGGCCGCGCTCAAAGACGCCGGCGTTCAACAGATCGATCACCTGATCACCACTCACTATCACGGCGACCACTTCGGCGCGATGGAGACGATCGCCGGCCGAATGCCGATTCGCGAGTTCCTGGACCACGGCGCGAACGTCCAACCGAATCCGGCCGCGGACACGTTCGTGACCACGACCTATCCGAAGCTCTACGCGCAAGGCTCGCACGTCGTCGTGAAGCCCGGCGATCGAATCAAGCTCGGCGAGGCCGACGTGCGCATTGTTGCGTCCGCCGGCAAGGTGCTCGAGCGAGCGCTCCCCGGCGCCGGCGAGGCAAATCCGTTGTGCGCGAGCTATGCGGCGAAGGAGGCGGACCCAAGCGAGAACGCGCAATCCGTCGGCAGCCACATTACGTTCGGCCGCTTCCGCGTGGTGCACATGGGTGACCTGACCTGGAATAAGGAGCACGACCTGATGTGCCCGATCAACCGCTTGGGCACGGTCGATCTCTTCATCGTCTCGCATCACGGGCAGCCGATTTCGAATGCGCCGATTCTCGTGCATGCCCTTCATCCGCGTGTCGCCGTGCTGAACAACGGCACGCGTAAGGGCGGCCAGCCCGACACGATGAAAGTGCTGTTCGCGTCCCCAGGTCTCGAGGACCTGTGGCAGCTGCATTTCTCGCAGTTGAGCGGGCAGGAATACACGGTACCGGGCGCGTTCATCGCGAACACGGTCGATCAGCAACCCGCTTCGATGCCGATCGCCGCCATCGAACCGCCGGCTCCAGGAGCGGGCGCGTCGCCGCCGCCGGCGCACGACGGCGCGGCCTACTGGATTAAGATCTCGGCGCTGCGCGACGGGACGTTTACCGTGACGAACGCACGCAACGGCTTCGCCAAGACTTACATCAAACGATGATGCGCTGCGCGAGCCATACCACCGCTAGCGCGCCGCACGCCGCCGAGCAGGCGTAATTCACCGCCGCGCGCCCGAATCCATGGCTGCGCACGGTGAACAGCAGCGGCAGCACCGCGGTGACGACCGCGATCTGGCCGAGCTCCACACCGACATTGAACCCCGCGAGGCTCACAGCCACGCCCGCACCGCTCGTGCCGAGATCGCCGAGCGCGGTCGCGAATCCGAGTCCGTGCACGAGCCCGAATCCGAACGCGAGCTTCGCGCCGAGGCGCGGCACGCTCGGCAACACGTTCAACAAGGCGGCCACGAGCACCGACAACGCAATCGCCGACTCCACGGCACGCGCGGGCACGTTGATCACGCCCAACGTAGCGAGCGCCAGCGTCAGCGAATGGGCTGCCGTGAACGCCGTGATCACGCCGGCGATCGAGACGATTGCCTCGCGCGCACTCTTGCGTTTGCGTGACCTGCGCTCAGTCGCGCCCAGCACGATCGGCAGCACGAGCAACGTGACGAAAGCCAGATGGTCGTAGCCATGCCAGATGTGCCACACGCCCTCGGTCACGAATCGCACGAAGCTCGTCCACGGCGACAATGTCGCCACTTCTGCCTCGAACGTCGGGCGCTCGGCCGATAGCACTGCGGTGGTACTGGCGCCGCCGGAACCCAACTCCAGTATCGCGCGATGGGCCGGATCCACGTCGAACAACAACCCGTACGTTACGCGCACGACGCGCGGTACGCTGGCACATGCGCCTTCGAGATCGATGACGGCAAACGCCGCGCCGCCGTGCTGATCGACGGATCGCTGCGCGGGCTCGAGTCGGCACACCACGCCGTCCGCCTGCACGGAGAGCCGCGCTTGCGCATAGCGTTCGATGTCTTTGCTGCGCGCCGCGACCTCGCCCCAGGTAATGGCGGCATCGCCATCCGCGTCGAGGCCGACGGCATCCTCGAGATCGCGAAGTGAGACGTCGAGCCGACCATGCAGTGCGGCGCCGTCGACGGCGAGCGTGAGCAACGATCTGGACGGATCGTGCGCGAAGGCCGAGGCCGCCGCGAAGAAGCACGTTAACGCACAGATGAGCCGCGTCATGATGCCGCCCTCGTCTTCCGCGCCAACACCCGCAGCTCCACGTGCTCCACGTGATTGGCGTCGAGCCACTCGAGCACCGGCCGCGCCGCTTCGGCGCGTCCGGCCGCGAGCGCGGCCTCGAGCACGAGCCGCGCATCGATCGCCTCGTGCTGCACACTCCAATTTGCGAGCGCACTCGTGAGCGCGATATCCGGCTTGTCGGCTAGGTAGAGCGCAAAACACGCGGCCTCCCTCGCATGCGTCGTGTCGAGGCCATTGAGCGCCAGCTCGAATCGGTAGCCTAGAACGTCGAGTTGCTTCGCAACGTCGTGCCCCATGCGTTTCTCGGCGATCGCGAGCCGCAGCAGCAACGGATCCGCCGGCGGAGCGTCTGCGAGCAGCTTCACGACTTCACGAGGACGTTCCGCGCGCAGCAGAAAGTCCGCGTAGCTCACGAGCAGGTAGACACTCGGATGCGCCTCCGTTCGCAATGCGCTGCGATAGTGCGTTTCCGCATCGCCTGCGCGGCCGAGCGCGTCAGCGTTCTCCGCCGCGAGCGTTGCGAGCCAGGCCACGATGCCTTGTGGAAGGTCGTTCGCGTTAGCTAACTGGCCCACCACAAATTGGTATGCGCGATCGGCTTCTCCGGTCATGGCTTGCACGGCGGCCACGCAACCGCCGGCAATGGCGACGTCCTGCAATAACACCAGACGACCGCACTCGCGACGCGCGTCCGCGTAATCCGCGCGGACGACGTCGATCGCGGCAAGCGTGAGCCACACACGCGCGTCGCGCGGCGCACGCGCCGCCAGCTGCTCCAGCTCGCCACGGGCGGCATCGAAGCGATGTTCTGTCTGTGCGATCTCCGCGCGCTTGAGCCCGATCTCGAGCGGCGGCTCCGCGGCGGCGTTCCACGCGGAGAGACCGCGTTGCGCGTACGCGATCAGTCGCGGATCGCCCTGTGCACGAAATAGCTCGAGGTAACGTTGCGCGAGCTCCGCCGCGAGCTTGGCATCGCGCGGCGCATGGGCGAGCTCAGCCTGCAGCGCAGCGATCTCGCGCCACTCGGCGCCGTCGCGTGCCGGCAGACGCTCCAGCACTTCCGCTGCATCGCTCGGCACGTGGGGCGCAGCGTTCGCATACGCCGCGCCGAGTAACCCGGCGCAAAAGAGAACGGCGGCGCTTGCGCGCCGCCGTCCAAACCGACTTACTTGAAACTCAGAACCAGTCATTGAGCTCGGTCTCTTGCTCGCTCGTCTTGAACGTCACGTCGTTCACGACTCGCGCGTCCCCGGACTCGGGGTCGGCAATGGCGGTGCGCGCGAACGCCGCGAGATCGACTTCGCTCGGCGTAGCGCCCGGCCCCGGCGGGTTTGCCGAGCCCGAGTGCCCCGAGCAGCCCGCGATGAACAGGCCCGCCGCGAAGAACAATAGATAGCCATGGTTGCGGTTCATGATCTTTGTCCTCCGCTTAAAGCGCCGGCGAGCCGGGCAGCGGCGTCGTGAGGTACGGGAACGTCGCGTCGAAGTCGGTCGAGCGCACCGTCGCACCGTCGGTGTACGGCAGCCCACCGGTTGGAGCGTCCGCCGGCACGCAACCGAACGTCGCCGGCTGATTCAGTGTGCAGAGCACGCCCATGGCCGCACGCAGCGCGATGTCGACCACATCGTCGCCGGGTCGCCGTCCGTTCGGGAAGCCGGCCACATCGCCGCCGAGCACGGCGAGATTCGACTGCATCTCTCGCAGCGTGGGTGCAATGCTCGTGTTCAGCCTCAGCATCTCGCCAGGCGCCTTCAGAACCGCAGGCTTCGTGAGCCCCGGAATGCCGGTGAGAAAAGTCGCGACGAGATCGTTGCGCGGAAAGTTGGTCGGCGCACGCACGCCGAGATTTCCGAACAACGCTTCGAGCAGTGCCGGCAACGCCGGGTGCGTCACATACTTCAGGAACTGCGTGTCGTTCGCGGGCTCGCTCGAGTTGAAGCGGTCCTTGTCGCGAATGCCGATCACGACCTCGTTCACCAGCGGATTACCGAGTCGCGAGACCTGCACGAGCGCTCCGCCATCGATCGATGCATTGGTGCGGCCGCGATTCTTGTCGAAGCGGGGCGACGGATTCAGCACTTTGATCTGCGGCAGGCTTGCCGTCGTCCAGCCACCGATCACGGGCTCGTTGTTCGCCGTGAGGCAGCCGACAGGCACTTCGAGAATGAGCGACGTGATGTTCTTGTCGGCAATGACGTTGGGTCGCGCGTCGGGAGCACCCACTGCATTGACGTTAACCAGATCGAACACCTCGCCCAAGTTCACCGAGAACGATTCGTGACGCTGACCCACGAACACTCGGCCCGGCTGACAACCCGGGATCGCGACATCGTAGATGTGACTGGCCGCGTACGCCGCGTAGTCGGGAATCGATTTCTGACCGACGTTGTCGACCGGCTTCGTGAACACCGCCGGGTTCGTGCCACCCGCCACGTTCGTTAGCGCACGCCCGAAGTTATGGCGATCGCCTCGGATCAACTCCACCGTGTACGTCTCGATCACGTTCAGACCGGAACGATCGAGAACTCCGGGACCAATGCCTCCCGGCACGGTGGTGATCACCGGCACAGGTACCGTCTGCGTGTTGCCCGGGGACCCAACGGTAAGCGAAATGTCCTGAAGGTCGTTCTTGAAGCGAAATCGGAAGGTCAGGTCTTCCCGCGCGTCGCCGTCGTTGTCGATCTTGATGTCGTAGGCGGCATCGGGATCCAACGTGAAGTAGTTCGGACCGCCGTACGAATCCTGCAGCGGCAGATAGTTCGCGACGAACGTGACGTAGCCTTCGCGCCCCTGTTCATAACTGCGAAACATGTAGAAGTCGGTGCCGTCGACTTTTGGATGCTCCGCGAGGAACGGGGCCTCGCGATGGCTCGACGCCTGCACGTACGTGGAGGCGATGGCAAGCGGCAACGCCGCGACTGCGGCGAAGGCCCACCGAGAGCGATTCTGGATCAGCATTGATTTCTCCCTGGAAATGTTCCGAAACCTGTTGTCTCGGATTGATACGCAGCGCGGGAGAATTCGGATGCGACAAAAGACAACTATTTCGACCAGTTGCCCTCAAAGCGCGCCGAACCAATAAGGTGATACGTACGACCCGTGCGTTTGGATGCACGCGTCGGATCAATGTTTGGGACTCGGTTGCTGCACTCGCCCGCTGCGCGTAACGTCGCAGCCTGCCAACACGTCACCGAACGCGACGCACGCTGCACGAATGGCGAACGAAGTCATGGTCGTACTGGAGCAACTGATCGAGCGCTGCGCCGTATCTTGGTGAGACAGGATCTGGCGCAAGAAGCGCTGCAGGACGTGTACGTGAGCATCTGGCGCAACGCCAAAGAGTATCGACCAGCAAGAGCCGCCGCGTTCACGTGGATGCTGAGCATTGCGCGCTACCGCGCAATTGACATCAAACGCAGCCGCAAGCGCGAGGTGCTGTTCGCCGATCCCGCCGAGTATGTGCCGGAAGACGCGAGCACGATGGATGCGGATCTTGCGCTTATCGCAGACCGCAACAACGACGCGCGCCGCCTGCGCGACTGCCTGAAGGAGCTGAGCACACCGCAGCGCAATGCCGTTTGCTTGGCGTACATGAACGGGCTCACGCACGAAGAGGTCGCGGGCACTCTCGCGGCACCGCTCGGCACCGTGAAGAGTTGGGTGCGACGCGGACTGGAAAGCCTCAAGAGGTGCATCCAGCCATGAGATACGACAATCCGCAGCTGATCGAAGCACTCGCCCGCGAGTACGTCGTCGGTACGCTGCAGGGGCGCGCGCGGCGTCGCTTTGCGCGCGTGCTGTCGGCGTCGCTCGTCGCGCGGCGCGCCGTGGCAACCTGGGAACGGCAACTCGCACCCCTCGCCCGCTCCATTCGGCCGGTACAGCCGCCGGTCGAAACCTGGGCGCAGATCGAAGTCGCGATCGGCCGCGCGACGCGAACGTCGGGCACATTGCGTCGCGGCTGGGCAGCGCTCGCCGCGGGTTTCGCGCTCGTCGCGATCTTGTTCGGTTCGCTATACCTGACGCAACGCGCGACTGTCGAGCAGCCGACCTACGTCGCCGTCGTCACGGACCAGGCCACGGGACCCGTGTGGCTGCTGCAGAGCTTCGAGCAAGCGCGCACGCTGCGCGTGACGACGGTCACTGCGCGTCCCGCGCCGGCGAATAGCTCATATGAACTCTGGATGCTGCCGGGCGGCGGCGCGCAGCCCGTGTCGCTCGGTCTACTGCCGGCGGCCGGCAACGCGACACTCGCGTTGAGCACGGCGCAGCTCACCGTGCTCGGCAATACGCCCACACTCGCCGTCAGCGTAGAGCCCGCGGGCGGATCGCCGACGGGCTTGCCGACGGGCCCCGTCATCTATACGGCACCGCTGCTTCGCAGCTAGACGCCCCGACCTGGCGGCGCCCCTCGCCGTGAATCCGGACAGACCGAATATCGCAGGGCATCGTGATGCGCACTTCCTGCCGGCCGCACGTCGTAACGGCGACGTCAGACGCTCTTGCCGCGCGTATCGCGACAGCGCTCGAATCGAGCGAATAGCACATCGTGCACAGAGCTCTCGACCGGCCCTACCGCGATCCACTCGAGCGCAAGGTCATCCCGACCCACCGGCACGACACGTTCGCCGCGCCCCATCGATTCGACGAGGCGTTGGAGCTGGTACTCGCGCCGCAACGCCAGGTCTTCGGACGGCGTCGGCGCGTCGGCGTTCAGCTCCGCGCGGATGCAGAGCAGTCGCAGCGCCGCCTCGTTCGCCGCTAGGTCGGCGCTGGCCGCGCCCGCGGCGACGGTTGAGAGCTGCTGCTCCAGGATCGCCCGGCCCGCTTTTGGAGTGGCGCGCCCGAGGTCGGCTACCGCGGACGCGGCAGAGGCCCGCAATGTCTCGCAGTTGGCAGGCGGCTGTTCCAAGGCAGTCGCGAGGGCGTACGCACGCACCTGGGCCGCTGCCGAAAACAGGTCGGTCCAACCGCGGCGTGCTGCCACCGCGACGTCGCGACGCATCGCTTCGCCACAGCGATGGGTTGCGCGGGAAAACCGCTGGTGTAGGTTGCGCGCGGATACCCGCGGTAGCTCGAGAGCCTCGAACTGCGTGCGTAACTCGTTCAGTTGCTTCACGCCGGACGCCAATGGCTCGCCGGTCAACTCGGCGATTCTCTCCAGGTTTTCGCACAGCGCGGTCGCCTGCACTTCGTTCGCATCGAGAGCGGCGCCGTACGCCGCCGACTCCTGCGCGCTCCGCTTGAAGACGGCATCGCAGTGTTGACGGAACTCTTCCCAGAGCACCTTATCCTGGAGGCGCGGCACGGGCCCGACGTTCTTCCAGGTTCGCTGCAGGCTCTTTGATTCCTCAATAGCAGAGCGCGTGTCTTCTAAACCCACTAGCTCGGCCGCGCGAGCGATGAGATCGCGTTTGGCCTTCACGTTGCGCGCGTGCTCGGCCTCCAGCCGCGTCCGCAGGTCGCCCACAAGCGCATAGAAGCGGGCCTGCAATGGCTTCACGGCTGCCTGCGACACCGGCGCGTACTGGCCCCACTCTCGTCGTGCCTCGACGATGACCTGTTGAACGACGCGCCAGTTCGTTGCCTCACCGGCCTGTTCGGTGGCGAAGATCGTGAGCCGTTGGAGCAGCGCCTCGCGCAGCTTCTCATTTTCCTGACGACGCGCCGCCTGCCGTGCGAAGTGCTCGCGGCAGGGCTCGTAAGCGCGCGTAGCCGCCTCCTGAAACTGCAGCCTTTCCGGCGCGGGCTCCTCGCCCGCGCCCCGATGCAAGGTCCGCCACTCATCGCGCAACCGACGAATGCGTTGCGCGAGTTCCTCGGCGGAAATCTCGGCGCCGATCAGCGATTGCATCTGCTGCACCAACTTGGCTCTCTTCGGAACAACCGTGAAGGTCTTCCAGTCCTGCAGCTCTGCGAGTCGTGTTTCGACGTCCTCTAGCTGGCGCGCAAACCACGCCGGCAGTGCAGGCGCCTGTGGCAGCTTTGCGGCGATAGCATCGCGAAACCGGGCGGCCCGCGCCGTTCCGCCCTGATCGAGGGCTGCCGTCGCTTGCCGTAGCAGCCCCAGGAGACTGCGCACTTCTGCCTCGTCCGCCCCCCGTTTCTCTTGCTCGGCGTGGCGCTCGGCGTCGAGCCTCCGAGCGCGTTCGGCGGCAACCGCCGCCGCGGCCTGCACCGCGAGCTCCCGCTGACGGCGTGCCTCTTCGGCAGCCAGCGCTGCGGATCGCTGCTGCTCTACCTGCGCTTCGGCCGCTTCGCGGTGGTGTTCCACCACCTGGCGCGCACGTTGCAGATGCTGTGCCACTTCGCTCTGAACGTCGGGCGCCGCGTGCGGCGCGAGCGTCCGCCAGCGCATGTCGAGTTGCTCAAGCGCGTCGGCGTACGACGGTTCCCAGGGAAAACGAGCGTGCTGCCTTATGGCCGCGCTGACCGTTTCGATATCCGATTGCAACTGCTGTGCGCTGCGAATTTCGGCCAGTAGCGCGTCGCGTTTCCCAATGAGAATCCGATGGACGTTCTTGTCGTTCCCGCCACGCGTGGCCCGGATCAGTTCACGCAGTTGGTCCAGATCCGTGATGGCTTGCGCCGCGAGCTGGCGGACTCGAGTCGAGCTGCCCTCGAGGGCCCACTTGCCGACCGCGGCCATTTCGCCGGCGGCAATGTCCTGCAACACGCTGGCTTCCTCGTCTCGCGATTGCGCGACCGGATCCGGTGGTGGCGTCTCGGCCTGGACCTTCGGTTCACTGGCCGGCGGTGTGCCAGCGGGGGTCGATTTTCCAAACAGGTCTGACAAGCGCGACATCGTCCGGGCTCAAGTCGGGCGCTGCCGCCCGAAGGGCTGCCATATTAACTCGTCAGACGCGCTTGCCGGCGAGCACCGTGCCGGCCGGAAACAATCGCTGCTTGGCCTTGATTTTGTTGTCGTAGTTGTCGATGAACTCGAACTCGCCCTCGCGTAGCTCGAGCAACGCGATATCCGCCACCGCACCCACGTTCAACGTGCCGCGATCACGGAACACGGGGAACGTGCGCGCGGCATTCACGGTTACGCACGCGACGGCCTCCGACACCGACATGCCGTAGGCGAACAGCTTCGACATGCAGTTCGGTAGATCGACGACGCCCGTGGTCTTGCTGTCGGCATTCCAGTCGGTCGAGAACGTGTCGGGCCAGAACCCAGCCTTCAGAACCTTGTCGACGATATCCCAACGCAGATGTCCGACGCGGCCGAAGCCGACGTCGAACCACACGCCGCGACGGCGCGCGGCCAGCACGGCCGGCAAGATCTTGCCCGCGTCGTCGATGATCGCGTTCGGCGGCGGCGCGAACAGATGCGTCACGATGTCACCGGACTTCAGCAGATCGAGCAGCTGCGGCAGCGGCGACTCCGTCTGCCCCATGTGAATCATGACGGGCAGCCCGAAAGCCGTCGCCACCTCTTGAGCGCGGCGCAATGTTTCCGCGTCGTTCGCGGTCACACCCTTCGTGAGCCGCGCCTTGATGCCGACGATCAAGTCGCGATGCGGCTCGATCGCCGCGCGCATCGCGCCCGTATCGGCACGCTTGAGATCCATCGTGTCGCCGTCCGGCAGAATCCCGCCGCGACCGACGTTGATCAGCAATCTGCCCTGCTGCGGCGACGCGCGCGCCACTTTCAGCCCTAAGTCGATGCCGTCGGCGCCGTGCGAGCCGGCGTCGATCCACCCCGTGACGCCGTCGGCGAGCACCATGCCTGGCCCTTCGAGCGTGCGCGCCGCATGCGTGTGGATATCGATCAGGCCCGGCACGACGAGCTTGCCGCGCGCATCGATCGTCGCGGCCGTCGCGGCGGCGATACTGGGCTCGACCGCAGCGATCCGGCCCTGCACGATACCCAAATCCCGGATGCCGTCGAGCCGCAGCGATGGATCGATTACGCGCCCGCCTTTGATCACGAGGTCGTAGCGAACGTCGGCCGCGAACGCGCGCGACCCGAACGCCGCGGTAGCCGCACCGGCCGCAGCCGCAGCCAACAAGTCACGCCGATTGAACATGCAGGTTCCCCCGAAAGCCCGCGGAGATGGTGCGCGGCGCCGCGGCACTGCGTCAACCTACGCTATGATCGCCGCACCGGACGAAGATCCGGGGTTTCGCGCGCTACATGAGGGGCAGCCGCAGTGCAAAAAACGATCGACGTCGCAACGACCATCGACGCACAGCGCATCGGCGGGTTTCAGCTGCGCGTGTTCCTGCTGTGCGCCGCCGTGCTATTCGTCGACGGCTTCGACGTACAGGGCATCACCTACGTCGCGCCCGCGATCAGCCAGGACTGGAAACTCGCGCGCGGCGCGCTTGGTCCCACGTTCAGCGCGGGTCTCTTCGGCGTCATGCTGGGCGCGATTCTGCTGGCGCCACTCGCAGATCGGATCGGCCGGCGGCGCGTAATCGTCTGGTCGTGCCTCGCATTCGGCGTCGGCACGCTGGCGACGGCCTTGGCGGGCTCGCTGACGGAGTTGCTCGTCATTCGGTTTCTGACGGGCCTTGGCCTCGGCGGCGCACTGCCGAATGCGATCGGTCTGGCCTCGGAGTACGCGCCGAAGCTGCGCCGCGCAACTGTCGTCACGTTCGTCGGTAGCGGCATCTCGCTCGGCGCCATCGGCAGCGGTATCGCGGCCGCGCAGCTGATCGCCCCGTACGGTTGGCGCGCCGTGTTCGTCGTCGGTGGCGTGCTGCCGCTCGTGCTCGCGGCGGCGCTGTGGCGCGGCCTGCCCGAATCGCTGCGCTTTTCTGCACTCGTGCCGGGTCGACAGACCGAAGCTCGCCGTCTGCTCGCCAAACTCACTGGCGGCACTCCGCTCGGCGACGACGTGCGCATCGCCACGGGCGACACGGAGGGTGGCAAAACCACCGTCGCCGATCTCTTCAAAGATCAGCGCGGTACCACGACGGTACTGCTGTGGGTCGCGTTCTTCATGAGCCTTCTGAACGTCTATTTCGTGATCAACTGGCTGCCAACGTCGCTCACGTCGTCCGGCTTCACGGTCACCGACGCAGCCGTCATGACGACGTTCTATCACGTCGGCGGAGTCGCGGGGACTTACGCGCTCGGGCTGTTGATGGATAAGCTCGGCGCGCATCGGATGCAGATCCTGGCGATGCTGGTGTCCGTCGCGGGCCTATACGTGTTCGCAACGATCGGCGGTATGACGCAGCCGGAGACGACCGCCGTGCTCATGCTGGTCGGCTTCGGCGTTGTCGGCGGGCAGGTGGGCGTCAATGCGCTGGCGTCTATGACCTACCCGGTCGCCATGCGCTCCACGGGCCTCGGCTGGGCGCTCGGCGTCGGCCGCGTCGGCTCGATCATCGGCCCCACGATCGGCGGCCTCATGCTCGCTTCGGCGCACGACCCGCGTTCGGTTTATCTGGTTTGCATCGTGCCGTCCATCGTCGGTATCGCTGCCGTTGCGCTCTTGAAACAGCGCGCGAGCGCGGCCGCGGCGCTCGGTCATACGGCCGCGCCGAGTCACTGAGGAGAATCTGTCTTGAGAATGGATCTGGGCTTCAAACGCATCGCCACCGAAGAGGCGTTCGCCACCAAAGAGTTGATGAGGGCCTATCGCGACCTGCTCGCGCGCAAGGGCTCCGACGACATCGGCTTCAACAGCCTGATGGGCTATTACCTCACGAATCCGAGCGAGCGCACGCGCGCCGTCGCCGCACGTCTCGAGGATCTCGGGCAACGACGCATCGACGACATGGACGCGACGGGGATCGCCCTGCAGATCCTGTCGATCACCTCGCCCGGCGTGCAAATCTTCGCGGCCGATGAGGCTGTGGGTCTCGCGCGCTCGGCCAACGACGAGCTTGCTGCCGCAATCGCAGCGCATCCGACGCGCTACGCCGGCCTCGCAGCCATCGCGCCGCAGAATCCCCAAGCGGCGGCGAAGGAGCTGGAGCGCGCCGTGACGAAGCTCGGTCTCAAAGGCGCGATCGTCAACTCGCACACGCACGGCGAATATCTCGACGATCCGAAGTTCGGCGACATCTTGGCCGCAGCCGAGTCACTCGACGTACCGATCTACATCCACCCGAATACGCCGAGCAACGGCATGATCAAGCCGTTCATGGAACGCGGGCTCGACGGCGCGGTGTTCGGCTTCCAGGTGGAGACCGGCTTGCACGCGTTGCGGCTCGTCGTGAGCGGCGCCTTCGATCGTTTCCCGCGCCTGAAGATCGTGCTCGGGCATCTCGGGGAAGGGCTGCCCTACTGGCTGTTCCGCATCGACTTCATGCACGGCGGCAGCGTGCGCTCGGGGCGTTACGCGAGCCAACCGAAATTGAAGTACGCGGCGAGCCACTATCTGCGCGAGAACTTCTACTACACGACGAGCGGCATGGCGTGGACGCCGCCGATCCGGTACGTGCAGGACGTCATGGGCATGGACCGCCTGATGTACGCGATGGACTATCCGTACCAGTTCGTGCCGGAGGAAGTGAACGTGACGGACGAGCTGCCGATCGCGTACGAGGATTTGAAGGCGTTCTATCAGACGAACGCCGAGCGGGTCTTCAAGCTCTAGCGCGCGCGACGAGCTCTTCGCTGACGTCCCACAGCCGGAGCGCGGCCGCCGCATCCTGCGCGGCGCGATCGAGCGGCGTCTCGCGGCTCCGTTCGAAGAAACGGCCGCTCACGGTCGCGAGCTCCGGCGCCGAAGCGACGTAGACGCTGGTTTTGGCTCCGGCTACCGGACCCATCAGCAGCGGCCGAAATAGAATCCCGAAAATCTTGCCGGCCGTGCCGCCGAAGCTCGCGAACAAGTTCGTCGCGACGACGCCGGGATGCAGGCAATTGGCCGTGACGCGCGTGCCGCTGAGCCGCCGCGCCAGCTCGAGCGTGAACAGGACGTTTGCGAGCTTCGACGCGGAGTAGACGTTCAAGACTCGATACTTGCGTCGCTCCCACTGCAGATCGTCGAAGTCGAGAACGGCTCGACGGTATGCCATCGATGCCACGTTCACGACGCGCGCGGGCGCGCTGTTCGTGAGCGTCGGCAGCAACAGGTTCGTCAACAGGAACGGCGCGAGATGATTGACGCCAAAGTGCCATTCGAAACCGTCGGCCGTCATCCGCCGCTGGCGCGCTCCGGCGCCGGCATTGTTCACCAGCACGTCGAGCCGCGGGTGCTGTGCCGCGACGTCGTCAGCCATGCGCCGCACGGATTTCAACGAGCTGAAGTCGGCGACGGCGCCGGTGACTTGCCCGCCGCGCGCCACTCGCACCAGCGCGCGACACACGGCGCCGACGCTCGCCGAGTCCCGGCCGTGGATCACGACGTGGGCGCCGAATTTCGCCAATGCCTCAGCGGTGGCGCGGCCGATGCCTCGCGTCGCGCCGGTCACGAGGCATGTTTGGCCCGTCAGATCAGTCATCGCCGTAGCCGCCCGGTGCGTAGTGGCCCTGCTGCCGCGGTCGTCAGCGTTCGCTCGCGGCCTGCCGTTGCTCGAGCGCTTGCGCGAGCTCCTCGATGCGCTCTACCGCCGCGGGTGCGCCATGCAACAGCGTGCGCTTCAAGAACCACGGCCCGACGAACGGCGGCAGCCAGAACGAGGGCTCCATCTCCATGCGGTAGACGACTCGCGTACCGTCGCCTTCCGGCTCGAGCGTCCATTCCGCCAGGGAGTACTTGAAGTCGCTGCGCTCGGGCACCGCGGTAGCGCGAATGAAATTCGGTTTCATTACCTCGAGCCGCTCCACGCGCCGCATGCTGCGGCAGAACAGCAACAGACACCCTTCCACACGCGTGTAGACGAGCGGCGTGCCATCGCTGTCGGGCGGCAGGTAACTGCTTTCCTTGTAGATCTCCGAGATCTGCTGATAGCGATCGTCGTCGAAGTCCATCAGGACCGCATAGATGGCGCTTGGCGGCGCAGCGAGATGCGTATCCGCGACGACCTGGTAGCGGTCGTGGTTGCGTTTGACCTCGACGGTCTTCAGCGTGGCAGAGAATCCGTAGCCCCCCACGCAACAAGCGGCGAGAATCGTGATCAGAGCGCGTTGGGTATCCATCCGCCGCGGCGCAATCCCATCGAGTGGACGTCGGGCGCGAGTATACTCGCTGGCCACCTCCCTAGGCGATTTACGATGAGCCGATCGTCACGTTTCGTTGGGACCGTTGCACTGCTCGGTCTCGTCCTCACGGCGTTGCCGCTCCGCGCACAAACCAAAGACGCGCAAGACGAAGGTCCCGTGCGGCGCTGGGGCGCCGACGCGAAAGCGTACGTGACGGCGCCCTTCCACGCCGAGCGCAAGCAGTGGGTAAAATTTGGCAGCACGGTCGCGGCGATTGCGTTCGCATACCAGCACGACGACGATGTGCGCGCGCATTTCGTGCCCGAAGGCGCGCCGCTCTCCACCACACACGACTCACACAGCGCGAAGGATGCTCTGCCGGCCGCGTTGGCACTCGGTGGCACCTGGCTCGGCGCAAGGTTGAGCGGCGCTCCTGACGGCCGGCGCGAGGCCGGCACGATGTTCGAGGCGGCGGTGTTCAGCTCGGTCGCAACCGAACTCCTGAAGCAAGCCGCCGGTCGCGAACGACCGTGGATTGCCGGCGACCGAAGCGGCTTTCGCGGAGGCGGCGACTCCTTCCCGTCGATGCACGTATCAGCCGCGTTCGCGATCGGCACGGTGCTCGCAGAATCGGGCAACGATCGTCAGCGTTGGCTGCGGCGCATCTTGGGCTACGGTATCGGCACCATCACCGCTTACGAGCGCATGAAGCACGACGAGCACTGGCTCTCCGATACGGTCGCCGGCGCGGGCGTCGGCATCGCCACGGCGCGCTTCATGGTGAAACGCCACGACGCACCGAACAACAACCGCGCCTTCGCGATCGTCCCCACACGCGACGGCCTCGCCGTCACCTACGCAGCGATCCTGCGATAAGGCTGGAGTCAGCTGCGCTCAGCGCAGCTGACTTAGTACGTCCCATGCGAGCGCGGCGGCAACCGCGAGCGCGCCGAGACTCGCGACGAGCACCGCGGCAGCGAGGCAATCCTTCACCAGCTTGATCTCGGGGTGACGCTCCGGGTGTAGCCGGTCTGCGAGCCGCTCGACGGCCGTATTCGCGAGCTCGACTGCCAACACCAGCGCCACGGCGAGCGCGGCCAGCGCCCACCACAGCGGCGCGGGACGCAACCATATGAGCGCTGCGAGCACGGCCACCGTGGCGACGAGATGCGTTTTGAAGCTCGATTCGCCGAGCGCGGCGGAGAGCCCGCTCAAGGCAAAGCCGAGCCGCGTTAGGAACGGCTGATTCTTCACGTACGGCTAGCGCGGATTCGTGTGATGCGTGTCGTCCACCATGTGTGACAGCGACTGCTCGATGCAAGGCGCCGCCTCCACCATGTCGACCTTGGTCGCACGCTCGGCGCGCGGCGGGACCTGCCAGGGCGCGCTCAGCACCGTGGGGTCGTAGACCGTGGCGGACCACTCGAGCGTGTCGGCTCCCGTGCGTCGCAATCGCTCGACGACGCGCAAGTCCTTGGTGTGGAACGCGCCGTCGTCGGTGAGCCAGGTGTCCGTGTTGAACTTCACCGTCTCGACGACGAGCGTGTCGCCCTCCCAGCGCCCCACGGCATCGCCCAGGAAGCTGGGCTCGGTGTCCGTGATGTGCGGCCGACCATCGGTGGGCACGATGCGAAAGAAGTTGCCCGACACGTCGTCGTACAGAAACAGCGCCTCGCCCGGCCGTTGCACGATCTTGTCGGGCGGGCCGATGCGCGGCACGCCCGGCGCTTTGCAGCGCAGCACCGGGTCTTCGCTGACCTGACGCTTGGCCAAGTCGGCGACACGCGCGGCGAACTCGGGCCGATACTGCGGCCTGCTCGGCGTTGGCCCCGCGCCCTGTGTTTCGGGTGGGGGCGGCGCACCGCCACAGCCGAAGATGCACACCGACGCGCCCTTTTGCTGCGGCTGCACGAAATCGATACCGCTACCGTTTTCCCAGGTGCCGCTGAAATCAGGGTGACCATCGGCGAGCCGTGCCTCACGCGCGCTCTGCGCCGCCGCCGGCAGAGCCAGCACGCCGCAGGCGAGCAGCACCGGCAATCCGAAAACCAGCCTTGTCGTTGCAACGCTCATCGCTAGCTCCATCATTCGCCCGCGAGTTGAAAAAAATGCCCGTCCTCGTACGTGAGCTTCAAGAGCCACGCGAGGTGCGCGGAGCCGTCGCGCGCCATCAACGCGTCCGCGGTGACAGTGGCGCCGCCGGAAATCAGCTTCTCGCTCGTGAGGCCGGCCTTGCGCAACATCGCTGTCGGCAGCGATTCGAGGCGCCACGTCGTGACTTCGCCCTTGTCGCTTTTCACGTCGAGATAGATGTACGTGTGCGGATTGATCCAGTCGATCTTGCTGATCGTGCCGGTGATCTTCGCGCGCCTTGAGTTGTCGAACTGGCCCGCGACGGAATGGTGAGCGCCTGCGCTTCCGACGCCGATCGCGAGCAACGCCAGGACGGCGGCTGCAAAGGTCTTCGGTCCCATCGGCTCTCCCCCCTGCGGATCTTTGGACCAGCGCCGATCTTAGCGCAGTTCGGCCGCCTCACGGGGCCGATGCTATGCTCCAGCGAAACAGAGGCGAGCGGGGGCTACGCCATGAACTGTCACAACGCCGTACTACTTTCACTACTGGCCTCGGTGTCGGCCGGCCGGGCAAATGCGACCGAAGTCGCCGTGTGCACGGACCGCGGCCGGGCGGTGCTCGAGCTCGCGGATACGCAAGCGCCGCTACAGGTCGCGAACTTTCTAAAGTACGTCGACATGGGCTACTACTCCGGCATGGTGTTCCACCGCGTCAAGGCGGGGTTCGTCGTGCAGGGCGGCGGAGTCGACCGCCAGCTGCGCGGCCGACAGACGCTGCCTCCGGTTGCGAACGAGTCGAACAACGGCCTCAGCAACCGCCGCGGCACGGTTGCCGCAGCTCGTACGGAAGACCCGAACTCCGCGGCCGCGCAGTTCTTCGTGAATCTCGAGGACAACACCGCGCTCGATGGCGGCGCGAAACCCGGTTACACGGTGTTCGGCCACGTCAAAGAAGGCCTCGACGTATTCGAGCAGATCGGCCGCTTGCCGACACGCGCGGCGGGACCGTTCAAAGGCGAGGTGCCCAACCCCATCGTCGCGATCCGCTCCATCGCACGCGTTGACGAAGCGGCGCTCGCGGAGCTGCCGAAGGACGGCGCGGACGCCGTGCTAAAAAGCCGCATCACTGCCGCCGCCGCGGCCGGTGACCATGCGACGACGCTGCACCTGATCGGGCAGTACCACGCGCTCTGCGCCGGCGTGGATCCGGAGATCGCCGTCATGGCTGCGCAGGCGGCGCTGGCGACCAACGATTTGCGTCAAGCGGTATTCGTGCTCGAGGAATACTTCGCGACGACGGACCAAAAGGATCCGACGTACGAAACGGCAACGGCCCTGTACCGCAAAGCCGTGCCCGAGAATCAGCGTAGCGCCGCCGAGCTCGTACCCGACTGCGCCGTGCCCGCGCTTCCAACACTGCCCGACGGCACCCAAGCGGCCCTCGACGAAATGATGGCGAGCCAGAAAAAGGTGAAGGAGTTCGTCGCCGCGGGTGACGTCTACTTGAAGTGCCTCGCGAAAGTCATCGACAACAAGGATCGTTCCGTCGAGGAACGCAACACCGCCGTCAACGAGCACAACCGCATGGTCGGGGCCATGGAACAGACAGCCGCGGGGTTCAACGACCAGATCAAGAAGTTCAAAACGCGCGGCTGACGGCCGCGGCGCTCGCGAGAACGATGGAGTAACATCGCGCGCATGAGCGTCGATCTGAAACAGTCGCGCGCCGCCGGCGCCGGGCATGCCGACGACGAACGCAGCGTGCCCGAGATCCGTCACCACGTTGCCGGCCAGAGCGAGCGGGGCGGCACGCGCCATACCACGGTCTTCAATCCGGCGACGGGCGCGGTGGTCGCGTCCACATTGCTGGCCGACAGCGCGCAGGTGGAACGCGCCGTGGCTGCCGCCAAAGAGGCGCTGCCCGGTTGGAGCGAAACCGCACCGCTGAAACGCGCCCGCGTGCTGTTCAAGTTCAAGGAACTGCTCGAAGCGAACTTCGACGCGATCGCCACGATGATCACGCGCGAGCACGGCAAGACGCTGAGCGACGCGAAGGGCGAACTCACGCGCGGCATCGAGATCGTCGAGTTTGCGTGCGGCATTCCACAACTCTTGAAGGGCCAATACAGCGACAACGTGGGCGGCGGCATCGACAACTGGTCGCTGCGCCAGCCGCTTGGCGTGTGCGCCGGCATTACGCCGTTCAACTTTCCGGCCATGGTGCCGATGTGGATGTTCCCGGTGGCTATCGCGTGCGGCAACACGTTCGTGCTGAAGCCGAGCGAGCGCGACCCCAGCCCCTCGCTGCTTCTCGCCGCGCTGCTCGAGCGCGCCGGGTTGCCGCCCGGAGTGCTGAACGTGGTGCAAGGCGACAAGGAAGCCGTCGATGCACTGCTCGCGCATCCGGAGGTCGCGGCCGTGAGCTTCGTCGGCTCCACGCCGATCGCCGAATACATCTATACGGAGGGCACGCGGCGCGGCAAACGCGTGCAGGCCTTGGGCGGCGCAAAAAATCACATGGTCGTGATGCCGGATGCGAACCTCGATCTCGCGGCCGACGCACTCGTCGGCGCGGGGTACGGCTCCGCTGGCGAGCGGTGCATGGCCATCTCCGTGGCCGTAGTCGTCGGCGAGGTTGCGGATGCGCTCGTCGGCAAGCTCGCCACGCGCATCCGCGCGCTGAAAGTCGACGCCGGTGACGCTGCGGGCGCCGACATGGGCCCGCTGATCTCGGCGGCGCATCGCACCAAGGTCGAGGGCTACATCGCGGACGGCGTGCAGGCCGGCGCGACACTCGTCGTCGACGGCCGCGGTCTGCTCGTGGCCGGGCGCGAACGCGGTTTCTTCCTGGGCCCCTGCCTGTTCGACCACGTGCGGCCCGACATGCGGATCTATCGCGAAGAGATCTTCGGTCCGGTGCTCTCGATCGTGCGCGCGCCAGACTTCGCCGCCGCCCTCGACCTCGTGAACGAGCATGAGTACGGCAACGGCGTGGCCTGCTATACCGGCGACGGCCGCGTTGCCCGCGAATTCGCGCGGCGCGTCAAAGCCGGCATGGTCGGCATCAACGTGCCGCTGCCGGTGCCCATGGCCTTCCACTCGTTCGGCGGCTGGAAGCGCAGCATGTTCGGCGATCACCACATGTATGGTGAGGAAGGCGTGCGCTTCTACACGCGCTACAAGTCCGTCATGCAGCGCTGGCCGGGCAACACGAGCCGCGGGCCCGAATTCGCCATGCCAACCAACGATTGAGGCGTCGAGCCATGACACTCTCCCATCGTCTCGTTGCTAGTTACGTCGCGGCGCTCGCCGCGCTCACGTGCTGCGCACCGGCGTTTTCTCAACCCTGCTCCGACGTCCGCGACCTGCTGCTGACGAACGGCAAGATCCACACGATGGACGCTGCCGATCAAATCGTCGAGTCGGCGCGCGTGATCGGCGACAAGTTCGCGGCTGTGGGCCGCGGCAAGCTTGGCGCCACGCGTTGCACCGAGGTCATCGATCTGAAGGGCCGCACGGCGGTGCCGGGGCTCATCGACAACCACAACCACATCGTGTTGCTCGGGCTGCGTCCTGGGCACGACACGCGGCTCGAGTCTGCAGAATCGATCGCCGACGTGCAGCAGTTCATCGCCGCGCGCGCGAAGGAGCTGCCGGCCGGCGAGTGGATCACATCGATTGGCGGCTTCGACATCAATCAGTTCGTGCCGCCGCCCGGCGCTCCGCGCTTTCCTACGCTGGCCGAGCTCGACGCCGCTGCGCCGAATCAGCCGGTCTACATCCAGATGTCGTTCGCGGGGCCGTCCGTCACGAATTCGCTCGGCAAACGCTTCTTCGAGCAGGCCGGAATCGAGGTCGGTAAGGACGGCTCGCTCGCGGGCGGCTTCCAAACGCCGAACCCGACCACGCGTGCGCTGTACGAACTCAAGCAGCGACAGACGTTCGCCGATCTGAAGCGCGGCACACTCGATGCCGAGCGTTACGCCGCGAGCCTGGGCCTCACCACGCATCTCGATGAAGGTGGCTTCCCGGCCACGGGCACAGCCTCCGACGCCGCGGCGCACTTCGACATCTTTCACGCCTACGACGCGTTGCTCGCGCTGCACGCCGAGCACGCAATGCTCGTGCGCATGCGCATCAACTTCCTGTACATGGAGACCGACGCAGCCACACCTCTGCTCGCTGCACGCCTGAAGAACGCGTTTCCGCAGTTCGGCACGCCGATGTTGAAAACCTTGGGTATCGGCGAGTTCACCGCGAGCGCGAGCCCGATCCTTGCCGACGCAAGCGATGTCTGGATCGCGGGCACGCGCCGCGTGGCGCAAGCCGGCTGGCGTAACGAGAACCACTCGCTGACGCCCGGCGATTTCAAAATCATCATCGATGGCTGGGAACGCGTGAACAAAGACCTGCCGGCGCCCGGCATCACGCAGCTGCGTTGGGTAGTCGCGCACGTGCCGTTCATCACGCCCGAGTACGTCACGAAGCTGAAGGCGCTCGGCGGCGGCGCGAGCGTGCTCGGCGGCTGGCGCTACATCAGCGGCACGGCGCAGCAGAATGGCCCGCCGTTCAAGATGCTAAAGGACAGCGGCATCCCGATGGGCATGAGCTCCGACGGTATGCAGATCTCGCCGATGAATCCCTGGCTCGGTTTGTATTACGTAGTCACTGGGCGCAACGCGCGCGGCGACGTGATCAACGCGGGTCAAACGCTGGAACGCGACGACGCGCTTAAGCTCTATACCGCGAACAACGGTTGGTTTTTGCATGAAGAGGACGTGCTCGGCACTATCGAGCCCGGCAAGTACGCCGACCTCGTGGTGCTCTCGGCCAACTACTTCGACGGCAAAGCCGTTTCGGACGAGGCCATCAAGAAGATTCGCTCGGTACTGACCGTCGTGGGCGGCCGCGTGGTATTCGGCGAAGCCAACAAACTGTAACGGACGCGGACCGCGTCGGTCTGCACACGAAGGGGGGATTCATGAACTTTACCGACGGCAGCCGCCGCTCGTTTCTGGGCGCGATGGCCACAGCAGGCGCTGCTTCGCTGTTGCCGCGCACGCTGTTCAGCCAACCTACGGCTCGCCGCATCGACGTGCACCAGCACTTCGTGTCGCCGAGCTACTACGCGATGCTCACAGCACGCAACTCGCCGACAGCGCCCGTGCCCGGTTTCGCCGCGTGGAAGGACTACTCGCCCGCGCGCGTGATCGAGCAGCTCGACCAGCTCGGCATCGCGACGGCCATGATGTCGCTCACGGCGCCGGGCGTGTGGTTCGGCGACGTGCAGGAAGCGCGCAAGCTGTCGCGCGAGATGAACGAGTACGCCGTTTCGAAGATGGTCAGCGATCATAAGGGCCGCTTCGGACTGTTCGCGGTGCTGCCGCTGCCGGACGTGGAAGGCACGCTGCGCGAGATCGAGTACGCGCTCGACACTCTGAAGGCCGACGGCATTGGCCTCCTGACGAGCTACGGCAACACCTGGCTCGGTGACGCGAGCTTCGCCCCGGTGCTGGACGAGCTCAATCGCCGCAAGGCCGTGGTCTACGTACACCCGACGGACGCGGCTTGTTGCCTAGGCTTGTTGCCGAAAGTTCCGAACCAGATGCTCGAGTACCCGATGGACACGATGCGCACGATCACGAGCCTGATCGTCAGCGACACGGCCACACGCTGCCCCGACGTTCGGTTCATCTTCTCGCACGCGGGCGGGCCCTTGGTCGGCGTGGCGGGCCGGCTACTCGGCCAGGAGATGAGCGCCGACAATCTCGCGAAGACCCCGGCGCCGAACTCGCGGCTGCATCATTTGCGCCGCTTCTACTACGACACGGCCGCGTCGACGAACCCGGTCAACATGCAGGCGCTGAAGATGCTGGTCGGCGTCTCGCAGATCGTGTTCGGCACGGACTCGCCATTCGTGCCGGCGCCGCCGCAAGTGGCCGGGCTGAAGTCGGTCGGCTTCAACGCCGACGAGCTCGCGCGCGTGGAGCGCGCGAACGCACTCGCGCTGCTGCCCCGCTTCGCGTAGGCGTCCGACCGGCGACAGGCTCAGGTCTGCGTCGGCCGTTTTCCGAGTTTCCGCTGCAGCGTGCGCCGGTGCATGTTCAGCGTCCGCGCAGTTGCGGAAATATTGCCGTCGTGTTCCCCGAGCACTCTCTGGATGTGTTCCCACTCGAGCCTGCGCGGGGACATCGGCGGCGCCAGCGGGATGGCAGCGGCGGTTCGACTCCCACGCGCGAGCGCGTCCGCCACCACGCTGCCCGTCACCGGTTTCGCGAGATAGTCGTCGGCCCCTAGCTTGATGGCTCGCACGGCCGTCGCGATGCTCGCGTAGCCGGTGAGAACAATGATTCGCATGCGGGGGCCAAGCTCGCGCAGCGCGGGTACCAGCGCGAGCCCGTCGTCGCGTCCCAACCTAAGATCGATCACGGAGGCGCGGGGTAGCGACTCACGAGCCGCAGCGAGCGCCGCATCGGCCGTGTGCGCCACCGTGGCTGCCCAGCCGCGCCGCTCGAGCGCTTGTGCCAGCGTAGTGGCGAACCGTTCGTCGTCGTCGACGAGCAGCACGCGCCCACGATGCTCAGCGGGCATCGACGGTGAGCTCGGTCAGCGGCAACTGGATGTTTGCCCGGACGCCGCCATCGGTGTCCCTTTCGAGATCGAGGCGCCCGCCGAAACGGTGCAGAGCGGCGCGCGATAGCAGCAATCCCATGCCGAGACCGCGCGCCTTCGTCGAGACGATTTTGACGCCGATCTCGTCGCGCACCGCGGGATCGAGCCCGACGCCCCGGTCGATGACGGAAATCTCGATTGAACTGCTCGTACACCGCACGTGGGCGGTTACCGAGCTGCCGCCGTTCGCGAGCGTTGCCTGTGCGGCATTGTCGAGCACGTTGCGAATGGCCTGCTCTATCGTAGCCTCGGCCACGATGTGGCGATCCCCCGGCGGCCAGTCGAACGTAGCGACGAGCTCGATAGTAGGCTGCGTGCGTGACCACTGCGCCAGTAGCTCGGTCACGAACTCGCGCAGAGCCACTTGCCGGGCGCCGACGCTACGCTCCGCGTGCACTCGGCCGGCGATCCGGTTCAGACGTTCGTTGATCGTACCGATCTCTTCCGTCATCGCACGCAGTTGGTTCTTCTGCTTCGCGTCCACGGCGGTATCCTCGAGCTCCTCGACGAGAATCGCTAGCGTCGACAGCGGCGTGTTCAGCTCGTGCGCGGTTCCTGCGGCCAGGGCGCCGAGCTCGATGATCTGCTGATCGCGCAGCGCTGTTTCGCGCAACGCGGCAACTTCGCGATCCCTTTGCCGCACGAGCCGTGCCAACCGACCGACGAAGAGCACGATCAGCACCGCCGCGATTAGGAAATTCACCCACATGCCGGCGAGGTGCACGTCGAATGCGCCGCCGAGTTGGGTATGCACCGCCGGCACCGGCACGTGCCACCACCACAGAAACGAGTAGCAGGCTGCACACGCGAGCGCGACGAACCACGCGTGCAACGCCGGCAGAGAAATTGCCGCGAGCGAGATCGGCACGAGGTACAAAGACACAAACGGGTTCGTGGAGCCGCCGGTGAAATACAACACGACAGAGAACACCGCCACGTCGACGATCAGGTTCAGCGTGACTTCGCCGTTTTGGACCTCGCGCGGCACGTGCACCGCGCGATAGCTCAGCACGTTCCACAGGACCAGGGCGCCAATCGCGAGGCCGATCTTCTGCAGCGGCAGCGAGCTATCGAGGCCGAAGTGGACCACTACTACGAGGAGCGTCTGCGTCGCAATGGCGACCATCCGCAGCCAGTACAGCAGGCGTAGCGCGTCCTGCGGCCCATTCCGCTCGGGCACGGACAACGCAGCGTCGCGTGGTTCGGTCATCTCATCGATTGTCGCACGTCGCAACGTCGCTCAGAACCGGACGCCGAGATCGGCCATCAGCATCCTGCGCGTGTACGGGTGGAACGCCCAGTACTCCTCGTCGCCGAGGTTGTCGATGCCGATGGAGGCGCTGAAGTGCGCGTTCTCGTATCGAGCGCGCGCGTCGAACACGAGATACGGGCTGGTGCCCGTGTACGCGTAGCCGTTCGGGTCACCGTTGTCGAGCGTGTTGAACTGCTTGCTACTGTAGCGACCGCCCATGGAGACGGACCATTGTGACCCCATCCGATACGTGGCGATGCCGGTCCAGCGCCACCGCGGCACACGCGGCTGCCATTTGCCGATACTGTCCGGAAAGTTTGCGTTGGCTTCGATCAGCGATCGTGCGAACGTGGCGCTCGTGTTGAGATCGAGCCTGCCGCCGAGTAGCGCGGTGGATGCGAACGCCACCTCGATGCCCTTGGTTCCGATGCGATCGACGTTCTGAATGTTCGTCACGGCGGGCGACACGGTGACGTTGGTCTGCGAGTACAGCGCGTCGAGCGTGCGCTCCAGGAACATCGTCATGCGCAGCGATCCGATTCGAAGCGCGCGCTCGGCCGACAGCTCGCTGGTCCAGGATCGTTCGGGCTTCAGGTTCGGGTCGTTGTTCACGATCGTGGTCGTAGAGATCGTGCCCTGATACAGCTCAGCCACGGTCGGCAGCCGGATGGCACGACCGACGGACGCCTTCAGGCTCCATTGGGGCGACAGTTGCCGGGCGATCGCCGCCTTGGGCGACAGCCACGTATCCTCGCGCTCTCCGAAAGTCAGCGTGCTCGTTGCATCGGACAGCGCGCCGTCGTGCGCGCGCCAGTGCTCCACACGCAACCCGAGCGTGCTGCGCCAACCCGGCGCGAAGCCCCACGTGTCCTGGGCGTAGAGGCTCGTCAGTACGGAATCCCCGCGAAACGCCGAGAACCGCGTCGCCGCATCGCCGTGCAGCCAGTCGGTGGTATTCGACACGAGCGTGCGCAGGTCGTAGGCGTCGTTCTGCAACCCCAGGTCAACAACGTGTTTGTCGTTGTCGCTCGGCCGCCAGATGAGCTTCAGCGCGAGCGAGCCCCACCCCGTGCCGTGCTGATCCGTGATACGTCCCGCGCCGCCCGTGAGCGCGGCCGGCATCGTGACCGTAGGCGAACGCGCGATGTCGTGGTCGTAGTCGTAACGGCTGGCCGCAATCTCGTAGTTCCACCCAGCATTGCGGCTGCTTTTCAGCGACAGCCCCTGAATAAGGTGCCGCAAATCGCCAGTCGTCGGCGCGAAATCTGCGGCGGCAAGCGCGTAGCTGCGTCCGCCGTAGTTGATGGTGCCGTTCCAAACCGGGTTTCCCGCCGCGTCGCGCAGATAGGTTTCGGAGCCACGCTGCGCAGCGTTGTCCCAAACGCCGAGCGTGTAGCTCAAGCGCAGCACATCGGTGAAGTCGTACGCGATCTTGAGCTTCTCGTGATCCTGAATCGTGTGCGTGAAGCTCGTGGCGCCGAGCACGATCCACGGTTGATCGCGCGGGCTCAGCGCATCGAGAACTCCCGTGACCGGCGTACCCGCGGTACCGATCACGCCCGCGCTCAAGAGACGGTTCGGGAACACGATGGGATGCGCGTCGCTCTCGAGCCGGTTCCAATTCAACCACCACGAGAAGTTGCCATGCCTGTCGCCGACGGACGCGCTGGCCTGGCGCCCCGAGAAATCGCCCTGGGAGCGATAGACGTGAAAATCCTCCGCGAAGCCCGTTACGCTCGCGCGCACCTCGAGCTCGCTCGGCATGCGGGTCACATAGTCGACAACCGCGCCAACCGAATTGCCGGAGTATGCAGCCGAGAACGGGCCGTACAACACGTCCACGCGCTCGATCTCTTCGGGCGTGACGAGACCCCAGCGCGGCGTGAACGCGGCGCCGTTGCCGAGCAGGTTCGACAACAGAATGCCGTCGGCGTACACGAGCGAGCGCGCGCTGTTGTTCGTACCGGACGCCCGCGACTGCAAAACCGCGTGATCGTAGTCGCCGATGTAGCGCTTGCGCACGTTCAGGCTCGGGAAGTACTTCAGCGCGTCCTCGCTGTCTGTGGCGTTGATTTGCACCTCGATCTCGGCGCCCGTAATGCCTTCGATCGTAGTCGGAATCTGAGTGGGCAGCGAAGTCGGCCGCCGGCCAATGACGGTGATCGTGCCGAGCTCGCGCGTGCGCACGTCGGCGTCCGAACTCGAACGACTGGCGCTCGGGGGTTCCGTTGTTTGCGCACCCGCGGGCGCCGAGTAACCGAACGGGATGGCGAGCACGAACGCGAACCTTGCGGCCAGGAGCAGGAGCGGAGGCATTTTCATGCGACGAACTGTACTGAGGGCCGGCGCTGATCTCGCGCGGCGAATTGTCGCAGGCGCT
>JBDTOT010000032.1:0-50752 GCA_039933105.1 Gammaproteobacteria bacterium | reverse complement strand
CCGGAAATCGCATCCCTGCGGCTCGTCTGCGCACGTCCCTGTGCGCAGACGGTCCCGCGAGGGGCCGTCCGCACTCGGCTCGGCACCTCCGGGACGACGTTGAGGTGGGTGGATGGAATATCGGAATCTAGGGCGTACGGGCGTCAAGGTCAGCCAGTTCTGTTTGGGCGCCATGATGTTTGGGCGGCAGACGAACGAAGCGGATTCCGTCGCGATCATTCAGCACGCGCTCGACGCTGGCGTGAACTTCATCGACACGGCGAACGCGTACTCGGCGGGCGCGAGCGAGCGCTTCGTCGGTAAGGCGCTCGCCAACGGCAAGCGCGCGAATGTCGTGCTTGCCACGAAGGCGTTCTTCCCGCTCGATCAGCAAGACCCGAACGGCCGCGGCTTGAGCCGCAGGCACATCATCGAAGCGTGCAACGCATCGCTCGAGCGTTTGGGCACGGACTGGATCGATCTGTACCAGCTGCACCGCGCGCAGCCCGACATTCCGATCGACGAGACGCTGCGTGCGCTCGACGATCTGATCCGCGCCGGCAAGGTTCGCTACATCGGCACCAGCATGTTCCCGAGCTGGAAGATCGTCGAAGGATTGTGGGCCGCGAAGGAGTTCGGCACGAACCGCTTCGTGTCCGAGCAGATGGCGTACAACCTGCTCGATCGTACGGCCGAGCGCGAAATCGTGCCGATGGCGCAGACCTTCGGCATTGCGCTGATGCCGTGGGCGCCGCTGTGTGGCGGGTTGCTCACGGGCAAGTACCGCCGCGACGATCAGAGTGCAGCAGGGCGCTGGCACGGCGGCAAGGACAACTTCGGCAGACCGGCCACGCCGGCCGCGTTCGACGTGATCGAAGGCGTCGTTACGCTCGCAAAAGAGAAGGGCTGCACTCCGTCGCAGCTCGCGCTTGCGTGGAACGCAGCTCAGCCCGGCATCACGGCTCCGATCGTGGGGCCTCGCACGCTCGAGCACGTTGTCGACAACCTGGGCGCTGCGAACGTGCGCATCACCGACGAGGACCGCAAGCGGCTCGACGAGCTCACGCCGCCATGGGCCGCCACGCTGCGTTACTACGATGCGGCGCTCGCGATCGATTTCCGGCCAAACCTCCAGCGCTGGTAACGTCGGGGCATACGGCTCACGCTTCGCCGGCACCATGGCTACAGCGCCGAAGTCACGATCCCTATTCGCATTGCTCGGGCCGGGCCTGTTGCTTGCGGCCACTGGCGTGGGCGGCGGTGATCTCGCGACGGCCAGCTTCGTCGGCGATCTGCTCGGCACCACGGTGCTATGGGCGGCGTTGGTCGCGGCGTTCCTGAAGTTCGTGGTGACCGAAGGGCTCGCGCGCTGGCAGCTTGCCACCGGCGACACGTTGCTCGAAGGCGTGGCGCATCGCTTTGGCCGCGGTGTGATCGGCGTGTTCCTCGCGTATCTCTTGCTGTGGTCGTTCTTCGTCGGCTCGGCGCAGATGAGCGCGAGCGGGGCCACGCTGCACGCGGTATTCCCTGTGTTCGCCGACGCGCGCGACGGCAAGATCGTGTTCGGCGTCGTCTCAAGTCTCGTCGGCGTGGCGCTGGTGCTGTGGGGCGGCTTCCGCGCGTTCGAGATCGTGATGCGGATATGCGTTGGCACGATGTTCGCGATGGTCATCGCAGCAGCGTTTTTCTTCTGGCCCGGCACCGGCGCGGTGCTCGAGGGTTTGTTCGTGCCGCGTATTCCGCGTGTCGATGCCACCGCGATCACATGGACCGTCGCGCTGATCGGTGGTCTCGGCGGCACGTTGACCGTGCTGTCGTACGGCTACTGGATGCGCGAGGTTGGCCGTAACGGCCGCGAAGATCTGCGCGCATGCCGTATCGATCTCGGCGCGAGCTACCTGATCACGGCGACCTTTGGTATCGCGATGATGATCGTGGGTCGCACGATCCACGTAGAAGGCGAGGGCACGGGCTTGCTCGTGTCGCTCTCCAATCAGATCGGCGGGGTGCTCGGCCCTACGGCTAAGTGGGTGTTCCTGATCGGCACGTTCGGCACCGTGTTCAGCAGCCTGCTCGGCGTCTGGCAGGCTGCACCTTATCTATTCGCCGATAGCTGGCGGCTGCTGACCACGGAGCGTGGCGCGCCCGTGACGGTCGACATCCGCGCAAGGCCATACCGGATGTTCCTGATCGTGCTCGCGCTCGTGCCGATGATCGGGCTCTTCATGAGCTTTCGCGAAGTGCAGAAGATCTACACGGTGATCGGTGCGTATATCTTCCCGACGCTGGCGCTGACGCTGATCATCATGAACGGGCGCACCGCGTGGGTGGGCGCGCAGTTTCGGAACCGTTGGTGGACGGTCGTCGCGCTCGTGGGCGTGCTGGCGTTCTTTACGTTCCTTGCCGTGGCGGATATCGACCTGGTCTAAGCCTCCTCGCACAGTTTGGGCCCGTGACGTGCGGCCGGCGTGACAGAGCGCTTTCGGCACCGCCGCGAGTACGTCCCTGTAGGCTGCGTCGGCGCCGTCCCTGGCGCCGACGCTGCCGAAAGCGCTCTGTCACGCCGGCCGCACGTCACTCAGTGGTGGCTTTAGGGTCGTCTCGCGCTTCACCGAGGCGCGCGCGTGCGTTACGCTGCGCCGCGTCAACGTCCTCTAGCTGGCCCTCGCATGACCGAACCGTCGCACGTCAAATCGACTCGCCCCATCGATCCGAAGCTGCCGGTGTACGAGAGCCTCGTGCACATGCTCGGGGCCGCTGTCGATGCGCACCCAGACGTCGTGGCGGTGATCAACGAGGACCAGCGCATTTCGTATGCCGAGTTCGGCCGCGCCGTGGTCGGTCTCGCGCGCCAGCTCGTTGGCGCGGGCGCGAAGCGCGGCGAACGCGTGATCATTTTGATGCCGAACTCGATCGAGATGGACGTGGCGCTGATGGCGGTGATGGCCGCAGGCGCGCAGGTGTCGCCCGTCAATCCGTTCCTCACGCCGCATGAGCTCGAGAAACAGCTCGTCGACGTGGAAGCGTGCGCCATCATCGGTGACGCAAGCACGGCAGACAAAGCGAAGGGCGTGGCCGCCGAGTTCGGCATTCGCACGCACATTACGCTTGGCGCAGGCGGCACCACGCTCGATGCGTGGACGCGTGACGAAAAGCTCACGCTCGATCCCGCCACGTTTCCGAACGCAGACGACCTCGCGCTGCTGATTTTTACGGGCGGCTCCACCGGAACACCAAAAGGCACGAACCATACGCATCGCGGTTTGATGTGGGGCCTGTTGCAACACGTCACCATTTGGCCCGGCACGTTCGGCCAGGAGCGGTTCCTGAACGTGGCGCCGATGTTCCACATCTGGGGGCTCGGCTACGCCGCGTGGGTGCCCATCTACATGCAGAGCACGCTCGTGCTGATTCCGCGTTACGACGCGGACAAAGTGGTGCAAGGGCTCGCCGACCACAAAATCACGTATTTCGCGGGTGGCCCCGCTCCTATTTATATGGGCCTACTCGCAAGCCCTTCGTTCAAGACAGCCGATCTCTCGCATTTGAAGTACTGCCCATCCGGCGGAGCGCCGTGCCCAGCCGAGTTGCACCGCGAGTGGCGCGAAAAGGTCGGCCAGCCCCTGCTCGAAGGCTGGGGCATGACCGAAGGCGCGCCGTTTTGTCTGAACGTGTACGACGGGCTGCGCAAGCCGATGTCCGTCGGCCGGCCCGTGCCTGGCACAGAGCTGCAAATTGTCGACGTGGACGCCGGCGACAAGATCATGCCGCAGGGCGAGCGCGGCGAAGTGCGCGTGCGCGGACCGCAGCTGATGCTCGGCTACCGCAAGCGCGCCGATGAAACGGCCATGGCGCTGCGCGACGGCTGGATGTACACCGGTGACATCGGTTACGTGGACGAAGGCGGTTATCTGTTTCTCGTCGACCGCAAGAAGGACATGGTCATCGTCGGCGGCTACAACGTGTACCCGCGCGAGGTGGATGAAGTGCTTTTCAAGCACCCCAAGGTCAAAGAGGCCGCCACCATCGGCAAGCCGGACGCGCGGCTCGGCGAGGTGCTCGTCGCGTTCGTCGTGCTCGATGCCGGTGCGACGCTCACGGACGAGGAGTTCTTCGAGTACTGTAAGACCGAGATGGTGAAGTACAAGCGGCCCGTCGAAGTGCACTTCGTGGACGCTCTGCCGAAGACCGGCACGAACAAGATCAACAGGCGGGCGCTGCGCGATCGCCTGTAGATAAGGAGTCGCGGCCATGGCGCGCAAGAGACTAGGTTGGTCCGCGGGGCGTGTAGTTACGCTCGAGCACACGTCGAAGGTGCTCGCCGACAACCCTCTCGGCGATCCGCATGTGCGTGCGCTCGACGTGTGGCTGCCGCCGCAGTACGACGAGCCGCGCAACCGCGGCAAACGCTTCCCCGTCGTCTACGACCTGGTCGGCTTCACCGGTAGTGGCCGTGCGCATACGGCGTGGCGTGCGTTCGACGAGAACGTGCCTGAGCGCGCCGCCCGGCTCGTGCACGAGCGGAAGATGGGGCCGCTGATCATTGTGTTCCCCGATTGCTTCACTTCACTCGGCGGCAATCAGTACATCAACTCGAGCGCGATCGGCAGCTACGCCGACTACCTTACGCGCGAGCTGATTCCGTTCGTCGACGGTGAATTCCGCACGCTCGCGAGCCGCGACCACCGTGGCTGCTTCGGCAAATCCTCCGGCGGTTACGGCTCGATGATTCACGCGATGAAGTACAGCCGCTACTGGGGCGCCATCGCGGATCATTCGGGTGACGCGTACTTCGACTATGTGTACGCCGCCGATTGGCCGAACACGCTCGACGAGCTCGCGAAGTTCCGCCGGCCTACGCTCGCCGCCGGCAAGCGCAATGTGGCCAAGGCGGCAAAGGCCGCAGGCTACACGGGCCGCGACGACGGCCGCATTGCGCGCTTTCTCGAGCACGTGTGGCGGAAGGAGAGGGTGGGCAGCGGCGAAGTGCACGCGCTGATGAACCTCGCGATGGCCGCGAGCTACGACCCCGACCCGCGCGCGCCGAATGGCTTTCGCGTGCCGTTCAATCTCGAGACCGGCGAGCTGCTGCCCGAACGCTGGCAACACTGGCTCGAGCATGACCCCGTGCATCTCGTCGAGCGCTACGCGCGCAACCTGCGCACGCTGCGCGGAATCTTCATCGACTGTGGCTGGCGCGATCAGTACCGCATCCACTACGGCAGCCGACTGCTCTCGAAGCGGCTGACAGAGCACCGCGTGCAGCACGTGTACGAGGAGTTCGACGATACGCACTCCGGCATCGACTACCGCATGGAGCGGAGTCTGCCGTTTCTGTTTCGCGCTCTGCGCTGACTGGGTACGTCGAGTAGGTGCGCCCCTTTTCCACAAAAAACGGAGCTTGCTGAATGGCCGGTCTGATCCTCACGACCTTCGATTGGGTTCCTGAAGTGCCGCGAGGCTATGTGCGCGACATCCGTGTGCGGTGGGCGCTGGAAGAAGCTGGGCTGCAGTACAGCGTCGCGAGCGTGCCGTTCCGCGGCCGAAATGCCGAGCATTTCGCGCATCAACCTTTCGGGCAAGTGCCGTGGTTGACCGATGGACACATCTCGATCTTCGAGAGCGGGGCCATCCTGCTTCATCTTGGCGAGCGCAGCACCGCGCTGATGCCGACGGATCGACGCGCTCGCAGCGAAGTTCTGGAATGGCTGTTCGCGGCACTGAACTCGGTTGAAATGGCGAGCCTGCCCTGGTCCCTTTTCAAGTTCACAGGCGACACCGCCGAAACGCCCGGACGGAAACATTTGGACTCGTTCCTCCAGGCCCGCCTTCAGCACCTGGAGTCGGTTCTCGCAACCCGCGAGTGGCTGTCGGAGTCTTTCTCGATTGCCGACATACTCATGGCGGATGTGTTGCGACTGGTCGACCGGTTCGATGGCCTCGCGGCACATCCAGCGTGTCGCGACTATGTCGGTCGCGCCACGGCGCGCCCGGCGTTTGTGAAGGCGCACGCAGATCAGATGGCGCATTTTGCCGCGGCAGACTGAGTACCAGGATGTTCCTTCGCGGCCTCAAGGGAATCCAAATAGCGGTTGCTATCGCCACAACCCTCGCGTCGGTGACGGGGCTTCTGTTGCCTGGAGTAATGAGTTTGTTGTTCGCGCCGCTGGCTTTGCTCTACGTGGTTTGGGCCGTTAGGGCCGCTCTCGACCATCGGTTTTCTATCTGGCTTTCGTTCGCATCGACAATCATATTCGCGGTCTTCTTGGGTGCATTGGGCGCCTCCATGACCAAGTCGACATTCAGCGCTAGGGTTCCGTACGAACGCATGTTCCCTCGCGTAGCCGTGGATCCAACGGGCAAGACCATCGAGATATCCCCCGAAGTTCGGTCAAGGTTGCAGCAGGCGGATGAGCAGATTCAGCGTCGAGAGCAAGCCCACGCGTTGACGCTTCTCACGATCGGTCTAGCCGCGTGGCTCGTACTGGCGCTATACGCAGTGCAGTGGCGATGGGCTTTCGTTCGTAGATGAATCGCCCAATACAGAAGTACGCAGGTTCGTGTCACTGCGGCGCGGTGCGCTTCGAAATCGAGACCGACTTCCCCGAACTCACCATGTGCGACTGCTCGATCTGCAAGCGCAAGAACGCACTCATGGTCAAGGTGCACGAAAGCAAGTTCACGTTGCTCGCCGGTGCTGAGTCGCTGACCGAGTACCAGTTCCACACGAAGGTGGCACGGCATTTCTTCTGCAAGGTCTGCGGCATCTACCCGTTTCACCGCAAGCGGTCGACGCCGGACAGCTTCGGTATCAACGTGCATTGCTTGCACGGCTTCGATCCCGCCGGAATCCCCGTTCGCCAGGCCGTCGGCGCCGGCATGCCGTGACGCGAGGCGAGCGACGGCGGGATCTACATCAGCCGCCCGCGAGTTTCACCGTGTACCCGCGCTGCTCGAGTGCGGTGACGATGCGGTCGCGATGATCGCCTTGGATCTCGATCGTGCCGTCTTTCAATGTGCCGCCGGTGCCGCACAAGCGTTTCAGGTCGCCGGCCAAATCCTTCAGCTTGGCCTCGGGAAGCGCCATACCGTAAACCACTGTGACGGTCTTGCCGCCGCGCCCGCCGGTCTCGCGACGCACGCGCACGACGCCGTCGCCGCGCAGCACACCCGGTTTCTCCAGAGCGGGCGTTATCCTGCCGACGCCCGTTGAATACACGATCTTGTCACGCGGCATTCCATTACCCTCCGATCGCATCATCGCATCCGGGCGCGCGGGCTGTCGTGCCGGATACCGCGCACGTGCCGCGGTTGCCGGTGTCGCGGCCGCGAAGGCATACTCCTCCCGGCGTCGGGATAGTTGGGGAGTCATCGTATGCGCACCGCAGCTGTGTCCTTGGCCGTAATCGCATTGTCTGTTCTCGCGCTCGCGCGCCCGGCCGTTGCGCAGGACGCGACGAAGGTCGAACCGGCCGCTTCGGCCGCTTCGGCCGCGAAGCCACCCGATGCAACGTCCGATCGGCAGCAACGTCGCGAACGCCGGCAAGCCGAAGCCGCTGCCAAGCAGGCGGAAGCGGACGCAGCTAAATCGGAGACGTTGGCCAAATTCCCAAACACGGAGGAGGCGAACGCTGCGGCCGCAAAGCCGAAGATGGTATGCCGCAAGCAGGCGATAACAGGCTCGCGCCTGGGCAAGAACATCTGTGCAACGCCGGAGCAATGGGCGCAGACCGACGCGCGCGCGGCGGAGACCACTCGCCAGATGCGGAACGACATTAGCGAAAAGTCGAGGATCGCGGGGCCGGCCTCAAACCCGCTCGGCGGAGTAGGGGGGCGTTAGCGAAAACGCGCGTGCTTGCAGCGTGAAGTTGCCAACCGAAGCAGATCGCTATCTGAAACCGCTCGTGGTTGTGCTGATCGTTCTATGGTGCGGCCCCGAAGTTTTCGCCGTGGCCGAGCTCACGACCTTGCTCGAGCTTCTGGGCGTGTCGTTGTTCCTGTTTGCTTTCGGCGTCTCGTTTCGAGCGCTTGCACTGTCGATCGTCGATTGCGTGGGAAGAGCGCTCGTACCCGTCGAGTTCAGGCCGCTGATCAAGATGAGCGCAGGGCTGGGTGCAGTGCTGGTCGGGGCGCGGCTCGTTGTTTACAACGGCCTCATCCTGGTCATTCTGTGCGTCGCCCCTGTGATTTCGCAGTTGCTGAGCGGCGCGTGATCCGCGCCGCCCTTCGGTGAGCCCAGTGACGCTCGCGCCGCCCTGCGGATCTGTACGCCGGTGAGTTACGACGCGCTGATATTCGATGTGGGTCTGGATCTGCTGCGATAATCGCCGGAGCGGAGGCCCCACGTGCGTTTCGATCTTCAACCGACATTGCGCGGCTCGCTACTCGAGCTGCGGCCGCTACGCGGCGATGACTTTGCCGCGCTCTACGGCGTGGCCTCAGACCCATTGATGTGGGAGCTGCATCCCGCGCGTGATCGCTATCAGGAGCCCGTCTTCCGCAAGTTCTTCGAACAAGGTCTCGCCTGCGGCGGTGCGCTGCTGGCGACCGACGTCGCCACGCGCAAGGTCATCGGCACGTCGCGATTCGATCGCTATGACGAATCCAAGAGCGAAATCGAGGTCGGCTGGACGTTTCTCGCCCGCTCGCATTGGGGCGGTGCGTACAACGGCGAGATGAAGCAACTCATGCTGGCGCACGCGTTTCGCTTCGTGACACGCGTCGTCTTCGTGGTCGGCCCGGACAATCTGAGATCGCGGCGAGCGTTGGAGAAGATCGGCGCCACGCACAGCGGCTGGCGGCCCGACGACAATGGCGAGCCGCGTGTCTTGTACGAGATCACGTTGCCGGCGTTCGAGCGCAGGCTAGCGATGCGTTCGGGCTGATCGCGGGGCTCGGCGTATGACACTCTCGCTGCGACCCCCTATCGCCGTTGACTACGACGCCATTGCGGCATGGATCCCGAACGTCAAGGCATGTCTGCAGTGGGCTGGGCCGCGGATCCAGCTCCCGTTCACGGGTGCAGCGCTTCAGCAGCAGCTCGCGGTCGCGGACACCGAGAGCTTCACTCTGACAGACGGTAGTCCGGTGACGCTCGGCTTCGGCCAGCTCTGGTTACGCGACGGCGACGCCGCTCGTCTCATGCGCATCGTCGTCGCACCGCCCCTGCGAGGTCTAGGCGTCGGCCGCGAGCTGTGCCGGCTCTTGATGGTGCACGCGGTCGACGTCATCGGCGCGCGAGCCGTGACGCTTGCGGTCTATCGCGACAACGCCGCCGCGCTGGCCTTGTACGAGAGCCTCGGCTTCACCCCGGTGGACTCGCGCTCGACGCCCGAGTCGTTGATCATGCGGCTGGATCTCCCATCGACCCACAAGCACACTGAGCTGCGATGACCGCACCAACGATTCGCGACTGCACTGACGCGGACGTGCCGCGCATCTGTGACATCTACAACCACTACATCCGAGAAACGGTCGTCACGTTCGAGGAGACGCCGATCGCCGTGGCGGAGATGGCAGGGCGGATCGCCGCGATTCGCAAGCGCTTCCCGTGGCTCGTGATCGAGTCCGAGGGCGCCGTCGCGGGCTACGCCTATGCAGGGCCGTGGAAGACGCGATCCGCTTACCGCTTCGCTATCGAGAGCACGATCTATCTGGCCGCCGACGCGCTCGGCCGCGGACTAGGCACGGCGCTTTACAGCCGCCTGCTCGCTGCGCTGCCGCAGCGCGATGCGCACCGCGTGCTCGGCTGCATCGCGTTGCCCAACGAAGCCAGCGTGGCCTTGCATGAGAAGCTCGGATTCAAGAAGATCGGTATCTTCAACGAGGTGGGCTGGAAGTTCGGTCGCTGGGTCGACGTGGGGTACTGGGGGCTGACGTATGCGTAGCCGTTCGCACGCGGTGTTGTTCGTCGCTGTCGTAGCGCTCGCAACCGCTGGCACCGCCTGGGCCGGCGACGCTGCCCCGTTCGGCTACGGCACAGTTGCCGCCGTGCGCGATGCGCTGCGTAAAGATCCCAAAGCAACCAGCCGCAGTCAGCAGGGCTGGATCGTGGTGGCAAGCCGCGACCATGGCGCGGCGGTGGAATGGTTCTTCACGCCCGAAGGCCACGCCGTCTATCCCGCTGTCGTCAAACGCACCGTCGTCGAGAGCGGCGGTGTAGGCATGATCGATCTGGCCGCGCTCTGCGAAACCGAACAGCCCGCCTGCGACGCGTTGCTCGAGGACTTTCGACAAACGCACAAGGTCACCATCAACGCCCCGCGCGTGGAACGCGTCTCGCTCGATATCAACATCGCGCAGAACGATCACGATCGCGTGCGCGTGAACCGGCTCGTGGCCGAGGACGGTAAGGCCGCCGAGATTCGCATGGACGGGCTTCTGAAGGCCGTGTTCGTGCCCACGCTGGACGAGCAGGGCGCGGTCACCGTGTGGGCCGCCATATACGAATACGACGGCCACGACTTCGCGCTCGCGGCCGAGCCGCAGCTCGTGACTCCGGGCGCCGGCAAGGCCGATGTCGAGCTGGCCTCGGCCTCCGGCAATCGGTTTGCGTTCTCGATCACTCAGCTGCCCTTGCCGCGGGACTAGCGCAGGCGCGTGCCCGCGATGCTAGAGTGCCGGCCGGTGAGGTAGAGGCGGAGATTTAAGCGAATGGTCACGGCGCGGCAGGCGCTCACGCTCCTGAAGGACGGCAACAAACGGTTCGTGGCCGAACGCGGCCGCGACGCGCCGATCGGCCAGACGCGCCGCTCGGAGCTCACGGAGCGCCAGGAGCCGTTCGCGATTATCTTGGGCTGCTCCGATTCGCGTGTGCCCGCCGAGCTCGTGTTCGATCAGGGCCTCGGCGATCTGTTTGTGATCCGCGTCGCCGGCAACATCGTGGCGCCATCGCAGATTGGTAGCGTCGAATTCGCTGCCGAGCGGTTCAACACGCGCCTCGTCGTGGTGCTCGGTCACTCCGGCTGCGGCGCCATCATCGCCACGCTCGACGAGCTGCGCCAGCCGCGCGAGAAGCAGTCGCGCAACCTGCGTGCGATCGTCGATCGCGTTCGGCCGTCGGTCGAGCCGTTGCTCGCCACTGAGTTGCGACATAACCCGCCTGCCCTCATCGGCGACGCCGTGCGGGCCAACGTGCGGGTCTCCGCCAGCCAGCTCCGGCACGGCTCCGATATCTTGGAAGAGCTGATCGCCCGCGACGGACTTCTGGTCGTCGGCGCCGAATACTCGCTGGAGACCGGCGTCGTGGAGTTTTTCGACGGCCTGCCGAACGGCGGGTAGCCCTCCGGCCGAAGGGCCCTTAGGCTTTCTTGGCCCTAACCGGCATGACTTTGGCGCGGCGGGCGGTGTATTGTCGCTGGCCATGAGAACCGTTCGGCTCACCACACGCTTGTTCGCCGCCGTCCGGGCGCGGCTGTGGGTGTATGTCGGTGCGGCCGCGTTGGTCGGCGTAACGGTGCTCGCGCTCGAGCAATCGAGCGACGACGCAGTGTTCTACAAGCGCTGGGGGTTCGACGCGACGAACCTGCCGTACAAAGCCGACGTCGACGCACGCATGGCGGTCGAGGCCGGCAAAGCTCGCGCGGCCGAAAGCGGCAAGATGCTGATGGTCACGTTCGGCGCCAACTGGTGCCCGGATTGCCTCACGCTGCAGAAAAACCTGCGCGATCCGGAAACGCACGCGTACGCCGAGCGCAACTTCGAGATGGTCAACGTCGACGTCGGCGACTCGGCGAAGAGCGCGCGCGTGGAGCGCGATCTCGGCATGACCGTAAACACCATCCCGCTCGCGATGTTCTACTCCGCGGATGGCAAACCGATCTGCGACACGCAGCGCGGCGAGCTCAAGCCCTCGCGGCACTACAGTTCGCGTGAGATCCTTGGGTTCCTCCGCGAGGTGGTCGATTACCGCCGCGCCGTAAGCCCCGACCAACGTCAGTAGTCCCGCCCCTCGCAGGGGCAGTCCCATGTTCGTCATCGACCCTTCCACCGCGCTGCGCGTGCTGCACGAGGACGACGCGCGGGAGCTGTTCCTGCTCACCGACGACAATCGGGAGCACCTGCGCCGCTGGCTGCCGTGGCTAGAAGTGGTCACGCGCGAAACCGACACGCGCGCGTATCTCAAAGCGACGATGAAGCAGCGCAAGGAAGGGCGCGGACCGGTGTTCGGCATCCTGTACGAGGGCGCACTCGCGGGTGTCGTCGGTTTCCTGCCGATCGACCGCGTGAATCGTGCGGGCGAGATTGGCTACTGGCTCGCGAAAGAACGGGAAGGCCATGGCACGATGACGCAGTGCTGCGACTTCGTCGTTCGCTACGGCTTCCTCACGCTGGACCTGAATCGCATCCAGATCGCCGCCGCGACCGAAAACACCCAGAGCCGCGCGATTCCGGAGCGGCTCGGCTTCAAGCTGGAAGGCGTCATGCGCGGGCGTGAAAACCTTTACGGCCGATTCGTGGACCACGCGGTGTACGCGCTGCTGCGCACCGAGTTCGACGCCACACAGCGGCAGCCTTAGTCATTTCGCTTGCTGGCTGCGGGGCAGTTTGCCAAGCTAGCCACATGCCAACGACTGCCTCCGCCGGTGGACCGGCCGCTCCCACGCCCTCCGCGCCTCGAGTGCAGGTCAAATGGCTCGCGGCTTGCGCGTTCGCCGCTGTCGCCGTCGGTGCGGCCGCATGGGCGCAGCTGCATGGCCGCTCCGCTCCGCCACTGGCTGGCTTCAAAGTCGTAGCCGTGTATCCGCACGATCCAAACGCGTTTACGCAGGGGCTCGCGATTGCGGGTGGCCAGCTCTACGAGGGCACCGGGCTGTACGGTCAGTCGACGATCCGCAAGGTCGATCTCGCCACTGGCCGTGTTGAGAAGCAGCGGCCGATCAACGCCGCGTATTTCGGCGAGGGCATCGCGATCCTCGATGGCCACCTGTACCAGCTCACCTGGCAGCACGGTATAGGCATCGTCTACGACCTGGCCACGTTCACCCAGCAGCGCACGTTTCAGTACACGGGCGAAGGCTGGGGCCTCACGCAGGACGGCAAGCAGCTGATCCTGAGCGACGGTTCGGCCAAGCTGCGGTTCCTCGATCCGCAGACGTTCGCCGTGGTGCGCGAGATCGAAGTTCGCGATCGCGGCCAGCCCGTCATGAAGCTGAACGAGCTCGAATATATCGACGGCGAGATCTGGTCGAATGTGTGGTACGACGATCGCATCGCCCGCATCTCACCGACGACGGGTGAGGTGCTCGGCTGGATCGATCTCGCCGCTTTGTACCCGAAGAACGCACGCAGCAGCGAAGCGGTGCTGAACGGCATCGCGTACGACGCGGCCGCGAAGCGGCTGTTCGTGACGGGCAAGAACTGGCCGCAGCTGTACGAGATCGAAGTCGCTCGGCAATGACCCCGCCCGAAGCGGCCTGGTGTAGAGTCCCGGAAGTGCATCTCGACCCCGCAGGAGTCCTGTAGTGGCCAAACTTTCCTTGGGGCGGATCTTCGCGCGCAAATCGGTCGAGCAGATGCACGACGAGCACGAGCACGGCGAGCTCAAGAAAACGCTCGGCGCCACCAATCTCGTGCTGCTCGGTATCGGCTGCATCATCGGCACCGGTATCTTCGTCCTGACAGGTCGAGCTGCGGCGCAATTCGCGGGTCCTGCGATCATCATCTCGTTCATCATCACGGGCACGTTGTGCGCGTTCGTCGCGCTGTCGTACGCGGAGCTCGCGTCGGCTATCCCTGTGTCCGGGTCGGCTTATTCGTATTCGTATGCGTCGCTCGGCGAGCTCGCCGCGTGGGTGATGGGCGTGCTGTTGGTGCTCGAATACGGGCTCGCCGCGTCGACGGTCGCAGTCGGGTGGTCGGGCTACGTCGCGAGCTTCCTGCACGATTTCGGCTTGGACATTCCAGCCGCGCTACGCGGAGCGCCGGGAACACCGGTCAGCGACTTCGTGACGGGCGCGCAGGTTGGCACCGGAGTCGTGAACCTGCCAGCGGTGATCGGGATCGTTGCGGTTACGGGTCTGCTCGTGCTTGGCGTCTCGGAGTCGGCGTTCGTGAACAACGTCGTGGTGGTCATCAAGGTCACGGTCGTCGTCGCGTTTATCGTGATCGGCGCTTTTTTCGTGAAACCTGCGCTCTGGTTCCCGCTGGTTCCGACGGCGGTTCCGCCTCCCGCAGCCGAGACCGGGTTTTGGAGCGAGATCGGCACGGCGCTCTGGGCAGTGGTAACCGCGCGGGACACCGGACAGTACGGCGTCTCCGGAATCATCACGGCGGCTGCGACTATCTTCTTCGCCTATATCGGCTTCGAAGCCGTGTCGACGGCCGGCGCGGAATCGAAGAATCCCCGGCGCGACATGCCGATCGGCATTCTCGGGTCGTTGATCGTCTGCACCGTCCTTTACATCCTCACTGCCGGCGTGCTCGTCGGGATCGTCCCCTATACCGATCTCAACGACGCCGCGCCGATCGCCAAGGCGGTCAACCAGATCGGCCTGCCGTGGTTCGGCGTGCTCGTGAAGATCGGTGCGATCGCGGGGCTTTCTTCGGTCATGCTCGTGCTGCTGTACGGGCAGACGCGGATCTTCTACACGATGGCGCGCGACGGGCTGATTCCGCCGGTGTTCTCGCACGTCCACGCGAAGTTCAAGACGCCGTGGATCAACACGCTGATCGTCGGAGTCATCGCGTGCGGCTTCGCTGGCTTCATGGGCCTCGACGCGCTCGCGAACCTCACGAACGTCGGCACGTTGCTGGCGTTCGCGATCGTGTGCTTTACCGTGATCTATCTGCGCTACGTGCGCCCGGAGATGTCGCGGCCGTTCAAAACCCCGCTGTTCCCTATCACACCAATTCTGGGTGCCGTGATGTGTCTGTTTTTGCTGATGTCTCTGATGGCGCACGAAGCCACGCGGAACTTTTTCTTGATCTATCTGGCCGGCGGCATCGTGCTCTACTTCGCGTACGGTGTGTGGAACTCAAAGTTGGGGAAGGGCGTCGTCGTGCGCGGCCGCGAAAATTTGACGTAAGTACCCGATCCAGAACTTCTCGATTGATTGTCATCGCGCAGCACGAACGCGACCCCTCGGTTGACTAAGGCGGGGAAATGGACTTCTTGACGGCGGCGTTTGATCTGTTTCTGCACGTCGATCGCCACTTGGTCGAGTTTGCAGGTACGTATGGCCTGTGGATCTACGCGCTGCTGTTCCTGATCATCTTTTTCGAGACCGGCGTCGTCGTCACGCCTTTTTTGCCCGGCGATTCGCTGCTGTTCGCCACGGGCGCGCTCGCGGCCACCGGCGCCATCGACGTCACCGCCGTGCTGCTGTTGCTGACCGCGGCGGCGGTGATCGGCGACAACACGAACTACTTCATCGGTAGGGCCATCGGCCCGCGCGTCTTCACGGAACGGCACACGCGGTTTCTGAAGCGCGAGCACATGCTGCGAACGCAAAGCTTCTATGACAAGCACGGAGGCAAGGCCGTCGTGCTGGCGCGCTTTGTTCCGATCGTGCGGACGTTTGCGCCCTTCGTCGCCGGTGTGGGCCGCATGCATTACCCGCGTTTCCTCGCGTTCGACGCCGGCGGCGGCATTCTCTGGGTGTGGAGCTTCGGGCTGCTCGGTTACTTCTTCGGCAGCCAGCCCATCATCAAGGAGAACTTCGGTCTCGCGGTCGTGGCTGTCGTCGGCATATCTGTGCTGCCCATCGTCATCGAGGTCTTCAAGGCGCGATTCAGGCGCTCCGCCTCCACGCCGTAGAGGAGAGCACCGATGCCGCATGAGGTGACTCTAATCGCGACGATCGCGGCGGCATTCGGTCTCTCCATGGTGTTCGGTTTCATGGCTGTGCGGCTCGGGCTGCCGGTGTTACTCGGTTATCTCATCGCCGGCGTCATCATTGGCCCCAGCACGCCGGGTTTCGTCGCCGACGTTTCGCTTGCGCAGCAGCTGGCCGAGATCGGCGTAATGCTGCTGATGTTCGGCGTAGGGCTGCATTTCTCGCTCGAGGATCTCTTGGCCGTGCGCAAGATCGCCGTGCCAGGCGCCATCGTGCAGATCGTCGTTGCCACGGCGCTCGGGGCGGGTGTCGCGACGCTCTGGGGCTGGAACCTTGGCGCCGCGGTCGTGTTTGGGCTCGCGCTCTCCGTGGCGAGCACCGTGGTGCTGCTGCGCGCGCTCGAGAACCGTGGCGCGCTCGAGACCCTGAACGGCCACATTGCAGTCGGTTGGCTCATCGTGGAAGACCTCGCGATGGTGCTCGTCCTGGTGTTGCTGCCGGCATTCGCAGCATGGCTCGGCGGCGCTCCGGCAGTGGAGGCAGAAGCTCCAGCGCGCGGCCTCGGCCTCACACTCGCCATCACGCTCGGCCAGGTGGCCGTGTTCGTGGCGCTGATGCTTCTGCTCGGCAAGCGCCTCGTGCCGTGGGTGCTGTCGCAGGTGGCGCGCACAGGCTCGCGCGAGCTGTTTACCCTCACCGTCATCACCGCGGCCGTGGGCATAGCATTCGGCGCGGCCGCGCTGTTCGGCGTGAGCTTTGCGCTCGGCGCGTTCTTCGCCGGCATGGTGATGCGCGAATCGGAGCTGAGCCACCGCGCCGCGAACGAAACCCTGCCGCTGCGCGACGCGTTCGCGGTGCTGTTCTTCGTGTCGGTCGGCATGCTGTTCGATCCACGCATGCTGCTGATGGAGCCGCTGCGCGTGCTGACCGTGGTCGGCATCATCGTAGTGGGCAAAACACTTGCCGCATTCGCCATCGTGCTCGCGTTCCGCTACCCCCTGAACACGGCGCTAACCGTATCGGCGAGCCTCGCACAGATCGGCGAATTCTCGTTCATCTTGGCCGGGCTCGGCGTGAGCCTCAAGCTGTTGCCCGTGGAAGGGCAGAACCTGATCCTGGCGGGGGCGTTGATCTCCATCGCCTTGAATCCGCTGCTGTTCGGCGGCGTGAAGCCTGCGGTGGCGTGGATTCGCTCGCGTTCGCGGCTCGCGCGCTACATGGAACGGCCCACCGACGCGCTCGCGAAGTTGCCGACCGACGTGCCGTCGAATAGGCTCGCGGGCCATGTGCTGATCGTCGGGTTCGGCCGGGTAGGGGAGCGAATCGGTACGGCGCTCATCGAGCGCGGCATTTCGATCGTCGTCATCGAGCAAAATCGCGATACTGTCGAGCGGTTGCGCAAGCGCGGCATCCCGGCCGTGTCCGGTGACGCCGCCGATACGGCGGTTCTGAAACGGACGCATGTGACCGGTGCGCGCTTGATTGTGATCGCAATTTCGGACGCGTTGCAGGCGCGGACCATCGCGGAGCACGCGCGAACGGTGCAGCCGAATATCGAGATCGTGGTGCGAGCGCATACTGACGATGATGCGGCGGTGCTACGCAAAGATCGCGGCAACCACGTGTTCGTGGGCGAGCACGAGCTCGCGCTGGGTATGACGAGACAAGTGGTCGAGAGCATGGAGAATAACTAAAGATGGGCTTGGGGGAAGTCACTCTCGCGGCGCTCGCGCTCGCGGTCATATTGAGCTGCACGTCGCGTCTAAATGTCGGATTACTCGCGATCGCGTTGGCCTGGGTCATCGGCGTGTATGTGGGGAAGCTGCCGCTGCGCGATGTCACTGCCGGATTTCCGGTCGATCTATTTCTCACACTGGCCGGTGTGACGTTGCTGTTCAGCCAGGCGCACGTGAACGGCACGCTCGACATCGTCGCGCACAACGCCATGCGTCTGTGCCGCGGCCGCGTGGGACTCGTACCGATCATGTACTTCGGACTCGGCGCGGTTATCGCGTCCGCGGGTCCCGGCAACATCGCCACCACGGGGCTGCTCGCACCCGTCGCGATGGCAACGGCGCTGCGCATGCGCATCTCGCCATTTCTAATGGCGATCATGGTGGGCAACGGCTGCAATTCTGGTTCGTTGTCGCCGCTCGCGCCGACGGGCCTCATCGTGACGGGGCTCATGAATCGCATCGGTTTGCCAGGGTACGAGATTGATACGTGGCTCTATAACTTGGTTGCGCACGCGATCGTCGCCTTCGCCGGCTACTTCTTGTTCGGCGGATTGAAGCTTCTGACGCGTTCCGAGCGCGTCGAGATCGAGAACGAACCGCGACAAACGCTGGACCGGCATCAGGCCACGACGCTCGGGATGATTCTCGTGCTGATCTTCGGTGTGGTCTTCTTCAAGTTCAACATCGGTATGGCCGCGTTCACGGGCGCCGTGCTGCTGGTGCTCCTGCGTGCGGCCGACGATGGCGAAGCCATCAAGCGCATGCCATGGAGCACGATCCTCATGGTCTGCGGCGTGACGGTGCTCATCGGTCTGCTCGAGAAGACCGGTGGCATGAAGATCTTCACGGACCTCTTGTCGAGCATCGCGACGCAGCACACGGTGGTGCCGGAGCTCGCGGTGATCATCGGTATCGTGTCTGCGTATTCGAGCACGTCGGGCGTGGTGCTGCCCGCGTTCCTGCCGACGGTGCCGGGGCTCGTCGAGAATCTCGGTGGCGGCAACGCGTTCGGGATCGCGTCGACGATGAACATCGCGGGGCATCTCGTCGATGTGTCGCCCCTATCGACGATCGGCGCGCTCTGCATCGCGGGACTTCCGTCGGGCGATGCGAGCCGGCGGCTGTTCAATCAGCTCTTGGCCTGGGGCATGAGCATGACCGTGGTCGGCGCCTTGATCTGCTGGGTGCTGTTCGCATAGCAGCAAGGCTGCGGGTGCGCCGGGTCTTCGAGGTTCGGTGCTATGCACAAGGAACTCGTGGCTGCAACGGCCGTCATCCTGACGTTCGTGATGTTCGTGCCCTACGTGCGCTCCATACATCAGGGGCGCACGAAGCCGCATGTGTTTTCTTGGATCGTCTGGGCGCTCGGCACCTGATCGTGTTCGTGGCTCAGCTCGCTGGTCATGGATCTTTCTCGCAATCGCGCTCGTGGCCGTGCCGTGCTGGTGGTTGACGGCCAATCCGCTGCTCGCCGTGGTTTTGCTGACCGGCGTCGATCTTGCCGGGTTCGGTCCGACGTTCCGTTCCGCTTTCAGTCGCCCGTACGAGGAGCGTATCGGCTTCTACCTTTTGGGGGCCGTGCGCAACGTGCTCGCCATCGCCGCGCTCGAGCAGTACTCGTTGACCACGGTCCTATTCCCGGCAGCAGTGGGTATCGCCTGCGCTATATTCGTCGCCATGGTTGCGTATCGACGGGCTCGATCGGCCAACGAGGCCGCGTGAGTCTCGGACACGGCCGCCGCATTTCTTCGCGCGTGCTTCTGCGTCGTGCAAATGCGGAGTCATGGGTGAGACCATGGATCTGACTAGACTGATTACGTTCGGCGCCACCTTCTTCTTCGTTGCGATGTCGCCTGGGCTGTGCATGACGCTCGCGATGTCGCTCGGCATCAGCGTCGGTGTGCGCCGTGCGTTGTGGATGTTGGCAGGCGAGCTCGCAGGCGTCGCCCTCGTCGGCACGTCCGCCGTCATCGGAGTCGCGGCGCTGTTGTTGCAGGCGCCCACGGCGTTCGCGGTGTTTAGATGGATCGGCGCGGCATACCTCGTCTACATGGGTTGGCAGACCTGGCGATCGGAGCCGCCGCGGCTGAATTTGCAGGAAGGCGACCGCCGGCGCTCCGCTGCCTCGTTGATCTTTCAGGGGTTCATCACTGCCGTATCGAATCCGAAGGCCTGGGCGTTCATGGTCGCGTTGCTGCCGCCCTTCGTCGACAAAGGTCGCCCGCTGTTGCCGCAACTGCTGGCCATGCTCGCGCTCATGCTCGTCATCGAGTTCATCTCCCTGCAGATCTATGCCCACGGCGGTCGGGCGTTGAGCGAACAATTGCACCGCCGCGGCAAGGCGCACTGGCTGAACCGCGTCGCGGGTAGTTTGATGGTGGGCGTCGGGATTTGGCTGGCGCTCGGATGATCGAAGCTCAGCATCCGAGCGCTACGGCGCCGTGGATGCGGGCTTCCGCGATCCGTCGGGCAACGGCTGGAAGATGATCGAGGTGCGCCGCTAAGACGGTGCTGCGTTTACGGCGTGTGGCAGACGACTTCGATGTTGTGACCGTCGGGGTCGAGCACGAACGCGCCGTAGTAATCCGGATGGTAGTGCGGGCGCAGCCCAGGTGAGCCGTTGTCTTTGCCGCCGGCCGCGAGCGCCGCCTGGTAGAACGCGTCGACCTGCTCGCGCCGCTCGGCGCGAAAGGCCACGTGCAGGCGCGGCTGATTGGGCGTGCCTTCGCTGACCCAGAAATCGGCCTTCGGATCGACGCCGTAACCGAGTACCGCGCGGCCATCGGTGAAGTCTTTCGGCACTTCCATCAGCACCTCGTAGCCGATCGGCGCGAGCGCCATGTCGTAGAAGTGGCGGCTGCGCGCAGGGTCGCTGACGGTGAGGCCCATGTGGTCGATCATTGAATTCGCCTCCTGTAAGTGCTGGCGTAGCTTAACCGAGGACCGTGTTCACGAGTTCGGTGGCGCGAGCGAAATCAATGTCGGTCAGCGCGCCGGCGTGCGCGGTCAGCTCGCGCAGGATGCCCGACTGAAGGCCGCCGCGCCGCTGCGCTTCCGCGTACGAGATCTCGGGGTGGAACATCACCATCGAGTAGCGCGGCACCCATTGCCCCGGAAAGCGCCGCTCGAGCTCGAACGACAACGCCGCGCGCAGCTCGAACTTCGTGTCGCGTACTTCGTCGCGCATCTCGAGGTAGTTCTCGAGTGCCATTTCTGCAATCGCCCTCACGTTCGGTGCGCGCGCTGCCTCGAACGCTGCGAACACCGCGCCCCAGTCGTGGCCATGCGTGCCGATCAGCTCGTCGAGCGCCACGCAATCCTCGAACGCCGCGTTCATGCCCTGGCCGTGGAACGGCACGATCGCGTGGGCCGCGTCGCCGACCATCAGCAGCCTATTCTTGAAGCTCCACGGGCTGCAGTTCACGGTTCCGAGGTGGCCCGTGGGGTGGCCCACGTAGTCGCGTGCGAGCGCCGGCAACAGCGGCGTGGCGTCGGCGAATTCGCGCCGGAAAAATGCGGGCGCCTCGTTCGGGCCAATGCTCGCGAAGCTCGGATCGCCCGTGTGCGGCAGAAACAGCGTGGCCGTAAACGTGCGGTCGGGGTTCGGCAAGGCGATCAGCATGAACCTGCCGCGCGGCCAGATGTGCAGCGCGTGCGGTTCGAGCGAGAACCCCCCGTCCTGCGCGGCCGCGATCGTGAGCTCCTTGTAGCCGTGGTCGAGCAGGTCCTCCGTGGCCGAGATCTCGCCCGCGTCCGTCAATGCACGGCGCACCTCGGAGCCCGCGCCGTCGGTCGCGAACACGACGTCTGCTTCGAGCCGCTGCGTGCTGCCGTCGGCCGCGGCGATCAGCGGTGCGCCATCGCTGAGGTCCACGCCGACGCAGGTTGCGTCGAATCGGTACCGTACTCCGTAGCGATTCGCGGCAATTTCGTACAGCAGCGCGTTCAATGCCGCACGCGACACGGAGTAGATTTCTTCCGTTGCGCGCTGGCCGTAACTCAGGAACCGTTGCTTGCCGCTTTGATCGTGGAGCATGCGGCCCCGCATGGCGATCATAAGCTGCGCGACCTCGGCGTCGATGCCGGCGCGGCGCAGCGCCGTGATGCCGCGCGCGGCGAAAGCGAGGTTGATTGAGCGACCGCCTGCCTGGCCAGTCACGAATTGCGGGCTGCGCTCGATGACGGTCGGAATGACGCCGCGGCGCGCGAGCAAGATCGCGAGCAAGCTGCCGGCCGGGCCGCCGCCGACGATCGCGACGCGCGGCGCCGGGCTCATGCGTCGAGCGTGCGTTTCAAGGCTGCGACGGCGTCGTAGACGTCGCGGTAGCGGTTGTACAACGGCACCGGTGCGAGCCGCAGCACGTTGGGCTGGCGCCAGTCAGCCACGACGCCGGCAGTGCGTAGTCGTGCGGTGAGTGTTTGCGCCTTGCGCGGCGCTGGATCGAACTGCACGGCCAAGTGGCAGCCGCGGCGCGCGGGCTCGCGCGGCGTCAAGATCCGTGCGCGCTCGCCGAGCTCCGTCGTCAGCAGCCATTCGAGATAGCGCGTGAGCCGCTCCGACTTGCGGCGCAGCCGCCTCAGTCCCGCAGTGGCGAAGATTTCAAGCGACGCGGCGAGCGGCGCGAGCGACAGGATGGGGGGGTTGCTGAGCTGCCAGCCTTCGGCCCCACGCAACGGCGCGAACTGCGGGTCCATGAGGAAGCGCCGCGCGCCGTCGTGGCCCCACCAGCCCGCGAAACGCGGCAGGTCGTAGGCCTCGGCGTGACGCTCGTGCACGAAGCAGCCGCCGACCGCGCCCGGTCCGGCGTTCAGGTATTTGTAGCTGCACCACACGGCGAAGTCCGCGCCGGAGTCGTGCAGCGCGAGCGGCACGTTGCCGATCGCATGCGCGAGATCGAAGCCGATGCGACAGCCGTAGGCTTGCGCCCAGGTTGTGTACGCGGCGAGGTCGAGTCGTTCGCCGGAGAGATACTGCACGCCGGGCAGCAGCACGAGTGCGATGCGCTCGCCTTCGGTCTTCAGCGTCTCGTCGAACGCTTCGGCATCGAGCTCAAAGCTGCCGCTGCGCGGCCCGATCTCGAGTAAGGCGGTCTTTGGGTCGAGTCCGTGCCAGCGCAGTTGAGACTCCACGGCATAACGGTCCGACGAGAACGCGTCGCGTTCGATCAGGATCTTGTACCGCTTCTTGCTGGGTTTGAAGAACGTCGCCAGCATGAGGTGCAGATTCACCGTCAGCGTATTCATTGCGACGACTTCGCCGCGCTGTGCACCGACGAGTGCAGCGAGGGGCGCGGCGAACTGCGTGTGGTAGTCGAGCCAGCCCCCATGGCGCTCGTCGGGGAAATGGCCGGCGACGGCGTGCTTAGCCCAGCGATCGAGCTCCATGCCGACGACGCGGCGCGCCGCGCGCGGCATCAGCCCGAGCGAGTGGCCGCACAGATACGTCAGCGTGCGTCGGCGTTCGCGCGGTAGCTCGAAGTGCCGCCGCAGGTCGCGAAGCTCGTCGGCGGCATCGAGCACGCGGGCGCCGGCCGCGCCGGGAGAGAACGGGGCGCGAGCCACGCTCACCTCGGCGGTACGACGTTGCCGCAGCGCTTGCAGGTGCGCGCAGTCGCGCTGCCGAAGAAGCGTTCGAACACGGGCGGCAGGTCATTCACGATGTCCGCCACGTGCAGGTATTCCTCATACAGCTTGTTCGCGCACTTCGGGCAAAACCACAGGAAGCCATCGAGCTCGTGCGGTTCGCGCGGCCGCTCCACGACGATGCCGACTGTGTTCGGCAACCGCTGCGGCGAATGCGGGACGCGCGCCGGCAGCATGAAGATGTCGCCCTCGCCAATCGGGATTTCGACGAACTCGCCGTCCTGCACGGTTTTCAGCAGCATCTCGCCTTCGACCTGGTAGAACAGCTCGGGGCCTTCGTCCACGTGATAATCGCTGCGCGAATTCGGACCGCCAACGACCTGCACGATGAACCCGCTGCCCGCGAACATTTCTTTGTTGCAGACGGGCGGCTTGAGGTGCTCGCGGTTGTCATCGATCCAATCGAGCAGCTTGAATGGCAACGTGGTTTTCATCGGACCCTCATCACGAGCACGGGCCGTGACAGCCCGCTGCGGGCGGCATTATGCCTAAAGCCGCCTGCCGGCGGTGTAGGGATTTTCCGAACTTCAGCGCTTGCGCTTGCGCCGTTTTCGGATCAGGCGGCGGGTGGCTGCAGAGCAACGGACGCTGATGGGGCGGCCAGGGTCGCCGAGCCTCACTGCCGTCAGGCGATTGCCCCACGCGCAACCCGTGTCGGTAGCGGTGACGTCGGCTCGGCGCAACAAACCGAGTGACGCCCAATGACCGAACACGATGTGGGCGCGGGTCGCTTTGCGGTCCGGCACGTCGAACCACGGCAGCAGGCCCTTTGGCTGCGTGCCGGGTGGCCCCGAATTGCGCAGGTCGAGCCGGCCGCGGCGGTCGCAATACCGCATACGCGTCAACGCGTTGATCGTGAAACGGCGGCGGTCCTCGCGGTCGAGCTTCGGGCTCCAGGTTTCGGGCTCGTTACCGTACATGTCACGCAGCGCGGAGCGCCAGCGGCGGCCGCGCAATAAGGTCTCGATCTCGCGCGCGTGGGTACGTCCTTCGCGTACGGTCCACATCGGGGGAATGCCGGCATGCACGAGGACACGGCCCGCGGCAGCATCGTGGTGCAGCAGCGGGCGGTGGCGCAGCCAGTCGATGAGCTCTTTCGCGTCCGGCGCTTCGAGCACGTCCTGGAACGTGTCGGTGGCCGAGAGTTCGCGGCGGCCGGCGACGGTCGCGAGCAGGTGCAGGTCGTGGTTGCCGAGCACCGTAATGGCGCTTCTGCCGAGAGCGATGACGCGGCGGAGCACGCCGAGCGAATCCGGACCACGGTTGACGAGATCGCCGACGAGCCACAGCGTGTCGCGCCACGGACGAAACACGATCTTCGTCAGCAGCGCGTCGAGCTCCTTCGCACAGCCTTGCACATCGCCAATCGCATACGTCGCCATGGCTGCACCGTACCAACGAACTTGTTCGGTGCCAATCGCGCCGCGTGCCACCTTCGAGCCCGCGCACGCGTCATGGTTGGCACCGGATCCAATCGCGGGCGTTTATAGGAGAGAGGAGAGAAGAGCGAAGTCGGACGGCGCGAGAGTCTCGGGCCGCGCGATCGGGTCGATGCCGGTGGCGGTGATCTGCTCCGCCGTGAGTTGGCCGCGCAGCGAGCGGCCGAGGGTCTTGCGGCGCATCGAGAAGAGGTGCGCGACGAGCTTTGCGAAACGCGCGTGGTCGCGCACGGGGAACGGGGGGGAGTCGTGGGGAGTGAGGCGGACGACGGTCGACCAGACTCTGGGCGGGGGTCTGAACGCGCCCGGGCCCACGTCGAAGAGCGCTTCGCACTTCGTCCACAGTGCGAGCATGACCGTGAGCCGGCCGTACTCCTTGCCGCCTGGGGCGGCCGTCATGCGGTCGACGACCTCGCGCTGCAGCATCACGTGCAGGTCTTTGATCGCCGCACCGAAGCCCAAAAGGTGGAACAGCAGCGGCGTCGATATGTTGTAAGGCAGGTTGCCGACCACGCGCAGAGTGCGCGGCCCTGCCGCGAGCGCGCCGAAGTCAAAGCGCAGCGCGTCGCCTTCGTGAACCACGAGCCGCTCGGGATGCGCGACGCGCGTGGGCAAGGCAGCCGCGAGGTCGCGGTCGAGCTCGACAACGTGCAGCCGCTCGAGCCGCTCGACGAGCGGCGCCGTCAGCGCGCCAGGGCCGCTGCCGATCTCGACCACGAGGTCCGTCGGTTGCGGACGAATGGCGTCGACGAGTCTGCGAATGACGCCAGGGTCGTGCAGGAAGTGCTGGCCGAGCCGCTTCTTCGCGTGCACCGGGCCGCTCAAACGAGATCGAGCGCGAGCTCGACGGCGGCGAAGAGGCTATCGGGTCGCGCGCGGCCGGTGCCGGCCAGCGGCAGCGCCGTGCCGTGATCCACGGACGTCCGCACGATCGGCAGGCCGAGAGTCACGTTCACGATCTCGCCGAACGACAACGCCTTCAGCACCGGCAGCCCCTGGTCGTGGTACATCGCCACCACGACATCGCAGCGCGCGAGCGACTCGGGGGTGAATGCCGTATCGGCCGAGACAGGGCCGATCACGGTTAAGCCTTCGGCTGTGAGCGCCCGCACGGCGGGCTCGATCAGCGTCAGCTCCTCGGTGCCGAGCGTGCCGCTCTCGCCGGCATGCGGGTTCATGCCGAGCACCAGCATGCGGGGCTTCGCAATGCGGAACCGGCGCTTCAAGTCGTCGTGCGTGATGCGGATGATGTTAGTGAGCGCGGCGACGTCGAGCGCGTCGGCAACGGCGCGCAGCGGCAAGTGCGTCGTGGCAAGCGCAACGCGCAGCGACTTCCCGGCGAGAAGCATCACGGCTTGTGCAGTGCCCGTCAGCTCCGCCAGGAACTCCGTGTGGCCGGAGAATTTCACGCCCGAGTTACTGATCACGCTCTTCTGCAAGGGCGCGGTGACGATGGCGGCAGCGGTGCCAGCCACGCAGAGCTCGGTGCCGCGGCGCAGCATCTCGAGCACATAGGCCGCATTGGCCGTATCGAGCTCGCCGGCCCGCACGGGCGCACGCAACGGCACACGCAGCATTCGCAAGTGACCCGGCTGGTGCGGCGCGACGGCCGCAGGGCTCGCACACTCGTGCAGGCGAACGCTGCTGCCGAGCGCGCGTGCCCGCTCTGCCAGCAACTCGGGGTCGCCAAGCACGGCGAGCCGCGCGGCGAACGACCGCGAGCCGAGCGCGAGCGCAATGTCCGGGCCGATGCCGGCGGGTTCGCCGGAACTCACGACGATCAAGGGGAGCGTGCTATTCACGAGCTCGAGCCGGCGTGGACCCGGCGCTCAATGCGCCTAGTGGCGCAGGTCGACGTAGGTTTGGTCGCGCAGCCGGCGGAGCCATAGCTCGCGCTCTTCCTCGGACTTGCTCGCGCGAATCTGGCGCCCGCAGTCTTCCTTCTTCTTCTCGTCCGTAATGTCGTGGGAGCGTCGCTCGAGCACCTCGATCAGGTGCCAACCGTACCGCGACCGAATCGGTTCGCTGAGCTGCTTCAAAGGCAGCTTCGCTACCTCTTGCTCGAAGTCCGGCGCGGTGTCGCCGGGCGAAACCCAGCCCAAGTCACCGCCGTCGCTGGCCGACTGTGGGTCCTCCGACACGGCGCGCGCGACGGTGGCGAAATCCGCGCCGCCGGCGACCTGTGCCCGAACGCCGAGCATCTTCTGCCGCACGGCTGCGTCGTCCAGAATCTCGTTCGGCCGCAGCAGAATGTGCCGCACATGCATTTGATCGACCATCGTGCGCTCCGTGCCGCGCATCTCGTTCAGCTTCACGATCTGGAAGCCGCTGCCGGCCTGAATCGGCTGCGAGTACTCGCCGGGCTTCATGCGGACGACGACGTCCCTGAACAATGTCGGCAGCTGCGCGCCTTTGCGCCAGCCCAAGCTGCCGCCTTCGAGCGCCGTCTGCGCGTGCGACGTGGCCACGGCCAGGCGGCCGAAGTCCTCGCCGCTGTCGAGCCGCGAGTGGATCTCCTCGACCTTTTGCTTCGCCTTCTCGATGTCCTGCGCCGTGGCGTTCGCGGGCACGCTGATCAGAATATGCGAGATGTTGTAGTCGAAGTCGTTCGTGGCGCTCACGCTGGCGCTGGTGAGGCACTGGTCGAGCTCGCGCGGTGTAATGGCAATGCGGTTGACCACGTCGCGCTGTTGCAGTTGCTCGATGATCATGTCCTGCCGGCTGTCCTCGCGATACGCCGCGTAGTCGACGTTCTGTGAGGCCAGCACGGTTGGCAACTCTTCGAGCGTGTAGCCCAGGTTGGTCGCGACGCGGGTGAGTGCCTCATTCAGCATGTCGTCGCTGATGTTGATGCCGACTCGTTTGGCGCGCTGTAGCTGGATCTCGCGCAGCACGAGTTGCTCGAGAACCTGCTGCTCGATGATCGCGCTGGGCGGTAGCGCGCGGCGCTTGTCCGCTGGCTGCTCTTCCTGCTGTTTGCGTAGGTTCGCGAGGACGAAATCGATACGCTCGCTGAGCTCGCTCTTCAGCACGACGCCGTCATTGACGACCGCAGCGACGCCGTCGAGCATTTGGCCACCCGCACCGAGGCCGCGCTCTTGCGCGACAGCATGGTGGCTCAACCCGGCTAAAGAGGCGGCGCACAAGGCCAGGGAAGCAATTTTAAGGGTCTTCATGACTCGCTCTTCTCAGTACGCTCGGGCGATCTTTCTGTAACCAAGAATACCACGGTCGAGCAGCTCGTCAGGCGTGACGGCGCTCTTCGACAGGCCCTTCAGCTCGAGCTGGACCGAGATCGCGTTGTCGGTCTGCCCGGTCGTTCGGCTCACGTATTTGCGGTTCACGAGGCGAAAGCGCCAACAGCACGCGTCGTATTCCCACCCCACGAACGTCTCGAGGGGCTCTTTCTCGAAGAACGAGTAGCTGTAGCGGCCGATGATTCGCCAGCGCTGTGCCACTGGCCAGACCAGCGAAAAATCGCCTTGCTCGAGTAGGCCTTGCCGATAGCGATAGCCGACGCCGAAGAGCCGGTCTTCCTTCGGTCGGTATTCGAGGCGTGTTTCCACGCGGGCCGTGGCATCCGTTTCACTGTTCCATTGATAGCCGACGTCGAGCGCCCACGCATCGCGTATGCCGATCGACACCTCGGCGACGTAGTCCGAGGCATTGGCGTCGTTCAATTGCGCGCCGGGTAGGGCGATGCGTTGGGCTCTTAGATAGCGTGTTTGACCCAAAGTTGCCGTCATGCGCTCGCGGCCGCTATCGGGATCGATGAGTCGGGTCGTGACGCCGAAGCTGAACTGGTCGGCGTCTGCGATCCGGTCAGGGCCTACGAACTGGTATTTGCGGAACAGCTGGATCAGGTTGAAGTCCGGCAGGATCGTGTCGAATACGGGCAGCGCGCTCTGGTCCCGGTACGGCGTCCGCACGTAGAGCAGGCGCGGCTCGAGCGTCTGGGTCCAGGTGCGCCGGCCGGTCGTCTGGCGTTCGAACTTCATGCCCATGTCGAGGCTCGTGACGGGCAGCACGCGTGACGGGGTCGCGTCCTCGCCTAACGGGACGCGGTCGAGCCAGTAGTCGGTGCCCCGTAAAGCAACCGCTGGCGTCAGGTACATTCCGCCGCGCGCGAAACGCAGGCTGATTTCCTGTGTCGTGTCGAGCCGCCACCCCGTGACGCCGACGTTGCGCTGAAAGTTCACGAGCTCCGTATTCGACTCGAACGAGAGCCTGCCTGCGAGCCAACGTCCCGTGAACAGCATCTGCGGCGTGCGTTCGTATGGGCGTTCGTCATCGGTCAGCAATGCGTCAATCGTTTGGTAATTCTGAAAACGCGTCAGCATCGACCAGTTCGGCGCGAAGTAATTGATGTCGAGGAAACGGTCCAGGTGCGTCTGGCTCGTGATACTCAAGCTGCTGCCCAAGTCCTCGAAGTAAGCGTCGTCCGATACTTCCTCGATGCCGGACAGTACCTGCCATTGCTTGTGATCGCCGAATTCGGTGTCGTGATTGAATTTGACGTAGCGACGCGTCCGCTGCGCGTTGTCGTCGCTCGGCAAATACTCGAAAGCGAGCGCGCCCTCGCTCGTCGGCAACAGGTAGCGAAAGTCGCTGCGTAATTGCAGGCCGCGCTTGCTCATGTAGCGGGGGTCGAGCGTCAGGTCGTAGTTTTCCGCGAGATTCAGGTAGTACGGCACCGAAATGTCGAGACCCGTGCGATCGCGCTCGGCGACCGACGGCGTCAGGAAGCCGCTCTTGCGTTCGTCGTTCAACGGGAACGTGAAATAGGGCGCATACAGAATCGGCACGCCCTTGAAGACGAGTTTCACACCATGTGCCGTGCCGACGCCGCCGTTCACGTCGAGGTTGACGTCGCGTGCGCGCAGCTCCCAATCGGTGTTATCCGCCGGGCAGGTGGTGAACAGCACCTGCATCAGCGACATCTTGCTGTCGCTGCTGACCGTGATCTCCTGGGCGGAGCCGCGTGCGGGACGCATGGGCAAGTCGAAACCGGCGCCTTGAACACGCAGAGTCTCGGTATCTCCGTCGTACTCGGCGTCTTCCCCGTACACCGTGAAGTCGCGGCCGTTGAAGCTCACCCGGCCCAGGATTTCGACGTCGCCGTCTTGCATCGTGGCGTTCTCGGCCGAAATCGTGCCCTCACGCGTCTTGATCTCGACCTTGCCGGCGGCCTTGAGCTGCTGGTCGTTGCCGACGTCGATGTGGCTCGCGTTGATTTCGATCGTTCTCGACGTGCTCGACTCGGCCGGCGGAGTGTCGGCGGCGGGCTCCGGTGGCAGGCCGAGATCCTGGGCCGCCGCCTGTCGCGCCAAACAGAGGACGAGCCAAAACGTGCAGATCGAACGACTGCTCACTGCAAGGGCGAGGTGCGGCTGAGGAAGAGGCGGTTACAATGGCATAGACCCTGCGCTGCTTCAACGGATTGGATGAACTGTTGCACGTGATGACTGAGCTTTGCCGCAGCCGCTCGCGACCGGTCGTGCGATGAAAGCGATGATCCTCGCGGCCGGGCGTGGCGAGCGCATGGGTCCGCTCACCGCCGAACGCCCAAAACCGTTGCTCGACATCGGTGGAGCGTCCCTGATCGAGCGTCACGTCGTGCGTCTGAAGGCGTGCGGGATCGACGAGATCGTGATCAATCTTTCCTACCGCGGCGCGCAGATTCGCGACCACCTCGGCGACGGCGGCCGGTTCGGCGTCGCGATTGCCTACAGCGACGAAGGTGAGCCGCCGCTCGAGACGGCGGGCGGCATCGTGCATGCCCTGCGGGTACTCGGCGCCGCGCCGTTCGTGCTCGTGAACTCCGACGTGTTCACCGATTTCGATTACCGCACGTTGGCAACGGAGCAGAGCCCGACCATCGTGCTGGTGCAAAACCCCGAGCACAACGCGCGCGGCGACTTCGGCCTCGACTCGGCCGGCCGCGTGCGCACCGAGCCGCGCAACTACACGTACGCCGGCATCGCGGTGCTCGATTCGGCGCTGTTTGCCGGCCTTACCCCGGGCCGGCGACCCTTGAAGCCGGTGCTCGACGCCGCGATCGAGCGCGGCGAGCTGCGCGGCGTGCGCTTCGACGGATTTTGGATCGACGTCGGCACGCCACAGCGGCTCGAAGCCGCACGCGCCAACGTGTCACGGGAATAGCGGATGCGCCTGTATTCATTTTTCCTTAGCTCGGCAGCGTTTCGCGTGCGAATCGCGTTGAATCTCAAAGGCGTCGACTACGAGACGGTGCCCGTGAATCTGTCGCAGGGAGAGCACCGGGAGGGCGCGTTCCTGGCGACGAATCCGCAGGCGACGGTGCCCGTGCTCGACGACGACGGCACGATCCTGTGGCAGTCGCTCGCGATCATCGATTACCTCGACGCGCGCTATCCTTCGCCGCGGTTGATTCCGACGGAGCCTGTTGCACGGGCGCGCGTGCAGGCGCTCGCTCAGCTGATCGTGTGCGAGATGCATCCGTTGAACAACCTGCGTGTGCGCAATTACTTGCGCGACGAGCTCAAGCTCGACGCCGCCGCGCAGTCGCGTTGGTACACACATTGGCTCGCGGAAGGGTTCGCGAGTTTCGAAGCGCTCGTCAAGCGTTTCAGCGGCGGCCGGTACTGCTTCGGCGATACGGTGTCGGTCGCCGACGTGTGCCTCGTGCCGCAGGTCTACAACGCGCGCCGGTTCCACGGCGATCTCTCTCCATATCCCACCCTGGAGCGCATCGCCGACGGTCTCATTGCCGAGCCGGCGTTCGCGCGCGCCGCGCCCGCAGGTCAGCCGGACGCCGAATAGCCCTGCAGCCCTCAGTTCGCGGCCGCCGTGTCAGGGGAGGCTCTTTACTGTGACGCCGTTCCGCGCAGGTTTCGCCTTCGAAGCCGACTGTTCGGCATAGCCCGCCGTCCCGGCGCTGGGCGGGGCTGGGGCACAGGGGACGGCGGCCGCGAAAATTCAACGAGGGGCATAAGGGTGGAGGGAGCGCAGCTTCCCGGCTATCAGCACGGAGAACCGATACACGAGAGCAGCGTGTCCTCGGTCTACCGCGCGCGACGCACCAGCGACGGTGCGTGCGTGGCCATCAAACGCTCGCGGAGCCACCCAGTGTCCGCGCGCCAGCTCACGCGCTACCGCAATGAGTTCGAATTGCTGCGCTCGCTCGAGTGCCCCGGTGTCGTCAAAGCTTACGAGCTCGTGCGGCACGATGGCCAGGCGGCGCTCGTACTCGAAGATGTGCCTGGCGTGTCGCTGCGCAGGTGGATCGAGTCTTCGGTCGGCGCACCGATCCGCGACCGGTTAGGCATTGCGATCCAGCTCGCCGACATCGTTGCCGGCGTCCATACCGCCAACGTCATTCACAAAGACATCACAAGCCACAACGTCGTCTACGACGCCGACAGTGGACGCTGCACTTTGGTCGACTTCGGTATTGCCACGCGGCTGCGCAGCGAAGAAAGCAAGTTCCAGGCGCCCGCAGCCCTCGAGGGCACGCTCGCGTACCTCGCGCCCGAGCAGACCGGCCGCATGAACCGCAGCCTCGACTACCGCGCGGATCTGTATTCGCTCGGTATCACGCTGTACGAGCTTTTCACTGGCGGTTTGCCCCACGAGAGTTCCGATCCACTCGAGATGGTGCATTTCCACATCGCCGGCAAGCCCGTGTCGCCGCGCGATCGCGACCGGCGCGTGCCGGAAGCGCTATCCGACATCGTGCTGAAACTCCTTCAGAAGGAGCCGGAAACGCGATATCAGAGTGCCGGCGGGCTTGCGGCCGACCTGCGGCGCTGTCTCGCCGCGCTCGATCGCGACGGCTCGGTCGCGCCGTTTCCGCTTGGCAGCGAAGACGCGGTGGATCGCTTCGAGCCGCCACAGAAGCTCTACGGCCGCACGCTAGAAGCGAAGACGCTGCTGTCGAGCTTCGAGCGCGTTGCGCGCGGCGGCGTCGAGACCATCACGATCGCAGGCCAGGCGGGCATCGGCAAGACGTCGCTCGTCCAGGAAATCTATCAGCCCGTCACAGGTCGGCGCGGTTACTTCATCTCCGGCAAGTTCGAGCAGCTCGAGCAGAACGTGCCGTTCAGTGCGTTCGTCGCCGCGCTACGCGAGCTCGTGCAACAACTTCTCACCGAGAGCGAGGAAGAGATCGCTGCATGGCGCGCGCGGATTCGTGATGCGCTGGGGCCGAACGGCCAACTGATCGTCGACGTGGTGCCGGAGCTCGCGCTGATCATCGGGTCGCAGCCGCGCGTGCCGGAGCTCGAAGCGCTCGAGGCGCAAAATCGCTTCTACCTCGCGTTCCAGAACTTCGTGCAGGTGTTCTGCAAGCACGAGCATCCGCTCGTGCTGTTCTTGGACGACATGCAGTGGGCTGACGCCGCCAGCCTGAATCTCGTGGGGTTGATCGTGGCGGCACGCGCCACGGAGTCGCTTCTGCTCGTGCTGACGTATCGCGATACGGAGGTGTCGGCCACGCATCCGTTCATGCTCGCTGTGAAAGAGCAGGCAAGGCAGGGCGTTCCCGTGCACTCGATCGAACTCAAAGCGCTCGGGGTCGCCGAGGTAGCGGAGTTCGTGGCCGATACGCTGCATCAGGATCTAACGACGGCTGCGCCGCTCGCGGAGATCATTCAGCAGAAGACGGGCGGCAATCCGTTCTTCATGCGCCAGTTTTTGCAGGCGCTGCACGGCAAGGGACTGATCAAGTTCGATGCCGCGAAGCGCGCGTTCCTCTACGACGCGGCAGCCGTCCGCGAAGCGGCGATCACGGAGAACGTCGCTGAGCTGCTAGCGGCAAAGCTACAACGCTTGCCGGTTGCGACGCGCGCGACGCTGCGGACTGCGGCCGTCATTGGTGGGCGGTTCGAGCTGCGAGTGCTCGCCACCGTGCAGGGGCTGTCGCCCGCCGAGACGGATGCGACCCTGCGTCCCGCCATCGAGGACGGTCTCGTCGCGCCGCTGACGGGGCTCGAGAGCCTCGATGCCGACGGCCAGTCGCCGCTCGTCTATGGGCGGTTCGCGTTCCGACACGATCGCGTGCAACAGGCGGCGTATGCGCTCTTGTTCGAGAGTGAACGTCCCACGCTGCATCTCGAAATCGGCCGCGCGCTGCTGGCTGTGACGCCTCCTGCGGAGTTCGATGGGCGCCTGTTCGACATCGTTAGCCATCTGAACCACGGACGCGAGCTGATTCGCGACGAGGCCGAACGACGCAGGCTCGCCGAGCTGAACCGTCGCGTCGGTATGAAGGCACGCGACTCCACGGCGTACGGCCTCGCTGTCCGCAGCTTCCGAATCGCGGTCGAGCTGGCCGGGCCGCGCGCGTGGCAGCAGGAGTATGCGGCGCAGTACGACACGCATCGGCGGCTTGCCGAGGCGCTCGGTCTCACGGCCGATGCGACCGAAGCGTTGCCGGTCCTAGACGCGGCGGTGCAGCACGCAACCTCGTTGATCGATCGCGCGAGTCTTTCTGCCGTGCGCACGAACGTGCTGCAGATGCTCGGCAGGCTACCGGAAGCGCTCGCGTGCGGCCGCGCGGCGGCGCGCGAATTCGGCATCGATTTGCCGGACCAACCGGAGCAAGTGCGCGCGATGCTCCAACGCGAGATCCAGTTCATTCGCGAACGCTCGAAGGCCATCGGCATTGACAAGCTGCTAGATCTGCCGCCGATGCAGGACGCCGGCACCATCGCACTCATGGGGCTTCTGAGCCATTGCCTGCCGGCTGCCTATCAGAGCGATCAAGAGTCGTACGCGCTGCTCTGCTGCGCGATGCTGCGGCTCTCGCTCGAGCGCGGCAACTGCGGATTGTCGGCGCGCGCCTACGGCTCGTTCGGCGCGCTACTTTCGGGTGTGCTGGGGGAATACGAGGACGCGTACCGGTTCACCAAGGTCGGCGTCGATCTCGCGCACAAGCTCAATGAGACATCGATTCTTTCGGGCGTATACATGCTGCACGGCGTGTTCGGCTCGCACGGCGTCGACCCCATCGATGAGAGCATCCCCGTTTTCGACCGTTCCATCGAATTCGGCTTACAGACTGGCGATCACTTGCACGCGGGCTACAGCGTCGCCCGCCGGTTCACGCATTTGCAGTGTCGGGGCATGCCCCTCAACGATCTGCGTGCGGACACGGAGGCCGGGCTCGCGCTACTCAGGCGACTCAACGATACGACGAACCAGGAATTCGTCGAGGTTCGCCTGAAGCTGGTCGACTGGTTGCGTGGTGAGCGGCCGGGCGGAAGCAAGCTAGCCATCGACGAAACAGAACTCGGCGCAGCGATTCAGGCGCGTGGCAATCGTTCGGTGGAATCCGACTGGTACATGGTGCTCACCGCACAGCGCTACTTCGCAGGTGATTTCCAGGACGCCTACGAGATCGCGCGGGTCGCCGCGGGGTTACAGACGTTCACTGCGGGCTACAACACGCGCGGCGAGCACGCGCTTTTCTACGCGCTCTCGATTGCAGCGCTATATGCCGATGCGCCGGTCGCGCGGCACGCAGACTTGGACGCAGAGCTCGTTCCGCTGCGCGAGAAGCTCGCGCGCCTCGCGGGGCTTTGCGCCGCGAACCACGAGCACATGCACCTGCTGGTCGAAGCGGAGTGCGCGCGGCTCGCCGGGAGGCGTATCGAAGCCGCCGACCTCTACGACCGCGCGATCGCCTCCGCGCGCCAGCACGCGTTCCTGAACGTCGAATCGCTCGCGTGCGATCTGGCCGCACGCTTCTGGTTCCGCGACGGCAAACCGGAATTCAGCCGCGTGTATCTTGAGAAGGCGCTCGGAGCGTACGAAGCGTGGGGTGCGAGCGGCATGGTGGCCGATCTCGTCGCCCGCCACGGACTGAGCGCCGGCCGTGGTGCGACGGTGTCGATCACGGCGGGCGTGACGACTGTCGGCCCCGCCGCAGAACGTTCGGACTCGCTCGATCTTTCCGCGCTCCTGAAGGCTAACCAGGCGATCGCCGGCGAGATCGTGCTCGAACGGCTGCTTGCGAAACTGCTCGACATCGTCCGCGAGAACGCGGGCGCGGAGTCGGTCGTTCTTCTGCTCGAGTCCGACGGCGAGTTCCTGGTGCAAGGATTCAAGACGGCCGCCGCCGAAGCGAGCGTGCTGATGGCAGAGCCGCTGCGCCTATCGACCGCCTGCTCGAAGAGTATCGTGAACTACGTGCTGCGCACGTCCGAGCACGTGGTGCTCGACGACGCGGCGCAACGCGGTAAGTTCCGCAACGACCCGTACGTCAGCGAGCACAAGTCGAAGTCCGTGCTGTGCGTTCCGGTATCGCATCAAGGCAAGCTGATCGGCGCTGTGTATCTCGAGAACAACCAAGTGGCCGGGGCATTCACGCCCGGTCGGCTCGAAGCACTAAATATTCTCATGTCGCAGATCGCGGTCTCGATCGAGAACGCGATGCTGTACAGCAAGCAGGAACAGCAGCGTCGCACCATCGAGGCGGCGAACGAGACGCTTACGCGCGAAATTACCGAGCGCAAACGCGCCGAGCAGGAGCTCGGTCGTTATCGCGATCACCTCGAGGTGCTCGTGAAGGAGCGCACCAAGGAGCTCGAGAGCGCGCAAGGGCGGCTCGTCGACATGTCGCGGCGGGCCGGGATGGCTGAAGTGGCTTCCGGCGTGCTGCACAACGTCGGCAACGTCATGAACAGCGTGAACGTCGGCGCGAGCGTAGCGCGCGACACCGTCAAGGCGCTGCCCGTCGAGGGTTTGAGCCGCGCCGTCAGTCTGCTCGACGAGAACTCCGCGCGGCTAGCGGAGTATCTCGTCGCGGACCCCGTCGGCCGAAAGCTGCCGGAATACCTGCGTAGGCTCGGTGCCACGCTCGTCGAGGAGAAGCGGGCGATTCTCGGCAATATCGAGCAACTGTCTGCGCATCTCGAGCACATGAAGAAGATCATCGCGGCGCAGCAATCGTACGCGAAGGTCAACGGCATGACCGAGGTGTGCACGCTCGAAGAAATAGCGGAAACCGCGCTTTCGATCAGCGAGGCGGCGCTGCGCGGAGCGAACATTGAGATCGTGCGCGATTACGAGAAGCTGCCGGCGGTGCTCATCGACCGGCATCAGATCATGCAGATCGTCGTCAACCTGGTCTCTAACGCCAAGCATGCGTTGGAGGACTCGACACAACCGAATCGGCAGTTGAAGGTTGCAATCGCGCGTGTCGAAGGCGGTGTGCGGATCGAGGTGCGCGACAACGGCGTCGGTATCGCGCCGGAGAATCTGCCGAAGATCTTCAGCCACGGATTCACGACTAAGAAGACGGGGCACGGTTTCGGTTTGCACAACTGCGCGAATGCCGCGCAACAGATGGACGGCAGCCTTACCGCATACAGCGACGGGCTTCAAAAGGGCGCGAGCTTCGTGTTGCGAATGCCGGTGGAGTACGCCGATGAGTTGCCGCAACGCATCGGGTTCGCGGAAGCGGGGGCATAGCCAATGAGCGACACGAACGCAGGTTCGCACCTGGTCGAACGGAATCGGCGGATTCTCGTCGTTGACGATAACCGTGCGATTCACGACGATTTTCGCAAGATTCTCGCGGCAGCGGCGGGTACGCGTGACGAGCTCGATGCGCTCGACGCAGAGTTATTCGGCACGCCGGCGCCGGCGCAGGACGAGGGCTTCGAGCTCGACTCGGCGTATCAAGGCGAGGAGGCCATTGAAAAGGTTCGCCGCGCGCGGGCCGAAGGCCGCGGCTACGCACTGCTGTTCGTGGACGTGCGCATGCCGCCCGGCCTCGACGGAATTCAGACGACCGCGCGCCTGTTGCGCGAGGACGAAGACGTCGGGATCGTGATTTGCTCGGCGTACTCCGATCACAGCTGGGAAGAAATGACATCCGCGTTCGGCAAGACGGACCGTGTGCTGATCCTGAAGAAGCCGTTCGACACCGTCGAGGTGCGACAGCTCGCGCACGCTCTGCAACGCCGCTGGGAGCTCTCGCGGCTCGCGGCCCTGAAGGTGCAAGACATGACGACGGTCATAGATGCGCAGACGCGCGAGTTGCGTGCGGCCAACGAGGCCCTGAAGAAGGAAGCGGCGTTGCGCGAGGACGCGTTGCGCAGGCTCGGCGAGTCGAACGAGCAGATTCGTGCGCTGGCATATCAGGATGGGCTCACGGGATTGCCGAACCGGCGTCTGTTCAACGAGCACCTCGAGAAGGTGCTGGGGCGTTCACGCCGCAAGGGTACCGAGTTCGCGGTGCTGTTCATCGACATCGACAATTTTAAGCTGATCAACGACACGATCGGCCATCAGGCGGCCGACCAGGTGCTACGCAACCTCGCTGAATCACTCAGCGCGCTGATTCGCACCGACGATCTCCTCGGGCTGTACAGCGGTGAGAAGTTCGATGCGACCGAGACAATTACTGTCGATCCGATCGACGGCTCGGTGATCTCGCGCCTGGGCGGCGACGAGTTCGTCGTGCTGTTGCCCGACACGCGTGACCGGTTTGCGGCGGGCACAGTCGCCCGGCGGATACTGACCCATCTCGAGACGCCGATCCGCGTCGATGGTCACGAGGTGTTCGTGACCGCGAGCATCGGTATCGCAACGTATCCAGAAGACGGATTGTCGAGCGAGATCCTGATTCGTAACGCGGACACTGCGATGTACCACGCGAAGCAGGAAGGTAAGGCGGCATTCCAGTACTACTCGGCCGCGATGAATGCGGCGTCCGTCGAGCGACTCGCGCTCGAGACGGGTCTGCGGCATGCGCTCGAGGGCGACGGGCTCGCGCTGCACTATCAGCCGCAAATCGATATCCGGACGGGGCAGATCATCGGCGCGGAGGCGTTGCTGCGTTGGCAGCATCCGCAGCGCGGCTACATTTCGCCAAAGACGTTCATCCCGATCGCCGAGGATTCCGGGTTGATCCTGCCGATCGGACAGTGGGTGCTCGAGCGCGCGTGCCAGCAGGCCGCCGAGTGGCAGCGCGCAGGGCTGCCGCGCATTCCGATCGCGGTCAACGTCTCTGGTGTGCAGTTCCAGCGGCAGGACCTCGCCGAGCTCGTGCGCGCGAATCTCGCAGCGAGCGGAATCGATGCAGCGATGTTGCGCATTGAGATCACGGAAACCGTGATCGTGTCGGCGCGCGAGCGCGCGATCGCGTTGTTGCATGAGTTGCGCCAGCTCGGCGTGGGTTTGGCGCTCGACGATTTCGGCACCGGCTACTCGTCGTTGAGCTACTTGCGCAGCTTCCCGATCGATACGCTGAAGATCGATCGTTCGTTCGTCGCCGAGATGCTGACGAACCACACGACCGCGTCGATCATCGAAGCAATCATTTCGATGACACGAATTCTCGGCCTGCGCGTCATCGCGGAGGGCGTCGAGGATCAAGCGCAGTTCGCGTTCCTGCAGAAAATCGGCTGTGACGCCGTGCAGGGCTTTTACGTGAGCCCGGCAGTGCCTGCCGACGACTTCGCGAAACTGCTGGCCGACTTCGACGGCGCGTCTCTGCTGCCCGACCCGCCGCGACGCCTCGCTAACCGCTAAACCTCTATATAAAGGAAGGCGCCTTCGCCGATCTGGCAGCGCGCTGATGCGCCTTCGCGCTCACAGCACCATCAGGTCTTTGCCGACGACGACTTTGCCCTTGAAGTGCTGGCGTACGCCCGCGATGTAGGTTTTGTCGCTGATGGGGCGCAACGCGCCCGGCACGAGATGGTTCAACACGAGCAGGCCCACGCCCGCTTCGGCCGCCATTCGGCCTGCGTTCTCCGTAGTCGTGTGCGTGCTGATGATGTGGTCCCAGACGCCTTCGGGGTTGTCGGCGTACGCGCCGTTCGCAACCATGCGTTCGAACGCCTGGCGCATGCTCGCCACTTCGATCGCTTCGCAGATGAACACATCGGCGCCGCGCGCGAGCTTCACGAGCCCCGCTGAATACGCAGTGTCTCCCGAGAACACGATCGAGCGCCCGGGGCAGTCGAAGCGATACGACAGCGACCGATACGGCATGCGGCGTTTCGATTCTTCGGGGAAGTGCGTGTTCTCGACCGATGACACCTTCACGCGCTCATCGCGATAGACCTCGACCGGTTCCGGCGTGGCTGCGAGATCCTCGCCGCGAAAGATGTCGGTAGGTTTGGTCTTGCGCGCCTCGTCTACCAATCGAATCGCCGCGTTCGCCTCGGTCGCCTGTAGCGCGGCGTCCACCAGCTTCGCCGTGCCGAACGGGCCCGCGACGACCGTTGGCGTGATGCGCCCGTCCGACCACTGGTGGCTCAGGAACGAAGTGACTTCTGCGCTGTGATCGTCATGCAGATGTGTCAGGAACACGCGCCCCACGTCGCGCAAACCTATTCCCGCCCGCCGCATCGCGGGGAGAGCGCCTTCGCCGAGGTCGACGACATACGGCGTGCCGTCGACGAGGAGGGCGTTCGCCGTCTCGGCGCGCTCCGTGTTGAAGTTCGGGCCGCCCTGCGTGCCGAGCAGCACGACGTGAACGCCGTGTGCCGGCACGAGCGTCTGCGCGGCGCTCGCGAAGGGGCGCAGCAAGCTCGGGATCGCGGCGCCCGCCATGCCAAGGGCGCTGACACGAACGCAGCGCTCGAGCCACGCGCGGCGAGTCAGAGATTTCGGCGTGGCTCGCACCGGTTAGCGCACGCCGTGTTCCATGCGCACATCGAGCAGTGCCTGCCTGCCGCCGGCCACGGCTGTCATGGCCGCATCGATCGCTCGCGGCAGCTCAGCCGGATCATCGACTCGGCGCGTCCATGCGTCGGACGCTTCGGCTACTTTCGTGAACTCGGGGGAAGGTTGCAGCTCGACGAGCGGCATCTCCTCGGCATGTGCCGCAGCACCGTCCGGATACACCACGCGTGTCGCGGACTCGACGGCCTGCCAGCGGCCGTTGTTGCAGATGATCGTGAGCGTAGGCAGCTTCGCGGCGCGCGACACGAGATGAAATGGCGTCGGGTTGCCGAACATATAGCTGCCGTCGCCGACGGTGCTGACCACCATGCGATTCGGTGCGGCGAGCTTCGCGCCGAGCGACGCGCCGAGACCGAAACCGAGCCCGCCGCCGATGCTCACGCCTAGGAGGCTGCCGGGTTGCTCGAGCTCCATGGCGTCGAGCCCTACGCCGAGCTCGGTGACCACGATGCCGTCTTTCGGCAACGCATCGCGGATGCACGCGCCGACGTAGGAATAACGAATGGGCTTGGTGGTGCGCGCCTCGGCATTGGCCGCCGCGCGTTTCTCTCTGACGGCTGCGTTGAAGGCCAGGACGGCGACGCGGCGTTTCTCGGCCGCGTCACGGTCGAGCCGCCGCGCCTGCAGCGCTTCGTCTAAGAGTGCGAGCGCACTCTTCGAGCTGCCGGGGATCGCGAGGTGGGCTGCGAACGAGTGGATCGGGTAACGCACCCAGAGTGGATCGACGCCGAGATGAATGACCTTGGCGTCCGCGCGCGGCGTGGCGTAGCGCGGGTACCAAGGCACTTCGCAGTCGGTCACGACGATGACGTCGGCTTTGGCGAGCAGGTCGGTGCCCGCGTGCCCCGTGTTGAAAGGGTGGCTTGCGGGCAGGTTCACGCAGCTCGCGTGCGGCTGTGCGACGGGAATCGCGTGCCTCTCTGCGAGCGCGGCGAGCACGCCGACGGCGCTCGTGTCGCGGCCGAGGTTCGAGGTCAGGATCAGAGGAAACTCGGCGGCCGCGATCAAGTCGGCGAGCTGATCGATGTGTTTGCTGCTCGGCTGCGGCTGCGCTTGCTCCGTCGGCGGCAGCAGCCCGTTCTGCGCGCGGTCCGCGTCAGCCAGCACTTCGCGCGGCAGCGTCAGGTAGACCGGCCCACGTGGCTCGGCGAGTGCGACATCGAGCGCGCGGCCCACGACCTCGTCGACAGGTTGGCCGGCACGCAATTCGAAGTCCCACTTCGTGTACTCGCGCACGACGCCCGCCTGGTCGAAGTTTTCCTGGCCCCAGTGGATCGGCGCCGAACGCGAGGCGATGTGGCCGCTCTGCGTAAGCGGCGTGCGGCCTGCCATCAGTAACAGCGGCACATTGTCGCGTGCGGCGTTCATTAGCGCGCAGATTGTGTTGCCCGTGCCCACGGTCACATGGACCATGACGCCGGCCGGCTTGCCCGCGACCTGGTAGTAGCCGTGGGCCATGGCCATCGCGAGATTCTCGTGCGGCACAGTGATGAAGCGCGGGATCGCGTCTTTCTGGCCTTGGAGCCGAACGAGGCCTTCGATGACCGGCGCAAAGTCCGTGCCCGCGTTCGCCAGCACATGGTCGATGCCGCGGCGCTTCAATGCCTTGAGCAATCCTTCCGCCACCGAGCTCTGCGTCTGTTTTGCGCCGTCCATCTTCGTGCCTCGAAAAAAGGGGTCGGACCGATCCGCGGCATTGTAGCGAAGAGTCGGGCCGTCGCCTCGTCCGCCTCGACGCCGGCTCAATGCGTCATCGAGTACACGACGTAGTTCACCGCGAACCGGTACGCGAGCGTGGTCATGGCTTCGGGGTAGTAGGGGTTGTCGGCGTGCTCCCACGCGTCGCCGAGATCCATGTTGAAGTTGATCGCGACCACGAGCCGACCCGTGTCGTCGTAGATGCCGCGCCAGTGCGGCTGCACTCCGTCCTGCTCGTACGTCTGGCCGCGAGACAGCGCCGCGATACCGGGGATCTGAATGCGCTGGTTCAAGTCGTACAGCACATGAAAAACCTCGTGCTGATCGCTGATCTCGACCACCGGCCGGTCCGGGAACACGCGCTGCATCGACTCCATGAAGGTCCCCCACTGCAGGGTGCCGTGAAAGTCGTCGACCATCAGGAAGCCGCCGCGGTCGAGGTACTCGCGCAGGCGCGCGGCATCGGTGTCGTCGAGATACCAGCGGCCGACCTCGACGGCGTAGAGCCACGGGTAGTTGAAGATCGTGTCGTCCGTGATCTTCAGCATGCGCGCTTCGCCTATATCCACACGCGTGAGCCGACCCACGCCCATCGTGAAGTGCACCTCCGCCTCGGGGTAGTCCGTGGTCCAGCTGCCGCCGCGCCAGCCGCGGTCGTAGCGATTGCCCTGGTAGTACATGCGCGTGAAGTGAAACTCGTTCGTCGGCCAGTTGGGCGCGCCGTTCAAATCGTCGCCGGCGACCACCAGCGCGAACAGCGTGGTCGCGAGACCGAAGAGGCCTGTGCGTGCGAGTCGGTGGATCATCGTCGGGGCATGCTAATAGCGAGCTTCTCGCGGCGTCATGCAAACCAGTCGTCGAGCTCACCGCGGCCGATCTCACCGAGTGCGTGCTCGTTGAAGGCGCGATACGCCGTCCAGTGGCCGATCTTGTCCTGGATCGTGAGCGCCGCGGCGGCATCGGCGGCGGGAAGCTCCTGCCGATACTTCGCGAGCTGGCCCTCCGCATAGCCGTTGCAGCGGGCCAGAAAATCGGCCACCGCGGCTTTCTTGTCCGCACTGTTCATCGCGCGATCGTAGCTCCGCCGGCTCGGCCGACCAAGCGATTCTATTTTCGGGTCTAGGCGTTGGCTGCGCCGTTTCGGTAAGCTCCGGTCAGACCGTTTGAAAACGACCGCCGGCCTGTACGGCCGGCAGTCTGGAGTTTTGTTCAGACTGAGCGTCGATGGAGTGGTCAGGGTAAGGTTGGGCGAGGGTGCGCTTACGCGCCCCGCGCCTGGCAATAGCGGAGCCGCGGTTGTTCGATTTCTTCTTCAAATACTCTCGCGCCACATTCGAACGCGGTGAACTCGTATTCGCGAGCGGGTGGCCGGTGTGGCTGCTGGTCGCGCTGATCGTGCTCGCGGGTGTAGCCGTGGCGATGGGCTTGTGGCGCCGTCAGCCCGCACTCGGTCTCGTACGCGTGGTCGCGCTTGGCGCCCTGCAGACAGCGCTGCTCGCTGCGCTGCTCGTGCTCGTGTGGCGCCCGGCGCTCGTCACGCAGACGCTGCGTCCGCAGGAAAATTCCGTCGCCGTCCTGCTCGATACTTCCGGCAGCATGCTGTACGGCGAGGGCGACAAGTCGCGCCTCCAGATCGCCATCGACAGTCTCGAAGCCAATGCGCTGCCGAAGCTGAAGTCGTCGTTCACCGTGAACCTGTTTTCGTTTGCGCGCGACCTGATCGAGCTGCCGGCGCTCGACCAGGTGCCGGCGCCGGGCCCTGTCACACACATCGGTGACGCGTTGCTCGGCTTGCTGCGGGGCGCGCAGTCCGGCGCGATCGCGGCGGTGGTGCTCGTGACGGACGGCGCGGACAACTCGAACGAGCTCGACTCGGCCAAGATCGCGGAGATCGCGAGCTTCGGTGTGCCCGTGCATACGGTGGGCGTCGGTGCGGAGACGATTCCGAATGACCTCGAGCTCGAAGACGTGCAAATGCCGGCCGTCGGCATGCCGGGGTCCACGGTCAGTGCGCAGGTCAGTATTCGGCACAGCGGTAGCGCGCTCGCGCAGCTGAAGGTCTACGACGGCGACGCGATCATTGCCTCGCAGTCCATCCAGTTGCCCAATACGGCGGGCGTCACGACGCGGCTCGTCGACATCGACGTCGGCAAGGCCGGCGTTCGCGATCTGAAGTTCGCACTCGACGCGTTGCCCGGCGAAACCGACATCGTGAACAACTCGCGCATGCGGCCGATGGAAGTGCCGGAGCAGCGCCGACACATCTTATATATCGAGGGCGAGCCGCGCTGGGAGTACAAGTTCATTCGCCGCGCGATCGACGATAACCCCGCCGTGCGGGTCGCGAGCCTGCTCAAGACCACGCCGAACAAGTTCTACCGCCAGGGAGTTGAAACGCCCGACGAGCTCGTGAACGGCTTTCCGACCGACGAGCTCTCGCTGTTCCACTACGACGCGCTGATGATCGGCAGCTTCGAGGCCGCGGCATTGACGGAAGCGCAGCAAGACCTGATCCGCGAGTTCGTCAGCCGCCGCGGCGGCACGCTCCTGATGATGGGCGGCCGGCGCGGTCTCACCGACGGTGGCTGGGCGTCGACCAGCGTCGCGGAGATCTTGCCGGTGCGGTTGCCGATGCTCGACGGCCCGAGCTTCGTCCGGGAACCCGCCAAGCCGAAGCTCACCGCGTTCGGCCGAACGTCGGCCATCACGCGGCTCGACGCCGACGACAAGAAGAACGCGGAACTCTGGGCCAGCATGCCGGAGCTTGCGGACTTCCAGCACGTGGCCGAGCTCAAGCCCGGCGCCGAGTCGCTGCTCGATGCCGACTTCGGCGGCAAGATCGAGCCGCTGCTCGTGCATCAGCGCTACGGCCTCGGCAACGTCTATGTGCTCGCGACCGGCGGCACGTGGCGCTGGCAGATGCAGCTGCCGCACGAAGACCAGCGCCACGAGACGTTTTGGCGCCAGCTTTTGCAAGCCGCCGCAACCACTGCTCCGCAGGCGGTCACGCTCACGTCCGACCGCGTGTTCTACGGCGACGAGAGCACGGTCAAACTGCGCGCCGAGGTGCGCAATGCGAAATTCGAAGCCGCCGACGACGCTAAGGTGAGCGTCGAGGTCAGCGACGGCCAGGGGCCCGCGACAACGCTCGCAATGACGCCCGTTGCCGGGCAGCACGGCGTCTACGAGGCCAACTACGAGACGGCGCACACGGGCGTGTTCCGTTTCGAGGCCAAGGCGCAGGTCGGCAAGGACACGTTGGGCGACGCCCGCGTCGCAGTGCGGCGCGATGACGGTGTCGTCGAGCACTATCACGTGCAACAGAATCGGCCGCTGCTCGAGCGCCTTGCGGCCGCGACCGGGGGTAGCTACTTCCCCGTGGCGGACATGCGCCGATTGCCGGAAGCCGTGAGCTTTTCGGATGCGGGCAGCGTCGAACGACAAGTGCTCGATCTGTGGAACATGCCCATCGTGTTTTTGTTGCTGCTCGCGCTGAAGACGGGCGAGTGGGTGCTGCGCCTGTTCTGGGGGCGGCTATGAACGGCCGCGCGTGTGCGTGGCTCGCGCTGATTTTCAGTGCGGCGCTCGCAGGGCCCGCTCAGGCCGACCTGTACTACCTCGTGGTCGGCGGTCTCGGCGGCGAACCCAAATATCAGGAGCAGTTCGACAAGGCGACGGCAGAGGTCGCGGCCGTCGCGCGGCGGACGACAGGTAACGAACGCGTGCTCGTGCTGCAAGGCGAGTCTGCGACGCGTGCAGCCGTCACGAAGGCATTCGACTCGTTGCGCACGCGGACCAAGCCGGCCGACAGCGTGGCCATCGTGCTCGTGGGGCACGGTAGCTTCGATGGTGACATCTATAAATTCAACTTGCCGGGGCCCGACATCGACGGCACCGAGCTGAAGAGGCTTCTGAGCGCGCTGCCCGCGAAGTCGCAGCTCGTGGTGGACGCCACGAGCGCGAGCGGCGCGGTGCTCGATTGGGCCAATGACAACCGCGTGGTGATCACGGCGACGCGCAGCGGTTTCGAACGCAACGCCACGCGCTTCGCGGAGCTATTCGCCGCCTCGCTGGCCGAGGGCGCGGCCGACATCAACAAGAACGGCATCATCACCGCGCAGGAAGCGTTCGACTATGCATCGCGCTCCGTGGCCGACAGCTTCACGAAGCAGGGCACGCTCGCGACCGAGCACCCGCAGATGAAAGGTGGCGGTGCGGCGCGTTTCACCGTCGCGCGCCTCGGCGCGGCGCCTTCCGCCGTGCCCTCGAATCCGGAGGTCGCGGCGTTGACGGCAGAGCGCGAGCGGCTCGATGGCGAAATCGAAGCGCTGAAAGAGCGCCGCGAGCAAATGTCGGGCGACGCCTATCTCGACCAGCTCCAAAAGTTGCTCGTGCAGCTCGCGGAAGTGCAGGGCAAGATCGACGCAGAGGGGAAGCCCTGATGACTCCGCGGCAGCTCGCGTACGCCCTGGTGGTCGCGAGCTGTGTACCGAGTGTTCATGCATTCCCGATCGAGTACGCGTCCGATCGCCCCACCGTGCTCCTCGCGTGCGACCAGATGCTGTATCGCGGGGCTCGCACGGAAGCGCAGGCCTGCTACCTGAAGCTCGTCGCGGAGAGCAAAGACACGCGCATCAAGGCCGACGCGGCGCGCGCTGCGGGCGACGCGCGTGCCGCGAACGGCTTTTTCCAGACCGCGATGAAGGAATATCCGCAGGACGTGCCACTGCGGGTGCGGTGGGGCGAGCTGTTCATCGCGACGCACCAGAACAACGAGGCCGTGAAGTTGTTCCAGGAGGCCATCGAGCTCGACGGGAAATATACGCCGGCCATGGTTGGCCTTGCCAAAGTCGCAGCCAGCGGCTTCGAGGAGAAAACCAAAGAGTACGCGCAGAAGGTCATCGACGACGCGCCTGATCAGGCGGCCCCCGCGCATCTGCTGCTCGCACGCGCCGCGCTCGAGGATGGCGCGATCGACGCCGGCGACAAGGAACTCGACCGGGCGCTTGCGCTCGTGAAGAAGCACGACTTCTCGCCGCTCGAGGTCTATGCGCTCAAGGCCTCCGTCGATTTGCTGAAGGGCAACGTAAACAGCGAGTGGACGAAACGTGCGTTGGCGCTGAACGCAGGTTACGGCGAGGCGTACGCGACGCCGGCGTTTTTCTACGTGATCACGCGCAGGTATCGCGAAGCCATCGATTTGTACCGTAAGGCCGTCGAAATCGAGCCGGATCTCTACTCCGCGCATGCGGACCTCGGCGTGAATCTGCTGCGCGAGAACCTGATCGACGAGGCGCAACAGCATCTGCAGATTGCGTATCGCGGCGACCCGTACAGCGCGCCGGTCGTCAACACGCTGCGGCTGATCGATAGCTACGCCGGCAACTTCGTCGTGTCGCGCCACGAGGCCGACTCGAAGCCGGGCACGCCGCCGAATCGCGGCTCCATCTTGAGGCTCAGCAAGAAAGAAGCGCCGGTCATCGAGCCGTATGTACTCGATCTCGTGAATCGCACGATTGCCACGTACACGAAGCGCTACGGATTCGAGCTGAAGGAGCCCGTGGTCGTCGAGCTGTATCCGCAGCACGACGACTTCGCCGTGCGAACGTCGGGGCTTCCCGGCATCGGCTTGCTCGGCGTGACGTTCGGTTATCTCGTTGCGATGGATAGCCCGGCGCGCCACGCGGACAGCGATTTCCATTGGGGCACCACGCTGTGGCACGAGATGGCGCACGTGTTCACGCTCGAGGCCACCCATCACCTTGTGCCGCGCTGGTTCAGCGAAGGCGTGTCCGTATACGAGGAGTGGACGACGGGCCCACTGCACGGCCGCCACATTCCGCCGCAGGTGTTCAAGGCCGTCGGCGAGGGGAAGTTCTTGCCGATCGCGGATCTCGACCGCGGCTTCATCCGGCCGACGTACGAGCAGCAGGTCATCGTGTCGTACATGCAGGCCGGCCTCACATGCGAGTACATCGCCGGGCGTTTCGGTCAGGCCGGGTTGAAGGCGATGCTCGACCAGTTTGGTGCAGGCAAGACCACGGCGCAGGCCGTCGAAGCCGCGCTGAAGATCGCGCCGGCCGAGTTCGATAAGGACTTCAAGGTGTATGTGGACCAGCAGCTCGGCGCCGTCGTCGGCAAATTCGAGCCGTGGCAGCACGCGCTTGCCGAGACAGGCGAGGCGGTGCGCGCGAAGGATTGGCGGGTCGTGGCCGCCCGTTCGGCAGAGGCGATCGAACTTTTTCCGGATTTCGTCGACCAAGGTAGTCCGTACATCGCCAAAGCGCGCGCGCACAAAGAGCTGAAAGAGACGGCGCTCATGACGAGCACGTTGCTCGAGTACCGCAAGCGCGGCGGTTACGATCCCGACACATTGTTGTTGCTCGCGAAGTCACTGACCGATTCGAATCGCCGCGACGATTCGATCGGTGTCCTACAGGACGTGTTGATGGTCGCGCCGCTGCGGGCCGAGGTGCACTCGCAGCTCGGTGATCAGTTGTTCGCGGCCGGTCGCGCCGCCGACGCGGTGACCGAGTACAAGGCGCTGGTTGCAATGGCGCCGCAAGACATGGCCGATGCTCATTATCGGCTCGCGAAGGCGTATCTCGCGGCATCTGACCGAGCCAGTAGCCGCGAACATTTGTTGTATGCTCTGGAAATCGCCCCGCATTACCGGGAAGCCCAACAGCTGCTATTGGAGGTCGTACGTTGAGCGACGCGAAGAACGAACTCGGGACGGAAGAAACTCGAGCACTGATTGAAAACTTCCAGACGACGTTCGGCAACATCCGCCAGGAAGTCCGGAAGATCATCGTGGGACAGGACGACGTGGTCGACCACCTGCTGCTCACACTGCTCGTCGGCGGCCACTGTTTGATCACCGGTATGCCGGGCACCGCTAAAACGCTGCTCGTGCGCACGCTCGCGAGCGCACTCGGGCTCACGTTCAAGCGTATCCAGTTCACGCCGGACTTGATGCCGACGGACGTTACCGGCACGGACATCCTCGAAGAGGACATGACCACCGGCCGGCGTACCTGGACGTTCGTGGAGGGTCCGCTGTTCGCGAACGTGTTGCTCGCCGACGAGATCAACCGCACGCCGCCGAAGACGCAGTCGGCGCTGCTCGAAGCCATGCAGGAATTCTCGGTGACGGTGCGCGGCCATCACCACAAGATCGAGCGGCCGTTCTTCGTGCTCGCCACGCAGAACCCGATCGAGCTCGAGGGCACGTATCCGCTGCCCGAAGCGCAGCTCGACCGCTTCCTGTTCAACGTGCTGCTCGATTACTTGAGCGCCGAACACGAGGTGGACGTCGTCAGTCAAAACACCACGCGCATGGATCTTCCAGAGGTCAAGGCGTGCACAACCGGTGAGCAGGTCCTGAAGTTCCAGTGGCTCGTGCGACAGGTGCCGGTTTCGGAGGCCGTGACTCGCTACGCGGTGGATCTCGTGCGCGCCACGCGCCCGAACGACCCCAACGCGCCGGAGATGGTCAAGAAGTACGTGCAATACGGCGCCAGCGTGCGCGCCACGATGTTCATCACGCTCGCGGCGAAGGCGCGCGCGCTTATGCAGGGCCGCTATCACGTGACGCACGACGACATTGCGGCGCTCGCACTGCCGGTCATGCGCCATCGCGTGCTGACGAACTACTTCGCGGAATCCGACGGTATCGACACGGACAAAGTGCTGACGGATCTCGTGCAGCACGTCCGCGGCGATGAGCGACAAGCGCGCGCGGGCTAACCGATGACCGCAAGGGCCTCGGTCCCACAGCACCTGCTGAATCCGGAGACGCTCGCGGGACTCGCGAACCTGGATCTCGTCGCACGCGCGGTCGTCAACGGTTTTCTCACGGGGTTGCACCGCTCGCCGTTCTTCGGTTTCAGCCAGGAGTTCGCGGAATACCGCGCGTACTCCGAGGGTGACGATCCGCGATTCGTCGACTGGAACGTGTATGCGCGCACGGATCGCACCTACATCAAACGCTACATCGGCGAGACCAACACGCGGCTCGTCATCCTGCTCGACGCGAGCGCGTCGATGGGCTTCGGTAGCGGCAAGATCACCAAGCTCAAGTACGCGAAGTTTCTCGCGGCCACGCTTGCGTATCTCGCGGCGCGACAACATGACGCCGTCGGCCTGATCGTGTTCGACGACAAGATCCGCGAGCACCGACCGGCGTCGACGCGCAGCGGCCGCCTCAGCGGCGTGCTACACGCGATCGATCGCACCGAGCCCGGCACGGGCACCGACATGAAAATTCCGTTCGAGCGGTTCCACGAGGTTGAGCATGGCAAGGGGCTCGTCGCCGTGATCTCGGACTTCTACACCGACCCCGAGGCCTTGCTGAAGAGCGTGCAGCCGCTCGCGTACCAGGGACAGGACGTGGTCCTGTTCCAGCTCCTCGACCCGCAGGAGTTGAAGCCCGTGTTGAAGGAGTCGGCGCTGATGGAGGACATGGAGAGCGGCCAGTCGATGGAAGTGTCGCCGATCTACATGAGCAAGCTGTACCGCGAGCGCATGGGCGCGCACGTCGACGCGCTGCACAAGTCCGCGCTGCGCGCCGGCGCCGACCACCGCCTCGTAGAGATCACGGAACCACTCGACAGCGTGCTGCGCTCCTACATCTCGTTCCGGCAGCGGCGCGGGTGATGAGCGTGTGTTCCGTCAGCGACCTCTTCGCAGAGGTCCCCTCGCGGGACACGCCGGAAGTCGCATCCCTGCGGCGTGTGACGAGTGTTCCGTCAGCGAGTTCTGTGCCGAGGGCCCCTCGCTGGACACGCCGGAAATCGCA
>JBDTOT010000031.1:0-51137 GCA_039933105.1 Gammaproteobacteria bacterium | reverse complement strand
CGTCGGCAACGGGAACTGGTTGTGCACGTTGCTGTTCGACATGTTGCCGCCGTACAGGAACACCGAGTTATCGAGCACCGAGCCGCGATCGCCGTCGGGCATCTTGTCGAGCTTCGCGAGGAACTCGGCGAACACGCTCGTGTGGTAGCGCTGCACGCGCGCGAGCTTCTCCATCGCTGCCTTGTTGTCCGCGTGATGCGACAGCGGGTGGAACGCGTCCGGGATGCCGATGTGACCGTACGATTGGTTGCTGACTTCGGCCGCCATCATGTAGCTCACGATGCGCGTCATGTTGGCCTGGAACGCCGCCGCGATCAGGTCGAACTGCAGACGCAGCAGCGAGTCGAAGCTCGGCCGCGCGACCGGCACGTCGGGCAACGCGATCTTCGTGAGGTCGCGCTGGCCCATGAGCTCGATGCGCCGCTCGATCTCGCGCACGCTGTCGAGGTAATCGTCCACGAGCGATTTATCCGCCGGGCCGAGTGTCTTCTTCAGGCTGCCCGCTTCGCCGAGCACCATGTCGAGCAGACTCTGGTAATCCTTCGATACGGCCTTGCGCTGCGCTTCGCTCTTGCCACGGCCGAAGATCTTCTCGAACGCTTTACGCGCGTCGAACTCCATCGGCAACGGGGTCGTGGGCGTGCGGAAGGAGATCGTGCGGCCGTAGGCACAGCCGTACGTGCCGTCACACGCGGCGCCGCCACCTTCTTCCTCAGTCGCCACTTCGAGCGAGGGCAACGGCGTGTCTTGGCCGATGTGCTGCGCTGCAATCTGATCGATCGTGACGCCGGCGTAGGGTGCGTGGCTCTGGCGTGGGTGCACGCATGAGAGCCACGTGCCCGGAACGATCGCGTGCACCGCCGAGCTTTCCGCCGGCTTGTTGCCGAGGCCGCTGACGACCGTCAGGTGCTTCACGAACGGCTTGAACGGCTCCAGGATGGGTTTTAAGTCGAAATCACGACCAACCGCGTCCGGCGTCCAGCGGTTCATTTCGGCGCCATAGCGCGTGTTGTCCATGATCGCGCCGTGCGGCAAGTAGAAGAAGCCCATGCGGGGCTTCGCAACGGCCGCCGTCTGCGCGAGCGCCGTCGCGGCCGGCACCATCGCGGAGAGCAGCGGCAGCCCGATCGCAGCGCTGCCGGCCTTTAGCAGGGTGCGTCGCGACAAATGCTTCTTCGTGATGAACATGGTCATTCTCCCGCCGCGTCCGCAACGGCGCGCATACGAAACGGCACGCTCTTCGCGACGCCGAGCACCAATGAAGCAAAACTATAGTTCTCGCGCTGCGCGTCCGCCACGATCTGGCGCACGACCGGCATATCGTAGTACTTCAAGCCTCGTCCAAGCGCAAAGACCATCAGGCGTTCCGTCAACCCACGCAGGAACAGCGTGGGGTCGTCCGTGAGGATGCGGCGCAGCTCCTCGGGGTTATTGACCGGCCGGCCGTCGGCCAGCGTGCCAGTCGAGTCGATGGCGATGCCGTTGTTGCGCTCCTTCGTGCGCCACTCGCCCACTGGATCGAAGTTCTCGAGCGCCTGGCCGAGCGGATCCATGACGCCGTGGCAGTGGTTGCACGAAGGCATCGTGCGGTGACGCGCGAGTCGCTCGCGAACCGAGCGCGGAACGTCGCCGGGTGGTGGCGTGAGGTCGGTCGACACGGTGGCCGGCGGCGGTGTGGGCGGCGAGGCGAGAATGGTGTCGAGCACCCATGCGCCTCGCAGCACGGGCGACGTGCGGTCGGGGTACGACGTGACCATCAGCACGCTGCCCTTGCCGAACAGCCCGAAGCGGTGTGAGTCGGTAAGCTCCACGCGCCGGAACTGATCGCCGCGCATATCCGGCAGGCCGTAGTGACGCGCGAGCCGTTCGTTGACGAACGTGTGCTTCGCGTTCAGGAGATCGATCACGCTGCGCTTGCTGTCGCGCAGGATGCTGTCGACGAAGAGCTCCATCTCGGTCTTGAACGCGCGCCGCAGATCCTCGTCGAACGCGGGGTAGAGACGCGGATCGGGGTCCAAGGCATCGAGCCGGCGCACGCCGAGCCATTGGAACGCGAAGTTCGTGACGAGCGAGCGCGAGCGCGGATCGGCGAGCAGCCGGTGCACCTCGCGCTCGAGCACCGCGGGCTCGTGCAGCGTGCGGTCGTGCGCGAGTGCGAGCAGCGTGTCGTCCGGCCCTTGGCTCCAGAGGAAGAAGGAGAGGCGCCATGCGAGCTCGAGGTCGTTGACGGCGTACGCCGAGCCGGGTTTCAAATCGGCCGGCGGCGCGCCGGGCTCCGCGCGGTAGAGGAACTTCGTGCTGGCCAGGATCGCCATCAGACCCTTCTGGATACCGGTGTCGAAGTCGCGCTCCCCGCGACCCTGGCGGTAGAACGCCATCAGCGGCACGAGATCGTCCTCGCCGATCGGCCGGCGGAACGCGCCGTGGGCGAGATTGCTCAAGATCTGCGCCGCGCACGGCTCTTCCTCGTCGGCCACCTTCGGATAGCAGCTGAAGATGCGGGCACGGCTCTCGGTCGGCTCGGCGATGCCGGTCGGCTCGAATGGGCCGATGACCTCCATGCCGTAGAGGCGCGGGACGTCGGGCACACCTTCGCCTGGCACCAGCGACTGCAAGAGATAGTCGCCCTCGGCGAAGCTGCGCGCGACGAACGCAGCGCCCACGCTGTGGACGCCGGCCTTCACCGGCACGCGCACATGGCGAAAGCGACCTTTGATCGCTTCGACCGCCGTGATCTGCCCTTGGTCCAGCGCCTGCGAGTCCGCGTCGCCGCCGATCGGCGCGCTGAACACTTTCCTGCCGTCGATCACGAGCGTGAGCTCGTGCGCATACTCGAGCCAGCCGTACGGATAGCCGCGCAGCTCCGAGCCCGGAATGGACGACACCGTGAGGTTGAACTCGTACGTGCCGTCAGCCGGAAACGGGTGCTCCACGAGTATTCCGTCGCGCGTGCCAAGCGGCAGGCCGTCCACGTGCTCCGTGTTGTTGCCGCGGCGCACGCGATAGTCGGCACGCGCGACTTCCGGTGCGCGCTCACCCACGGCCTGGATACTGATGTCGCGTGCGGCCGCGAGGTATTGATCGATGTGCGTCGGCGTCACGCGCAGCACTTCGGCCACGTTGTCGAAGCCTTCGCTTGCGGTGTCCGCGGGCAGCATGCCTTTTGCGTCGATGTGCATGTTCAATAGTTGCTCGACCGCGGTGGCGTACTCCGTGCGGTTCAGTCGATGCAGACCCACGCGGCCCGGCTCCGGCCCACGCGCCATCGCACTCGCGTCGAGATAGCGTTCGAGGCCCACGAGCAGCTGCTCGCGTTCCTTGGCGTCGGGCCGTGGCGAGCCTGGAGGCGGCATCAAACCGCTGCGCAGCTTGCGCACGACTTTCTCGAAGATCTCGGGCTTCGCGGCCACGTCGGCGGGACTCAGCTTCTGAAACGAGAAATTCGCCGCGAGGTCGATGTCGTTGTGGCAGTCCTGGCAGTACTTGCCGAACATCGGCCAGTGATCGGCCACGGTTTGTGCCGGCGGCGGCGCGCTACAGCCGGCAAGCCACGCCGCCGCGAGTATCGCGGACGATGTACCGACCAAGCCCGGAAGCCGCTCCTTATAAAGAGTCACTGAGCCTCCCGGCCCACCACAAACCGTTGTAGATGTTCGCGACGAACCGCTCGCGGTTCGTGCCCCATTGCGGATCGAAGCCGGCCGTGACGTCCGCGGCAAGCATCTCGGCGATGCTCTTGCCCTTGCGCATCAGATTCTCGATGCGGCCGCGCACGGTCTTCAACATGTCCAGCTGGGCCTCAAGGTGGCTGCGCGGCTGCGCCGGTCCTTCATGCGGAACGATCAACGTATTCGCATTCGTGAGGTTCAGCAGCTTGTTCGTCGAGTCGACGAGGCCGCCGATCCAGCCGCCCGTCGCGTAGTCGATCACGGGATACGCGCCAATGGCAACAGCGCCACCTGCGACGAGCACGTTGCGTTCGCGAAAGTACACGTAGATGTCGCCGTCGGTGTGCGCTTCTTGCAGATGGCCGTACTCGACGCGTTCGTCGCCAATCGCGAGTGCGATGGGCTGCGGGTCCGACGAGTGGAACGTTGTGGTGGGCAGCGCGGCGGCTGCGCGTGGCTCGTAAGTCTTATCCTCCCAGTCCACATAATATTCGGTGGCCATCCAGAGCCGCGTGTTCTCGTGCGCGACGATTTTCGTGCTCGGGCCGCCGAATGCGTCGTTACCGCCGGTGGCGGCCGGATGCCAGTGCGTGTTCAGCAGCGTACGGAGGGCAAGTCCGCCGAGCTGCGAGCGGACGAGCGCAGCGAGGGCAGCGGCGTGTTCCGGTGCCCCGCTGTCGACGAGCGCCGCGGCATTCGCGGTTTTCAGCAGCGCGACGTTACCGCCGGCGCCGCCGATCAGAGTCAGCCCTTCGCGCAGCGCAGTGGTCGTAAGCGGTGCAGCGGCTTGAGCGGCAGCCGAACCGAGCAGTTTGTCGAGAGGTGGCACGCCGAGCACCGCAGCGGCCAGCGCGAACCGCAGCAAATCGCGCCGGCGCGGGCGCGGCGGCGACGCGGCACCGGTGCGGCCAGGCGCGTGGTTACGCGGATCTTCCAGCATTGAGAGCCCCCAAAATTGAAACTCTCGGTCAGAGTGGAACCCAATTCAACCCCTCGACGCCATGCGGGTGACCGAACTTGTATACACTTCGCGGTCACCGGCCGTTGCGGTGGATGGGGGAGAGTACGCGTGAGCAGTCAAAGGTTGACGACCAGTAATCCGGAAGACACCGTGGAAGTAGCCGCTCGCGGCGCCGATCTGCTCCGCGATCCGATGCTGAACAAGGGCACGGCGTTCTCGCCGGACGAGCGCCGCCTGCTCGGCATCGAAGGCCAGTTACCCTTCAAGAGCACGACGCAGGCGCACCAGGCCGCGCGAATCTACGAGCAGCTGAATGCCCAGCCGGACGATCTGCAGCGCTATCTGCTGCTGTCGGCACTCCAGAATCGCAACACGCGGCTTTTCTATCGGTTGTTGCGCGACCATCTCGAGGAGCTGATGCCGATCGTCTACACGCCGACGGTGGGTCTCGCGACGCAGCGGTTCAGTCGCGTATTCCAGAGCGGCAGTGGCGTGTGGATCACGCCCGACATGAAAGGCCGCATGCAAGAGGTGCTGCGCGGCGTGCTTCGCGGCCGCACGATTCGTTTGCTGGTCGTCACCGACAACGAGTCGATTCTCGGTATCGGCGATCAGGGCGCGGGCGGCATGGCGATCTCGGTCGGCAAGCTCGCGTTGTATACGGCGGCGGCCGGCATCGATCCCGATCTGGTGCTGCCGGTGAGCCTCGACTTCGGCACCGATAGCGAGGCGCTGCTCGCCGAGGATCAATATCTCGGCTGGCCGTCGAAGCGGTTGCGCGGTGCGGAGTATCTCGCGCTCGTCGACGAGTTCGTCGCCGCGGTGCAGGCGTTGATGCCGGAAGCGCTCGTGCAGTGGGAAGACTTTCGCAAGGACAACGCGCTCGCGATCTTGGATCGATACTCCGACAAGCTGCCATCGTTCAACGACGACATCCAGGGCACCGGCGCCGTGGTGGTCGCTGGTCTAAACAGCGCGCTGAAGATCAAGCGTGAGCGCTTGAGCGACCAGCGCATCGTGATTTTCGGCGCCGGCGCGGCCGGCCTTGGTGTTGCGCGACAGATCAATGCGCAGCTGCTGGAAGAAGGCGCGGTCGGTGACCGACGTGCCCCGACGGTCGCCGGCGATCAGCGCGCGGCAGTCGTCGCTGTGTTGGACCGCAACGGGCTGTTGGTCGACGACGGCGGCATTCGCGATGCGTACAAGCGCGAGCTCGCGTGGCCCTCGGCGGTCGCGGAGCAACGAGGCTTTGGGCCCGGCAAGCCGCGGCTTCTGTTCGACGTAGTCACGCACTACAAGCCGACGATGCTGATTGGCGTGTCGGGTGTGACTGACGCCTTCGACGAGCGTCTCGTGCGCGAGATGGCGAAGCACGTGGAGCGGCCCGTGATCTTCCCGTCATCGAATCCGAGCTCGCAGTGCGAGGCGAAGCCTGCGGACTTGTACGCCTGGACCGAAGGGCGTTGCCTTGTCGCTGCCGGCAGCCCGTTCCCGGACGTGGACTACGGCGGCCAGCGCTACAGAGTCGGCCAGGGCAACAACGTGTTCGTGTTCCCGGGCTTGGGGCTCGGTGCGCTGGCCGTGCGTGCGCGGCGCGTGACACATCACATGATCCAGGCGGCGTCGAAGACCCTTGCTGCGCAGATCACGAAGGAAGAGCTCGCGAGCGGACTGCTGTTCCCGTCAGTCGCGCGCTTGCGCGTGGTGTCGGTTGCTGTTGCACTCGCGGTCGCACACCAGGCGGTGCGCGACGGCGTGGCTGGCGTGAGCGAGGACGCGGTCGATCGAGCCGTCGCGGCCGCCGTGTGGGAGCCCGACTACCCGTCGCTCGAACCCGCCTGACGTTCTAGTGCCTGACGTTGTAAAGTGAGTGCACGACGCTCGAGGGCCAGGCGATGAGCAAATTCCCGTCGGTATGTGGCATTGCCCTGCTAGCTGCAATGTTCGCAGCGGCGCCTGCAACCGCACATCACGGCGCCGCGTTATACGAGCCGCAGAAGACGATCGATCTCGCCGGCACCGTGGTCGAATTCCAGTTCGTGAATCCGCATGTGCTTGTGTACGTCGAAGCGAAGGGCGCCGACGGCAAGGACGTGAAATGGGGCGGTGAGCTTACGAGCCCGAACCGGCTGGCGCGCATGAGCGGCGGCGTCAAATGGCACAAGGATCTGTTGAAGCCCGGCGACAAGGTCACGCTGACCGGACGCCCGGCGCGCAACGGAGCGCCGGCCATGATCATCACGCAGATCGTCGATGCGCATGGCCAGGCGCTGATCGGCGATAACTGATCCGATGCGCAGGCTGCTAAATCGGCTCGCCTCGCTTGCGCTCGTGGCGTTGATCGCGTCGGCCGCGAGTGCGCAAACACCGAATCTGAACGGAGTCTGGACCAGCGTCACGCCGCCGGGTACGGGCGGCCGGTGGGCCATCGACACCTTCAGTGAAAAGCTACCGATGTTGACTGCTTGGGCCCAGGCGCGGTTCGACGCGTCGAAGCCGCAGCGCGGGCCCCGCGGTGTCGCCGTCGCCGAGACCGACGATCTCGTGTACCAATGCTTTCCGCCCGGCGTGCCGCGCATCTACTTGCACCCGTTCCCATTCGAGATCGTGCAGACGCCGGCCCGCGTGCTGATGGTGTTCGAGTACGACCACCTCGTGCGGCAGATCTTTACGGACGGCCGCGGGCATCGCGACGATCTGCCGCCGAGCTGGATGGGCGACTCGATCGCCAAATGGGACGGCGCGACGCTCGTCGTCGAGACCTCGGGCTTCAACGATCGCACGTGGATCGACCGTATCGCCGTGCCGCACAGCGAAGACATGCGCGTGACCGAGCGCATGCACGTGAACAAGGACGGTTACCTGCAGATCGACATGCGCGTCGAAGATGCGAAGGCGCTGGCCCAACCGTGGGAGTTCACGCGCTACTTCAAGAAGGCCGAGTGGACGATCGACGAGCTGATCTGCAAGGACAACGCGAACTTCGATGACTTCGAGAGCACGGTCACCGACTTCAAAAAGTAGGTGTCAGGGAGGAGAGGAGTCGGCGAGGTCGGCGACGATTTGGCCGTCGTAGCGGTGCATGACGAGAGCCGCGAGGAACGATAGCGCCGCGCAGCCGATCATGATGTACGCCGCGGTTGCCGGCACGCCGGTCTGGCGCGCGAGTAGGGCGGCGCCCAGCGGCGCGAGCCCGCTCAAGAACGTGAAGGCGATGTTGAAGCTGAGCGCGACGCCCGAGAAACGAATGCGCGTGGGGAAAAGATCCGCGGCAATCGGGATCGTCACGCCGTTGAAGATCGACGCTACGACGCCCACCAGTGCGAACAGCACGATCAAATTCACGCTGTGGGACTGCGCAGCCATGAAGAACGGTAGTGAGAGCAGCATTGCGAGTGCGGTGCCGACGAGCACGATCGGTCTGCGCGGAATAAAATCGCTGAACCACGACACGGTCAGCAAGCCGAAAGACAGGATCACGAGGCACACGTTCTGCGCGAGAATCGCGGTCACCGCGTCGTAGCCCATCGTCTGTGGCAGGAACGCTGGCATCGCGAACAGCAGCCCGTTGAAACCCGCGGTCACGGCGAGAATGCCGACGCCGACGACTACCGCGAACGGATACTTGCGCACGACTTCCGCGATCGGCACGGCAGACGCGCCGGCTACGGTGCGAATCCGCGCGAACTCCTTGCTCTCCTCGAGCGTGAGCCGTAGCAGGAAGCTGCCGATGCCGAGCACGCCGCCCACGAGGAAGCCGATGCGCCAGCCCCACGCCGCGATTTCGTCGACCGTCAGCGTGTTGTGCACGATCAGGTTTAGCAGTGCCGCGAGGCCGACGCCGGAGTTCACGCAGCAGAACACGATGCCGACCGAGAAGCCGGAACGCCGCGGTGCGGTCTCGACGACATATGCGATGGCGCCGGGTAGCTCGCCTCCCAGGCAGAAGCCCTGGATGACGCGCAGTAGCACGAGCGCGACGGACGCGGTCACACCCCACTGCGCATACGTCGGTAGGAGGCCGATGCCCACGGTCGCGGCCGACATCGTGAGGATCGTGATGATCAGCACCCGACGGCGCCCGATGCGGTCGCCGATGTGGCTGAAGAACACGCCGCCGATCGGGCGTGCGAGATAGCCGACGGCGAACACACTGAACGACACGACGAGCGACACCATCGCATCGTCGTTCGGATAGAAGTTGCGGCCGATGTACTGCGCGAACTGGCTGTACACCACGAAGTCGTAGAACTCGAGTGCGCCGCCTAGGCTCGCGAGTATGATCACGCGCCAGTCGGACCAGGGAATGGCCGCTCGCGGCCGATTTGCCAGTGCCATCGTGGGGGCCTAACGCAGCAGACGCGAGATCATTGCGGCGCGTCCTCGCTCGTGCCGGCGACGATTCTCATGCCAATCCCCTTCGTTCGCGTGACTCTCGGCGGTCGGCGCCATGATAGCCGTTCATGGGCGGCGCGGTGCAGCGGATACGCCGCGCGACGGAAGCGTCGACGGCGCGACGATGTAGCGCGGATCCGTATCGGGCAGCGGCTTGAACTTCTGCACGCGTCCTGTATCGACCTCGGCCACGTAGAAGTTGCCGTCCTGGTCCACGCTGATGCCGTGCACGCCCCAGAACCCGCCCGGGAACGTACCCCAAGCGCCCCATGAGTACAGCAGCGTGCCGTCGAGCGAGTACTTCAAGATCTTGCTCGTGCCGCGGTCTGCCACCCAGAGATACCCGTCGCTCGACATCAGGAACAGATGGATGTCGGACGGCGGCCCGCCGAAGCTCCACTGATCGAGGAACTTGCCGTTCTCGTCGAACACCTGCGCGCGGTTGTTGGCGCGGTCGTTTACGAATACGCGCCGCGTGCGCGGGTCCACCGCAATGCCGTGCACGTTGTTCATGTAGCCGGGCCGCGTGTCGTTCGGCGGAGTGCCTTTCTGTCCCCATGCGAGCAGGTACTTGCCGTTCGCATCGAACTTCACGACGCGTGTGTTCTCGTAGCCGTCGGCGACGAAGAAGCTGCCGTCCGGCAGCCAGGCCATGAAGGTGGGTCGGAAGAAGTGCGTGGCGTCGGCGCCGTGCTCGTTGTAGGTGCCGATCGTCTGCACGAGCTTCTTGCCGTCGTTCGTGAACTTGAAGATGGCGTGGCGGAAGTCGTCGACTATCCAGATGTGCTGCTCGGGGTCGTACGGGCTCACGTACACGGCGTGCGGGCGCGCGAGCATCGAGTCCCACTGCGTCCAGTCCTCGACGAGGTTGCCGTTACGGTCGAACACGAGGATGCAGTGCTCCCAGCGGGCGTCGACGCCGAGCACACCACCTTGCTCCTGCCACGCCTTCAAGCCGTCCGGCGGCATTGCGCCGGCAGCGCCGCCGGCCGGCGGGCTCGCGACCGTCGCGTCGCGGACGGGTAAGCGGAACACGGGAAACTCGAGGCTCGGGCCTATGTCGCGCACGCGCCGCGTGGTTGGCCGCTCGAGCACCGGCAACTCGCCGCGCTGGAGCACGAACACGCGATCGGGGCTCACGGCGAATACGCTTTGGCCGGCGCCATAGGTCCAGCCCGCATGGCCAGGCAGTTGTGACAACGGCTTCGGCCAGTCGGCGACGACGGCGTAGTGGCCGAACGTGTCCTGGCCGCCTTTGCGGCCGGGGAACACTGCGGCGTCCTGCGCATGAACGAGTGATGTAACACCGGCGCAAGCGGCAATTGCCCATAGCAACGATGGTGCAGTTCGGCGCATTGATTCCCCCCTTCGAAGCCCTTGTGCCTACGGCGCGGACGGGCCATCGTATATCGGCAGACGCGTTTGGGGGGAGAGCATGCAGCTAGTTAAGTGTTCGACGCTCGGCGTCTCAATACTCGTATTCGCGTCTCTTGCGGCAGTGGCCGCGGCGCAAACGCCCCCCGCCATCAAGGATCCTACCGTTGCGAAGGCCATGACCGCCGCGGCGCATGCGCTGCTCGAATCGGTGCGCGGAGAGCCGGAGTTCTCCGAGCGACTGCGAAGTTTCTCGATGGAAGACCGGCTGCTGCTCAAGCTCGAAGATCCGCAACGTCAGGAGTGGGTGTACTGGCCGGCCGACCGCTCGGGCCTCAGCATCGCGCTGATGCACGCGAAGCACCGCGCGTTGTTGCACGAACTCCTGTGGACGCTGGTGAGTGCGAAGGGCTACCACAAGCTGCTGAACATCATGCAGCTCGAGAACTTCCTCGAGGCTACGTCGAACACGGGATTTCCACGCGGCATCGAGGCGTACACCGTTACGCTGTTCGGCGAGCCGAACGATACCGCGCCGTGGGCGTGGCGGTTCGAGGGTCATCACATCTCGCTCAGCATCAGCGTGCAGCCGGGGCAGGGCTTCACGGTGACACCAACATTCTTGGGCGCCGATCCGGCGGAGGTGCCCTTCGGGCCGCTCGCAGGCGAGCGCGTGCTGCGGGTGGAGGAAGATCTCGGCCGTCAGCTGATCACGTCGCTCACCGACGTGCAGCGGCAAACGGCGACGTTGAAGGGCGACGCCGCGTTCAACGACAAGGCGGGTTTCAAATACGCGTACGACACGCCGTGGGATCTACGCACCAGCAACATCTTCAAGCCGCGCAGCGAGTGGGACGCGTGGAAGAAGGACCTCGCGCCCGACGGCATTGCATTCGCGGCGCTAAATGGCGCGCAGCAGGCCACGTTGCTCGCGTTGCTCGACGAGGTGTTCACCACATATCGGCCGGAGGTGGCGAGCGTGTACAGGCAGTCGCTCGATCTCGATGCGCTGAAGTTCGCGTGGATCGGCGGGCTCAAGAAGGGCGAGCCGCACTACTATCGAATCCAAGGAAAGGATTTCGCGTTCGAGTACGACAACGCGCAGGGCAACGGCAACCACGTGCACGAGGTGTGGCGCAGCCGCGGTGGAGATTTCGGCGAGGATCTGCTGCGCCGCCACAAAGCAACGGAGCGCTAACGCTCGGGGATCCGTGAGCTCAGCCTACGGCCGTAGCCAGCCACGCGGTGAATTCGTGCCAGGCCACTGACTCGCGGACGGGCGCTGTGCCGAATGCGCGCGCGGCGATCACGCCAACCCCAAGCAGGTAGATCCACGGAATCGCCCGGCGGCGAACGACGTCATACACGGCGCCGGCCAGCAGCGGCGAGCACCAGACGAGCAGAAAAGGCCACGATCTCGCAACTAACAACGGCATGCGGCCGACGGCGGCGACGAGCAGCACCGTCGTCGCGACGATCATCAGGCGTTTGTGGATTTCCGGTTTGCGCCGAAACCCTATCGCCGCGGCGAACAACGGCGTGAAGAAGACCATGTCGGCCAGAGGCGCAACGAGGCGCCCGGCGGCCTCCTCGAAGTGTCCGTCGTGCACGCGAACTGCGAACATCGAAATCGCCGCGGTCACGCCCATCAAGATTACGAGCACGCCGTAGTAGATGCTGAAGTTGCCGAGCTTGACGTGCAGATCCAAGCGGCGCGTGGCAGCGAACGCGGCTTGCGCGATGAAAATCGCGAGCCAGCCTACGTAGACGGCGGCATGGACGTGAATGACCGGGAGCTTGTCGACGGTGCCAGCCAACAACGGACCGAAGTACGTCGGCCAGAAGCCTACGAACGCGATGGCCGTAACCAGCAGCGTGATTCCGACGTAGAGCGGGTTTCGAGCCGGCAGTTGCTGCACCGTTCCCCCAACGGACAGTCCGGCGCCTAACTTACGCCCGTTTAGTGCGTCACGCGAGCGGCCAACGCGCTCGCAACCGTTAGAAGCCGTACTCCAGCGAGATCGCGGTATAGCGATCGGTTTTCTCGATGCCGACCGGCACGTCGCTGTTGCTCTTGATCACGTACGACGCCACGAGCGCCAGGTTGCCGCGGACCTTCGCCTTGAGGGCCGACGTCGATTCCGTGTAGCGATTCTTGTCGCCGGCTTCGAGTAGCACCTTCTGTGAAAACTCAGAGCTTTCGCCCAGATGAATCAGGTAGTCGAGGCCGCCGTGCACCACACTCTCGTCGACATTGGTTCCGTCGATCAGCGTGGCCTGCTTTCGACCGATACCGCCTTCGACCGACAGCGTCTGCTTGTCCGTGGTCACGAGCTTGCGGCCGTAACCGACGGCTTCCGTCGCCTGCCGGTCGTAACCCGAGAACTGGTCCTGGCGCCAATCGCCGGTCGCGAACAGATAGGCCTTCATGCCGAACGCGCGCTGCGCTTTGTAACCCGCTGCGTAGGCTTCGGCTGTCGTGACACCGTTCGTGCGTGCGGAGATGGCGAGCGCCGACCAGCTGTGCGTCCAGTCGCGGCCACGGTCCCATGTGGCCTTGAACGATGCGTTCGTGTTCGTGCTGTCGGTGTTGCCGCTGGTCGCGAGATACCCGAGTGCGACAGTGCCTACGAGCGGATCCGGCGGCGGGGCAGCGTTCTGGGCGAATGCCGAAGCGGATGCGAGGCAAAGGGCGAAGGAGAGGGCGGTACGCACGGGGTGTCCTTATCCTACTGCGGGAGGGGCGGCATGGTACTTAGGTCGTAAAACAAACACCACGTCCGTGTGCGTTCACAGTCTCTGGCAGCTCGGGATCGACGCCCGCGCGACTTTGAAGATCGCTACGGCTCGCACTTGAGTTGATTATGGGTTTCAGTCTGCGCCGCCTGCTGAAAACCGCAACGCCGATAGAACTCGTACGCACGCGCGTTCTGCAAGGCTACGGATAGCGTGACCGTTTTGCCGCGCTTGTGAGCTTGGTCGACGACGTCACTCAAGATCCGGCTCCCGATACCGCGATTCTGATGAGAAGGTTGGATCTGAAGTTCACCTACTTCGACTAATGCCGCTTGGTCGAGTATTTGGATCATACCGACGCGCGCTCCGTCGACCTCGATGATGGAGATCTGCCCTAGGTCCCAGCACTCGGCCGTGTGGCGAACGTGGCGTGCCTCATCCCAATGCCCGAACGTAGCGAAAAAAAGGTCTCGGTAGACGCTCCGTCGTAGCTGATCGAGCCAGCGTTGATCGCGGACGACTGCACGAACCAGGCGATAGCGCATGCCGTTACTGATGCGGAATGGTTGTCGCATAACGCTCGAGTTTACCGAGTCCTGTAATGGCTCATGGCGACTGCAGTTCCGACTTGTCTACGACCTTGCCACCCACGAACCCCACCACCCACACCGTCGGCAGCGGCCACACCGAATATCGGTACTCGGTCTCTGCCTTCAGATAGAGATGTGCGCTCGCCTCACCGGTAGGGGCGCCCATGGCTTTTCTGACGACCGGAACGGTGTCGCCGTTGCTGACTCGCTCGAACGCCGCATGCAGAGCCTGTGTCCTCGCGAAAACAAAGAGAATCGGCCCGATGATCACGGCGAGAACGATGGCTGCGATTGTTAAACGATTTCCCATGCGTCAGCGCGCGGCCACGGTCCCGCGCTTGAACAGCGCGGCGACTTCGCACGATACGATGTTGGTTCGGGTGACGATGTCGGTGACTTTCGCGTTCATGTCCGCGCCCATCAACGGGGTGACTCCCTGCATGCGCTTGTTATGCGCTTGCAGTAGGCCCGGAATCAACCCAAGGAAGTCCTTCATTCAGTTTTGGCACACGTCGGTGGTGTATTCAACTGCGGTATCGGCGACGCGCCGATGCGCGTAACCCAGAACACATTTATGTTTGGTGCGCGCTCGCTGCATTTGCTTGTTGTACGTCGGCCTGACTAGGCCGCTGACACTGTGAGTTTGACGCCCAAGCTATGCAGAACTTTCAGCACGGTGTCGTAGCGTGGCTTGGCACCGGGAGCCATTGCCTTATACAGGCTCTCGCGCCCTAGCCCGGTGCTCTCTGCAATTGCGCTCATCCCTCGCGCCTTGGCCACATTGCCCACGGCTGCCAAAAAGACCTCGGGGTTCTCGTCCTCGAGTGCCGCCGTTAGATACTCTGCGATCACTTCATCGTCATCGAGAAAAGCACTCGCGTCGAATTCCCTCACTTTCGTTTTGGCCATAGCTCTAATCCTCGATGTCTTTCAGTAGGTGTCTCGCCCGCTCGACGTCTCGAGCCTGAGTGGACTTGGATCCCCCGCACAACAGGACAATCAACACGCTCTGCTGCTGCACAAAGTACAGCCGATAACCTGGGCCGGTATGAATGCGCAGTTCGCGTAGCCCGCTACCGATCGCTTTTCAATCGCCCAGATTCCCTAGCTTGACTGAATCGAGCCTAGCCAGAATCCGTGCTTTCGACTTCTTGTCGCCCAACCCCGCCAACCACTTTTCGAAGACGTCAGTTTGCTGGAGTTGATACACTGGCTAAGTGTATCCACTCGGATACGAGCGGTCAAACGGCGCGCTCTGCGGCTGCTGACGTATAACGCTCGGGTTCACCGCCGGCCCACCGACCGACAATGGCTGGCACTTTATCGACGACACGTGCGATCACGGATTAGCCCTCGTTGCACCTGACCGCCGTGCGGTGTTTATGCGGCTCGCGGCGCACAGAACAGCGTTCCTCAAACGAGCTCCAGTGTGCGCTCGCCGGGTGAATCGTCGTCGCTGAGCGTAGTCATCCCATGGTAGTAGGGCTCGCTACCATCATCAGTGAACTCCATGCCGTAGCCGGGCTCGCGGAGTTCATGAACCAAACTGTTTCTGTGGAAATAGAGGAGGTTCAGGTGCGTAAACGATGAAAGACTAAGTTGGTCGACGAGCTTTTGCTCCGCGCCGCTAGGCCAGTGGCTTCGCATTTCGTCGAATGCAGGATCGTCGTCAAGAGCCACCACGCGTCCATCAGAGTTCTTGTCAATGATCTTCTGCACGAACTCCCGGGCGCGCTCGAACTCCGGCGACTTTAACTCCCTAAGAAAATAGTTGATGTGTGGCGCGCTTACACGTTTGTGGTTGGGCCAGTCACCGAAATGTGCCACTAACGACGTGAACCGTTGGCGATTTCCGTCGCCGTAGTTCGACACAGACCTAGATATCGCATCTAGCACCGAAACGATTACGTTCTTCTTCAGGATGCGATCCTGCTCGTCAAACTCATAACGCCCAAGGCGATCGAGGCGGTCACGAAAGTGGCCGATAAAGACGCTGATCGATTTGTCCAGGCTTCGAGTCACTGAGCGCGCCTCACTGACGCATAACACTTGAGTTCAGCGACCGCACGCTGCGCCCGCAGCGCGCGGGCGCGCGGCGATGAGGTAAGCAAGAGGCTTGGCCGCCCGCGGCCGAGCACTTCATGTGTCCCAGCTCGCTGCAACGATTTGTTAGGCGGCGTTACCACCGCTTCTATTTTCAGCATTCCCGTGACTCATTTGCCTCACGCACTAGCTCCGGATCGTCAACGATGCGAATTGTCGGCCCCATGATGTGTTCAACGACTTCTCTTACACCATTGACGTCTATGTAAACGTACATGGGGTATACGTCCGGATCGTAGCCGCCGTTTGCATTCTTTCTAGATAGAGTCCTCGGGAGCGTGCAGTCTTTGCCACTGACATCCGCCAATCGTTTGTTCGATGAAGTCGTGAGCAGTTCAATGCGGGGGTCAAGCTCGGTGTAGTACGTAAGCCTCACCGTCACGTCACTTCTGGAGTAGCCATCTGGCACACTGAACCAGTGAGGCAATCTGGAGGCCGGATTGAGTGTGAATTGCGACTCAACGCTCAGGCGTGTACTGCACCCACAGAGCATCGCAAACACTAGGAACAGGGAGAGTCGCATACGTGTCGCGCGGCCTAACGCCGCAGTTGAGCGGCCGCGCGACCACGTGTCCAGCGCGCCGCGTGTGCACAATGGAATGACGCACATGCGGAGCGCTCGTGACGCCGCGTGACGGTCCGCTCCAACTGCTTGTTCGGCGACACCGTTGCACGCATCATTAAACGCATATACGATAAATAGTACATGAGCTATGACCCCGCCAAGCAGAAGCTCAACCTGCGAAAGCATGGCATCGACTTGGCGCAGTGCGACGCCATCTTCGATGAACCCACGCTCACGCGGGAGGACGACCTCGAAGCGTATGGCGAGCAGCGACTCATTAGCCTGGGGTGGCTCAAGAACCGTGTTGTGGTCCTGGTGTGGACGGACCGAGACGAAGACCCACACCTGATTTCCTGTAGAGAGGCCGAGACCCATGAACAAGAAGCGTACTTCCTCTCGTTCCCGAAAGCGTGACGTGTCCTACGACCCGAAGGATCGCAAGGCGACGTTGTCTTTTTGGGACGGCGCGGTTCCTCACCGCGGTGTAGCGGACCTTCGAGCCAAGCGCGGCCGCCCGCCAAAGGCAGATCATGAGCGCAAAAAGCAGATTGCTCTGCGCGTCGATTCAGAAGTGCTCGCTTGGTACCGCGCTCAGGGTGAGGGATGGCAGACGAGGATGAACGCCGTCCTAAAGGCATACAAGGACGCATCCGGTTAAGTCTTGTGTCGCCGAACTTTGAAATCTACGACACATCTGTCCGGAGGCTAAGTGGGGTATATCCCACGCGAAGCGGTGCAAGCCCCGGCTCGCGTGGATCCGATGTCGCATATTTAGATATGAAAGACCACAAATGGACACAGCTAGAACCTCGTATTCGTCGGCACCCTCGCGAGCATTCTGTCGTCGTCAACGTGCGGCCACCGTTCCGCGCCTCAACAGCGCGGCGACTTCGTCAGACACCACGTTGTCTCGGCCGCCGGCTTTGCCGAGTGCCGCATCGAGTGGCGACTTGCCGGCCGCATCTTTGACGTCGGTCTTCGCGCCGTGCGCGAGCAAGAACTCTACGACGCGCGCCCAACCGAACTTCACAGCGCCGAACAGCGCCGTCTGGCCGTCGCGGTCCGTCATCGAGCTGATGCGCGCGATGCGTGCGGTGCGGCCCGCGATATCGGTGACCTTCGCGTTCACGTCTGCGCCTGCGGCAAGCAGCAGCTCGAGCGTCGCGACCGTCTCCGTCTGCACGTCGGGGCCTTCGAGACTCAATCGCCGGTCGCGCGGCGAGATTCCCACGCCCGCTGCGCCCATCAACGGCGTCACGCCCATGACGTTCGGCAGGTCGGCGAGCGCGCCATGCTTGAGCAACATGCGCACGGATTCCGTGTCGTGGCCGATCGCCGCGCGCAGCAACGGTGTGGCGCTGGTCGTCAGCAAGTCGTCGACGAAACGGCTGCTGTTGCCGCCGCGGCCGGGCCTGTGCATGTTCAATTGAGAATTGGCGTTCACTTTGGCTTCGAGCAACAGCCGTATCACGTCGTGCGCGGAGGTCTCGGAAGCCACCGAATGTTGGGCGCCGCGCTGGCTGTAGCTCGCCATGTCCACGGCCGCGTATAGCGCCGTGCGGCCCCACCAGTCGGACACGTGCGGGTTCGCGCCGGATTCGAGCAGCAAACGGGCCGTGTCGTAGTGGAAGTTGTCGATCGCCACCATCAGCGGCGTCACCCCGTCGGGGTTTGGCTGGTTCACGTCGGCGCCCGCGGCGAGCATCGACCGAACACATCGCGAGCAGCCGGAGCGAACTGCGTACAGCAGCGGTGTGAGGCCGCCGGTCGGCCGATACTGAGCGCGCGGCTCGGAGGTAATCTGCGCGCGCCACTCGTTCGCCGCTGCGCGCGTGTGCACGTTCGCGCCCTTGTCGATCAGGAACTGCACGAGCTCGGCGTAGTTGCCGTCAGCGGCCCACATGAGCGCGGTCTGGCCGCGCCATGCTTCTTCGGTGTTCACGTTCGCGCCGTGCGCGACGAGCATCTTCGCCACGTCGAGCGCCCCAGCGCGGGAGGCGAGCAGCAGCGCCGTCTGGCCGTCCGCGTTCGGCGATTCCGCATCGGCCCCTGCGTCGAGCAGAAGCGCCACGAGCTTCACGTTCCCGAGCTTCACGGCTTCGGCGAGCGGCGTCGAGCCGTATCTGTTGGTGATATTGGCTTTCGCGCCGCGCTTGATCAGTGCGGTGACGAGCCCAGGGTCCACCTTGTATACGGCCCAATGCAGCGGCGTGGTGCCGTCGCCCTGCGTTGCATTGACGTCGGCGCCGCTGTTCAGGGCTTCGAGCGCGGCGGTGCGTTCGCCGCTCTGTATCAGATCGGCGAGCGTCGAATCGGCCGCAGCGACAATGCCGGCACCAAGAAGGGCGGCGAGAGCGAGCAGTGAGCGTTGCAGCGTGCGCATGCGAGCACCTAGACGATGTCGGGCATCAACGTGTTGTGATGCGCCCAGAAACCCTTGAACGCGTCGTGCACGAACTTCTTCGGATCCGCCCACGTGCGCCCGGTGTCGTTCATGATACCGGCCGCGAAGATGTCGTCCGCACTTTGGCCTTTGCGCACGAGCTCGACGAATCGCTCGAACAGCTTCAACGACATGTCGCGCTCTTTCTGCACGTCGGCACGGCTCACGGGCCCGCCGTAGCTAGGCACGAATTTCGTGTTGGCGTTGCCGAGCTTCAGCAGCAAGTCGAGTGAGTCGACGCGACCGCCGAGCCAGCCGCCGCCGAACCAGTCGAGCTCGGGGTCGCGCAACGGCGAGACGGCGTCGCCGACGGCGAGCACGTTCGCGTCGCGAAAGTACACGTAGCAGTCGCCGTCGGTATGCGCTTCGAGCAGGTAGCCGTAGTCCACGCGTTGATTCGCGATCTGCGTCTCGCCCGTGGTGTAGAAGCTCTCGGTCGGCTGCGCGGCGACGGCCACGGGTTTCTCGTAGCGGTCTTCGGCGGGCACGTAGTAGCCGATCGAGAGTCGCTGACGCGTTTTCTCGTGCGCGACGATCGCGGCGCCCTTGCCGAGCCCTTCGTTGCCGCCGGTTTGCTCGTGGTGCCAGTGCGTATTGAACAGCGTGCGAATCTTGTTGCCGTTCGGCAGCGCGCCCAGCGCGAGCCGCAGGTCGGCAGTCGCCTCGGCGGCGCCGCTGTCGACGACCACCAGGCCGTCGGTGGTCGTGAGCGCGAGCACGTTGCCGCCGGCGCCTGTGAGCAGCGCGATGGAATCGGTGACGCGTACGACGTCGATCTTCGCGGCCGCTTCGGCGAACGCGCGCGGCAGCGCCGCCACGGCCGCCGCGCCGAGCGCGCTCTTCAGAATCGTGCGGCGCGCGACCATCGGCGGCTCAGACGCCCGCGATCTCGCCGGTGGCGTCGGCGTAAGTCTTCTGCTCGAGCCCGGCCTTGTTGAGCACGGTGAGGTGCAGATTCGCGAGCGTCGAGTGCTCAGGCAGCTCGATGTGCTGGCCGCCCTTCGTCCGGCCCGCGGCCCCGCCAACGAGGATATTCGGCAGCGGATAGTTGTTGTGCCGGTCGCTGTTGCTCATGTTCGAGCCGTACATGAACAGCGAGTGATCGAGCAGAGACCCGTCGCCGTCTTTCGTCGCCGCCATCTTCGCGACGAAGTCGGCGAAGCGCTCCACGTGGTAACGCTGAATCTTCACGAGCTTCAGCAGCCGATCCTTGTCGTTTGCGTGATGCGAGAGCGGGTGGAACGCGTCCGATACTCCGATGTGGTTGTAGGTTCGGTTCGTGCCTTCCGCCACCATGATGTACGAAGCCACGCGCGTCAGATTAGCCTGATACGCGAGTGCGACCAGGTCGAACATCAGTTTGACCTGCGAGTCGAACGAATCCAGTTCGCCGACGGGCGCCTCCGGGAGCGTGACGCCCGTGAGGTCGCGTTGCTCGGCCTTCTGCACGCGCCGCTCGATCTCGCGCACGGTGTCGAGATATTCGTCGAGCACCACGCGATCGCCGGTACCGAGATCGCGTTTCAGCGCCGTCGTGCGGTCGGCGATCAAGTCCAGCAGGCTCTTCGTCTGGGCCGCGATCGCGTCGCGCTCGGCCGGCGTATCGCCTTCGCCGAACAACTGCGTGAAAACCTTGCGCGGATTGAACTCCATCGGCAGGGGCGACGTGGCGTTACGGAACGACAGCGTGGTGCTGTAGTAGCAGCCGGCGCCGGAAGGGCAGGCCGCCACCTGCGTCGTGGTCTCGGAGGCCACTTCGAGCGACGGCAGGGCCGTGTCCTGGCCGATCTTCCCCGCGATGATCTGGTCGATGGTGGGCGCCATGTGGGCGCCGGGCGAGCTTTGATCGGGTTTCACCCCCGAGAGCCACGTGGCCGGCACGATCGAGTGCACCGAATTAGCGTTCGCCTTGTTCTCGAGATTGCCGAACGACGTGACGTAGCGTTTGAACTTCTCGAGCGGCTCGAGGATGGGCGAGAGCTTGAAGGTTTCGCCCGCGCCGCTCGGGCTCCAGTGATCCATGGCGGCGCCGTGCGCCGTGTTCCACATGATGGCGCCGTGCGGAATGTAGAAGAAGCCGACGCGCAGCTTCGGGGCCGCGGCCGTTTGTGCGAGCGCTGTGGCGGCGGGAATCATCGCGTCGAGCAGCGGTAGAGCAAAGGCAACGCCGGCGCCCTTTAGCACCGTGCGGCGCGAGAGATGCTTTTTCGTCACGAACATGGCGGTTACCTCTGCTCGGTCGGCAGTGCGGTGCTGGCCGTTACCGTCGGCGCGGGCTTTGTTTTGGACTCCGGCGGCGCCTGCAACCGGAACGCGTCACTCATCACGATGCCGGTCACGAGCGTCGCGAACTTGTAGTCCTCGCGCGCCGCGCCGCGCACGATCGCGCGCACCTGCGGCATGTCGAAATACTCCAGCTCGCGCCCGAGCGCATACATCATGAGCTTCTGCGTCATGGCTTGCACGAACTGCTCGGGCTGACGCAGTAGTGCCGCGCGCAGCTCGACGGGCCCGTGGATCGGCGCGCCGGTCGGCAGTTGGGTATTCGCGTCGATCGGTTGTTCTGCTTGGCGGTCCACGTCGCGCCACTGACCGGTGGTGGAGAAGTTCTCGAGCGCCAGGCCGTAGGGGTCGATCACGCCGTGACAGCCGTTGCACACGGCGTCGCTGCGGTGCTGCTCGAGCCGCGCGCGGATCGTCTTCGGCTTCTCGCCGGCTTTCTGAGTGAGATCGGTGTTCACGTTCGGCGGCGGCGGAGTCGGCGGCGTGCCCATGAGCTTGTCGAGCACCCACGCACCGCGTAGCACGGGCGACGTGCGGTCGCCGTACGACGTGCGCAGCAGTACGGCGCCCTTGCCGAGCAGGCCGCGCCGTCGCTCGTCGTCCAAGTGCACGCGCCGAAATTGCGGGCCGCGCACGGCGGCGATGCCGTAGTGGTTCGCGAGCCGCTCGCTCACGAATGTGTAGTCGGCGGACAAGAGATCGCGCACGTCGTGGTTCTCGAGCAGCACGCTCTCCACGAACAGCTCGATCTCGGTCGCGAAGTCGTCGCGCAGCCCGGTCGACCACTCCGGGAACAGGCGGATGTCGGGATCGACGGACTTCAGCTCGTCGACATTCAGCCAGCGCAAAGCGAACCCGGTGACGAGCGACTTCGCGCGCGGGTCCGCGAGCATGCGCGTGACTTGATGCGTCAGGACGCTGTCCTTGTGCAGATTGCCGGCGGCCGCGAGGTTCAGTAGTTCGTCGTCGGGGCCCTGGCTCCACAGGAAGAACGAGAGACGCGACGCGAGCTCGAGATCGTCTAGGGCAAACGTTTCGTCGGCCGGTTCGCCCTTCGGCGGCGCGATGCCGCGGTACAGGAAGTCGGGGCTTGCGAGCACGGCGGTCACGAGCTGCTCGACAGCTGCGTCGAAACCGTTCGCGTGGCCCGCCTCGTAGAAAGGCATGAGCCTGTCGATATCGCTTTGGTCCACAGGGCGGCGAAACGCGCGGCGCGCGAGCTGCGCCGCGATGCGCTGCGCACAGCCGCGCTCGTCGGCCGCGGTTTCCGGCGTGCACGCGAAAATCTTCTGCCGGCTGGCCGTGCGTGTGAGCGCGGTCTCGCCGAATGGCCCTTTGATTCCGATGCTGCCGATGAGGCGCGGAGCGCGCATCTGGCCTTGGTAGCTGAATCCGCCGTACTGCGTGAAGCCGAAGATCGGCTCGTCGGTCGAAGCGCGCGAGCGCTCGATGAACGTGATCGCGATCTCGTGCACGCCGGCCGTTGCTTTCACGGGCACGTCAGCGAAGCGCTTCATGATCTCCGCGCGACCAGGTGCGCCGCCGAGGTCCACGAGCGCGAGATCTTTTTCGCCGCCGAGCTTCGCGCGGAACACTTCGTTGCGGTCGAGCAGCATCACGAGCGTGTGCTCCGTCTCGAGCGAGCGCGGGTACAGGCCCACGTCGAGATCCGTGATGGTCACGCGGTACTCGCCGTCGGCCAGGAAGTTGTGCTTGAAGCGCGTGCCCCCGCGCGTGCCGAGTGGCATGCCGTCGACGTAGTCATCCTGATTGCCGTTCGCGGGCGGCGGGAAGTAGGCGCTCGCCAGTTTCGGCACCGGTTCGCCTACGGCCAGGTGCGCGACGCGACGCGCCACGCTCAAGTACTGCTCGAGGAAGGCCGGCGACACGCTGAGCGCCGCGGCGATGTTGTCGAAGCCGTCCACTTCCTGCTCCATCGGCAGATATTGGGCAGGATCGAGGTCGACGCCCACGAGGTCCTTCACGGCGGCCGCGTATTCGGAGCGCGTCATGCGCTGCACGGGCACGTGGCCGGCGCGGTGCGCGGGCGCGCTCTTGTCGATCGAGCGTTCGATCCAACCGACGAATGCGTCGACGTCGGCTTGGGCGGGCTGCGGGTTGCCTGGCGGTGGCATCAATCGGCCGCGTAACTTGCGCACGACTTTCTCGAACAGTTCCGGGTGCTGCGCCACGCTCTCGGGCGTGAGCCCTTCGTACACGATGCCGCCGGCCGCTTCGGCGGCGTTATGACAGTCCATGCAATAGCGGTCGAGCATGTTCCAGTGCTCGACGCCGCGATCGGGGAGGAGCCCCGCGCGTTGCACGAGTACGGCTGCGGCTGCGACGAGCAACACGGTGCCGACCATACCGGCAATTAGGCGAGATCGGTTCATCGAGCCGTTTATAGATGAGTGGCGGAAATGAGTCTAGCGGCGTTCTCTCCGCGGCCCCGCCTCGACCTGCCGTGTCGCAGCACTTAGCGGCGGGAATTCGCTATCCTTCGATCAGCGTAGAAGAACGAACCGGAAGGCCATGGCACGAGTACCGCTGCGCGCGGCGATCGTCATTACCGCCGCGCTCGCGGCCGGTGCGGTCCATGCGCAGTCGTCTTTCAGATGGGGCGGCGACGCCGAAGGCGGCGCGCCGTACGTCGAGGCCGACTCGCAGGATCCGACGCGGGTGGTGGGGCTCGACGTCGACATCGCCGAGTTGATCGCCAAGGAGCTCGGCCGGCCGGCGGAGTTCGTGCAGATCGCGTTCACATCGCTCGACCAGTCCGCTGGACGCGGCGACTTCGACATCGCGCTCGACGGCATCGAGGACACGCCGGCGCGGCGTGCCTCGCTCGCCGTCACGATGCCGTATTACGAGTTCCGTGAGGTGCTCACCGTGCGCGCCGCGGATGCGATGCGCTTTCGCTCGCTGGCCGATCTGCGCGGGCGCCGTGTCGCGACGCTCGGTGGCACGACAGCGTACGAATTGCTGCTCGCAGCCGAGCGTGAGCAAGGCATCGAGCCCGTGTCTTATGACGATGACGTGCATCCCTACAGCGACCTTCTGAACGGCCGAGTCGATGCGGTGCTGCTCGACAACGTGATCGCCGAGCGTTCGATGCGCCGTCTGCAGGGGCTCATCACGCAGCCCGACCCCGTTGCCATCGGTCACTACGTCGGCATCCTCGCGCCGATGGCGACAGCGTTGCGGGATCGCATCGACGGCATCCTACGACAAGCGATGACGGACGGTCGGCTCGAGACGATTCTGCGCCGCTGGCTCGTGTGGAACGACGATCAGCCAAAGCTGCACGAGCGGCTGCTCGCAGCGCGGGAAGACCCGCCGACTGCAGCACCGGCCGAGCCTGTTCGATCCGCATGGACGATGACGTGGCAGTACGTGCCGTCATTGCTCTCCGCCGCCGGGCTGACGCTCGTGCTGTCGTGCTTGTCGATGGCGCTTGCCGTGTGCCTCGGCTCAAGCCTCGCGATCGGGCGCGTCTACGGCAATCGTGTGCTGCGCGCGCTGCTCACGGCGTACGTGGAAGTCATGCGCGGCACACCGATCCTGCTGCAGCTGTTTGTTATCTACTACGGGCTCGCGCCGCTGGTGCGGCTGCCGGCATTCGTCGCGGCGCTGATCGGCCTGGGCTTGAACTACGCCGCGTACGAAAGCGAGATCTATCGCGGCGCGCTCGAAGCCGTGGCACGCGGCCAGCTCGAAGCGGCGCGCGTGCTCGGCTTCACCGAGTGGCAATCCCTGCGACTGATTCGCGCGCCGCAGGCGTTTAGGTTTGCGCTCGCGCCGATGACGAACGACTTTGTCGCGATGCTGAAAGACTCGTCGCTGGTTTCGGTGCTCACGGTCATGGAGCTCACGAAGCAGACGCAGATCTTCGCGACGAATCTCGGCAGCTGGGTGGTGCCGGGCGCGCTGTGCGCGGCGCTGTATCTCGCAATGTCGCTGCCGCTTGCGCACGTCGCGCGGCGGCTCGAGGCACGCTGGAAAGTGCCGGAGGCGTCATGAGCAACGTGCTCGATGTTCGGTCGGTACACGTACGCCGCGGAGCGCGCGACATACTGCGCGGCGTGTCGTTCGCCGTCGAGCGTGGGCAAATAGTGGCCCTCATGGGGCTGTCCGGATCGGGCAAATCGACGTTGCTGCGCAGCATCGCTGCCCTCGACCCCTTCGAAGGGGGTGAAATCCAAGTGGGCGACGTCGTGCTGCAACCGAACGTGCGGCGGCCAGCCGGCGCGGATCCGCTTCGCCGGCAGGTCGGCATGGTGTTCCAGTTTCATCACCTGTTCGAGCACCTGTCGGCGATCGACAACGTGTGCCTTGCGCCGTGCCACGTCCAGCACGCGGCGCTCGACGCGGCGCGCGCGCGCGCGTCAGCGCTGCTCGATCAACTCGGCGTGGGGCACCGGGCGGCGGCGCGACCGCGCGATCTGTCGGGCGGCGAGGCACAGCGCGTGGCGATCGCTCGGGCGCTCGCGATGGACCCGCCGTTGTTGCTGCTGGACGAGCCCACGGCGTCGCTCGATCCCGCGCGGCGCCATGCGCTCGGCGAATCGCTCGTGCAATTGGCCGCCTCCGGCCGGGCGTTGCTCGTAACGTCGCACGACGACGACTTCGTTCGAGACTTCGCGACTCAGGTCGTGATCCTCGCCGACGGCCACATTGCCGAGTTCGGCGAGCCGCGCTCGGTGTTGAGCGCGCCGAAGCACGAGGCAACGCGAGCGCTGCTGCGGGTCGCTTCGCGAGGCCCGTCGGCGTAGGGCGTTCTGGCCGTCGCTTCGTCAGGCAGCCAACGGCGTCGGCAGCAGTCTCGCGTACTCGGTCTTCGCCGCCGCATAACACTCGCAGGCGCGAGCTTCCAGGCGCCGCCGGTCGAGCACTGCGATGTGGCCGCGGCTGTATCTGATCACGCCGGCCTCCTGCAGCTTCAACGCAGCGACAGTGACGCCTTCTCGGCGCACGCCGAGCAAGTTGGCCACGAGTTCCTGCGTCATTGCCAGCTCGTCGCACGCCGATCGGTCGAGCCCGAGCAGCAACCGCCGGCACAGTTGCTGGTCGATGGTGTGATAGCGATTGCACAAGGCGGTCTGTGCCACCTGCGCGATCACGGACTGCGCGTAGCGCAACAATATATCGAGCACGGGGCGGTCGCGGTTTGCCTCGCGCGTCGCGGCTTGTGCGCGCAGCCGGTAGCCGCGCCCAGCGCTCTGCACCACGGCTTGGCTTGGCATGGCGTTGCCGCCCATGAACAATGGGATGCCTACCATGCCGTCGTTGCCCACCACGGCGATTTCCGCGGAACCGCCGTCCTGAGTCATACATAGCAAGGACACGACAGCGGTAGTCGGGAAATACACGAATGCCGGCGTGCTACTGCGATCGCACAGCACCTGGCCGCACTCCAATTCCATGGGCTCCAGATGCTCCTGCCACCATTTCCAAGCGACGTCGGGCAGCGCTGCAAGCAACTGATTCTGACGTGGACCGCAGCCATAGCGAGCTGATGTCGAATTCATTTGCGGACCCTCGTTTACCCCTGATCTAAGGAACGATGATCCGGACACGGGCGTACCGCCCGTATCGGCGGGCTGGCGTTTGAAATGTCAGCTCGGTCCTACAGCCGGAGCGAAAGGCAGTCTGTGTGGTGGCTAACGCACGGAACCAGACTAGTCGGCGCCGAACGCGAGCAGCACGTTGCCGGGCATTCCGCCGTTGCGCGGATAACCGGAGCTCACGAGTAGGAGGCCGTTGACGACGACCGGGCCCGGTCCGTCGATGGAGCCGCCGCTCGCCGGTACTTGGTTCACCGTAGTGAAGCTGCGCGCTGTGGCGTAATCCCACAGCACTCTACCGTCGGCCGTCGCGTGCGCGCGGATGTGACCGTCGTAAGAAGTCGCGAACACGACTCCCGGAATTTGCGACACGGCGCCCGGCTGCGCGGGGCTGCACCCGACCGGGGCGCTAGCGGGGCAGGGTTGCGGAGCGGCGTACCAGACCTTGCTGCCGTCCTTCACGCGCAGCGCCGTGAGACCGCCGCCTTGGTGCGTGTCGAGCGCGTAGCGTCGCGGATCCAGCAGATTGTTGTCCTGCCGCGTTCGGCCGACGTCGGAGACGGTTGCGTACACGACGTCGCCGTCCGTGGCCATGCCCCACTCTATACCACCGTTCGTGCCGCCCTTGCCGATGCGCGTCTGCCAGAGAATGTCACCTCGCTTCGTTGGGTCGAGCGCGAACACGACGCCCGATTTTTGTCCGGCGAGAAGAATTTCGCGCTGGCCCGCGGCGTCGAGCAGAATCGCCGACGAGCCGAAGTCGTAGTCCGGTCCAGCGCCTTGCGGGCAGTTTGCCGCCGCGTGGCGGCATGACCCGTTGTAAACGTCGCCCTCGGTTATTTGCTTCGTCCACACGACGCGCCCGTCGCGCATGTTCACGGCGAGCACGGCGTCGCCCATGGAAGATGCGGGTTCCGTGTACGCATCTCCCGTCGCCACATACAACAAGTGACGCTTCGCGTCGACGGTGGGTGTCGCCCACACGCCAACGCCGGAGGGGCCGAAGCGCAGGGCGTTGCTCGCGTTCTTGCCGATTTCCTTCGAGGGGTCGACGAGATAGGTTTTCCAGAGCTGTACGCCGTCGCGCACGCGCAGCGCCACGAGGCTGCCGCGGAATGTGCAGCACGGATACGTTGGATCGCCTGCGCGCGCTTCCTCCCACGAAGAGACCGGCACGTATACAACGCCGTCGTGCACGACAGCCGCCGCAGTCAGGCGCGTGGAGTCGTGCGCCTCGACCTGTTGCTTCCACAGGAGCTCGCCGGTTTCGGCAACGACGGCGTAGAACCAACCGGTGAGATCGCCGAATAACAGCGCGTGGCGGCCGCCTCCTATCGACGCGACAACGCTCGCGGCGCGCACGGGGCCGTTGGCCTGGAACACCCACTGCAGGCAGCCGTCCTCGGCGCGCATTGCGTGCACGAGACCGCCGGCGCTGCCGACGAAAATCTGGTCGTCGATGACCGTCGGTGCGGCAAAGGCGGCGACATCGCCGGCGAAGCCGAACGCCCACTTGAGCTTGAGGCGCGGCACCTGTTCGGCCGTGAGCCCGGCGCCCGCTGCCGACTGGAAGCGCGCGTTGTGCGCCGTAGGGCTCCAGCCGTTCCAAGTAGCTTTCGGTGTCGCGGCGAGCCGCACGGAGCGATCTGCGCAAAACGCGGCGGGCGAGGGGCCAGACTCCGCGGCGTCGGTGCCAAGATACTTGGCCACGGCGATTCGTTCGTCGCGATGCATCGTCATTGCAATGGCGAGCATCGCCCCGGCGTCGAGCGCGCGCATGATGCGCGTGGACGGCATGCGCTGCAGCGTTTCTCGATTCGGAACCTGCGGCGTCACCTGCTCGTGACATTGCGCGCAATGCGCGAGATACACGGAGCGGCCGTCCGGCGGCGCTGCGATGGGTTGTGCGCCCGCCGGCGCCGCAAGGTACGCGACGACCGAGACGACTAACGCGCGTGCGATGCAGTTCATGCGTCCCCCCGAGCGTGGTTCCCCGTGATTACGCGCAGCCCTGCAAGTGTTGTAGATGATTGTGACCGGCTGTCACGCCGGCGAGCGGGTCGTCGCTGACGTCGATCTCGATGAAACCGTGCGCCACCTTGGCGGCACGCATCGCCGCGAGCACGCCGACGAAATCGACAGCACCCGCGCCAGGCGGCACCAGCTTGCGCTGCGGCACGTCGCTCGCGATCTTCATGTCGAAGTCTTTCAGGTGGCACGCGATCACGCGGCCGCTGTATTTATTGATGTACTGCACGGGGTCCATCTTGGCGTACGCCACCCAGCCCAAATCGAGCTCGATCTTCACGAGATCCGGATCGGTGTGGCTCATCAGATAGTCGTACGGCAGCACGCCCTCGACTTCGACGAACTCCACCCAGTGGTTGTGATAGCCGAACGTGAGCCCCTGGCTCTTGTACTCGCGCCCCACGTGGTTCAAGCGCGTCGCAAGCTCGTCGAGCTGCTTGCGGTTTTTGGCCGGTACCATCGCGAAGTGGCCGTCGTGCTGCTCGGTGAACTCATTCGGCAGCGCAACGATGACCGTGCTCGCGCCGAGCGTGTGCGCGATCTCGGCGATCGCGGCCGAGTTCGTCAGTGCGCCGCCGATGTGCGAGCTCGGCACTTTGATGCCGTTGGCATCGAACGCCTGCCTGAGTTCCTTCGCCGTGAGGCCGAACAGTGACGAGCTTTCTGGGCCGTTCAGCCCGTACAGCTCGCCTTCGACGATCCCGATCTCGTGCAGTTTTGCGAGGGTGCCGCGCGGGTCGCGTTGCAGCAGGTCGCGCACGGTGAAGAGCTGTACACCGCCGGGCAGAGCGGAGCAGGCGGCGCGCAACACGCGTGGTGCGAAGGCTGCCCCCGCCGTCAGCAGCGCGGTGTGAGTCAGGAAGTTGCGGCGGTTCATGACGGCACCCCTCAGCTCTTGGCCTTGCCACCCTCGAGCACTTCGTTGCGAAACAGTAGCGCGAACAGCACGGCAACGACAGCGGCGAACGCCGCCGGGTAGATCCAGATCAAATGCCAGTCGTGCCCCGTTCCCACGGCGAATGCGGCAGTGAGCTGTCCCGCGACCCAGAAGCCGATCAGCATGCCGACGCCATATGTCGCGAGCGTGATTAGACCTTGCGCTGCGCTCTTGTAGCGCAGTCCGGCCTTCGAATCCGTGAACACCTGGCCCGAGACGAAGAAGAAGTCGTAGCACATGCCGTGCAATGCGATGCCCACGATCAAGAGCCACACGAGCTCGCCCGCGTTACCGTACGCGAACGCCACGTAGCGCACGGCCCACGCAACCATGCCGATCAGCAGCGTGAGCTTCATGCCGAGACGCTTCAGGAACACGGGCACGAGTAGCATGAACAACACTTCGGATACTTGGCCCAGCGTCTGCTTACCGGCCGCGTTCTCGACCCGAATTTCGGTGAGAAACTGATTCGCGTGTTGATAGTAGAACGCGAGCGGAATGCAGATCAGGATCGACGCGACGAAGAATGTAAGGAAGTTCTTGTCGCGCAGCAGTGCCAGTGCGTCCAGGCCGAGCGCTTCGCGAACTCCGCCGCGACCGCCGGGGTTACGTTGCGGTGGTGTGCTCGGCAACGTGAAGCTGTAGATGCCGAGAGCCAGCGAGGCGACAGCGGACATCATGAACGTGTTTCGGAGCAGGCCCGCCTGCATTCCTGCGGCGGAATCCCAGCCGAACGCATAGCTGATCGCGACGCCCGCGACGATCCAGCCGATCGTGCCCCACACGCGAATGTTGCCGAAGCTCGCGGCCGGGTCCGCCATCTGCCGAAACGAGATCGCATTCACGAGCGCGAGTGTCGGCATGAAGAGAATCATGTAGACCAGCAGATAAGGATAGAACCCTTCGAACTGTGTTGCGGTCCCGAGCACGTACATCAGCGCGGCGCCGATCAAGTGGATCACGCCGAGCAGCCGCTCCGCGTTCACGTACTTGTCGGCGATGAGCCCGATGACGAACGGCGCGATGATCGCGCCCCACGACTGCGTGGCGTAGGCGAGCGCGCTCTGCGGGTCGGTGAAGTGCAGCGTCGCCGTGAGGTAGCTGCCCATCGTGACGAACCATGCGCCCCACACGAAGAACTCGAGGAACATCATCACGCCGAGGCGCATCTTGATGCCGGTGCTCATGGGTTCACTCCAGCCCGAGAATCCGCCGGTGCGTCGCCGTGTCGCTGCTCGTAGAGGCGAAATCATCGAAGCGCTTCTTCGTCGTGCGGATCATGTGCTCGCGTATGAACGGTGCACCTTCACGCGCGCCATCCTCGGGGTGCTTCAACACGCACTCCCACTCGAGTACTGCCCAGCCACCGTAGCTGTACTGCGCGAACTTGCTGAAGATGCGTTTGAAATCGATCTGGCCGTCGCCGAGTGAGCGGAAGCGGCCGGGTCGATCGATCCACTCGCGGTAGCCGCCGTATACGCCAGAGCGGCCGTCCGGCCGAAATTCGGCATCCTTCACGTGAAACGCTTTGATGCGCTCGTGATAGAGGTCGATGAAGGCGGTGTAGTCGAGCTGCTGGAGCAGGAAATGGCTCGGGTCGTAGAGTATGTTGCAGCGCGCATGGCCGCCGACCGCTTCAAGAAAGCGTTCGAACGTCGCGCCGTCGTGCAGATCTTCGCCGGGATGGATCTCGAAGCAGACGTCTACGCCGGCGTCTGCGAACGCGTCCAGGATCGGCCGCCATCGGCGCGCGAGCTCGGCGAAGCCGGCTTCGACCAAACCTGCCGGGCGTTGCGGCCATGGATACAGCGTGTGCCACAGCAGGGCGCCGGAGAATGTGGCGTGCGCGTTCAACTTGAGTCGCGCGCTGGCCTTCGCCGCATGCTTCAGTTGCCCGGTGCCCCAGGCCGACCAGGCGCTCGGCTTGTCGCGCAACTCGGGCGGCGCAAACGCCGCGAACTGCGGCGCGTACGCCGGATGCACGGCCACGAGCTGGCCTTGCAGATGCGTCGACAGCTCGCTGATTACGATGTCGCAGTCGCTGAGCTTGCCCGTGATCTCGTCGCAATAGGTCTGACTCGTGGCAGCGAGCTCGAGATCGAACAGTGCGGGGGCGGACGTCGGCACCTGCACGCCCACGTAGCCAAGACTCGCGGCCCACTGCGCCATCGTGTCGAGCTTGTCGAAGGGAGGCTCTGTGCCCGCGAACTGAGCAAGGAAAATCGCCGGACCTTTCATGTGCCGACCTCTGGAAATGGGTGCCACTTCTGCGCCGACGTGTTGGCAGCGACCACGGTGTCGATGAACGCCATGCCACGCAGCGCGGTGTCGATCCCGGGCACCGTGTGCGTCGGCGTCGCGCCCGTCGCATGCGCGCGCACCTGCGCGGCGAACGTGCGATACAGATTCGCGAACGCTTCGAGATAGCCCTCAGGGTGGCCGGAAGGCAGGCGCGCGTGTGCTTGCGCCGCGGCGCTTAAGCCCGGTCCGCCGGTTCGCAGTTCTTGTATGGGCGCGTGCGCAGGCTTGATCCGTAGCGTGTTCGGCTCCTGCTGATTCCATTCGAGGCCGGCAGCGTCCCCATAGACGCGCAGGCGCAGGTCGTTCTCGTCGCCCGTGCAGATCTGGCTCGCGACGAGCGTGCCACTCGCGCCGTTTGCAAAACGCATCAGCACCGTGCCGTCGTCGTCCAGCGTCCGACCCGGCACGACGCGGTTCAGGTCAGCACACAGCTGCGTCGTCCGCAGCCCGCTCACGAGCTCTGCGAGCTGGAACGCGTGCACGCCGATGTCGCCCATGCAGCCGCTCGCGCCGGCCTTGTTCGGATCGCTGCGCCACGCCGCCTGCTTTTGGCCGCGGCGCTCGATCGGCTCGGCGAGCCAGCCCTGTGTGTACTCGACGATGACCTTGCGAATCGTGCCGAGCTCGCCGCTACGCACACGCTGCGCGGCTTCGACGACGAGCGGATACGCGGAGTACGGATGTGTCAGGCCGTAGAGGCGGCCGCTCGCTGCGACGGCGTCGCGCAGCGCGAGGCACTCGGCCAGCGAGAGCGTCGCGGGTTTGTCGCATAGCACGTGGAAACCGCGTTGCAGTGCTGCGCGCGCGACGGGCAGATGCAGGTGATTCGGCGTCACGATCGCGACGACTTCCATGCGCTTGTCGGCCGGCAAAGCGGCTTCGGCCGCGAACATGGCTTCGTAGCTCGAATGGCTGCGCTCGGGCGGCAAGTCGAGCGCGATGCCGAACTCTCGGCTGCGGGCTGCGTCGCTCGCGAACGCGCCGCATACGAGCCCGTACTCGCCGTCGAGTGCGGCGGCGGTGCGATGCACGGCGCCGATGAACGCGCCTTCACCACCCCCGACCATGCCGAACCTTATTCTTTTCATAGCCCAAGGATTCTAGCCCAGCGGCCGCCGCCGGCGCGCGCCTCCTTCGCGGTCGATGGCGCCTTGCAGTACCATCGGTCGACGACGTTGCAAGGGCTTGGCGTGGCAGAAGAAACAAACTACGACGCGATCGTCGTCGGCTCTGGGATCTCAGGCGGCTGGGCGGCGAAAGAGCTCACGGAGAAGGGCCTGCGGGTGCTGCTGCTCGAGCGGGGCAAGAACATCGAGCACATCAAGGACTACGTCAACGCGACCAAGAGCCCGTGGCAGTACCCGCATCGCGGGGGCCGCACGCACGCGCTCGAAGAAGCGTATCCCGTTCTGAAGCGCGACTACCCGCTCACGGAACGCCAGCCGGACTGGTGGGCCGACGAGAAGGAATCGCCGTACACCGAGGTCAAACGGTTCGACTGGTATCGCGGTTATCACGTCGGCGGCCGCTCGCTGCTCTGGGGCCGGCAGAGCTATCGCTGGAGCGATTTCGATTTCGAGGGCAACGCGCGCGACGGTATTGCGACCGACTGGCCCGTTCGCTATGCCGAGCTCGCGCCGTGGTACGACTACGTCGAGCGGCATGCCGGCATCTCGGGCTCGCGCGATGGGCTCGCGCAGCTGCCGGACGGCCAGTTCCAGCCGGCGATGCCGCTGAACTGTGGCGAAGAGCTCGTCGCGGGCCGCATCCGCGGCAAGTTCGATGGTGTTCGCAGAATCATCTCGGGCCGCGTGGCCAACGCGACGCAAGCGTTGCCGGGCCGCGCGCCGTGCCAGTACCGCAACGCGTGCGTGCTCGGCTGCCCGTATGGCGGCTACTTCAGCACGCAGTCTTCCACCTTGCCGCCGGCCATGGCCACGGGCCGGCTCACGCTGAAGGTGTACGCGATCGCGACCGAAGTGCTGTACGACAAGAGCAAGCAGCGTGCGACCGGCGTGCGTGTGCTCGATGCCATCACCGAGAAGACGACGGACTACACCGCGAAGATCGTGTTCCTGTGCGCGTCCACGTTGAACAGCGCCTGGCTCTTGATGCGCTCGGCCACGGACGTGTGGCCCGCTGGCCTTGGCAGCAGCTCCGGCGAGCTCGGGCACAATCTCATGGATCATCATTTCCGCGCCGGCGCCGAAGGCGCGCTCGCGGAGCCGTCGCTGGACAACCAGTACTACTACGGCAACCGGCCGACGGGTTTCTACATTCCGCGTTATCGGAATCTGTTCGGTGACAAGCGCCCTTACTTACGCGGCTTCGGTTATCAGGGCAGCGCGAGTCGGCGGGGTTGGCAGCGCGCGGTTCGAGAGCTTGGGCTAGGCGGCGCGTTCAAGGATGCGATGGCGCAGCCGGGCGGCTGGCAGATCGGCGCGACCGCGTTCGGCGAAATGCTGCCGAACCACAATAACAAGGTCACGCTCGATCCGAAGCGCAAGGACAAGTGGGGCTTGCCCGTGCTCGCGATTGATTGCGCCGATGGCGAGAACGAGCGCTTGATGCGCGCCGACATGATGAACGACATGGCCGAGATGCTCGACGCCGCGGGCGTGCGCGACGTGGCGCCCTACGACCGCGGGTCGTTTCCCGGCATGGGCATCCACGAGATGGGCACCGCGCGCATGGGCAACGACGCGCGCACGTCCGTGCTGAATCGGTGGAACCAGGTCTGGGATGCGAAAAACGTGTTCGTGACCGACGGCGCCGCCATGGTGTCGTCGGCGTGCGTGAATCCGTCGCTCACCTACATGGCGCTCACGGCGCGCGCCGTCGACTACGCGGTGGGCGAGCTCAACCGGCGCAATCTGTAGGGGACTGCATGGCCACGACACCGTCTTCCGCCGCTGTTCTGACCCGCCGCGAGGCGCTGCGTCGCGTGAGCTTGCTGCTCGGCGGCGCCACGCTGATCGGCGAAAACGTGTGGCTTGCCGCCGAGGCTGCGCCCAGCGCGGAGTCGAAGTCGCTGTTCTCCGCAAGCGAGGTGGCCTTGCTCGACGAGATCGCAGACACGATCTTGCCGACCACGAGCACGCCGGGCGCGAAGGCGGCCGGCGTCGGGCCGTTCATCGCCGTGATGGTGAGGGACGTGTACGACCCGCGTCAGCAAAAGCTCTTTCGCTCCGGGCTTGCGACGCTCGAGCGCGAGTGTCGCAAGCAGAACGGCGCCGCCTTCATGGCGTGCACGCCGGCGCAGCGCACGGCATTGCTCGAGCGGCTCGATCGCGAGCAGTACGCGCAGCGAGACTCGGGCGCGCCGCATTATTTCAGGATGATGAAGGAGCTGACCTTGCTCGGCTACTTCACTTCCGAGATCGGTTACACGCAGGCGATGCGCTACACGGAGACTCCGGGGCGTTTCGATCCGTGCGTGCCGTACACGCCCGGCGAGAAATCCTGGGCGCCGCACGCGTGAACACTGCGAGGCGGTTCGCAACGCAGCGTGACGCGTTGCGGCTAAGATAGCGCCCCATGGATTTTGTCGTTTATCTCCAAGCAGCGATCCTGGGCGTCGTCGAAGGCTTGACCGAGTTCCTGCCGATCTCGAGCACGGGGCACCTGATCATCGCCGGTCAGCTGATCGGCTTCAACGACGAAAAAGCCAAGGTCTTCGATGTCGTGATCCAGAGCGGCGCGATGCTCGCAATCGTGTGGGAATACCGAGCGCGGTTCAGCAGCGTGCTCGCGAGGTTGCCCAGCGACCCCGCCGCGCGCCGGTTCGTCGCGAACCTCATCGTAGCGTTCATTCCCGCGGCGGTGCTCGGGCTCGCGTTCAACAAGCTCATCAAGACGCAGCTGTTCTTCGCCGTGCCCGTGGCCATCGCGTTCATCGTCGGCGGCCTTATTATCCTGTGGGTCGACCGCCGCACCGCGCGGGTGCGAGTGGCGAACGTCGATGACATGACGTGGTCCGACGCGTTGAAGGTGGGAATCGCGCAGACCGTGGCGCTCATTCCGGGCGCCTCGCGTTCGGGCTCGACGATCATCGGCGGCATGCTGTTTGGGTTGTCGCGGCGAGCCGCGACGGAATTCTCGTTCTTTTTGGCGGTGCCGACGCTCATCGCCGCTGGCGCATACGACTTCTACAAGAACCGCGCGCTGTTCAGTGCGGCCGACCTGGGCCCGCTGGCCGTTGGCTTCGTGGTGGCGTTCATCGCCGCGTTTCTCTGCGTGCGGTGGTTATTGCGTTACATCGTGAGCCACGACTTCACGCTGTTCGCGTGGTACCGGATCGCGTTTGGCGTCATGGTGCTCGCGACGGCGTACGTCGGCTGGATCGACTGGGCGGGCTGATGATCGCCCGATGCTGCGGTGCGACGGCTGAACGCGGTAACATCACCCGCATGAGCAGCACACGCGTTCGAACATTTCGCTTGAGCCTGTGCATCCTGGCAGGAGTCTTCACCATGTCCACACCCGCGTCGGCACAGGAATCGCCCGCACCCCCGCGCCTCACTTTCGCGTTCGAATTGCGGGCGAAAGTCGGTGCACCGGCCGAAGTGGGCCAGGTGACGCACGGCCGCCGGCGCATCATCGCGATCGAAGGTGGCACGGTGAAGGGGCCGATGCTGAACGGTACTGTGCCCGTCGGTGGAGCCGATTGGCAGATCATCCAACAGGACGGCTTCACGGAGCTCGACACGCGCTACACGATCAAGACCGAGCAGGGCGCGCTCGTCTACGTCCAGAACCCCGGCATTCGAACGGCGCCGCCCGACGTCATGCAGAAGCTGCTGGCGGGGCAGATCGTGGATCCCAAGCTGGTGTATTTCCGCACGCAGCCGAAGTTCGAGACCGCGGCGCCCGAGTTGCAGTGGCTCGCGAAGAGCCTGTTCGTGGGCGTCGGCGAACGCTACCCGACCGAGGTCGTGATCAAGTTCTTCAAAGTCGAGTAACGCCGTTCAACGCCGGAATCGCGTTGCGGCCGCTGGCGACTGCAGCTTCTTCCGCTAGGTCAGTGAGTGGTAGACGGACTGCACGTCGTCGTCCTGCTCGAGCTTGTCGATCAACGCGAGCGCTTCCTGCGCTCGCGCTTCCGGCAATTGAACAGGCGTCGTGCAAATATACTCGTGGGTGGCCGAAAGCGGATTGATGCTGCGCTTCTCGAGCGCCTCCTGCATCTTGCCGAAGTCGGCGAAGGGGCACCGCGCCACGATCTGCGGCTCGCCCTTGTCGCCGGTGCTTTCGCCCATCTCGTCCAAGCCGTAATCGATGAGATAGAGCTCGAGATCGTCCTGGTCGATGCCGTCCGGTTTCAGGCGGAACACGCCCATCTTACGGAACTGGAACGCGACGCTGCCGGTGCTGCCCAGGTTGCCGCCGCCTTTCGACATGATCGCGCGCACCGAAGCGACGGTACGCGTCGGGTTGTCCGTCGCACACTCGACGATCACCGCGACGCCGTGCGGCGCGTAGCCTTCGTAGATGATCTGCTCGTAGTTGGTCGCGTCCTTGCCCGAGGCGCGTTTGATCGCGGCCTCGACCTTGTCCTTCGGCATATTGACCTGACGCGCGTTCTGGAGCACGCGCCGCAGGGCGGGATTCGCCTGCGGGTCAGCGCCGCCGGCTCTGACCGCGACGTTGACTTCTTTGTTGATGCGCGCGAACGCCTTGGCCATGCGGTCCCAACGCGCGAACATCGTGTGCTTGCGAACTTCGAAAATTCTTCCCATGGCGGAAAGTTTGGCAGTAAGGCCTAAGGCTTAGCAAACGCGGGCGGTCTTGCCGGGCGCCGTGCTACGCTTTTCGGGTCATAAATGGTGTGGGGCGGTCGCATGGCGCCGAAGTCGTTACGTATCGCGTACTGGGCCGCGACGATCGTGTTTGCCCTGTTGCTCGCGATGGACGGGATCGGCGGCATCACGCGCGCCGAAGCGGGTGTCGAAGCGTTGCAGCACCTGGGTTATCCGCTCTATCTGCTGCCGGCCTTCGGCATCGCGAAGGTGCTGGCGGCGATCGCCGTATTGCAGACGAAATTTCGCACCCCGAAAGAATGGGCGTTCGCCGGCTGGGCGTTCACCTGCGTCGGCGCATTCGTGTCGCGCGCGGCCGTTGGCGACGGCGTCGAGTTGATCTTCCCGGTAGTGTTTCTTGCGATCATGCTCGTGCCGTACGGGCTATGGTTGCGAGCGCGGCAAGCGGGCATCGTCACTTAGCGATGGCACGCCGCTCACCAAAGCGCACCAGCAAAACCAAAAATAGTCGCGCCCGCCGCTTCCGCCTGACCCGGCTGCTGCCGAGCGTGCGCACGCGCCGGCGGCTCGTGAAGCTCGTGCGGCGCACGCCGCCCACGGTGCAGGTGCTGCTCGCTGCCGTTGCGATCGTGGCGGTATGGCTCGTGATCAACTGGGGTTATCAGGTCGTACGCAAACCCTCGGAGCTGTTCTTCCCCGTCAGCGAATCCTTGTACAAGGAGCCGGCAGCGACGTGGCGCGCATACGGGTCCTTGTTCGCGGCGCATTCGACGAGCGTCATGACGCCGGACCTGCTCGCCGCGCTCGCGCAGGTGGAGGGTTCCGGAAATCCCATCGTGCGCACGTATTGGCAGTGGACCCCCTCGCTGGATCCGTTTGCGATTTTTCGGCCGGCGTCGAGCGCTGTCGGCATGTATCAGTTCACCGACGGCACCTTCGCCGCGGCACGGCACTACTGCATTCACAACCACCGTGTGGCGGAGGAAGGTCCGTGGTATTCGGTGCGCTCGTGCTGGCTCAACGGGCTGTATACGCGCACGATCCCGTCGCACGCGGTCGAGCTCACGTCGGCCTACCTCGATCGCAACGTGGCGCTGACTTTGGACCGCTATCCCGCGCCCAACGCCACGCTGCAGCAGAAGCAGCGGTTGGCCGCGATGCTGCACCTATGCGGCGCAGGCGCGGCCGCGGACTACGCTCGCCGCGGTTTGAAGTTCGCGCCGGCACAGCACTGTGGCGCGCATGACGCGCGCTTCTATGTCGAGCGAGTGATGAGCATGCAGCGCCGGTTCGCGGCGCTTGCGGCTCGTTAATGCGCTGACGGGAAAGTCGCTAGTTGCTGGTGCCAGAGCCCTGACCGTCGGTGCGGCCGAGCGTTTTGCCATCGGCCAACACCACGCCGACATAGAGCGAGCCGCGGCTGCCGTCGTTCATTTCGATCGGGTTGCGCAGCGGGTTCACGTAGATCGTCACTTTATCGCCGGCCTTCAGTGCGTCGCGCGTCCAGCCCTGGTTGATCAGCACGTTCGGCGCCGTCATCTCGATCGTCCATAGACCGCTTACATCGGCGGAGCCTGCGCCGCCGTCGACCTTGAACGAGGCGTGCGGGTTAGTCCACCGGAACTGCGTGACGGTGCCCGTGATCTTGATCACGTGCGCCGTGTCGAACGCCGCGGTGGAATGGTGCGCGCCGGCCGGTAGCACGCCGAACGCCGCGACCGCAGCGGCAGTACAGGTTGCGATTTTCAACAGGGCTTTCATCGTGTGCTCCTCCAACCTACTTCTGTAGACCCGCGCGGCCGGCTTGCGTGCTCGGCAGGTTGTCGTTCAAGTCAGGCAAACACTCGACCTCACCGATGTCGGTATGATCGATGCGGAGCCACCGCTTGGTGTTGTGCCATTCGCCTTTCCAGTTGACCGGGTCGGTCATCACGTACTCGATCTCGAGCACCTCGCCGTTGTCGAGCAGCTTCATGCGTTCCTGAACGCGAAATTCCTCGGAGAGCGGGATGCCCGTGTCGATGTAGTGGTTGTATGTCTCGATGTAACGTGTGTTCACGACCAGCGTGTCTTTTTCGAAGTGGCCGATGGACTCGCCGTTGTACGTGAAGATCACCGTCTTCGGGTCCGTGTAGTCGCGGCCGTCGAGATAGATCTGGCGGAAAGCATTGTTGAAGTTGGACACCATGAAGATCACGGTCGGCGTCTGAATCATCGCGATGGGCCAGACCCGCGTCATGATCATCGGAATTCCGGCCGGGAAGCATTGGCCGATCGAGTCACGGTACGGCTTGCGCTCCGCGCGCAGACGCTGGCCCTCCTCGAAGTCGGCTTTTGCCTGGCCGATGAACTCGGGGTAAGGCGGACCGAACATGAACTTCGCGAAGCCTTCGCTCAAATCCACGAACCAGGTTCCGGTGACGTCGAACGGAGCGGCGGGTCGCTTCTTCTTCAGGTTCTCGGGTGCCAAAGCGCCGAGATATTTCTCGTGCTTCGGGATCATGTTGCTCAACTTCTCGCGTCGCTCCGCGGTGGTTTGCGCCACGGCGACGTGGGTTACCGCGAGTGCGGTGGCCACGAGCAAGCAAGCTCTGATTCCCGTCATTGTTCCCCCGTTTTCTTCGATCGAAGCGGGTGGTCACTCTACCACAGCGCCATGCGGGGCTTGGCGATGGCGAGTAGTGTCCGGTGCTGCCTGCTACTAGACTCTACGCCGGGTTCGGGGGCGCCGCGCGCGCGAAAGGGGAGGCTCATGAAGAACGCGATCTTAGTGTTGTCGTGCCTGCTGGCTCAGGCCGTGGCGGCGCAGGGGCTTTTGCCCGGCGAGCGTGAAGCGGCCGTGACCGCGATCCCCGGCGTCGTAGCCGCGGGCGCGAAATGGGAATTGATCTGGGCCGACTTCAAGACGGCGGACGGTATCCTGGGCACCGCCGACGGCGGCGTGATGTTCGCGCAGGAGCAGACGGACACGATCCGCAAGCTCACGCCGGACGGCAAGGAATACACCGTCATCCCCGACACGCGCGGGGCGGGCTCGATCTCGATGGACGCGCAGGGCAGGCTCTATGCCGCCGAGCGCACATGCACCGAGCCGCAGAACCGCGAACTCGGCGGCTGCAACGAACTCACGAAGATCACACAGTACTTGCCCGAGCGGCGTGTGCTAGCGAACAGCTTTGCGAACGGCGCGACGCTCGGTCGCCCCAACGACGTAATAGCGGATGGAAAGGGCGGCGTGTATTTCACCGCCGGCGGCATCTACTACGTGAACCCAACCGGCGTCGTGAGCACCGTGGCGGACCAGAACATCCGCACGAACGGACTCACGCTGTCGATCGACGGCAGGACACTCTACGTGACCAACAACACGGTGGTGGTCGCGTTCGACGTGCGCCCAGATGGCACGACGACGAATCGGCGCGACTTCGGCATCCTGAACGGCGACGACGGCGGTGACGGCATGGCCATCGACAGCGAAGGCCGGTTGTACGTGACGGGCGCCATGGGCGTGCACGTGCTTTCGCCGCGCGGCGAGCACTTAGGAATGATTGCGACGCCGCGTCGCCCGATCACGCTTGCGTTCTCGGGCCCGGACAAGAAGGTGCTGTACGTGCCGCAGATGGGCGCCGTCGGTCCCGACGGCAAGGCGTGGGCGACGCCGGACAGCGTGCGGAATACGGCGATGACGATCTACCGCCTGCCGATGCTGGCGCAGGGGTACAAGGGGCGCCCGAAGTAACGGTCCGGCGTTCAGCCCGCCGCGGTATCGAGGAACCGGAAGCGCAGGCCGCCGAGGCTGACGAGATCGCCGTGCTCCAGCGAATGGCTCTTCGCGAGCTTGCCGTTGACCTTGATGCCGTTCTTGCTCTCGATGTCTTCGATCGAGATGCCCTTCGCGGTGGCGATGATGCGTGCGTGCATGCGCGAGATGAAATGACTGTCGATCATGATGTCGGCCCCATCGATACGGCCGATCGTCATGTCGTCCTTGTACAGCGGGTATTTGATCGGCTGTGCACCGTCGAGCAGCACGAGAACGCGAGTCGTGGCCTTGTTCTTGGCGTTCGAGTTCGCGGCTGCGGCGCCGTACTCCTCGGGGAACACGAGCGCGGGCGCTAGCATTTCCACCGAGAGGGGGTCTTCCGCCGGCGCGGCGACCTGTAAGTGCAGATGGCCCGCGGTGCTGCCACGGGATTCGCGGATGGAGCTCAAGTCTGCCATCAGCTCGTCGATGGTAGGCAGCGTCGCCGACCCCGCCGGTGTGAACGCCGCGTCGCCGTCTTCGGGCAACGCCATGGTGGAGGTCTGCATTCCTTCCACCCGGACTAGCCGGTTTCGCAGCTGATCGCGCTCGCGCCCCACGCGATCGAGCTCGGCACGGGTCGCGGCGAGGGCGCGCATGCCGTCTTCGCGGCCGTTGCCCAAGGTCTTCAGGCGCGCCTTCTGATCCGCGATCACGGCCTGCGCTTCGGCCAGCGCTTTCGCGAGGCTCTCGACGGTGGGGTTTTTGTCGTCGCTCATCGTAATTCTTAGGCCGCAGGGCGGGGCGGTGCTGAGGGGCCGTGGCTCCATGAATTCCGTGGTGCCGTACGCTGGCGGTGAATCCTGCACCGGACGGCAGCCGGGATGCAAACGACGAATGCCCGTTTTCCGAGCGTTTTTCGTGAGCGTGGCCGCGCTCCCAGGCTTTACGTTGCGCGGTGACTCGGCTAAGGTGCGGCCGTGAAATTCCCTGCAACCAAACGCACGCTGCCGAAACCCGCTGGTCGGGCCGCGGAGATGTGCGTGCGTTGATCGATTACGCGACGAACAAACCCAAGGCCCCGCCGGATCCGACGGGGCTTTTTTGTTTCTGGAGAAGAGAATATGTCCGCCAAGAAGATCGTGAATCCAGTGGTTGCCATCGTGGGTGCCACGGGCGCCGTGGGAGTCGAGCTGTTGCAGTGCCTGGAGCAGCGCAAGTTTCCGTTGCAGGAGCTGAGGTTGCTCGCTTCGGCTCGCTCCGCGGGCAAGACCATGGAATTTCGCGGCAAGCCGATCGCTGTTCAGGAGCTCACGGAGAAGAGTTTCGACGGCGTGCACATCGGCCTCTTCTCGGCAGGTAGTGGCATATCGAAGAAATTCGCGCCGGCCGCCGTGAAGGCCGGCACCGTGATCGTCGATAACTCGTCGGCATTTCGCATGGACCCCGGCGTGCCGCTCGTGGTGCCGGAGATCAATCGCGAGGCGATCTTCACGCACAAGGGCATCATCGCGAACCCGAACTGCTCGGCCATCATCTCGATCACTCCGTTATGGCCGATCCACCAGAAGAACCGCATCAAGCGCTTGATCATCTCGACGTACCAAGCCGCGTCGGGCGCGGGTGCGGCGGCCATGGAAGAGCTGCGCGAATCGACGCGCGCGTATCTCGACGGCAAGAAGTTCGAGCCGAAGGTGCTGCCGCATCCCTACGCGTTCAACGCGTTCAGCCACAACACGAAGATCGATCCGGCCACGGGGCACAACGAAGAAGAGACGAAGGTCATCAACGAGACGCACAAGATCTTTGGCGATCCCGATATCAAGATCGGCATCACCTGCGTGCGGATCCCGGTGCTGCGTGCGCACTGCGTGTCCGTCACGTTCGAGTGCGAGAAGCCGATCACGCCGGAGGAAGTGCGCGAGCTGATTGCGAAGGCGCCCGGTTGCAAGCTCGTGGACGACCAGGCCCGCAACTACTTCCCGATGCCCGTCGATGCGTCTGGTCACGACGAGATCCTGGTGGGCCGCATCCGTCGCGATCTGAGCGATACGACGGGCCGTTCGATCTCGATCTTCTCGGCCGGCGATCAGCTGCTGAAAGGCGCAGCCTTGAACGCCGTGCAGATCGCCGAAGAGCTGCTGCGCTAAGAGTAACGCCGAGGATCGCTCGCTAGGGCGAAGCTAGCGCTACTTCTTGACGGTGCCGGTCACGCCTTCGGGCGAGCAGTTGAACGGCTCTAGCTTCAGGTCCGTGGCCGCGTACTCGAGTGTGGCGGGATCGAAGTCGCGCGTGAAGAAGTCGGGGTCTTTCAATGCGACCTCCAAGACGAGCCGTTGCCGCGCCGCGTCGAGATGCAGGCGCTCGACCGATGTCAGCGCGGCCGAATGCAGCAGTCCGCGCGTAGGCTGGCCCGGCGTCTCGACATACTGATTCAGTACGCCTGCCGAATAGTTGCCGGTCTCGATCACCAGCGTGTCGCCCTCGAAGTGGCCGATCGAGTGACCGAGTGAGCTGCGCGGCCCATCCTTCGGATGCTCGCGCTGGTTCAGGTACACCACGCGCTGCACGTCCATCCACTCGTGGCGCAGCACGACGCGATCGCCTTCGCGCGTGATCGACAGCGGCGTGCCCGGTGCGCCCCACACGCGACGGATCGCGACGGGGTCGCAGCGGAACGTGGGGTCATCCTTGAACGGATCGTACTTCGCGACGGCCGCCTGACCCGCGGCCGTCAGCGACTGAATCATCGGCTGCGGTCCGCTCGTGCTGCGATTTCGAATCGGCGCGAGCAGCCATGTGCCGAAGATATCCTTGCGTGGCGGCTGTGCTGCGAGGGCGGATTGTGGGCCCGTGGCGCCGTTCACGTTCAGCGTGCGGCCGTCGGGAAAATACACGTTGTTGAAGAAGCACATGTGCGCGTCGTGGCGCGACAGCGAGCCGTCGATGCGTAGCTGCGTGCCGGCTTTCAGCATGTCGGGCGTGATGCCGTTGCGCGTGAGCTGTGTGTAACCGTGCGACTCGCAGACGTATTCCTGCGTCTTGCCGTTCTCGTCGACGGCTTCGACGTGCAGATAGCTGTGCGGGTTACGGGCCTCGAATTCCTTCACGACACCCGAGATGCTGATCGGCTTGTCGATGTCGAAGTGGGGGGCGAAGCTGTGGTGCGCGTTTACGGCCGGCGCGCTGAGCAGAGCGGCCACGGGTACTAAAACCCTCGAAGCGAAGCGCATGTCGTGTTACCCCCTCGCAGTGCCGCGATTATAGGCTCGCAGGTCGCGACGGCCAGCGGATTTTGCTAGCGTGCCGCGATGGTCAAGGAGAGTTCGATGCAACCCTTCGTTCGACTCGCGGTTCTCGGGCTCGCGCTCGCCACTGTCGCTCAGGCGCAGCAGGCGGGCGCGCCGCCGGTTCGCGTCCGCGGCACGGTCCAAGCTTTCGACGGCCAGACGTTGACGCTCGCGACCGCGAAGGACGGAGTCGTGAAGCTCGCAGTGGCGGCCAACACCGGCATCAACGGCCTAGCGGCCAAGACGGCGGCCGACATTGGCGACAAGACTTTCATCGGCACGACAGCGGTAAAGGGCGCGAACGGCCGCTGGCAGGCGACCGAGGTCCACATCTTTCCGGAATCCATGCGCGGCGCGGGTGAGGGTCACTACGCGTGGGATTTACCTGAGAGCACGATGACGAACGCGGCCGTTACCGGCACGGTGGCCAAAGGCAACGGCCGGACACTGGCGCTGAAGTACGCCGACGGCACGGTCGAGGTGGACGTTACACCCAAGACCGCCATTGTCGCGTTAACCGTCGGCGATCGCGCATTGCTCGTGCCGGGCGCCACGGTGTTCGCGCTTGCAGTTCCGCAGGCCAGCGGCGCCCCGAGCGCCGTGGCGATCGTAGCCGAGACCAACGGCATCAAGCCCCCGATGTAAAGGAGAACACCATGGCCGCACAACCGCATGACACCGACCCTCCGCAGATCGACATCGACCGGCGCGTCTACACGCTGTACGACGAGTATTGCCACGGTCGCATCGACCGTCGCGAGTTTCTGGCGCGTGCGAGCGCGGTGGTGGCCGGGGGGCTCGCGATGGCGCAAGCGCTGTTTCCGCGCTACGTGGAAGCGCAAACCGTGTCGTTCACGGACTCGCGCATCAAAGCCAAGTATGTCGAGTACCCATCGCCTGGCGGCAACTCGGGCAAGATGCGGGGGTACCTCGTGCAGCCAGCGGGGGACGGCCCGTTCCCCTCGGTACTCGTGATTCACGAAAACCGCGGCTTGAATCCGTACGTCGAGGACGTGGCACGCCGCGCGGCGGTGGCCGGGTTCCTCGCGCTCGCGCCCGACGGTTTGGCGCCGGTCGGCGGCTATCCCGGCAACGACGACGACGGCCGCACGCTACAGGCCGGTCTCGATCAGGCCAAGCTGCGCCAGGACATGGTGAACAGCGCGCGTTACTTGAAGGCTCTACCGGCGTCGAACGGCAAGCTCGGCGCCACCGGTTTTTGTTGGGGCGGCGGCATGGTCAACAACCTCGCCGTTGCGATCGGCCCCGACTTGCGCGCCGGCGTGCCGTTCTACGGCGCTGCGCCGGCCACGGCCGACGTCGCGAAGATCAAGGCGGCGTTGCTCGTTCAATATGCTGGCACCGACGAGCGCATCAACGGTATGTGGCCCGAGTACGAAGCCGCGCTGAAGGCCGCCAAGGTCAGTCACCAGATGTATCGATACGAAGGTACGCAGCACGGGTTCCACAACAACTCGACGCCGCGTTACACCGAGGCAGCCGCGAATCTCGCCTGGGAGCGCACGCTCGCGTTCTTCAAGCAGCATCTCGCGTAGTCCGCTGCGTTTCGCCGCGCGATGCTGAAGGGCTGGCGCCGGCGGCGCATCCTCTCCCGCCACTCGATTCCGGACGAGCTGTGGGCCGCGACGCTTGCGAGTGCGCCGGCGTTCGGGCGTCTCAGCGCCGATCAACAACCGCGGCTGCGCGATCTCGTGCTGTTGTTTCTGCATGAGAAGCATTTCGAGCCCGTGCAGGGCATGGCGCTCGACGACGCTAAGCGCCTGCGGATCGCGGCGTTCGCGTGTCTCCCGATTCTCGAGCTCGGGCTCGACGCGTATGCCGCGTTCCACTCGATCGTCGTGCATCCCGAAGAGTTCCTCGTGCGCAATCGAGAATACGAGGACGAGCATGGGGTGGTGCACGTGGGCGACGATCTATTGAGCGGCGAAGCGTTCGAGCAGGGTCCCGTGGTTCTCGCGTGGACGGAAATCGAGGCGAGCGGCCGTGGCGAAGGCTACAACGTGGTTATGCACGAGATGGCTCACAAGCTCGACATGCTGAGCGGAGAGACGAACGGCGTGCCGCCGCTGCATGCCGACATGCGCACCCCCGAATGGGTGGCTACGTTCGATGCGGCCTACGACGACCTATGCGAGAAGATCGAACGCGGCGTTACGCCGTGGATCGATCCGTACGCCGTCGAGGATTCGGCAGAGTTCTTCGCCGTGAGCGTCGAGCTGTTTTTCGATACGCCAAGGGAGCTGCGAGACGAATATCCCGAGGTTTACGCGCAGCTGAAGCGGTTCTTCAGGCAGGACCCCGCCGCCCCGTGAGTCGCCGCAAGTCGAGCTTCACGCGCTTCAACCCGAACCACAGCCCGATCGAGCTCATTACGAGCGCGCCGAGGCTTAGCGTGATCATGCCGATGTCCCACAGCGGGCGCTTGTCGTACCAGAAGCCGAAGTCGAGGCTATGCAGGCCGTTGTAGAGCCAGCGCTCGAGCCGATTCAGGCGGTGGATCGTCGCGACGATCTGCCCGAGCTCCACGTCCACGTAGAGCCAGGTCTCGAGCGGGTCGTCGAACTTCACGCGTAATACCGGCAACGGCGCCTGCCGGCCGCGAGAGTAGTAGTACGAGTCGTAGTCGCGCAGCAGTTGCTGGTCGACGATTTGCGCACTGCCCGCGGCGGCGGCAAGCCGGCCGAGCAGCGAGTCCGAAGTGAACGGGTCCGCGTGCGGCACCAGTGTCGTGGCGTCGATCAGCACATGCTCGGGCTCCGCGCGGCCTGCTACTTGGTAGGGCTGGTGGAGTCGTTCGCGGTGCGGGTCGAGCTCGGCAGTAGGAGTTGCGAATCGTGCGAGGTAGTAGGGCCGGTCGGCCACGCGTTTGAATTCGAGCTCCTTCAGCGCGCGGTCACCGACCAGCGGCGCCCACGCAGCCGCGTCGAAGGCAGCAAAGCGATCGAGTTCCACGGGCCCGCCCGACAGGACCTCGTCGCCGATGCGAAGGCCCTCGGCGTTGGTCCAGTCGAAGGGTTCCATCGATAGCAGACCGCTGAAGACCCAAGTCAGCGCGAACACGCCGAAGACGAGACCGAGCACCTGATGCCACCACATCCAGCCTTGGTAGCGCACGGTGCCCAGCCACCGCACGGGCTTGTAGCGGAATAGCTGGACCACGCCGAGCACGATGCCGAGCAGCGCCAGCACACAGCCGATCCCGGATGCGATGACCACGGTCCAGTACCACGCCGGCTGATTGCTGCGTAGCGGCGTGATGTAGAACCAGTGCGGAATGGTCGCGATCCACGCCAGTGTGCGCGTGCGCCGTGTCGTGACGAGGCGCACTTCCGCCTTTTCCGGCGACACGTACACCTCTGTACCCGCGCCGTCGCTGACGGCGAATTTGTACAGCGGCAGGTCGAGGCCGAGGGCGAGTGTCCACTGGTCTGGACTGTTCACGGTCGTGATTAGCGAGACAGCGTTTGCGTCGGCACTCAGGAACTTGGCCGCGACCCCTTTAGCGGTTTCGACGTCGAGGCGCGGCAGCGTTTCACCGTCATCCGCGAACACCGTGGCGGAGCCGTAACGGCTATCGAACCGATAAGCAGGCCGGCCGAGGATCGTCGTGAGTCGCACTTGGCCGAAGCCGCGCTCGGCGCGTGCTGCCGCTTCCGCTGGCGCGAGGTGAACGGCCGCGATATCGAGCGGGGACAGGCGTTCGAGGCGCGCCTGCGGATCGAGCGCCGGCATGCCGCCGACGTAGATCATTGCGATGCCCGTCACGAACCAAAGGACGAACAAAACGCTGAGCGGTATCCCGATGTACCGGTGTAGCAGAATCAGCGTGCGGCGTAGCAACTGCATTGTGTCTCGCGAGTGATATTCGAGAGGAGGGCGGCGAAGGTGCTCAAGGGTACTGCCTGTGCGCCGCGTTCTCCACGCCGACGCTGTATTCGGTGGCAGTTTTCGGGGTGGTTGCGTTGCACGAATGTCACAAATCGATAGACATCCTAGTATAAAAATTGATCTGGATAGGGCGAGCAGCCTGATGCAAAGTTCCACACAGACCGGTCACCATAAGCTGGTCGCATGAACCGGGGGGGACAAGCGTTTTTTTTTGGCAACACTGCTGCGTTGCTGGGGCAGCGGTAGCCTTTGCCGCTTGGGTTCTCGTAACTCAATCGAATTAATCGAATTAATCGGGGGACACAACCAATGTTTAGAAGCACACGCGACCAGACGCAGGTCGTCAATCGCACTCTGCTCGCATCGACCATTTCCGCCTTACTGGCGGGCGGTGGCGCGGCGCAGGCGCAACAATCGCAACAGCCGCAGGCCCAACCGTTAGAAGAGATCACGGTCACGGGTTCGCGCATCGTCCGCCGGGACTTGGACTCATCCAGCCCGATCATGACGGTCGACACCCAGCGGCTGGAAAACAGCAGCACGATCAGCATCGAAAGCGTCCTCAACCAAATGCCCCAATTCGTGCCGGATGGCACGCAGTTCGATTCCGCGGCCCAGTCGTCTGGCGCTGTGACATTGGGTATCGCCAGCGTGAACTTGCGCGGTATCGGCGCCAACCGCACCCTCGTACTGATCGACGGACGCCGCGCGCAACCGGCGAACGCATCGCTGGTCGTTGACCTGAATACCATTCCGTCCGCCGCCATCGAGCGCGTCGAGACGATTACGGGTGGCGCATCGGCCGTGTACGGCGCCGACGCTCTGGCGGGTGTCGTCAACTTCGTGCTGAAGAAGGATTTCGAAGGCGTCGACATGGACGTTCAGACCGGCGTCACGGCCGCTGGCGATGGCAACGAAACGCGTTTCTCGACGCTGTTCGGTGTGAATGGCAGCAACGGCAAGAGCAACGTGATGGTCGGCATCGAATGGTACAAGCGCGAAGCAGTACTGCAGAAGGATCGTGATTTCTTCGTCAATGGCTGGACGGATCAGACGAACCAGATCGGCGGCTTCCTGCAGGCGACGGGATTTTCGCCGAGTCAGGTGACCGGATCCCCTGTCGCGGGCGTTCCGGCCGCTGCACTGAACCGGCCCACGACGGCCGCTCTGCAGGCGTTGTTCGCGCCCTATGGCGTTACCCCCGCCCAGTTGACCGCTGCAGGAGTGACCAATGCGTCGGAAATCTACTTCCAACCCGACGGTAGGCCGTTCACGCTATCGAGAGGCCTGAACTATACCGGGCCGATGATGAGCCTTGATCCCAACGGCGACGGTCTTTCCGGCGTGCACCGGAATCCGAATGGCGACCTGACGCAGGTCACGACCGAAGGGTTTGCCGCCACGCCGTCCCAACGGCGTTCGGTGTTCGGCCGCGCCAATGTCGAAATCACGGATAATTTGACCGCGTTCGCGCAGGCCACCTTCAGCAACGTATCTGTGACGACACGCGGTGGCTACCCGCCCGCCATCACGGTGTGGCAGGCGCCGGTTCCAAACGACGGGAATAGGCCGCTGCCGCCGGGGCTGCTCGATCTGCTGAACTCGCGTACGTTCGCGGGTGCCGCCGGTAGCGGTATCGGCGCGGGCAATCCGGCCGGACCCTCGGCTGCGACCGCGCCGTGGAACATCTTCCGCGGTATCGACTTCCTGGGATCGCCGCCCGCGCCGACGGCGACCACCAACGCCTATCAGATCCTGTTTGGTGTCGAGGGTAAGTTCACGAATCGCGACTGGACGTGGGATGCCCATGTGTCGACGGGCGACACGAACATCATCGCCTATTACGACAACCTGCCTTCGTTGCAGCGTTATCAGATTTTGACCGCACAGCCGAATTGGGGCGCCAATGCGTCCCTTGTGAGGGGGCGCAACTACAATTCCCAGTGCACGACCGGTTTGCCGATGTTCTCCAGCGTCGATCCTTCCGCCAACTGCATCGAGGCCATTCAGTCCAAGCTGCGGCCGATTTGGGACCTGACACAGGGCATCGTGGAGGGCAACATCCAAGGCAAGATCACCGACATGAAGAGCGGTGAGCTGCGGTTCGCGGCGGGCGCGAGCTCGCGCCGTAATTCGTTCCGGTATGAGCCGGGCGAGAACAACGACAACGGCGCGTTGGTCGACCAACCGATGAGCTTGTTCGTGTCCAACAACACGGCGGGTAAGACGGAGGTGTCGGAAATCTACGGCGAGCTGTTGGTTCCGGTCGCCAAACGCCTGAACCTCGAGCTCGGCTATCGGTACTCCGACTACGACGTGTCCGGTGGCGTCGACACCTACAAGACGCTGTTTGACTGGTCGGCGACGGATAGCATTCGCGTCCGCGGCGGTTATCAGTTGGCAACGCGCGCGCCGAACACCGAGGAACTGTTCGCGGGTCCGCGCCTGAACACGGTTAACACCTTCATCTATGGTGACCCGTGCCAGGC
>JBDTOT010000030.1:0-51528 GCA_039933105.1 Gammaproteobacteria bacterium | reverse complement strand
GGAGCGTTTGGTTCCAGCGCTTAGGGATATCCCCAGTGCCTTGGTGTTGCTCGCTTTCGTTGACGATGCCGCAATCGGCATCGCCGTGTGCTTCGTTGGCTTTTCCACGTTTCGCGCACGGCCGCTTCTCAACGTTCACGACCTTGCTGTGCTTCCGCAATATCGAGGAAAAGGCGCTGGTCGTGCCCTATTGCAAGCTGCCGAAGACCATGCGCGCCACAACGGGTGTTGCAGGTTGACGCTCGAAGTTCTCGAGAGCAATTCGGCGGCTCGGGTCCTCTATCGGCGCTTCGGATTCGGCGACTCCACGGTATCGCGCTTTCTAGTGAAGCCGTTAGATGGGTAGTGGGTGTCGTTAGGCTATGACACACAGCAACATAGACGAGCGGTTGATCTCCAGCCGGTTCCCACTCGCATCGGGTTACCACCCCGAGTGGGTGCTCGCCGGCGTCAGCGGCGCGGCTAACCCGCTGTGGATGACCGAGTGGCTTTGCGAGTCTCTCGATCTCAAGCCCGGCATGCGAGTGCTGGACCTCGGTTGTGGGCGAGCGATGTCATCTGTCTTCCTGCGCCGCGAGTTCGGCGTGCAAGTCTGGGCCACGGACCTTTGGTTCAGCGCCTCGGAGAACCTCCAACGCGTCCGTGATGCTGGGAGCGAGGACGGCGTCTTCCCGATCCATGCCGATGCGCGATCCCTGCCGTTTGCCGCCGATTTCTTCGATGCGGTCGTTGCCATCGACTCTTTCTTCTATTACGGCACTGACGAGCTATACCTCAACTACCTCGCCCGGTTCGTCAAGCCGGGAGGTCGGGTCGGGATCGCCGGGGCCGGACTGATAGACGAGATGGAGAGGATTCCCGTACATCTTCAGGAGTGGTGGACCGCGGACACGGCGTGCCTGCACTCGGCAGCTTGGTGGGCGCGGCACTGGGGACGGACCGGCATCATGGACATCGAAGTGGCCGACACGCTGCCCGATGGCTGGCGGCTGTGGCTGGACTGGCTTCGGCTGATCGCCCCCGACAACGCGACGGAGATTCGGGCACTGGAGACCGACGCCGGCAGCAACCTCGGCTACGTTCGAGTCGTGGGCCGTCGCAGAGCCGAGACGCAGCTGTCGGAGCCCGTCGTGTCGGTGCCTGCGCACTACGAAAGAAAACCCCTGCGCCGCGGCTCGTAGTTTCGGGACCAGACGGTGATCATGGATCCAGCGTTCGAGTTCACCATGGTTCACAGCAAGGACTCTGCGCGGGCCGCAGTGCACACCATCGTGATGCGCATGTGGGGCGGGATGCTGAGGGTGCAAGCGTTCCTCACTCCTTTGTGCATTGGCGGAGCCGTTTGGCTCGTGCGGGCAACCGAAGACGCTCGTTGGTATTGGTCCCTACTGCCCCTTGTATTGGGTCACGCGGGGCAGGCGTACCTCATTTGGGCGCAGTCACGGCGGTTGATGAAGACCTTGAAGGGATCTGCACGCGTCACGCTGTCCGAGAGCGACTTCGGCATCGTGTCCGAGAAGGGGTCGCATGTAATGCCATGGACGGTCTTCAAGGCGTGTCATCGCAATTCGCGAAATGTACTGTTGTTCCTCTCGAAGAACGCGGCCATCGTCGTCCCAACGAACGATGTCTCGGGAGCTGCCGTGGAATTCATGCTGGAGCACGCCCCCTCGAGGAAGCGAGAGTCATGGCCGCGTTAGCCCGAAATCCGAACTCGCGAGTGGAGAATCTGTCAGTGACTTCGATGCGACGGTCCCTGCGCAGGACGGTACGCCCTATGCGTAGTCGAGCTGACGAACCGCTAGAGCGAGCGCGACATGGGTACAGCGAAGAGGTGCACGCATGGGATCCAACGTCTCTACCGTCGAATACATTTGCGACCAAGCTGGTCTTGGTCAGAGACTCACGTTCCGGAAAATGTTCGGAGAGTACGCGCTCTACTGCGATGGCAAAGTGGTCGCCCTGATCTGCGACGACCAGCTGTTCCTAAAACCCACTCCGGAGGGCAAGGCGTATTTGGGAAAGGTGGTCGAAGCGCCGCCGTACCGTGGGGCCAAGAACTTCTATCTCCTTTCGTCGATAGTTGAGGATGCAGATCGGTTGAGTGAGGTCTTTCGGGTTACGGCGTTGGCACTGCCAGAACCGAAACCGAAAGCCGCGCGTTCTCGCGCCAGCGCAAAGCCAAAGGCTAGCCCAAGGGTGAAGAAGCGGAAGACGCGCAAGTGACTCTAGTGCCGCTCAACAACCGGCTGCATCGGGCGCTGAATTGCCTTAAACGATAGGAGGCTACGATGAGGCGTACGTGGACTATCATCGCGGTTGCGGACGTTGCTCGCAGCTGCAACTGGTATCAGTCGCTCTTCGGCCAGGCGCTGACGAATCCCGCGCATGATTATTTCGGACAAATTGTTGATTCCGATGGAACGGTCTTACTTTGCCTTCATCGGTGGGGAGCCCACGAACATCCCTCGTTGAGTAGCCCGGCAGAGGCCCAACCCGGCAACGGACTACTATTGTTCTTTCGTGTGGACGATTTCGATGAGACCCTGAAGCGAGCGCAAGCCCTCGTCGCTGAATTGGAGGAGGAACCTCAGCTGAGTCCGAATACCGGCACGATGGAATTTGCACTCCGCGATCCTGATGGGTATTACGTCATGGTCAGCGCACTCGCCTAGCAAGATGATGTCGAAAAGTACTGAGACCGAAAAACGCATCGTCGTAGCACCGGGCAACACGGGGCCAATCAGCGCAGGTGCCGTGCTCTCTGTCGAGGTGGGTCCGAATGAGGACGTACAGTGGGTGTGGAGTCATGACGCCGGGCGCGGCAGTACTGTCACTGGATACAGAATCGTGCCTCGTGTGGCGGAGAGCGGTTAGGCGACACGGTGAAGTCCTCTTCGGCGTTCGAGGTGCAAAATGCTCCGAGTCGAAATCCGCCGCATACGCCCAGAAATGGAGAGCAGGCTTCGAGCATGGCTCGCGGAATTGAACTCGCGAGCGGATGAAGTACGCGAGACCTTCAAAAGCGAAACCGTGCGTGCAGAGCAAGCCTACATAGTTCCAGGAGTATCCGGTCCGTTGCTGGTATACGTAATGGAGGCAGCGAATTTCGCGCGCGGCGCGAAAGCGTTCGCGGAGTCGCAGCACAAGATGGACCTAGAGCACCGCGCCGTTATGACGGCGTGCTTGGCGGAATCGCTGGATGCTGGCCCTCTGTACGATGTCGCTTCAGATCCATAAGGTCGTTTTATGTTCGGCGCAATGGTGCGTCGCTGATCCAAGGCGTTAGGCGCGACATGAGTTGCTACGTAGTCGTCAGCGGACTTCCGGCCGCGGGCAAGTCGACCATAGCTGCTGGACTCGCGGCTGAGAGTTCATTGCCTCTATTCGACAAGGACCAATTCCTCGAGCGGTTGTTCGAAGAGCGCTGTCCGATTGATTTTGCCGAACGCAGGTCATTCAGTAGTCGAGCGGACCACGAACTTGAGAGTGCTGTCCGCGAATCTTCGGACGCGATAGTCGTGTCGTGGTGGAGGCACCCAAGATCGACAAAAGATTCCGGCACACCGACTTCGTGGCTTGGAGAACTTCGCGGCAGCGTGGTTGAGGTGTATTGTCAATCGACTCCCGGAGCCGCGGCACAGCGCTTTGTTCGTCGTCGGCGCCACCCAGGTCATATGGACGAACGGTGGTCCTATGAGGATCTGCTCGCACAGCTCCGCGATGCCGCTCAGCTCGGGCCATTGAACATTGGGTCTGTGCTAACGGTGAGTTCGTACGAACCTATCGACTTCAGTAGTCTATGGGTGCGGGTGCGAAGTTCATTGCAGGCTTCTAATGCAGAAGCGTGCGCCCGCTGAGCTGAGACGTTAGCCGTCATGGCAGTCGTCGTCGCCAAACCTTCCGTAGCGCACGAGCGCGCCTTCGTTGCCATGGTGGACTTCGACGCGCACGACGCACAAAACGCCGGGTTCTATGCTCACGCCAAGCGAGACTTTGAGCGGTACGTCCAAACCTTGCTGGATGAGGAACACGGTGTGAACCTGCGAGAGGGATATGTGCCTTGCACGCATCGTTGGCTAATGGAGGACACCCCTGCTGTCATCGGTGTAGCGCGCCTCCGGCACAACATCGGCACGCCGTTCCTCGCGAACGAGGCAGGACACATCGGCTATGACGTTGCTCCAAGCTGGCGCGGTCGAGGCTACGGACATCGAGTACTGCAGGCAGCCCTAGTAGAGGCGCGCGCGCTCGGCATCGAGCGCGTTCTACTGTTCGCGGACGAGAACAATGAGCCTTCGCGAAAGACGATTGTGCGCCAGGGCGGCCAGCTTGAGTCCATCGCGTCCTCGGAGCACTGGCAACAGCGCACTTGTCGCTATTGGATCGAGGTGTCGCCGCATGGCAGCTAACAAGGAGTTGCCGCGGGCCATGGCATGGCGCTGCCGGCAAGCTCCGTGCGCGGCCGTTGGGCGGCGGCGTTAGGCGATTCTCATGCGCAACGTTTTCTGGCTGCGGAGGGGTGTAATCGGCGGACGTACCGGACCGAATCGCGACGCGTGGAAGCCTGCGGATCTTGCGGCGGGCGGAGTTGGCGCCGTGCTTTCTGTGAACGATGGTGACCTCGTCCATCCAGAGGATCTGGCGAAAGTGGGAATCGACTACCGCTGCGTGCCGCTTTCCGATTCAGCGCCGCCTCAGCCTGGCGACTTAGAAGCGTGTCTCCTCGCCTTGCCACAGGCTCTATCGTTTGCAGTTCAATCGATCGAATTGGGCCGGAGTGTTCTCGTTCATTGCAGCTCGGGCAAGGATCGCACGGGACTGTTCCTGAGCTACTACCTCTGCGTCGCCGAAGGCCTGGAACCGCGCGAAGCCATCCGAGAGGTCAGGCGCGTGCGTCCGATCGCCCTTTCCGCCGACGGCTGGGAACGCTTCGCGCATCAGGTACTTGCGCGCAACAGTGGGTTGCGGTGCGAGCACCAGCGCGCCGCCACCAGAACGTGGCGCTAACCGGGTGACGGGCGTCGTCTGCAGGCTGTGGCGCTATCCAGTGAAGTCGATGCTCGGAGAGCAGTGCCAGGGCATTGAGCTCGAGACACGCGGCGTCAGTGGGGACCGCCTGTTCGCGGTCAGAGACACCGACGGCAAGTTCGGTAGCGGAAAGAATTCCCGCCGGTTCCGCCAAATCGATGGGCTATTCGCCTTCCAAGCGAGCGACTCTGCCGGCAGCCTAAACATCACATTTCCCGACGGTAGTGTGATGCGTGGTGACGATCCACTGATCCACACGGCGTTGTCAGATGTTTTGGGCGTCGCGGTTACGCTCGTCAGAGAGGAGCAGGTTTCCCACTTCGACCAGGGCCCGATACATCTCGTGAGCACCGCTGCGTTAGCGTGGCTTGCGGAGAGGCTACCCGACAGTCGCATTGATGAGCGGCGGTTCAGGGTCAACATCGTCGTCGCTACCACCGCAGAGGAAGAGTCCGAACATTCCTGGGTCAATGGCATCGTCCGAATCGGCGATACGGTGCGGCTCAAAGTAACGGCCCCAACGGAGCGGTGTCGTATGATCACGCTCGCACAAGGAGATATGCCCGACGATCCGAAAATCCTGCGGTGCGTCGCTCAAGAAGCCGGCCTCCAATTCGGTGTGTACGCGGACGTGCTGACCGGGGGCCGCATCGATGTTGGAGAGAAAGTCGCCATTGAACGAGGCAGCGTTCGAAACATCGGCTGAAGCCAGTCTCGTAGCGGATGGCGCGGCACTCGACGATGAATGAGCGAACCGCGGAACAGCGGCGGCGTTTCGAAGAGTCGCTCCTCGCCAACGAGTTCATCGTCACCTTGCTGGAGCGCCTGCAGAGCAGCGATCTTCCCGAGTGGAGCCTTTCCGGCGGATGTCTGTTTCAGACGGTCTGGAACATCGAGCACGGTTTCGACGCTGCCGCGGGTATCCTCGATTACGACCTCTTCTACTTCGACCCGGCAGACACTTCCGCGCACGCCGAGCTCATGGTGCGGGAACAGCTTGCTCAGCAGTTCGCGGACTTGCCCATTGAGGTGGAAGTGCGCAACCAAGCGCGCGTGCACTTGTGGTACGAGCGGGAGTTTGGGGCGCCGTGCCAGGCGTTTCGGCGCTGCGAAGACGGAATCGACGGCTTCCTCGCCACCTGTTGTTGTTTTAGTGTGCGGCAAGCAAAGAACGGCGAGCGTACGATTTACTCACCGCACGGATTCGACGATCTATTCGCCTTGACCGTGCGGCCAAACGCTGCGCGGACGATCAATAGCCGCCGTTTACGCGGCATCTACGAAACAAAGGCTCAACGGTGGAGTCGCGTATGGCCGCGGCTGCAAATAGTGGAGTGGCCGTCTTCGTGAAACATCAGGTACTTGGTCTTCTCGGCTGGCTCGTCGTCACACTCGCGGCGGCGGCCCTTGGCGCACTAGGATCGGTGAACTCGCCAGAGTTCTACGCGCAGCTGGTGCGGCCGGCGTGGGCGCCGCCTGCGTCGTGGTTCGGCCCCGTGTGGTCAATTCTCTATCTGTTGATGGCGATCTCGGCATGGCTCGTGTGGCGCGCTCGCGGCTTCGCAGGCGCGCGGTCGGCGTTGGTTCTCTTCGCGGTTCAGCTGGCGGCGAACGCGTTGTGGAGCTGGCTATTCTTCTCGCTGCACCGAGGCGATCTCGCGTTCATCGAGGTGCTCGTGCTGTGGTGCCTCATCGTCGCCACGGTGGTCACGTTCCATCGCATCAGCACGCCGGCCGCCGCGTTGCTGTACCCGTATCTCGCGTGGTCCACGTTCGCATCGGCGTTGACGTTCGCCGTCTGGCGGCTCAACCCCGGGGTATTGTCGTAAGCGCCACCATAGATCATTGTGCACTTCGAGTATCGTCGCGCGACCATGCATTCCCATCGCACCATCGACCACATCGAGTTCAACGTCCGCGATCTCGCGGCCGCGAAGTGCTTCTAGCGGGGACCGAGCAGTGAACGAGCCATGGGTTCCAAAGGGATTCCACACAATCACTCCGAACATCATCGTCGATGATGCGGAGGCCGCGATCGTGTTCCTCGAGCGCGCGTTCGGCGCGAGTGAACATTATCGGTTGAGGTTCGCGAACGGCAAGGTCGCGCACTGCGAGCTCGGTCTAGGTGACTCGGTCGTGAATCTCGGTGAGTCCATGGAAGGATTCCCTGCGCATGGCCTCGTCGCACAGATCTACGTCGAGGACGCAGACGCACTGTTCCAACGAGCGGTGAACGCCGGGGCGGTTGTCGTTATGCCGATGACCGACATGTTTTTCGGCGCGCGTGAAGGCCGAGTCTCCGATCCCTTCGGCAACATCTGGACGATCGCCACGCTGAAGGAACACGTGTCGCCGGAAGAAATGCAGCGTCGCATGGCTGCCGAAGGCTATTAGCATGACCGGCGTGCGACTTCTGCTGGTGGCGTTGCTGGCTGTCGTCGCGGGCTGCAGCCGGCAGGATCCGCGGTTGACGCAGGTGCCGGCCGCGGACCAGGCGCTGGCCCTGTACTACGTCGATCAATTGCGGGCGCGGAACTTCGACGCTATCGACCGCGGGGCTATCCCCAGCGTCCGGGGCCCGCGGCTGTATGACGCTCTGTTGAAGATGGTCGAAGCGTTGCCCGACAACAAAGATGCGCCCACCTCTCGGCAGCTGGTCGGCGCGCAGGTGAGCACTAGCCCAGAGGGCGCGACCACCAGCCTCGTCTTCGAGTACGACTTCTCGGGGAAGTGGGTGCTCGCGAACGTTGCGCTGCTGCGAAAACCGGATGCCGTCTCACTCGTCGCCCTGAGCGTGCGTGCCATTCCCGAGTCGCTCGAAGAACGCCATCGGTTCCGGCTCGCGGGAAAATCGCCCGTGCACTACGTCGTGCTCGCTCTGGCGATTCTGTTTCCGCTTCTCACGCTGTACGCGTTGATCGCGTGCGCGAGGACAAAGAGGTCGTGGACGAAGATGCTGTGGGTTCTATTCATCTTGTTCGGTATCGGCAGCTTCTCGATCAACTGGACCACCGGCGAAACCCTGTTCTCGCCCTATGCAATTCGCCTATTTGGCTTATCCGTAGCTTCGGTTCTCTATGGTCCGTGGTTTCTGTCGGTTTCGTTTCCCCTGGGAGCGGTCGCTTTCCTGGTTCGCAGAGCGCTCACGGCCCGCGCGCCTAAGCCCTAGCATGGACGACGTTCTGCGATTCACCGGCGGCACGAAACGCGATCCTGCCGTCGACACCTGGCTCCGCACGCGTTCTGAAGAGCACCGTCCCATCGTGAGCAAATGGTTCGAGCGTTTGCGCCGCTGCGGCCCCGACGTACGCGAGTTGTTGCACGATGGCGCCGCCACCGCCTGCGTCGGCGACGTGCCCTTCGCCTACGTCGGCGCCTTCAAGGATCACGTGAACATGGGCTTCTTCAACGGCGCGGCGCTCGACGACACGTTCGAGCTGCTCGAAGGAACCGGCAAGCGCATGCGGCACGTGAAGTTGCGAGCCGACGTCGCGGTGGATGCACACTCGCTCGACGAGCTCATTCGCGCGGCATATCTCGATGGCCAAGCGCGCGCCGGGCGCGCTAGTCGCTAGCATGAGAATCATCGCGATACGCCACGGCGAAACCGAATGGAACGCGCTCGGCCGCGAGCAAGGCCAGCTCGACAGCCCGCTCACCGCACGCGGGCTCAAGCAAGCGGAGGCCGTCGCCAACCGGCTGCGGGGCGTGAGCTTCTCGACGCTGTATTCAAGCGATCTCGGCCGCGCGCTGCACACGGCAGAGATCGTAGCGAAAGCCACGGGCGCCGAGATCGAGCAGGATGCCGGCCTGCGCGAACGCCACACCGGACTCTTCCAGGGCCTTACGAATGCGCAGATGGCGGCGCAGTACCCGAGCGAATACTCGGCGTATCGCTTGGACCCGTATGCGTATCGGGTTCCGGGCGGCGAAAGCGGGCAGCAGCGTACCGAACGCAGCGTGCGCGTCATGAACGCGCTGGCCGATCGCCATGCGGACCAGACCATCGTCATCATCACGCACGGCGGCTTTCTGATCGGCTTCTTCGAGCACGTGCTCGGCTTGCCACCCGGGAACGCGTGGCGCTTCAAACGTCAAAACGCAGCGTTCAATGCATTCGATCGCGAGGACGGCGCGTGGAGCCTCGAGACCTGGAACGACACGAGTCATCTCGACGCCGTAGGCTCGCTGGACGAGCCCCCGTCGCTCTGATCCCGCTCGTTTCCGTGTGCGGCGGTTTGAGTACACCGATTCGTTTCCAGCACGAGGAAGAGCAGAATGATCAAGATTATCGCGGCGTTCGTGGCAACGGCATTCGTTCTCGCGGCGGAGGCACAGCAACCCGTGAATCCCGAGATTCAGAGCGTAGTCAGCGAGCTCGCCGCGGCGTGGAACCAGGGTGACGCGGCGGCATTCGCCAAACGCTTCCAGCAAGACGGCACGCTCACGAACGTCAACGGCACTACCCTCGTGGGGCATGCAGCGTTCGAAGAGCGGCATCGCGCGATCTTCGCCGGCCCTCTGAAAGGCAGCGTCACCACGATGACCGTCCGGCGGGCGCAGCTCGTGCGGCCCGACGTGGCGCCCGCCGACGTGGACTGTTCCACGAAAGCGGGAGCGCCGGATCCGATCGGCTCCAAGCTGCTACTGGTGCTTCCGCGCGACGCCGGGCAATGGTCCATCGCGGCCTTTCACAACACCCCGATCCCGGCAGCGCCGATCGTGCGTTGAACGGAGGTTCGGATGGAAGCCCAGTCGATTTTCGCGCCGTTTTTCGCCCAGATGCTGCTGACCTTCGTGGTCTGGGTTTACATGTATGCGCGGCGGATCCCGTTCATCATCAACTCCGGGTTGAAGCCGGACGAAATGACACCGGCAGAATTCGCGCGTCGGTCGCCGCCGGGCGTGTCGAACCCGTCGGACAACCTTAAGAATCTGTTCGAGGTCCCGACGCTGTTCTTCGCGTTGGTGCTGTATCTGTTCGTAACGCAGCACGTCGATGCCATCTACGTGGCGGCTGCGTGGGCGTTCGTCGCGTTCCGGGTGCTGCATAGCCTCATGCACTGCACGGCGAACATCATCATCGTGCGGTTTTGGCTGTACGCCATCTCGACGCTCGTGTTGTGGCTCATGGTGGGGCGCGCCGCAGTCGGCGTGTTGTTCTGATATGCGCGACGAATCTCGTGTGACGTTCATCGTGAGCATCTGGCTCAAAGACAACGACGTGGCGGGGTTCGAGTCGTTCGAGCGCCAGGCCGCCACGCTCATGGCCGGGCACGGCGGCCGCGTGGACTCCGTCGTGCGCTGCGGTGGCGAAGAGGGCACGCCGTTCGAGGTGCACCTCGTCTCCTTCCCCGACGCCGCGGCGGCTGCCGCCTACCGTGCGGACCCGCGGCTCGCGAAGCTGCTGCCGCTGCGCGAGCGGGTGATTGCGCGTACGGACGTGTGGGCCGGCCAACAGAGGAGTGCCTATGGCGCCGAAGTTGCGTTCGACGAGGATCGTTAGCCACCTCCTACTGCTGAGTCTTGCGGTGTTCGCCGCCGCAGCGGAAGAGCCGCGCACCCGCTAGCCGGCTGGAAACCTTTCGAGCGATCGGCGTAATCTGCCCCTGTGGACGCTTACGCAACCTGCAATCGGGAGGCCGGATGATAGCGATGCCGTACGGTGGGATTTGGGGTCTTCTGGTCCTGGTCGCCGACATATGGGCGATCGTCAACATCGTTCAAAGTAACGCCCCGACCGATCAGAAGATTCTGTGGGTCGTGATCGTCGCGCTACTCCCGGTAATCGGCGTCGTTCTCTGGTACCTGCTCGGTCCGAAGAGCCGCTAGGCACGTCAGCGTGCGACTGCGCAGCCATCGCCCGAAGTCGTTCGCTGCGCTGACGATCGCGGCGCTGATGTGTGCAGTCGGCGCCATGGCTCAACCACCCGCAGCTCCGCCGCACGTCGAACGTTTCAAGATCGACGTCCCACAGGCCGTGCTCGACGATCTCAGCGAGCGGCTCGACCGCACGCGCTGGCCGAGCCAGGTGGCCGGCACGGGTTGGACTTATGGTGCGGACACGGTGTATCTGCACGAGCTCGCCGACTACTGGCAGCGCGAGTTCGACTGGCGCGCGCAAGAGAAGCGCCTGAATAGCTTCGAGCACTACCGTGCCACGATCGACGGCACGCGCATCCACTTCGTGCACGCGAAGAGCCGCAACCCGAACGCGATTCCTTTGCTACTCCTGCACGGCTGGCCGAGCTCGTTCGTGCAGATGCTCGATTTGATTCCGCTGCTCACGGACCCGGCCGCGCACGGCATGCCGAATGCGCCGAGCTTCAACGTCGTCGTCGCGTCGCTGCCGGGCTTCGGCTTCTCCGACATCCCGACGAAGACCGGCGTGGGCTTTGCGACGAGCGCTGAGCTCATGGCCAAGCTCATGCATGACGCGCTCGGCTACCAACGCTACGGTGTGCGCGGCAGCGATCTGGGTGGCGTAATCGTGCGGCAGATGGCGCTCGCGCATCCCGAGCAGATCATCGGCGTGCACCTCACGGGCATCATCGGCGCGGCTGGCGCCACGCCGCCGCTCACGGCGGCCGAGCAGAAGTTTGTGGATGCGAGTGCGGCCATCGAGCCCGAGCTCGCGTACGCACGCTTGCAGACGTCGAAGCCGCAGACGCTCGCACACGCGCTCAACGATTCGCCGGTGGGGCTCGCGGCCTGGATCGTCGAGAAGTTCCGCGCATGGAGCGACTGCAACGGCAACGTCGAGAGCCGCTTCAGCAAGGACGCGTTGCTGACGAACCTCATGGTGTACTGGGTCACGGGCACGGCGCCTTCGTCCGTGCGCATGTACTACGACTTCGTGCGCGAGCCGCTCAAGAGGGGCAAGGTCGAGCGGCCCGTGGGCATGCTGATGAGTACCAAAGATCTGTTTCCGCCGGCGCCGCGCGAATTCGGCGAGCGCCTCTTCAACGTGCAGCACTGGGTCGAGACGGACAAGGGCGGCCACTTCCTGGAATGGGAAGAGCCGGCATTGGTTGCGCGCGATCTGCAAACTTTCTTCGGCGCGCTGCAGCGCTAGGGGGGGGCCGATTATGAGAACACCGCCCGGAGTCAGCGCGGCCGATTTTGAAATCGCCGTTCGACAATTCGAAGCCGCGGTCGGCAAGGACTGGGTGTTCACCAGCGACGCCGATGTCGATCTCTATCGCGACGCGTACTCGCCGTACTGGGGTGAGCCCGAGGAGAAGATCGCGTCGGCGGCCGTAGCGCCATCGAGCGTCGAAGAAGTGCAGGCCGTGGTCCGCATTGCGAACCGGTACAAGATTCCGCTCTACCCGATCTCCACCGGCAAAAACCTGGGCTACGGCGGCTCGGCGCCCGTGTACTCCGGCAGCGTCGTGCTGGATTTGAAGCGCATGAACCGCGTGCTCGAGGTCGACGAGAAACAAGCGTATTGCGTCGTAGAGCCCGGCGTTAGCTACTTCGATCTGTACCGCCATCTTCAGGAACGGAAGATTCGCCTGTGGCCCGACGTGCCGGACCCCGGCTGGGGCAGCGTCATGGGCAATGCGCTCGACCGCGGCGCCGGCTACACGAGCTTCCAGTTCCGCAACCACTTCGACGCGCACTGCGGCATGGAAGTGGTGCTCGCGAACGGCGAAGTCGTGCGCACGGGCATGGGCGCCATGCCGAATGCCAAGACGTGGCAGATGTACAAGTCGGGGTTCGGCCCGTACGTCGACGGTATCTTCAGTCAGTCGAACTTCGGCGTCGTGACGAAGATGGGCTTCTGGCTGATGCCCGAACCCGAGACCTATCTGCGCGGCGTCATCGGCGTACCGCGCTACGAGGATCTGACGCCGCTCATCGAGATCATGACGCACCTCGAGAACACGAAAGTGTTCCCAGGCTACCCCGATCTCGCGAGCCCGCTGCTCGGAGTGCCGACGCTCGCGGGCCTGCATCACTTCCTCGTGAACGGCCCGCCGCAACGCGACGCCGAGTACGGCGCGCTGCTGCAGCGCGGCGCGCCGCCGCAGGACTACGAGCCCTATGGCCGCAAGCACAAGCTGCCGTTCTGGAGCTTGGGGTTGACGTTCTACGGCCCTGAGAACGTCGTTCGGGCGCAGTGGGAGCACGCGAAGGACCGGTTCCGCAAGGCGATCCCCGGCGCGACATTCGAGGACCGCGAATTCTTCAAGCTGCCGCTCAGCGAAGAGCAGAAGGGCAAGCTCGAATACCCGGCCATGCTCGGCATTCCGAACTTGCGCACGTTCGCGATCGGCGCGCGCTCGCCGCTGAATCCCAACAATCCGAGCAGCGGCCACATGTGGTTCTCGCCGATCATTCCGCGCACGGGCGAAGCCGTGCTCGAGGCCAACGAGGTGTTTCGCGCCGCGTCACGCGAGCTCGGGCTGCAGACGCTGACGGCGTTCTCTTTGCCGGTGCCGTGCTGGGAGCGCTCGTTCATCTTCATCACGGCGTTCTCGGTATTTCGCGACCCTGCCGTGAACAAGAAGAATCGCGATGCGTTCCGCCGGCTCGTCGAGATCGCGGCGGAGCACGGCTGGGGCGAATATCGCACCGCCACGTCGTTCTACGACGACGTCATGCGCGTGTATTCGTTCAACGACCATTCGTTGTTGCATCTGCACGAGACGATCAAGGACGCGGTGGATCCGAACGGAATTCTGTCGGCCGGCCGCTATGGCATCTGGCCCAAGCATTTGCGGAGAGGTTGACGATGAAAATCTGGCTGTCAGGGCTGGCCGCGACGTGTTTTTGCGCCGCCGCATCCGGAGCCGATGCGCCGACGCTCGCGCTCGGCGCGCAGGTGTTCGAGAAGTGGTGCATGCCATGTCATGCTCATGGCGACCAGTTCCCCGGCACCGTGGCGCTCGGCGTCAAATACCAGAACAAGCTGCCGGGCGCGTTACAAGACCGCACGGATCTCGCGCCGGATCTCGTGAAAGCCGTAGTCCGCACCGGCGTCAGCGTCATGCCGTTCTTCCGCAAGACAGAAGTGTCCGACACTGAGCTCGACGCGCTTGCGGCGTATCTCGCGGAGCCGAAGAAGAAGTAGGCGCAACGCCAGGCCCGCACCGCGGCGCCGCCGCTAGCCGTAAGCTCCCACGTGCAGCGCGATCAGCGCGCCGATCTCGAGGATCAGCCCGTACGCGCGCTCGATCGGCTCGAAGATGCGCGCGTGCTCGCTCGCGTAACCGGACGGGCCCGCTTGCACGTACGTGTCGCGCTCCGCATAGATTTCCGTGTCGTCGCTCGGCGCCACGGCGGGGAAGATTCTACGTAGCGTCTCCACGGTCTCGGGCACGTCGAGATGCAGCAGTCGCTCGATCAGCGAGTCGAGCGACACTTCGGTGCGCGAGCTGAACTGCGGAATTTCCATGGCCTTGAGATAAATCAGCTGGATCAACGCGAGCCGCAGCGTGTGGAGGCGCGTCAGAGCGTCCGCCGACGACCACGCCGAACTGCCGTGGCGCCGCTCGAGCACGTCGTCAATCGCGGCCGCATCGCGCTTCAGTTTTCGCGCGAAGCTCGCCACGACGTTGTAGTCGAACGTTTGCTCGAGCGTCTCCGACAACCGCCGCAGTACGCTGTTGCCTTCGCGGTCGAGCGATTGGTTCGTGCGGTCGAGCCAGTAGTTCGCGTTCATGAGCTGCACGTAGGCCTCGAACATCGTGACGTCCGAACGCTCGCGCGCGGCTAGAGCCAGCGACACCACGCGCTCGAGGCGGTCCGACGCATCGAGCACGGCCAGAAACGTGTCGGGCGCCTGATTCATCGCGTTGCCTAGGCCTGCGAAACTGTTCACGAGGTAGGCGAACTGCTGCACGATCGCGTTGTTCGGGATCGCCCGCATCTCGCCGATGTGCTCGATGCCCTTGGCCGCTCGGCCGCCGCCGGACTGCCGCTGCACGGGGCGCGAGCCGGTGGGGTACAGCAGGTTGCGGCCGAGCGTGTTGATCAGCGAGAGGTACCCCGGCTCGCGCGCGAGCAGCTCCTGGTACTCCTTCAGCGTCAAAAAGAAATCGAGCGCCCACGCGCTGTTGCTGTACAACGCGTCGGCCGCGACGTCGCCGGGTTCGAGCCGGGTGCTCAAGAGATCGGTCAACACGGCGAGTGCCGTGCGTTCAGTGCCAAACCAGAGATAGCCTTCGCCTCCCTGAAAGCTGACCTCGTGCTTGTAGGGCGCCGGGAGCTCCGCTAGGCGAGCGCGAACCTCGCGCGAGTGCGTGTACAGGAAACGGTCGAGCAGGCTGCGCGGATGCGCGCCGCGGCCGATCGATTCGCCGTGCGTGTCGAAGAACAAGAGCTGCACGGCGCCCAAGCCGCGTGCCTGCCAGAGGCGAATCAGGCGTAGCTTGAAGCGCTCGACCGCGAGCGTCGCCGCCGGTTGGCCGATGTAGCGGCCGGAATCGGAAAACCCGAGCTGCACGCAGAACCGGCCGTGCGCGTGGATGTAGGCAACGAAATGCGCGTTGTCGAGCAGTTCGCTGATCACGCGATCGCCGTGGTGCAGCCCGTCGGCCGTCTCGAACAGCGGCGAGATCTCCACGTGCCGCTCCACGCCGAAGAGACGCGCGTAATACAGCGCGGCGAGCAGCGTGAACGGTGTGTCGGACTCCGCGATCAACAAGCGGATCGGCGTGCGGCCGTCGAAGTGCTTCTGGAACTGCGCGGCCAGCATGAACACGCGCTTGGCCGTCGTCTGCTCGCGGGCGACGGTGCCGTAATGCACGTTGACGGGCTTCACGTGGTCGAGCAGCCGCGTGACCTCGGCCAGGAAGTGGCGGCGTTGCTGGCTCTGGCCGGGTGCCGCATCGAGGCGAATCTCGGGCCGAATCGCGTTGTGCAGCTGCACCGAGTTCAGCCGAAAGTGCAGCCGCGCAATGCCGAGCCCCATGCTCTCCCATTCGCTGCGCAGCACGAGCAGATCTTTGGTGAGCGATGGCGTCAGTTCGCTCGCGAGCGCGGCGGCAAGGGCCGCGTCGATCGCGCCGATGGCATCCTGCTTCAGCGTCCGTTTTTCGATTGCGAGGCGATTCAACCGGCCGAGCCGCGTCGCGTCCTCGCCTTCCTTGCCGAGCTCGTCCAAGCCGATCGCGAAGCACTCGCGCAGTGCGTCCAAGCTCGCCGTGATCGTTGCAAGTGCGTCCGTTACCGTGGGCGACAGCGCCCCGTGCAGCTCACCCAGGTCGTTGACGCTGGCCGCGAGCTCGTCGAGCCCCGCGAGCGCGAGCTGATAACGGCAGCTCAAGCTGCGGCTCCAGCTGATGTCAGTGCGGCCGTCGAGGTCGAAGCCGACCCACGTCGCAACGGTGACCAACCCCACGCGCAGCTCGCGATAGTCGGCCGGGTAACGCTGCGCCGCCACGTCGACGGTCAAGCGCAGTAGCCGCCGCAGCGCACGGCGCAGCTCGCGGATGGCGCCCGTCGAGGCGTCGAGCTCTTCTTGAATCGTGGGCGGCGTCGCGCGCCGTACGCGGATGCCGCGTGCTACGGCGCCATTGCCGTTGCCGCGAAAACTCGCGCTGCCCGCGCGCAGCAGGCCGAGCGCTGCGTCGTTGGCCTCGGTGGATAGCGAGAACGTGGGGTGCGCCGTAAACACAATGCCCGCAATCTCGGCGCCGACGCGTTGCTGGAATTGCGCGAAGTCGATGCGCCGGCCGTTCAGGTACGTGAGCCCGTCGATCAGCTTCTCGAGGCGGCTCTCGTTGTCTTCTTCCCTGTGCGCGGTGAGCTGACGCAGCATGCCGTCGACACGCGCCTGCAACGCTGGCGCTGTGCTATCCGCCGCCTGTTTCGCGACGTCGTCGAGCGTGAGCCGCCCGTGCAGCAGCTGGTAAGCAATGCCCCACGCCTTGTCGAGATGGTTGTCTCGCGGCGCCAGCATCGGGCGTTACGGCTTGTAGTTGGCGAGCTGCGAGGCGCGTTGCGCGAGGTCCTGCACGCGTTTCCAGTTGCGCTCGGCCAGCAGCGGCGCGGTAACAACCCAGCTGCCCCCGACGCACGGCACGCATGCGAGCTTCAGATAAGCGGGCGCCGTGGTAGCGCTGACGCCGCCCGTGGGGCAGAACACGACGTCGGGGAACACGCCTGCGAGGGCGGCTACCGCCGCGGGGCCGCCGCCCGGACCCGCCGGAAAGAACTGTGCGGCCTTGACGCCACGGCGCACGAGGTGCGCGACTTCGCTCGCCGTTTGAGCGCCGGGTAGGTAGGGCAGCTTCAGGCTGCGGGCCACGTCCTGCACGGCATCGGCGATGCCGGGCGAGACCACGAATTCCGCGCCTGCGCTCGCGGCCTGCAGCGTCTGCTCGGGTGTCCACAACGTGCCGGCGCCGACACACATGCTGGGGCAATCCTTGCGAATGGCTTCGATCGCGCCGAGCGCGGCAGCGGAGCGCAGCGTGACCTCCATGATCGGAAGGCCGCCGCGCAACAGCGCTTCGGCCAGCGGCACGGCGTCGGCCTCGCGTTGGATCGTCACGATCGGGATGACGGGCGAGAGCCGGAGCGTGGCGGCGATGTCGCTGAAGTCGGCGCTCGTGACGAGAATTTCGGCGTTCATGGATCCTTCCTTCAAAGCGGTGGAGAGCCGGGCGCTGTCATGGCGCCCAGAACACGGTGACCGGCACGCGCGGTTGGCGCACGAGCGCGCGAATCGGATATTCCTCGACGGGGCCGGGCTTCAGCGATGCCTCATACACGGCGCGTTTGTCGGCGCCGAAGAACAGCAGGTTGATGTCGCGCGCGTCGAGCAGCGAGTGAGTCGTGAGGCTCACGCGCGGCACGCCGAGCCGCGGCACGTTCTGCACGACGCAGTCGGCGTCGGTCGCGAGCGCCGTGACGATATCCGGCGAATCCGGGAACAGCGACGCCGTATGGCCGTCGTCGCCCATGCCGACGACCACGGTGTCGAACGGGCGCGGAACCTCGGCGAGCGCCGTGCAGAGCTCCGGCAGGGAGTCGGTCGGGGTCAAGTCGCGCCGGTACAGGCTCACGAAGTGAGCAAAGCCGGGCTCGCCGGACAGGAGCTCGCGGCGGATCATGCCTTCGTTGCTGGAATCGTCGTCGACCGGCACCCAGCGCTCGTCGCTCGGCACGATCGTCACGAGGCCCCACGGGAGCGGCTGCGTGCGCAGCTCGTGGAACAGCGTGCGCGGCGAGTTGCCGCCGCTGACGACGATCGATGCGGTCGCGCGCGTCTGTACGCCGCTGCGCAGGCGATCACCGACAAGGCGGGCGAGCGCGAGTGCCGCGGCGTCGCGAGTCTTGTATTCCTTGAATGCCAACATGCCCATGCTCCCGTGCCGACAATGGCCCGGGTGCCCGTCTCCTGGGCTGCAGCTTCCGTGCCAGTGGTACGGTCGCGCTGCGCCGAGGGGGCAGAGCACGTCGGGCGCGTGGCTGCCCCGAGTTTGGGCAGGCGCGCGCGGCACTGCAAGAAGGAAGTGCAGAGGCGTTGGGTGCGGCGCAGCGTCTACAATCGCGCTCGCCGGCCGCCTCGGCCGGCCAAGCGAGGCTAGGTTCATGGCGTTGTTCACGGGCGCAGAGGTGGGTGCGATCGTCGGCGGAGCCCTGTTGGCGGGGCATGCCTCGCTCGCGCGAGCGCGCATCCTGCGCGTGCATGCCGATTCCCGCTCCGTGAAGAAAGGCGACCTGTTCGTGGTGTTGCCCGGCGAACGTTTCGACGCCCACGAGTTCGTGCCGGCGGCTCTGGCCGCGGGCGCCGCCGGCGTCATCGTGCGCGCGGATTACGCGCCGCCGGCCACCGCCGGCGCGCTGGTGTTCGGCGTGGCGGACCCGCTGCGGGCGTATCAGCAGCTTGCAGCCGCACACCGCGCGCGGTTCGCGTTGCCGGTGGTTGCCGTCACGGGCAGCAACGGCAAGACCACCACTAAGGAGATGGTCGCGAGCGTGCTGGCCATGCGCTGGCGCATCTTGAAGACCGAGGGAAATCTGAACAACCGCATCGGCGTGGCGCAGATGTTGTTTCGGTTGAATGCCAAGTACGAAGCCGCCGTGATCGAGATGGGCGTCGACGACATGGGCCAGACCACCCGCCTCTGTGAGATCGTGCGGCCCACGCTCGGGCTCATCACGAACATCGGCCCGGATCATCTCGAGTTCTTCAAGTCGATGGATCGCTCGGCGGAATCAAAGGCCGAGCTGCTAGACGAGCTGCCGCGCGACGGCGCCGCGATCCTGAACGCCGACGATCGTTACTTCGGCCTGTTCAAGAAGCGCGCCCGCGGCCGCGTCGTCTCGTTCGGGCTCGCGGGTCGCGCAGACGTCCGTGCCGAAGACATCGCGCCGCACGGCCGCGATGGCACGCAGTTCAAGCTCGTATTGCCGGGGCGCTCGCGGCGACCGCTCGCGCGGATTCGTGTGCCGGGCGAGCACAACGTGACGAACGCGCTCGCGGCCGCGGCCGTGGGAGTGGCGCTTGATGTGCCGGGCAGCGCGATCGTGGCGGGGCTCGCGAAGTTTCGGCCGGCCGCGATGCGCTCGCAGATCGAGGTGCGCCACGGCGTGCGCATCATCGTCGACTGCTACAACGCGAACCCGGCATCGACGCGCGCCGCCGTGCGGCTCCTGGCCGAGAGCGCCGCGAAAGGCCGGCGTATCGCCGTGCTCGGCGACATGCTCGAGCTCGGCCCGACGGCCGCCCAGCTGCATGCCGAGGTTGGCGCCTACGTCGCGGAGCAGAACATCGACACGTTGATCGCGAGCGGTGCTCTCGCCCGCAATTTCGCGCAGGGCGCCCGCGCCGCCGGCATGGCCTCGGTCCAGGAAGCCGCCGACGCTCCGGCCGCCGCCGCCCGGCTCCTGGCGCTCGTGGAGCCCGGCGACGTCGTGCTCGTCAAAGGTTCGCGTGGCATGCGCTTGGAGCGCGTCGTACAAGCGCTGCGCGACCGCCGCCGCTGAAGGGCAGGGAAAGAGACTCTCACCAAGGGATACGAGAGGAAGCAGGCGTGCCGGAGCTAACTACGAAGCGAGCGGTAGGTGGATGTCGGTGAGGGCTTCGTGCTCCGGGACCTCGGGGTAGAACGTCACGCGCTCGAGGAACGGCGGAAAGTCGCGCGGCTCCTCGCCGCTCGCCGGCAGCCATTCCGAATACAGGTATGCGATGGCCGCACGCAGTGTCGCGTCCGAGCCCACGTGCCGCAGCACCGCGCACCGCCCGGCCGGCAGCGTCTTCGCCACCACGCCGTAGTCGTTTGCCGCGATCTCACGCTGCGTCGCCGCGCAGATCTCGAAGCGGAACTCGTCGGGCCGAATACCGTACTCGTCCGTGTGCAGCACGTTGAACGTCGCGCTGCGGTCGGGAGGCAGCCGGTTCTCGCGGCGCCAGTCGATGAACTTGCGAATTGAATTGCCGAGGCGGCGCGGGTCGCCGCGATGCTCGAGCGCGGCCACGCGCGTGGCGGGAAAGTCTACGACTCGAACCTGAGCGGCCGTGTACTCGGGCGGCATGTGGATGCTCCGTATCTCGTTGAGAGGTGCGAACGCTGCATGCCAGGGCTCCCAGCTCGGCGCGGCCTTGAACTCCGCGGGTGTCTGGCCCACGACTTTCTTGAACGCGCGTGCAAACGCTTCCGGCGTGGCGTAGCCGCTCGCGAGTGCGATATCGATCGTCTTGCTCGGCCGGCGGAACGCCAGCCGATACGACGCGCGCTTCAACCGGCCGAGCTGCACGTACTCGTACACGCCCACCCCGAACAAGCCGCAGAACTGCCGGTGGAAGTGGTACTTCGAAAACGCCGCCACTGCGGACAGCTCCTCGACCGAGGGGCCTCTTTCGAGGTTCCGGTCTAGGTAGTCGAGCACGCGGCGAAACCGGGAGCGGTACTTGGCGGTGGCGGTGTAACTCAAGACGTACGGCCTCTGGCGAGCCCCCACTGTGCCGGCGCCGCGGGTGTATGGCCTGCCCGTTGTTGCGCAGTTGCGGTCGTGTTAAGACAGAGCATGCCCGTTCGCGGTTTCGATCACTACAACCTGCGCGCAGCACGGCCGCTGCTCGATGAGCTACGCGATTTCTACCGCGACGTGGTGGGCCTCACGGTGGGCGAGCGACCGCCGTTTCGCCGGTTTGGTTACTGGCTGTACGCCGGGGATCGCGCCGTGCTGCACTTGAGCGAGACGGATGCGCAGGAGAGCCGCTCGACCTCCGCGAAAACAACATTCGCGCATGCGGCATTCGATTGCACCGACCGCACCGCGTTCGAGCAGCGACTCGATGCGCGCGGCATCACCTATCGCGTGGCGCAGGTGCCGATCACGAATCAAGTGCAGCTGTTCTTCGAGGATCCGGCGGGCAACGGCGTGGAGCTCGGCTTCGACGCCGCCGACGGTTCCCGCTAGCCGCCGCTAGTCGAGCCGCTTGCGCACACGCGAGACGGCGAACGTCAGCACAATCACGATGAATACGCCCAACGCCGCGAGCGAATGCCAGAGCTCGCCCAAGGTGGCGCCGCGCAACATGATGCCCCGGATCAGGCGCAGGAAATGCGTGAGCGGCAGCACCTCGGCCACGTACTGCGCGACCACGGGCATGCCGGCGTAGGGGAACATGAACCCCGACAGCAGGATCTGCGGTAGAAACGTGAAGAACGCCATCTGCATGGCCTGGAACTGACTGGTCGCGAGCGTCGACAGGAATACGCCGAGCGACAGGCTCGCGACGATGAACACGAGTGCCGATACGTATAGCTCTAGCACCGAGCCGCGCAGCGGCACGTCGAACAGCAGCTTGCCGAGTAGCAGCACGATCGTGACCTGCACGAGCCCGATTCCGACGAATGGCAGCACCTTGCCGATCGTGAGCTCCCACGGTGACACCGGTGTGGCGATCAGCATCTCGAGGTTGCCGCGCTCGCGTTCGCGCACGAGCGCGATGGCCGTGAACAGCACCATCGTCATCGTCAGGATCACGCCGACGAGTCCTGGCACCGTGTTCAGCGCCGCGCGCCGCTGCGGGTTGTAGAAGTTCACGACCTCGATGCCCGCGGTGCGGCTTGTCCAGCCGGTATTGTTGTAGATCGGGAACGCCGCGAGCTGGCGCGCCGCGGCCTGGATCACTTGCTCCGAGCCGTCGACGACGATCTGCGCGGCCGGCCGATCGGGGCGTTCGAGCCGCGTCTCGAAATCCGGCGGCACGATCAACGCCGCGCTGATCTCGCCGACGCGCAGCGCGGCGTCGACCTGCTCGGGGCTCTGCAGTTGCTTGTCGAGCTTCATGACTTCCGTCGCGGCCAACGCGGCCACGAGCTCGCGCGAGCGTGCGGTGTTCGCCTGATCGAGCACGCCGGCTTCGAGGTGCCGCACGTCCAGGTTGATCGCGTAGCCGAAGAGCACGAGCTGCATCGTCGGGATGCCGATGATCATCGCGAACGTCAGCTTGTCGCGGCGCAGCTGCCGCAGTTCCTTGACGATGATCGAGCCGAGCCTACGCAGCTGCATGGCTCGATTCCTTGTTGTTCGACGTGGCGACGACGAACACGTCCTCGAGATTCGGCGCGATCGGGTGCACCTGCGCCTCGACACCTGCGGCCTTCAGGCGTTCGCCCACCTGGCGCTCGAAATCCGCCCCGGCCTTCGCGAGCACGCGCAGCGACGTGCCGATCTGCGCCATCGCAATGATCCCCTGCACGCCTTGGAGCGAGCGCTGCGCCTCGCGCGGCTTGGCCGTCTCGACGAGCAGTGTGCGGCCGGGCAGGTTCGCCATGAGGTCGTGCGGCGTGCCGTCGGCCACGACGCGGCCGTGGTCCAGGATCGCGAGCCGCGTGCAACGCTCGGCTTCGTCCATGTAGTGGCTGGAGACGAGCAGCGTCGTGCCCATGTCCGCGAGCTCGAACAGCGACTCCCAGAACTCGCGCCGCGATTGCGGATCGACGGCGCTTGTCGGCTCGTCGAGAAACAACAGGTCCGGTTTATGCAGCACCGTGCCGGCGAGGGCCAGGCGCTGTTTCTGGCCGCCCGACAACGTGCCGGCCAGCTGATCGCGGCGATCGGCGAGCCGGAAGCGTTCGAGCAGCTCCCCAATCCGCGCGCGCGCCGCGGCGCGGGACAGCTCGTGGACGGCAGCGAGGAAGTCCAGATTCTCGCCGACCGTGAGGTCCTCGTAGAGCGTGAACCGCTGGGTCATGTAGCCGATGCGCCGCTTCAACGCCTCGGCGTCGCGCGGAATCTTGTAGCCGAGCACGTCGATCTCGCCGGCGGTCGGCCGCATCAGGCCGCACAGCATTCGAATCGTCGTCGACTTGCCGGAACCGTTCGGCCCGAGGAAGCCGTACACCTCGCGCTTGCGCACCGTGAGATTGACGTTGTCGACCGCCGTCAGCGTGCCGAAGCGCTTCGTGAGGCCCTGGGCGTGAATGGCGACGTCGTCGTTCATGGCGCGCGCGTGGCGCTCGCGGGTAACCCGGCGGGCAGGTCCGCGGCCGCCGCGCCCTCGAGCAACAGCTCCGCCCGATACACGAGCCGGCTCGCGTCGTCGCCGGCGAGAGCGTAGTAAGGAGTGAAGCTCGGCTCATTGCGGATGCTGCGTACCTTGGCCGCGAAGGGCTCGGCCACGCCCTGGATACGCGCGTCGAAGCGATCGCCCACCTTGATCCCGGCGCGCTGCGAGGAGGGTACGAACACCCGTGCATACGGCGCGTCGCCGACGAGCATGCTCACGAGCTCGGCGCCCACCGACGGCTGATCACCAGCACGAAACGGCAACGCATCGACGCGGCCTGCGCGCGGCGCAACGACCGTGAGGCGCGCGCGCGTGAGCTCGAGCCCACTGAGCGTAGCTCGGGCCGCGTCCACCGCGGCCGCCCCCTGCTCGATCTGCTCCGGGCGCGTGCCGTGCGTGAGCTCGCGGAGCTGCGCTTCCTGCGACTGGGTGGCCGCGCGCCGCTGGTTGCGTGCGGCGAGCGCCTGGTCCAGCTGCGATTGGGCGACGAGCTCACGCTTGCGCAGCTCGGCCACGCGCGTGTACTCGGACTCGGCGTCGGTCTCCGCCGCGTGCGCGCTCGCGAGGTTCGCGCGCGCCGCGTCGATCGTCTCGATGCGGGCACCGTGCGTGAGCTCAGAGAGCTTGCCTTCGTTCATGGCCAGGTTGCCGCGTGCTTCCGCGATCTTCGCGTCCTGCCGACGCGGATCGAGCTCGAGCAGCACGGTGCCGGCCTCCACCTTGTCGCCCTCGGCTACCGCCCAACGCAGCACGGGCTCCGCCAACTCCGCCGTCACGGCGATGCGGTCCCACTCGAGCGTGCCAATCAACGCCGGCGGACCTGGCTTCGCGCAACCGGCGAGCGACAAGCCGGCGAGCAGTCCGCCCATCCATTCAATTCGCATGCGAGCCTCCGAGGCCTTGATCGAGAAGCGCGAGCGTGTGGCGCAGCAATGCTGCGCGGTCGACATCGTCCGCGTTGAACATGCGCCGCCAGATCGGTTCCGCGGCAAGCGGGAACAGTGTGAGACCGATCAGCGACACGACGAGCAGCCGCGGATCGAGATCCGCGGCCAACGTGCCGCGCTGTTTCGCGCCGGTCAGCGTCTTGGCGAGCAGCTGAGCAACCTGCGGCGAGATCTGCTGCACGAGCAGGTCGCGCAGTGCGCCGCGCTCGGCCAGCACCTCCCGGACCCACAGCGCAGGCCACCACGGGTAACGCTCGACGACGCCGTGAATGCCGCGCACGAACGCGCCGACGAGCGCGTGCGGCTCGGTGCCGGCCGCGAGCAGGCTTTCGCGCAGCTCGGCGACCACCGGCGTGATGCGCTCGGCGATGAACGCGGCGAGCAGCTTGTCCTTGCTACCGAAGTAGTAGTTCAGCAGCGCCGGCGTGACCCCGGCCTTCACCGCGATGCTGCGTTGGCTCGTGGCGGCGACGCCGTCGCTCGCGAAGCAGGCGATGGCGGCATCGAGCAGCCGTTCGCGCTGGTTGGCTTCGTCGGCACGTGGCCGGCCGGGCCGGCGGGGCTCTCGGCGTTTACGGGGTTTCGGCGTGGCCACGGGCTTAAATTAAATGAACGTTCAAATAAATACAAGCGCGCGAGGCCCGTGGTAGGCTGCGCTCCGCGGCGCCGTGGTCGGCCATCAGGGGCCCGCGCGGTTCCTGTCGCGCAAAGACGAACGAGGGTTCCTGGGGTGAAACGGCGCGTGACGCTGCGAACGGTCGTAGCTCTTGCTGCGGCCGCAGCCGTGCTGCCTGCCGGCGCATGGGCGCAGCGCCCGGCCGTGCGCGTGCAGCGCGAGCGACCCGTAGTGCAACGCATCGAGTTCAACCCGAGCGCGCCGCCGCGCGGCATGCCGAAGCTCACGCCGCCCGAGGCCGGAGTCTGCAATACCACCTTCGAGCTCGAAACCGGCGTCAGCTACGCTGCCGAGCCGCTGACGGCGAGTACGGTTCTGATCACCGTCGACGAGCTCGACCTCACGACCCGGGTCACGGTCGACATCTATTCCGTCGCGGACGCGCCGCAAAAGCTGCGGGACCACGAGGAAGCCCACCGCAAGATCGGCGAGTACTACTACCGCAACGCGGCTGCGGCCGCCGAACGCATCGCGCGCGCACTGATCGGCGAGAGGTTCGAGGGCATGGGCGCCACCACGGATGCCGCGCAGAAGAACGCACTGGAAAACGTGCTCGCGAGCATCGAGAGGGACTACATGGCCCGCACGCGCGATCGAAGCGCGGCTGCCAACGTGCGCTTCGACGCGATCACGAACCACGGGCTCGAAGCGATCGATGCGAGTACAGCCATGGCTCGCGCTGTCGCCGCGGATCCGGAGCCCGACGCAAGCCGCCGCCGGCGTTGATGAGAAGCCAGCCGCGTGGCGTTAGGGTGACCTAGCGCAAGCGGTAGCGGTTGTTCTCGAGGCACACGAACTCGAGCAGCTCCTGGTCCGGCATGATTCGCTGGTTCACGCGCACGGTCCACGACTTCGTGTATGACTTCGGGTCGTCGACCGTCACGTCGATTTCCATGCGGCCATATGTCGGCCGACGAAAGCGCTCCGTCATCTTCCCGGCGTCGCTGAGGGGCGTGCCGAACACGTCGAGCCAACCGTCATCGCGAAACCCGCTCGTCTCGACGACCAGCGTATCGCCGTCCCAGTGCCCCGCGGAATAGCCATACCACCACGGCTGCGGATCGTCGTTCGGCAATTTGCGGCCATCCGTGAATAACTGCCGCACGCCCATGCTGGCTTCGTACAGGATCACGACCACGTCGGGCGTCTGCACGATCTTCCGCGGCGCGCCCTGCGTGTGGAACTGCAGATTCCCCATCGGCAGGCACGTGGCTTCGGGGTTGTCTTTGCCGTTGGCGGCACGGCGCGCCTCGAACAGCGCCTTGGCCTCGGGCTTGAACGGCAAACCGCCTTCGATCTTGTCGCCGACATTCAGGAACCCGGCCACCGGCGGACCCGCCGAGAACGTGAGAGGCGGCTGATTGTTCGAGGCCAAACCCCCAACGCCCTGCCACACGCCCGTGAGATCCGGTTTGCCGTCGGCGGTGCGCGGCGCCGGCGCGTCGAGATTGGCCTCGCCCGACGCGGTGCGCGGCACGCGTGCGTTCGCGTGCGGACCCCACTGCGCCGATACCGACGAACACACGATGATCGCCAACAGCGCGACGCTGATCGGAATGCAGCGCTTCATCCTAGCCCCCAACGTTCCGCTCACGGCGCATGAGGGTATCATTCCTTCGGCCGCGCGCCGCGCGGTGCGAGGCCTAGGGGAGCGACTGCTATGCGCCGTCTGTCGATCGCCGCGTCACTGCTCGCTTTCTGGTCGCTCGGCGCTCTCGCGCATCACTCGTTCTCGGCCGAATACGATCGCGACAAACCGATCAAGGTCACGGGCGCCGTGACGAAAATCGAGTGGACAAATCCGCATGCGCGACTCTATGTCGACGTGAAGGACGACAGCGGCAACGTCGTGAACTGGGACTTCGAGCTCGGGCCGCCGAACGGCCTGATGCGCCAGGGTTGGAATCGCAACTCGCTCAAGCCGGGGCACATTGTGACGGTCAACGGGTTCTTGTCGAAGGACGAACCGCATGTCGCGAACGCGCGCTCGGTGTTCCTGCCTGACGGCCGCCAGGTATTCTCCGGCTCTTCATTCGACACGGGCGCGACCGGCGGCGACGGCGCGGCCTCGAAGTGAACCGAGCTAGCGCTCCGCGACCGCGAGCGGCGCCGGGGTATCGGAAGACCGGCGCGCCGACCAATCGCGCACGCGTTGCAGCGCGAGCTCGATCAGGTGCGCCTCACCTTGTGGATCCGGCATCACGCATGGGGGGTGGCGGCGCAGTCGCTCCCAGTCGCCGTGTTGAATGACGGTATTCAAGAACGTCAGGTTCTTGCGGATGAAGCGGACGTACGGGCTGTAGCCGCCTTCGAAGAACGCCTCGAGGTAGCGGTACACGCGATTGAAATTGTTCTCGAGCCTGAGGCGCGCTCCGTTCTGATAGAAGCCGAGCGTCTTGCCGAGCAGGTCGGTGGCTGAGCGATACAGCACCTTGCCTTCGGGCCGATCTTCCATCGCAACGCCGCCAAGCACGAACTCGGGGTAGAGCCGGTCGCGGCATTTCTCGAGATAACAGCGGTCGGACAACTGCGCCACGAGGTCGGCCGTGCCGAGCAAGTGGCCTACGATGCTGTCCTTCGGTTCGTCCAGCTCGATCTGGTCGATGTTCAGCTCGTAGCCCGTGAAGTGCACGATGCGCGACACGACGGGCACGAACTGATCGAGGCCGATGCGCGGCAGGTAGTTCTCGAGATACCGACCGCTGCGCGTGACGTGCACGCGCGTAAACACGGCGCCGTTGACGGCGCCTGCATCGACTTCACGATGCCGTAAGTAACCGACGTCGTGGAAGAGGGCGCTGACGAGCGCGAGCTCCGCACGGTCGACGCCGAGCCTGTCGCTCGCCTCGACGCTCATCTCGTGCCCGACCATCAGCCGCGCAAGCGCGAGCGTCATGTCGAGCGTGTGCTGCATGTCGTGATACGTGGTATCGACCGAGTGATAGTTCGGGTCGCGGCCCGAGAACACGCGCTCGAAGTCGTTGAACGCGAGCCAGAGCGAGTCGAACGAATGGTTCGGGTACATCGCGCCGAACAGGTCGGCGACAGCGGCTCGGACATTCGAAGCCGAGCTCACCTGCACGGTGTTCGTGACGTCGTAGTCGTTACGTCGTTCCTGAAGTTCGTCTTGCTCGATCGGCATCGTTAGCGCTCGTCTGGACGGCAAGTCTAAGGGATTGACGTTGGCGACTACGGCGTTCATCTCACATAACAGTCAGGGGAGAGCGAATTCTGCGATGACGGGCACATGGTCGGACGGCCGCTCCCAGCCGCGCGGTTCCTTATCAATGCGGCAAGTTTGGCACATTTGACTTAACTCCGACGACGCAAGCATGAGGTCGATTCTCATACCCCAGTTGCGGCGGAAAGCTATGCCGCGATAGTCCCACCAGGTGTACGTCTTCTCGGGCTGCTCGAAGAGCCGAAACACGTCGTGGGTCGGCAGCGTGAGGAGCGTGCCGAGCGCCGCTCGCTCCTGCGGCGAGCACAGTATCTTGCCGGCCCACGCGCGCGGGTCATATACGTCGCGGTCTTCGGGCGCGACGTTGAAATCGCCAACGACGAGCAACAGCGGGTTGCGTTCGAGCTCCGTGGCCAGTAAGGCGCGCAGCGCGGCGAGCCACTCGAGCTTGTAGCGGTATTTGTCCGAATCGACGCGCTCGCCGTTCGGCACGTACAGGCAGTAGAAACGTAGCCCGGCGAACGTGGCCGCCAGCACACGTTTCTGCTCGTCGGCGAAGGTCGCGCCGATGCCGTGCGCGACGTCTTGCGGCGGTTGCCTCGACAGGATGGCCACGCCGTTGTAGCCAGCCTGCCCGCTGAACAGCACGGAGTAGCCGCGGTCGGCGAACGTATCCGCGGGAAACTCCTCGTCGCGCAGCTTCGTCTCCTGCAACGCGAGCAGATCGGGCTGCTCGCGCTCGAGCCACTTCAGCACGTGCGGCAGGCGCACGCGCAGGCTATTCACGTTCCAGGTCGCGACCTTCAAAGGCGTGGGTTCGCGGTCGCGGCTGCCTGCATGCCGGGCCCGGCAACTACTGCCGGGTGGAGATGCCGGCTTGGCGCAGCAGCGCGTCTAGCTCGGGCTTCCGGCCACGGAAGTCGACGAACGAGTCGAGCGCGTCGCGGCTGCCGCCGGTCGCGAGGATCGCGCGCCTGAACCGTTCGGCCGTGCTTCGGTCGAACACGCCCGACTCCTCGAATGCGGCGAACGCGTCCGCAGCGAGCACCTCGGCCCACTTGTAGCTGTAGTAGCCCGCGGCGTAACCGCCGCCGAAAATGTGGCCGAACGAGTTCGCGAAGCGGTTGAACGCCGGCGCCTGAATCACCGCGACCTCGCGGCGCACCTCGCCAAGAATCTCGTGCACGCGCGAACCGCGCTTCGGGTCGTACTCATGGTGTAGCCTGAAGTCGAAGAGCGCGAACTCGAGCTGCCGCGCCATCGCGAGCCCCGCTAGGAACTTGCGCGAGCGCTGCAGCATTTCCATCTTGTCCTGCGGCAGCGGCGCGCCCGTCTGGTAGTGGCGCGCGATCGTGGCGAGCACTTCTGGCTGCCACGTGAAGTTCTCGAGGAACTGACTCGGCAGTTCGACCGCGTCCCAGGCCACGCCGTTGATGCCGGAGATCGACGGGTAGTCGACCTCGGTCAGCAGGTGGTGCAGGCCGTGGCCGAACTCGTGAAACAAGGTCACGACTTCGGAGTGCGTCAGCAGCGACGGCGCATCGCCGACCGGCGCGTTGAAGTTGCACACGAGGTACGCGACCGGAGCCTGTGTGGCGCCGTTCAATTTCGCGCGGCTCAAACATCCATCCATCCACGCGCCGCCGCGTTTGTTCGGCCGCGCGAACAAATCCACGTAGCAACTGCCGACGAGCTCGCCATCGGCGCGCCGTCGAAGCTCGTAGTAACGCACGCTCGGGTGCCACACGCTCGGCGCAGAAGCTTCCTGCACCTGCAAGTCGAACAACTTGCCGAAGAGGCCGAACAAGCCGTCTAGGACCTGCGGCAGTGGGAAATACGGGCGCAGTTCCTCTTCCGCGAGATTCAGCTTCTGTTGGCGCAGCCGCTCGGCATAGAACGCCGTGTCCCAGGGTTCGAGCTTTTGCCCCGCGAACGCGCTCAGCTCCGCGAGCTCTTGCTCCGCCACCGGCCGGCTGCGCCTCGCGAGATCGCGCAGGAAGTCGATCACGCGCTCCGGCGACTCCGCCATTTTCGTAGCGAGCGAGTATTCGGCGAAGCTACGAAAGCCGACGAGGCCGGCGGCCTCATGGCGCAAGGCGAGAATCTGCTCGATCAGCCCGCTGTTGTCCCAGCGGCCCGCGTGCGGCCCTTGGTCCGATGCGCGCGTGGTCCAGGCTTCGTAGTACATGCGCCGCAGCGCCCGCGACTCGGCGTGCGCCATGACGGTTTGAAACGTGGGCGGATCGAGTCGCAGCACGAAGCCTTCGAGCTCGCGCTCGGCTGCCAGCCGGCTCGCGCGCTCGATCGAAAGCTCGGGTAGACCGGCCAACGCGCCGCGATCGGTTTCGTGGTGCTCGAACGCATCGGTCGCGTCCATGACGTTTTGCTCGAACGTGGCCTGACGCGCAGCGAGTTCCTGCATGACCTCGCGAAAGCGCTGCCGGGCCGCGCCCGTGAGCGTGACTCCGCCAAGCCGAAAGTCGCGCAGCGCCTGCTGGACGAGGTGCCGCTCGATCGGTTGCGCCGTTGTAACCTGTTCTTTCAGCTCGCCGAAATGCCGGTACAACGCCTCGTTCTGCCCGAGATCCGTGCTGAACTCGGTGACCAGCGGCAAGCAGCGGTTGTACGCGTCACGCAGCGGCGGGCTCGACAGCACCGCGTTCAAATGGGACACCGGGCCCCACACGCGGTTGATCTCCGTGTTGATGCGCTCGAGATTGCGGAGCCATTCGAGCGTGGGTGCGGCGACCGCCTCGGCGACGTCGAGTGCTCGACGCTGGGCGGCAAGCACGTCGCGCACAGCGGGCTCGACGTGCTCCGGCCGTATCGCCGCGAAGTCCGGCAGCACGTGGGTAGGCGCGAGCAAAGGATTGGCGTTGGCTGGGTCGTTCATGCGGCGACTGTAGCGGTTGCGGGTTCGGGAATCTAACAGAGAATCTCCGTGTTTTGCGGAACTGAAGTACCCTTGTCGCCCTGAAACGCGGAGGTTAAGGGTGCAGGCGTTCGACTTGCTAGTGGTGGGCGGCGGCAGCGGCGGGCTTGCGATGGCGCAGCGGGCGGTCGAGTACGGCGCCCGCGTGGCGTTGTTCGAGCCCAATCGCCTGGGCGGCACGTGCGTGAACGTGGGCTGCGTGCCGAAAAAAGTGATGTGGAATGCCGCGGAGCTTGCTGCCGCGCTCGAGCACGCGCCGCACTACGGCTTCGATGTCACGGTCGGCCGGCACGATTGGGCGAAGCTGAAGCAGGCACGCGATGCCTACGTCGCCCGTTTGAACGGCATCTATCAGCGCAATCTCGACAAGAAGAGCATCACCACGATTCGCGCGGCCGCGCAGCTCACGAGCCTCACCGAAGTCGTGGACAGCGAAGGGCGAACGTATACGGCAAAGCACATCGTGATCGCGACGGGTGGCGAGCCCGGCGTGCCGACGTTGATCGGTGCAGAGCTCGGGGACACCTCCGACGATTTCTTCGAATGGCCGGAGCGGCCGAGTCGGCTTGCCGTCGTCGGCAGCGGGTACATCGCGGTGGAGCTTGCGGGCGTGCTCCGCACGCTCGGCAGCGACGTCGTGCTCGTGCTGCGGCGCGAACGTCTGCTGCGGCAGTTCGACGCCGTGCTCGGAGACAAGCTCATCGACGCGATGCGCGCGTCAGGCATCGACGTGTTGACGGAGTTCATGCCGAGCGCCGTCGAGCGCGACGCAGGCAGGTTCGCGCTGAAGAGTGCCGACGGGCGGCGCGTGACTGGGTGCGACCGCGTGCTGTGGGCGGTGGGGCGCACGCCTCGAACGCAGGGCCTGAACCTTGCGGCCGCCGGCGTTGCCATCGACGATGACGGCTACATCACCGTCGACAAATACCAGAACACGAATGTGTCCGGCATCTACGCCATCGGCGACGTCACCGGCCAGGCCGAGCTCACGCCGGTGGCGATCGCAGCCGGACGGCGGCTCGCAGATCGGGTGTTTGGGGGTCAAAAAGACCGGCACTTGAGCTATGACATGGTGCCAACGGTCGTGTTCTCGCACCCGCCGATCGGCACGGTGGGTCTTTCCGAGGCGGCCGCGCGTGAGCGTTATCCGAACGAACCCGTCCGCGTCTACCAAGCCGATTTCGTATCGATGTTCTATGCGCTGACCGAGGTCAAGCCGCGCACGTGGATGAAGCTCGTTGCAGTCGGCGCCGATGAGCGCATCGTCGGCTGCCACGTGATCGGTCAAGCCGCCGACGAGATCATCCAGGGCTTCGCAGTGGCGCTGACGATGGGTGCACGCAAGCGCGATTTCGACGACACGATCGCGATCCACCCGACCAGCGCGGAAGAGCTGGTCACCATGCGTTGATGGGCGCAATGCCGCGACAGCCTGAGTCGGCTGCGCCAGCCACGCGCGCGAGCGCGGCCGCAGCGCTCGTGGGGGCGGGCATCCTGCTGAGCCGCATCGTCGGGCTCGTGCGTGAGCGTGTGCTCGCGATCTACTTCGGCACGGGGCTTCAAGCCGACGTTTGGAGCGCCGGCTTGCGCCTGCCGAACGTGCTCCAGAATCTACTCGGCGAAGGCACGCTCTCCGCATCGTTCATTCCGGCTTATTCAGCGTTGCTCGGCCAGGGCCGTACGCAGGAAGCCGGCCGGATGGCCGGTGCGATGTTCGCGCTGCTGCTCGCGATCGCGGGCGCCGTGGCGCTGCTCGGCGTACTGCTCGCGCCCGTGCTCGTAACGGTATTCACACCGGGGTTCGAAGGTCACCGGCGCGAGCTGATGATCTCCGTCGTGCGCATTGTGTTTCCGATGACGGGCGTGCTCGTGCTGTCGGCGTGGGCGCTCGGCATTTTGAATAGTCACCGCCAGTTCTTTCTTCCGTATTTCGCGCCGGTGCTGTGGAACGCGGCCATCATCGGCACGCTGCTCGCGTTCGGTTCGCGCGTGAATCTCGACGGCCTGTTGCTCGCCGCGGCGTGGGGCGCGCTCGCGGGCGGCGTCTTGCAGTTCGCGGTGCAGCTGCCGTCGGTGCTGAAGCTCGATCGCGAGATCCGCGTGAATCGCGGCCGCAACGAGCCGGCGTTCCGAGAAGCCGTCGCCAAAGCCGCGCCCGCGATCATGGGCCGCGGCGTCGTTCAACTCTCGAGTTACGTGGATCTCGTGCTCGCGAGCTTGCTCGCGATCGGTGCGCTCGCGCGGTTGCGGTACGCGCAGACCTTGTACGTGCTGCCCGTGAGTTTGTTCGGGATGAGCGTGGCAGCAGCCGAGTTGCCCGACCTCGCGCGCGCGCGCGATCACGTTGCGGGCGCGCTGCGCGAGCGCGCGGCGGGCGCGGTTCGTCGCGTTGCGTTTTACGTCGTGCCGAGCGTCGTGGCCTTCGTCGTGCTCGGCGACGTGCTGGTCGCCGGGTTGTTCCGTGCAGGAGAGTTCGGCGCTGCGGACGTCACTGTCGTGTGGATCACGCTCATCGGTTATAGCGCCGGGCTACTGGCTTCCACGTGCACGCGTGTATATCAGTCCGCGTTCTTCGCATTGCGCGACACGGCTACGCCGGCGCGCATAGCGGGTGTACGCGTGCTCATGGCGTTCATCGCGGGCTCGGTGCTGATGGTGCAGTTCGAGCCCGTCACGTTGTTTGGTCGCACGATCCCGGCGGGCGTGTTCGCCGGCGCCAATGTCGCCGGCGTCCCGTTGGGGCCGCTTGGCCTCGCGGTCGGTGCCGCTGCGGGCGCCTGGCTCGAGTGGTGGCTGTTGAAACGGCAACTCGTCGCGAGGATCGGCGCCGTCGGTACGGGCGCCGGGCAACTCATGCGGATGGCGGTCGCGGCGCTGGTCGCGGCGGCCGCTGCCCGGGGCGTTGCGGCGGTCGTACCGTGGGCGCCGCTGCCGACAGCGCTGCTCGTGGCCGCCGCGTTCGGCGGCGTATATTTCGCGGTCGCCCGACTGGTGGGACTCGCCGAAGCGCGCGCGTTGCCCGCGGCGCTGCTGCGGCGCCTCCGCGGCTCTTAGCGCTGCAGCTCCTTCAGAATCGGCGCTGTGACCGGCATGACGCCGCGCCAGATGCGAAACGATTCGGCGGCTTGCTCCACGAGCATTCCCCAGCCCTGAACGGCGAGCCCGGCACCATGCTGGCGCGCCCACGCGACGAAGGGCGTGTCGTTGCGGCTATAGACCATGTCGTAGCAGACGCTATCGGTGCGGAGCAGCGAACCGGGGAACGGAGTGGCTTCGCCTTTGAGGCCCGCCGAGCTCGCGTTCACGAGCAGGTCGAAAGCGGGCAACTCCGCGAGTGCCTCGAACTCGACGAGCGTAAGCTCCGGCGGATTGCCGAAATGGTTCGCGAGATCGACGGCGCGTTGACGGTTGCGATTCGCAATCACGAGCTGCGCGGGTTTCTCGGCCAGCAACGGACCGATGATGCCGCGCGCCGCGCCGCCGGCGCCGAACAGCATCACGGAACGGTCCGCAAGGTCGAGGCCCTGATTGACTGTGATGTCGCGGATGAAGCCTACGCCATCGGTGTTGTCACCTAGCAAGCGGTTGCCGTCCATCGTGATCGTGTTGACGGCGCCCGCCATGCGTGCGGCGTGGCTGAGTTCGTCTACGAGCGCAAACGCAGCTTCTTTGTGTGGCAACGTCACGTTCAGTCCGCGGCCGCCGGCGGCTCCGAAGCCACGCACCGCCGTCTCGAATGCGGCGGGCGAAGCATCGATGAGCTCGTAAGTAAGATGTTGCCCGGTTTGACGCGCGAACAGCGTGTGAATGAACGGCGACCGACTGTGCTCGATCGGGTGACCGACAACACCGTAGCGGTCGGGCGGCGCGCTATTGTTGGTCATTCTCGCCCTTTTCGTTGCTGCCGATTCTGCGTGGTTTTAGGTACCTTTGCCAACGGAGCGCGTAGATGGGGAGCCGAAATAGATGAGTAGCAAAGCGAAGGTCGTTCGATGCACGTGGAGCGAGGGCGTGGACGCCGCGTACGAGCGCTACCACGACACTGAATGGGGCGTGCCGGTGCGAGACGATCGCACCCATTTCGAGTTCCTCGTGCTCGAGAGCGCGCAGGCGGGTTTGAGCTGGCGGACCATCCTCCGTAAGCGCGACGGTTATCGCCGCGCATTCGCGGAATTCGATGCAGCGAAGGTCGCGCGTTTCACGAGCCGCACGGTCGAGAAGCTCATGGGTGACGCCAGCATCGTGCGTAATCGCTTGAAGATCGAAGCCGCGGTCGGCAACGCGCGTTCGTTCCTGAAGGTCCAGCAGGAATTCGGCAGCTTCGACACCTACGTGTGGCAGTTCGTAGGCGGTGCGCCGATCGTGAACCGCTGGCGTAAGCACGGCGACGTGCCGGCCACGAGCAAGCAGTCGGACGCGCTGAGCAAGGATCTGAAGGGGCGAGGATTCAAGTTCGTCGGCTCGACGATTGTTTACGCGCACATGCAGGCGACAGGTCTCGTCAACGATCACCTCGTCGGTTGCTTCCGCTACCGCGAGACCGACAAGTCACGCCGCTAAGGCGTGCGAACGTTCACGATCGTGAGGCCGTAAAGGCCGTTCGGGGTGTTGTGCGAGATCGCGCCGAGATAATGCATGCCGGGGTCGAGCGCAGCCCAGTTGACGTCGAGATCGAGGCGGTCGCCGGCGGACACGTCGGCGGGCGCTGTCACGGCTAGATTGCCGACGGCGTCATTCACGCCAAACGACCAGGTGAACAGCGAATAGTTGGCGCCGGGTCCGCCCGTCACGTCGTCGGTCTCGTAACCGTGCACGAGCACGACGTATTGGCCCGCCTGCGGTAGCGACACGTCGATCTCCTCGTCCGACGTCATGCCGCCGCTCTGCGCCACCTGCACGCACTGGTTGTTCGGGCAGTAGAACAAATACAGGTCGAGGTCGTCGGCGCCGTCGGTGAATTCGTTGAAGAGCGCGATGCGCAGATACAGCTGATTCGGCGGCACCGTCAGCTGATGCGCAGTCATGCCGTTGTCGAAGCGGAAGCTGAAAGTGTTCGTCGGATCGTTGTCCACGAAGCCGCGGGGCACCTGTCCGTTCGCGTCGAGAAACGGTTTGCGCAATCCGTGGACGCCGGCCGCGTAGGCGCCGGCATAGCCATACGCGACTGGCATCTTCGCAGAGCCGCTCGCACCCGTGAGGTACAGCTCCGGCGGTGCGCGCAACGTCACGGCCTGCACGGAGATCGGGCTCGAGACGCGCTGACTGGCACCGTCGGACCACGTGAGCCGGCCGAAATTCCACGCGTCGAGATCCGTGCCACGATCCACGAAGCGCACGGTGAAGTCCGCGCTTTGACCCGTCGTCAGCGTCAGCGACGACGGTTCGACGAAGACATCGACGTTCGGCGGCGAAGTCACGTCGGCCGAGAACGTGGCTGGCGGCCCGATGTTCGTCACCCGCCGGTGCACGGTGTCGCCGGTAATCAGCTGGCCCACGCCGATCGACGGCAAATTCAGATCCGTGGCCGAGCTCGTGTAGCCGGCCGCGGCAACTGCGGCGCACTCGGTGATCGTGAACGGCGGTTTATGCAGGCCGCACAGGTACGCGGCATAGTCCCGGTAGTCGCTCTCGTACATGAGGCCCGGGGCGATCGCGAGATTCGGATTGATGTGGCCGGCACCCATGTCGAACGGATCGGCAGCGTTGCCGTCCTCGCGGACCAACCCCTGATACGCGGTAGTCATCAGGGCCGACTTCAGCATGCTCGGCGTCCAGTCCGGATGCGCTTCCTTCAAGAGTGCCGCCACGCCCACGGTCTCGGGCGCCGATTGCGATGTTCCCGACATGTACTGGAACGTCTCGCCGCGCAGGCCGTTCGCGACGTCGGGCGTTTGCCCTGCGAGGATGTCCACGCCGGGCGCCGAGACGTCCGGCTTCGAGAAATTCGCGTCGGACAGCGACGGACCTCGCGACGAGAAGTTGGCCACGATATTGGCGTTGCCGGCGAGCGTGGCGAAGATGCCGGACGCGAGCTCGACCGTCACACGGTCCGCCGCGGCGACGGTCTTGCTTGCGTCGGCGGCCAGGCGGTCCACGAGCTTCTGGCCATCCGCGTTGCTGATCATGACGGCAGGAATGTGCACGCCGTCGCTGTTGCCGTTCATCTCGATGAGCGTTGCGTCGCTGCTGTAGACGACGACGGCGACGGCGCCGGCGGCTTCGGCGTTCGCGACTTTGACGTCGAACTCGCAGCCGCCGCGTTCGATCAGCGCAACATTGCCGTCTATGTCTTTGCTGTTCGTCAGCGCCTGGCACGCGTCGCGGGTGCTGCCCGTGGCGCCGCCCTGGATCTGCCCTTGGCCGTCGCTGGCGGTCACGAGCGGCGCCTCGATAGGCTTGTCGCGCGTGAGCGCCGGCGTGAACGTCGCTTCGCGCATGACGATGTTCTGTTTCAGGTCGGCCGGCGCCGTGATCGAGATCGCGTTATCGAACAAGTCGCCGGACTGCGTCGATGCTGCGGTGGTCAGCACCCACGGGTCGCTGCTCGGCGAGCCGATCGTGTAGAGATCCGGCCCGTCGTTACCGCCCGCGACGACGGTCAGCACGCCGGCGTCGAATGCGTGCAGCAGGGCCATGTCGTCAGGTGTCGTGAGGTCGGTCTCGAGGCTGCCGACGGAGTAGTTGATGATGTCGACGCCGTCGGCCACGGCGTCATCGATCGCACGTGTCAGATCCGAAGTGGCGCACGTGCCGCGCGTGGCGCCGGGTTGTAACCAGCACGCTTTGTAAACAGCGATCTGCGCGCGCGGGGCAATGCCGCTGACGCGAGCGAGGCGCGTGCCGAGCAGCGAGGCGTCGACGGGATTGCCGGCGGCGATCGTCGCGACGTGCGTGCCGTGACCGTCGACGTCTTTCGGCGAGCGAATCTCGCCTGGGTCGAGCTGCCAGCGCGACAGGAAGCCGTCTATATAGAAGCGTGCGCCGACGACTTTGTTGTTGCACGTTTTTGCGTCCCAACCGGGCCCTGCCTCGCAGGTGCCGCGAAAGCGCAGCGGCGGATCGAATACGAGCGCCGTCGGCGGATGGCGGTTGAAAGAGCCGCAGAGCCAGAGCCCGATCCATGATGTCTGGGCCCATTGGCTCTTGCAAAAACCCGGGACGCGCTCTTCGGTGTCGAGCAGGGAGGGATGATTCGGCGCGACGCCGCTGTCGATGACGCCGATCACGATGCCTTCGCCGCGCAGCTTCTTGTCTGCGCGGAGCCCGCCAACCTGGTTCTCGAGACCGAGAAAGATCGCGCTGTTGTTCGTGACCGTGTGCTGATCCGTGTCGGGCCAGATGCGGTCGACCGAGTCACTGCGGGCGAGCCGCGCCACTTGCGCGGGCGTGAGCCGCGCAGCGAAGCCGTTCAGCGCATAGCGATAGCTGTAGATCTTGGTGTTGAAGGCGCCGACCGAGCTCAGCAGCTGGTCGTGCACCTGCTCGATCTGCTTGGCGTAGCTCGCGGCCGCGGTCGTGGCCGCCTGTGCCCGCATGCGCTGGCCGTCGCTTGGGTTCGCGGCGCCATTCTCGCCGAACGTGGACTTGTAGCTGGCCGCGCCCGCCGCTTTGAGCTTCACGATATAGACGGACGCCGGGCGCTTCACGGGGCGCACCGGGCTCACCAGCTGCATGCGCTGCGTCACGGGCGCCTGCACGACCTGTGCGGTCGCGGGCAGCACGACGGTGACAGCGAGTGCGGCCGCCGCGAGCGTCAGATGTGCGCGCAGGTTCCTCGTCATTTTCTGGTTTTCGGCCCGGCTCTTAGGTCCGGTAGTTCAAACGTTATCACAGCCCACTCGGCGGCGGCTGCCTCGCGACGCGGCGCCAAGGGTCTAACCGCGCGGCTCAGGCCCGCAGCGTCCGGCCGGTGCGGCCGTCGCGAATGACGGTGGGTTGTCCAAGGCCGCCGAGCTCGCCCGCGAGCACGCCGTCGAGTGTACGGCCGAGCTCGTGGCGTAGCGCGAGGATGCGGCGGTGCGGTGCGCGCCGGCTCACGTTGGCGCTCGTCGACACCAGTGCGCTGCCCGCGCGCTCGCACAGCCGGCGCGCCAGCGGATGCGCGGTGAGTCGCACAGCGACGCTGTCGTGGTCGCCGCGAATCCAGCGCGGCGTGCTGCGGCGCGCCGCGAGCGACCAGGTCACGGGGCCGGGCCAGGTCGCGAGGACCTCGCTGCGCCGCGGCTCCGGGGGCAACACGGCGTAGCGCTCGAGCTGTGCCAACGTCGCGCCAATCAGCACGAGCCCTTTGCGCCATGAGCGTCGTTTGATGGCGAGGAGGCGCATGACTGCTTGCTCGTCATCCGGCAAGCAGCCCAAGCCGAATACCGCTTCGGTCGGATAGGCGATGACGCCGCCCGAGCGGACGATGCGGGCGGCGCGGTCGATGAGGAGCCCGCGGATCACACCTCGGGCGGGGCGTCCGCCGGGGCTGAGCTAGCCTTGCGGGTCGGAGCCTTCTTTTTCTTCTTCTTGGTCTTCTTTTTCGCGGACTTGGCCTTCTCGGCTTTTTCGGCCTTCTCGGCTTTCGCGAGCGCTGCGGCCTCTTCGGCGGGCGCCGAGGAAGCGGCCGGCGTCTTGCGCTTCATGCCGCGGCCGCGACGCTCGGGAGCAGCGGCCAGCAGGGCCAGGCACTCCTCGAGTGTCAGCTCCTTCGGCACTTTCTCTTTCGGGATTTTGGCGTTCTTTTCTTTGTTGGTGATGTACGGGCCATAGCGGCCGTTCAGCACCTGAATGCCGGCGTCGGGGAAGTCGAGAATCAGCCGGTTCGCGTCGGCGATTTTCTTCTCGGCCACCAGCTGCAGCGCGCGCTCGAGCTCGATCGTGTACGGATCGTCGCCCTTGATCGACACGAACTTGTCGCCGTAGCGCACGTATGGGCCGAAGCGGCCGATGTTGGCCGAGACAGGCTCGCCTTCGGGCGTCGCTCCAAGCTCGCGCGGCAACTTGAACAGATCGATCGCGGCCTCGATCGTGATGGTGTCCATCTTCTGGCCGGGACGCAGGCCCGCGAACTTCGGCTTGTCGACGTCGTCTTTCGTGCCGATCTGCACGAACGCACCGTAGCGGCCCATGCGTACGCTGATAGGGCGGCCGCTGGCGGCGTCCGTCCCCAGCACGCGCGCCTGCGACGCCTGCTCGCGGGTGACGTTGGCCTCGGTGTGCTCCACGAGCTCGTGGAACGGCTTCCAGAATTCCTCGAGCAGCGGCTGCCACTCACGTTCACCGCGCGACACTGCGTCGAGCGAGTCTTCCATGCGTGCCGTGAACTCGTATTCCACGTACCGCGAGAAGAATTTCACGAGGAACCGGTTCACGACGCGGCCGACGTCCGTCGGGACGAAACGGCGGTTGTCCATTTCGACGTACTCGCGATTGCGTAGCGTCGAGATGATCGACGCGTACGTCGACGGGCGGCCGATGCCGAACTCCTCGAGCGCTTTCACGAGCGTGGCTTCCGAGTAGCGCGGCGGCGGCTCGGTGAAATGCTGGGCGCTCTGCACGGTGTTCAAGCTCAGGCGATCGCCTTCGGCTACGGCCGGCAGCATATGGTCCTGCTCGTCCGATTCGGTGTCGTCCTGGCCTTCGAGATACACGGCGATGAAACCGGGGCTCACGAGCACGGAACCCGTGGCGCGAAACGAGATCGGGCTCCCCGCTGTCTCGCCCGCGGCAAGATCGAGCGCCACCGTGTCGTACACGGCGGGGTTCATCTGTGAGGCGACCGCGCGTTTCCAAATCAGCTCGTAGAGCTTGTACTGGTTCGCATCCAGAAACTGACGCACGTCGTCTGGGTGCCGTGCACCGGCAGTCGGCCGGATCGCCTCGTGGGCTTCCTGCGCATTCTTGGCTTTGGTCGTGTAGCGCCGCGGTTCGTCCGGCAGGTTTTCCTTGCCGAAGCGGTCAGCGATTACGCTGCGCAGCTCGGTCAGCGCTTCGTCCGCTAGCGTAACGGAGTCGGTGCGCATGTAGGTGATGAGGCCCACGGTGCCTTCGCCGACATCGATACCTTCGTACAGGCGCTGCGCTACGGTCATCGTGCGTTGGGCGCTGAAGCCGAGCTTGCGCGAGGCTTCCTGCTGCAGCGTGGAGGTCGTGAAAGGCGCGGCCGGGTTTCGGCGGCGCTGTTTCTTGTCGACCTTGGCAACGGTCAGCGTGCCGCCCGCCGTGTCGCGGATCTTCTGCTCCGCGGCGCGCACTTGGGTTTCGTTCGTGAAGGTGAACTGCTCGACTTTCTCGGCGTCGAACAACGCGAGTCGCGCCGGGAACGGCGTGTTTTTGTCGTTCTGCGGCTGCTGCGCAAGGGCCTCGATCGTCCAGTATTCCTGCGGCCTGAACGCCGTGATCTCGTCCTCGCGTTCGACGATCAGCCGTAACGCGGGGCTCTGCACGCGGCCCGCGGACAGGCCGCGCCGAACTTTCTTCCACAACAGCGGCGACAAGTTGAAGCCGACGAGGTAGTCGAGCGCGCGGCGCGCCTGCTGCGCATTGACGAGCTGCTCTGACAGTTTGCGTGGGTGGTCGATCGCTTCTTGGATCGCGCGCTTCGTTACTTCGTGGAACACCACGCGCTGCACGGGTTTGTCGCCGAGCACATCGTGCTCTTTGAGTACCTCATGCACGTGCCACGAGATGGCTTCGCCCTCGCGGTCCGGGTCCGTCGCGAGATAGATGGCCGAAGCCTTCTTCGCGGCTTTGACGATCTTGTCGACGTGCTTCTCGTTCTTCTCGATCAGCTGGTACTTCATTGCGAAGTTGCGCTCGGGGTCCACCGCGCCTTCTTTAGGCACGAGGTCGCGAACGTGCCCGTACGACGCGAGTACCTCGAAATCGCTACCGAGGTACTTTTCGATCGTGCGCGCTTTGGCCGGCGATTCGACGATGACGAGATTCTTGGCCATGGCTCAGCAGCAGTGCAAACGCGGTGGTCGTGGGTGCAACAACATTATTAGAAAGGCGCTGACGCCTGAGCCGGCCGACTTTGGGGACCCGGAGGATAGCCGATTCCCGGCGCGGGGTTAAAGGTGTGGGTCTACAGTCCGCGCGATTCGCGGCGTGGTCTAGTGGACCCAGGCCGACTCGTCGGCGAACACGAGATCTTCGATCTGCGCGTAGGCCGCGTGCTGGCCGGGCTGGCTGAACAACACCATCATGACGACCCACTTCGTCTGGTCCACGTCGATTTCGTCATGATCGAGCGCCAACAGCCGATCGATCACGAGCTCGCGTTGTGCAGGTTGCAGAATCCCGATTTGCTCGAGGTGCAGCAGATATCCGCGCGCGCTGGCGCTCAATCGCTGCTGCTCGTCGGCGTCGAAAACGCGAAATGCTGTTTCCTGCGGCGCGTTGCCGGCCGTCGTGGCATGCAGCCCATCGAGCCAGTCCAGCGCCCGCGCAATCTCGCGGTCATGAAAGCCGGCGCGTTCGAGCTCGGATTGAAGCTCGCTACGATTGGGTTCGGATTCGTCGTCGTTGTCGACAAAAGACTCGAACAGGTACATCAGAACGTCGAGGACTGATTCCTTCATTGTTTTCTTTTGCCCAGACGAGCATAGCGACCGCCAGGCAACGCCTCGACTAACCCTTCGAGCTCCAAGATCAGGAGCATGGAGGAAAGCTCCGCAGGCGTCAATTGCACACGGGCGCCAAGATCGCCGATGGAAACAGGCGAAAAATCCAATGCTTCTAGCAACATGCGGTACGTCGGGTCGTCCCCGACCTGGCTCTCGTCGGTGCTGTCCGGGACCGTGTGAATGACGGGTTCCGCGAGGTCGAGCTGAAGCTGCGCTGCCAGCTCGACCAGGATATCGCTGGCCTCCTCGACGAGCTTCGCGCCTTGTCGGATCAACCAATGGCAACCGCGCGCGAGCGGGTTGTGGATCGAGCCGGGAATCGCAAATACCTCACGTCCGAAGTCGCCGGCCCAGCGAGCGGTGATCAGCGAGCCGCTGCGCCGCGTGGCCTCTACGACCAGCGTGCCCACCGCGAGTCCTGCAATGATCCGGTTGCGTTGTGGGAAGAAGAATTTCTGCGGCTCGACGCCTGGGGCGAACTCCGACACGACCAGACCGCGCGCGACGATCTCCGCGGCGAGCCGCTCATGACCGCGCGGGAAGATCACATCGGGCCCCGAGCCGAGCACTGCGATAGTGCTGCCTAGCTGCGGTAGTGCGCCGCGATGGCTGGCTCCATCGATGCCGGTGGCAAGCCCGCTCGTGATGGTGAGGCCACGCGCGCTCAAGTATTTCGCGAATTGCTCGGCGGTTTCGCGGCCGCTCGTCGTCGGGTTGCGGCTGCCGACCATGGCGAGCTGGGGCGCAGAGAGCAACGCGTGATCGGGGCCTTCGACCCAGAGCGCGAGCGGGGCGGTTTGAATCTCTGCGAGCCGCGGTGGATACAGCGCGCTGCCGTATGTCACGAGCCCGCGATTCGGTCCGGCGAGCCAGCGGCGCCAGCGTTCGAGCAGTGCTTCTTCCGGACCGTGGAATTTGCTGACGCTTTCGGCCGGCAGACCGAGCGCAAGCAAAGCTCGCGCGGACTCAGCCTGTAAAGCTTCGGCGGAGCCGTGGCTCTTCAGCGCTTGGAGCCAGAGGTGTGGCGAAGGCTGCGCCGCCTGCAGGAGTGCGAGCCAGGTATCGCTCACCATGGCTGCGCCGCCTGCGGCGCGAGAAACAAAGAAGAGCTACGGGTTGCGGACTTTGTCGAGAACCGCGATGGCCGTCGTGGCCTCCATGATGAGCGCATAGCTGATCCGATCAGATGTGCGGAAAACCATCATGGTGCCCGCAGGCTCATCCGGCAAATCCACTTTCTTGTTGAAAGCGCCATGTGCGTGAGTATCGCGAATCGTTTTGCCGGCTTGATACACGCGTAGCACCGTACCGGGGTCGAGGCCGTCATTGGCGCCCCGGTTCAGCACGACCACGTTGTATTGACCGATCAGCGACACGCCCGACAGCACGGCCATGATGCGGCCGTCTACTTGCTTCGCGGGCGAGTGCGGCAGGAAGTTCGCGGGTACGACGTCCTCTTCCGCGACGAGGTAATTCCCGTTGACGGCTTCGCGCTCGGTATCGAGCAGATGCACGGTGGCTGGGTCGCCTGCGCGATCGACGCGACCTTGACCGACGTGGATTCCGAGGTAGCCGACGGTGTCACGCGTATCCGGGTCAACGAGTTTTTGGCCGAGGTCGACGACGTTGTACACGGTACCAACCGGGCCTTCGGCACGTCGCACGTAGATGTCCCGACCAACGCTCGCCATCAACCCGTCGCGCTGCGCTACGACGTACGGTAAATGGTCGAGATCGCGCTTCTGCAGCACGCGCGGTCGCGACAGGAAAGAGCGCAGCGTGTCGTACGGGATTGTCTGAATCGCATCCTCGAGCGGTTGCGACCGCACGCGCGGCGAGAGCTTCTCGAATCCGCCGCTGCCCGTCGCGGGTTGCGGGCCGCCGCGCTCGGTCACTTGAATCACAGGTCGGCCGTCGCCGCGATATGCGAGCGACAGCGTGTCGCCGGGGAAAATCAGGTGCGGATTTTCGATTTGCGGATTGACCTGCCAGATTTCTGGCCACAACCACGGGTCGCGCAGGAACACCGACGCGATGCCCCACAGCGTGTCGCCGCGTTTGACGACGTAGGTTTCCGGATGGCGTGGGTTCAGTACCGGCGACGCGGCCGGCTGACCGACGGCAGCGAGCTCGAGCTTGCTATCGCGCTCTTGCGCCAGGCCGCTCGACAGCGTCACGAAACTTGCGGCTGCGGCGACGATCAGACACGCTGATCGGATCAACGGCTTGCGCGCGTAGAACATGGTTCTCGGCTCCCTATGCCCGTGAAGGCTCAATTTTCCCAAGGGCGGTCCTAAAAATTCGACTGCTATAATCCAAATGAGCGCGAGTTGCGCTCTGGAAGCACCATCGCCGCCGCGTTGTCGCCAGACTTCCCTGTAAATCAGAGGGTTAAGCTAACTTCGACGCGTTATACACGAAATCAGGGCGTAACGACAATGGCACGTCTCGCAATCCTCGAGTATCCGGATCCTCGCCTGCGAATTCGCGCGGAGCCGGTCACAGAATTCGATGCCGAATTGCAAAAGCTCGTGGCCGACATGTTCGAGACCATGTACGCGGCCCCGGGCATCGGCCTCGCGGCCTCTCAAGTCAACGTTCACAGACGCATTCTTGTGTGCGATGTGGCCACCGAGGGCAAGCAGCCTTACTGCCTGATCAACCCGGAAATCATCCATGCAGAAGGCCAGACTAACGCCGAAGAGGGCTGCCTTTCCGTGCCGGAGTTCTATGACTACATCGATCGTGCGGCCCTGATCCGCGTGCGAGCCTTCGACCCGCAGGGGCGGCAGTTCGAATTTCAGGCTGAGGGTCTGCTGGCCGTGTGCGTCCAGCACGAGATGGACCACCTCGAGGGGAAGCTGTTCGTGGACTATCTATCGGAGTTGAAGCGCGAGCGGCTGCGTAAGAAGGCGTCGAAGAAGGCCAAGCGCGCGCAGCAAGACGGCAGCGATATACATGTGCCGACCTCCGTTCCGATCATCTGACCCACGACCGCCGGCCACCCATTGAACGCCCCCGCCAGCATTGCGTTCGCAGGAACGCCCGAGTTCGCCGTGCCCAGTCTGCGCGCACTCGTTGCGCGCGGCATTACCGTTCCCGTCGTGCTGACGCAACCGGACCGTCCCGCTGGCCGCGGCCGCCGCTTGACCGCCTCGCCGGTCAAGGAGGCAGCACTGAGTTCGGGGCTTGCCGTGGCCCAGCCGGAATCGCTGCGCACCCCGGGCTTTGCCGAAACGCTCGGCCCGCGCCCTGACCTCATGATCGTGATCGCGTATGGCCTATTGCTGCCGCGCGCACTGCTCGAGTGGCCGCGACTCGGATGCGTGAACTTGCATGCGTCATTGTTACCGCGGTGGCGCGGCGCGGCGCCGATACAGCGCGCGGTGCTCGCCGGCGACGCGCTCACCGGCATCAGTGTCATGCAAATGGACGAAGGACTCGACACGGGACCTGTGCACCTCACGCGCTCGACGCAAATCGGCGCGCATGAGACGGCCGGCGAGCTGCACGACCGCTTGGCTGCGCTGGCCGCTGCAGCACTCGACGCGGCGCTGCCCGGCCTGCTCGCCGGCACTTCAAAGCCCAACCCGCAGCATGCTGAACTTGCCACGCTCGCGCCGAAGATCTCGAAAGGCGATGGGGTGCTCGATTGGCGTGCGTCGGCCGTGGAGCTCGAGCGCCGCGTTCGAGCGTTCAACCCCTGGCCTGTGGCCGAAGGGCTGCTCGACTCAGGCGGTCGACTCCGCGTGTGGGACGCCGTCGTCGTCGACGCTGCGGCGTCGGACGCACGCCCCGGCGCGATCGTCGCCGCTACGCGTACCGGCATCGACGTCGCGACGGGGGACGGGGTGTTGCGTCTCACGAAGATCCAACCGCCTTCGGCACGCGTGATGGACGCTGCCGCATATCTCGCCGCGCACTCGCTCACCGGAGCCGCATTTGTCGCGTAACGCAGCGCCGGCCGGTGCCGAAGTTCGCGCGGCCGCCGCGCGGCTCGTCGCGCGCGTGCTTGCGGATCACGTCTCCGCCGACGAAGCGCTCGAAGACGAAGCGCTCGAAGGTGAGACGGGCGTCGCCCCCCGCGATCGATCGCTGCTCGCCGCGCTCGTGTTCGGCGCTTTGCGTTGGCACCACCGGCTGGAGTGGCAACTCTCGCGGTTACTGTCGAAGCCTTTGAAGCACGATCAGACGGAACTCGCCGCGTTGCTTCGGATCGGTTTGCTGCAGTTGCAGGAGCTGCGAATTCCGCCGCATGCCGCGGTGTCGGCGACGGTCGATGCCGTGGCGCTGCTCGAGCTGCGAAGCGCGGCGGGTCTCGTGAACGCGGTGCTGCGGCGATTCCAGCGCGAGCGCGCGACGCTCGAGAGCGAGCTGCAATCCGTGCCAGAGGCGCGCTTCAGTCATCCAGCGTGGCTGATCGACGCGTTGCGCAACGACTGGCCCGACGATTGGACGCGGATTCTCGACGGGAACAACGCTGCCGCACCGATGTGGCTGCGGGTAAACCTGCGGCGCACGACGCGTGCCGCATATCTCGAAACGTTGACCGCCGCCGGGCTTGCTGCTGAAGCAGCGGCGGATGTGGTGACTGCGGTGCGGCTCGCCGTTCCGCAGCCGGTCGAGAGCCTGCCGGGTTTCGCCGCCGGGCACGTATCGGTTCAAGACGTCTGCGCGCAGCGCGCTGCTCCATTGCTCGAGCTTGCGGCAGGGCAGCGCGTGCTCGATGCGTGCGCCGCGCCCGGTGGCAAGACCGGCCATATTCTCGAAGCCTGCGCCGATCTCACGGAGGTCTGGGCAGTCGATCGCGACCGCGCGCGTCTTACGCGAGTCGCCGACAATTTGCGTCGACTCGAACTCACGGCACGGCTGATCACGGGCGATGCGACCGCGCCCGCACAGTGGTGGGACGGCCGGCCGTTCGACCGCATTCTGCTCGACGCGCCGTGCAGCGCGGTGGGCGTGATTCGCAGGCATCCGGATATCAAAGTGTTGCGGCGTCCCGACGACGTGGACGGGGCGGTGGCGTTGCAGGCCAAGCTGTTACGAGCCCTGTGGCCGCTGCTCGCGCCGGGCGGCTTGTTGGTCTATGCAACCTGTACGGTGCTGCGCCGCGAGAACGGCCAGCAAATGGCGGCGTTTCGTGGTGTGGAGCCGACTCTCGGGGAGGTCACGACCTGGCAAAACCTGCCCGGAGAGGCGGAGGGCGACGGCTTCTATTATGCTGGGCTACGGAAGCCGCACGCGCTACCAATCCCCAGTGTATTCCCGCAACCATAACTCCTCGACGCCGGCAGAGCTCTTTCGTGAGTGCCTGCGCTCTATTGCCTTCGCGGTGGCCCTGCTCTGCGTTGCCGCGGTCAACGGTCAGGCGCTGATCGCGGAGCCGCCTCCTGTCGCTGTGCCCGCGGCCGACGATCCGGGTCGGTTCGAGGTGCGGTCCGCTTCCGTCGCGCTCGAAAGCGGTGTGTATCTGCTCACGGCTCGCGTCGACTTTCGGTTGTCGACGGAGGCGCGCGACGCGCTGCAAGCCGGTGTGCCATTGAACATCCGACTCGACGTAGAAGTCGTCCACAGCCGTCGCTTCTGGTTCAACAACACGATCGCTTCTCTCCGGCAGCGGTTCCAGCTCGAGTATCACGCACTCAGCGAGCGGTTCATCGTGATCAACATCAACAGTGGCCAGCAGGAGTCGTTCGGATCGCTGTTCGGCGCGCTGAATTTTCTTGGGCGTGTCGACAAGCTGCCGTTGCTAGACGCCTCACTGCTCGAAGACTCTCGCGACTACAAGCTGCGCATGCGCGCGTTCCTCGACGTGGAAAAATTCCCCGGGCCGCTGCGGCTCTTGGCGTTCTGGCGGCGTGACTGGTCCCTCGCAAGCGACTGGTACCAATGGCCATTGCGAAACGACTGAAACGCGCGGCCGTCGCGGTGCTGGCAGTCCTCGGACTGCTGCTGTGGTTCGCTGCGCTGCTCCTGTTCACACGCGTCACCGAGAACTCGGACGACTTCGCAAGCCGGCAGGACGTGATCCTACTGATCAACTCCGCCGGGATCGCCGTGCTGCTGGTCCTGATCGTGTCGAATTTGTGGCAGCTCGTGCGCGACTACCGCCACCATGTGCCCGGTTCGCGTCTACGCGCGCGGATGGTGTCGCTGCTCGTGATGGTGGCGGTGACCCCGCTCGTTGGCGTGTACATCTTCTCCGTCGAATTCATCAATCGCGGTATCGACAACTGGTTCAGCGTCGACGTGGAGCAGGGCTTGGGCGACGCGCTCGAGCTCGGCCAGACGGTGCTCGAGATCCAGACGCGCGCGAGGCTCGACCAGGTGCAGGAGCTCGCGCGTCGTTTGGGATCGGTGTCGCGAGCGGAGTTGCCGAGCACGTTGAACGCGTTACGGCGCGACACGGATGCCGTCGATTTCACGGTGTACGGACCGAACAACCAGATCCTCGCGATCACATCGATCGACCCCGAACCAGGGGCTCCGCATTATCCGGCGGACGAGGTGTTGTTCCAGCTCCGCCAGCAGCGGCCCTACGTGAGTGTTCAGCCGCAGACCCAAGGCCAATACCACGTCGTCGCGGCAGCGATGATCAAGGCGCCCACGGCGCGCGGCGAGCTCGAGTTCGTAATGGCTACCTATCCGCTCGAGCAGCGCGTCAGCACGCTCGCGAACGCGGTGCTTGCCAGCTACAACCAGTTCCGCGAGCGCGCGTTCCTGCGCACGGCACTGAAGTACTCGTTCACGTTGACTCTGAGCTTGGTTCTGCTGATCTCTTTGCTCGCGTCGGTATACGGCGCGTTCTTCTTCGCGCGGCGGCTCCTCGTGCCGATTCAGCTCCTGATGCAGGGCACGCGCGCAGTCGCTCGCGGCGACTTCGCCACGCGTGTGCCCACGCCCACCCGCGACGAGATCGGATTCCTCGTTCACTCGTTCAACGACATGACGCAGCGGCTCGCGCAAGCGAGCGCCGAGGCCCGTTCGGGCCAGCAACAAGTGGAGGCGGAGCGGCGCAAGCTCGAGCTGATTCTCGCGCGCCTGTCGACCGGCGTGATGTCGCTCGAGCCGGACTTGCGCATCCGCACGGCCAACCAGGCCGCGGGCGCCATTCTCGGTGTCGACTTGGAGAAACGAGTCGGCGAATCGGTAATAGAGCTCGCAGACTCGCGGCCGTTGCTGGCGCAGTTTCTGGATGTCGCGCAGCAGCACCTGCGCCGCGGCGAGAGCGAATGGCGCGAGCAGATCGAGTTGCGAGACGACAGCATCCGCCGCGTCCTGATGTGTGCGTGCACGGAGTTGCCGGGTGACAGCGATAGCCCAGCCGGCTACGCCATCGTGTTCGACGACATCACGACGCTGCTGCAAGCGCAGCGCGAAGCTGCCTGGGGTGAAGTCGCGCGCCGCCTCGCGCACGAGATCAAGAACCCGCTGACGCCGATTCAACTTTCGGCCGAGAGGCTGCGCCGAAGGTATCTCGGGGCGGCGTCGGGCGAGGCGGATGATCTGCTCGACCGCGCCACCCACACGATCATCCAGCAAGTCGAGGCGATGAAGCAGATGGTGAACGCGTTCAGCGAATACGCGCGCACCCCCACCATGCAGGTCAGCCGGTTCGACATCAACGCGCTGATCACCGAGGTCAGCGAGCTGTACGGCGCTCACCAGGAGAAGCCGCTGTCGATCACGCTCGCGCTCGGCCAGGAGCTGCCGCCTATGGAGGCTGACGCCGGCCGCCTGCGGCAAGTACTGCACAATCTATTGCGTAACGCGATCGAAGCTACGGAGCACCAGGACGATCCGCGCGTCGAGATCGCCACTCGTAAGGTGCCGGGTAGCAATCCTGGGCTCATCGAGATCAGGGTCACCGACAACGGGCCCGGCTTCGCCAGCGACATTGTCCACCAGGCATTCGACCCTTACGTCACCAGCAAACCGAAAGGCACCGGCCTAGGGTTGGCGATCGTCAAGAAGCTCGTCGAAGAGCACGGGGGCCAGATCAGCGCTCGCAACCGCGAGCATGGCGGTGCCGAGATAGTTATACTTCTGCCTATTGCGGTGGACGCGAGCAATCACGCCACCGCGCGGCGGCATGAACACAGGAGAGAACGCGCATGAGCGCGCGGATTCTGGTTGTCGACGACGAAGCCAATATTCGCGCCCTGATCGACGAGATCTTGAGCGAAGAAGGGTACGAGGTCACTGCGGCCGCCGATGCGCGCGCCGCGCGCGCTGCGCGCAAGGAACAGGACTTCGACCTGATCCTACTCGACATTTGGATGCCCGATACCGACGGCATCTCTCTGCTGAAAGAGTGGTCTGACAACGGCGCCGCAGGCACCGTGGTGATGATGTCTGGTCATGGCACTGTCGATACCGCCGTCGAAGCCACGCGGCTCGGGGCCGTGGACTTCATCGAGAAGCCCGTGTCGCTGTCGAAGCTGCTGCGCACCGTCGAAAAAGCCCTCGCCGTGCGGCGCGGCAAGGAGCAACGCCGGGCGACGTTGGCCGCACCGACAGCGCCGGTCGGTAAGAGCCCAGCGATGCGCTCGCTGCGCGAGCAAATCACACGCGTCGCTCAGCATGAAGCGCCCGTGCTGTTCACGGGAGAGCCCGGCAGCGGCCGCGACCTCTCGGCGCGCTATCTCGCAAGTCAGAGTCGGCA
>JBDTOT010000029.1:0-52918 GCA_039933105.1 Gammaproteobacteria bacterium | reverse complement strand
ACGTGTCCGACGCGGAGCTCGCAGAACGGTTGGCCGGCTGGACGCCGCCGGCGCCACACGCGACTCGCGGCTACACGAAGCTGTACATCGACCACGTGCTGCAGGCCGACCGCGGCGCGGACTTCGACTTCCTGGTCGGGAACGGCGGCGCGCCGGTCGGCCGCGACAATCACTAGGGAGGCCGACTTTGACGACAGCAGCGCTCGCGCGCCCCTACCGTGGCGTATTCCCGGTGGCGCCGACGATCTTCGACGAGAACGGCGCGCTCGATCTCGACAGCCAACGCCGCTGCATCGATTTCATGATCGACGCCGGCTCGCACGGCATCTGCATCCTCGCGAACTTCTCCGAACAGTTCTCGCTGACCGACGACGAGCGCGAGCGCGTCATGGGCGCCGTGCTCGACCATGTGGCCGGCCGCGTGCCAGTCATCGTGACCACGACGCACTTCGGCACGCAGGTCTGCGCGCAGCGCAGCCGCCGCGCGCAGGCTGCCGGCGCATCGCTCGTGATGATCATGCCGCCCTATCACGGCGCCACCGTGCGCGTGCCGGGGCACGCGATCATCGACTTCTTCGGCAGCGTCTCGGCCGCAATCTCCATCCCGATCATGATCCAGGACGCGCCCGTCGCCGGCACGCCTTTGTCGGCGGACCTGCTGGCCCGCATCGCGCGACAGGCGGCGAACGTCCGCTACTTCAAGCTCGAGGTGCCGCCCGTCGCCAACAAGCTCGCAGCCCTGATCGCACAGGGCGGCGAGTTGATCGAAGGCCCGTGGGACGGCGAGGAAGGCATCACGCTCATGGCCGACCTCGAGGCCGGCGCCACCGGCACGATGACGGGCGGCGGCTACCCCGACGGTATCCGCACGATCTACGACGCGTTCGCCGCCGGCCGCCATGACGACGCCGCGGCGGCGTATGCGCGCTGGCTGCCGCTGATCAACTACGAGAACCGCCAGTGCGGGTTCGCGACCGCGAAGATCCTGCTGAAAGAAGGCGGCGTGATCCACTCCGACCACGTCAGACTCCCCGTGCAACCCGTACAGCCGCGCCAACGCGCGGGGTTGCTTGCGATCGCGCGCACGCTCGACCCGCTCGTGCTGCGCTGGGCCCAATAGCCAAAGGAGGCACCATGTCGAAGCTCACCACCGCCCTCGCCGCTGCCTGCATCCTCGCCGCCGCCGCCGCGTTCGGCCAGGCGAACACGCCGGCCCCCGACGTCGTCCCCGGCGCGAAACCGGTCAAGGTCGAACGGATCAAGATTCACGGGCAAGCGCTCGAAGGCAATCTCGAGGGCAACGCCGTCGACCGCGACGCGCTGGTGCTGCTGCCGCCGAGCTACGAGACGAACCGCACGCGCCGCTATCCCGTGGTCTATGCGCTGCATGGCTATACGATCGGCGCCGAGCAGTGGTCGAAGGAGATCCACGTACCGCAGACGATCGAAGGCGCGTTCGCCAAAGGCTCGCGCGAGCTGATCGTGGTGCTGCCGGATTCGAAGACGCTGCACTTGGGCTCGATGTATTCGAACTCCGGAACGACCGGCAACTTCGAGGACTACGTGTCGCGCGACGTCGTCGCGTACATGGACTCGCACTACCGCACGATCCCGGATCGCGCGAGCCGCGGCCTCGTGGGCCACTCGATGGGCGGCTACGGCGCGTCGCGGATCGGCATGCAGCATTCGGACGTGTTCGGCAGCCTGTACATCATGAGCCCGTGCTGCATGTCGCCGCGCGATGCGACCGTGCCTTTCAACGGCGCTGGCTACGAGGCGCTTGCGGCCGTGAAGACGGGCGCCGAGACGGAGAAGCTACCGTTCGGGCTGCGCGCACAATTCGCCGTCGGCGCCGCCTGGTCGCCGAACCCGAAGAACCCGCCGCTGTACATGGACCTGCCCTTCGGCGACAAGAAGGAAATCGTGCTGGCCAAGTGGGCCGCGAACGCCCCACTCGCTTTCGTGGATCAGTACATCGGCAATCTGCGCCAATATCGCGCCATCGCCATGGACGTCGGCGACCAAGACACATTGCGCGTCGACACGGGCACGCTGCATACGATCCTCGAGAATTACGGCATCGCGAACAGCTTCGAGATCTACTCCGGCACGCACACGAGCGGCGTGGCGTTTCGTTTTCAGGACTTCGTGATTCCCTTCTTCAGCAAGAACCTATCGTTCGAGCAACCCAAACGCTAGCGCGGCGCACCGATGAAGATGCCGCGGAAAAGCCATGCAATCGCCGTCACGGGCGGCCTAGCGATTGCCGCGGCCACGGTTGCGCTCGTGTATCACGCGACGCACACCTGGCGCCCCGACGTTCCGCGCGTGTGGGACGAGGCGGCGCTCGCGAACTGGGCGACGCCGCTGGCCGGCCTCGGACAAGCCCCGACCCACATGTCCGCCGCGGAGTACTACGCGATCCCGGAGCAGAACCTCCGCAGCTATCCGCTGTACATGCCGGATCGCGAACCGGCCGGTTACTGGGATCGGATTCAAACAGTGGGACCGCAGCCGCTGATCGAGCCCGACAAGCTCGTCACGCAGGCGGACTGGATCGCAGCGGGCGAGCGCGTGTTCCTCGACGCCGTCGTGCTCAAGACCTTCGACGCAGAGGTCATCGCCATGGCCCGTAGCCAGGAGGCCATGCAGGCACGGCGCACCGGCCCGCTGCCCGATGGCACCGTCAACGGTCTGCGCTGGGTGCCGACGAAAGATGGCGTGGCGGTCGGGCTTACGAACTGCAGCGCATGCCATGTGCTGTATCTGCCCGACAACACGCCCGTGCCTGGAGCGTCGTCGTTTGCGATTCCGAACAACTTTCGCAACGGCCTGGGCACGGCCATTCGCGACGCCGAGCGCACCCTCCCGGGCGAGGTGCCGTTCGCGCTCACGGGCTCGATCGGTGCCCAGGCGTACCAGGCCTACGGCGCGCCGTGGGCGCACGACGCCGCCGGTGAGGCGCTACGGGAAATCACCGGCTCGGAGTACAACGCCTACATCGGCGCGGGCATCCGGGGCGGCGGCGTGGCGCGCTGGAACGGCAGCATCCTGTATCCGGCCAAGATTCCCGACCTGATCGGCATCAAGGACCGGAAGTACATCGACCACACCGGCACGCACCTGCACCGCAACATCGGCGACCTCATGCGCTATGCCGCGCTCGTGAGCTTCGCCGACGACATCGAGTTCGCCGGCCGACGCATGACTCTACCGGGCACCGAGCGCTTCCACACGCGGCTGTCGGACGAGGCGCTCTACGCGCTCGCGCTGTACCTGTATTCGCTCGAGCCGCCGCACAATCCGAACCCCTTCGACACTCGGGCGCAAGCCGGGCAAAAGATATTCGAGCGCGAACGCTGTACGCGCTGCCACACGCCGCCGCTCTACACCAACAACAAGCTGACACTCGCGGAAGGTTTCGCGCCGCCCGAGGATTCGCCGCTCGACATCGTGCGCACCTCGGTCCATACGGATCCCGGACTGGCGCTACGGACTCGCAAAGGCACGGGGTTCTACAAGGTCCCGTCACTGAAGGGCGTGTGGTACCGCGGGCATTACCTGCACGACGGCTCAGTCGCGAGCCTCGAGGAGATGTTCGATCCGGACCGCCTGCTCGAAACCCACGCGCCGCAGGGCTTCACGCCGCCCGGCATGACCACTCGCGCGGTGAAGGGGCACGAGTTCGGGTTGAAGCTGACAGCAGACGAGCGCACCGAGCTAATCGCGTTTCTGCGCACGCTCTAAGCGCTACTGCCGCTGCCGCATTCGCTGCCAATACTCCTCGAGCGTGCCCTCGATCTCGAGGCCGCGGAAGAAGGGATAAGGATCGCAGTCGTACTCGAGAATCGTAAGCGACGGCTCGCGCCGCCACGAGCGATGCCGCGTAATCGGCCGCTTGTAGTTCTCCGGGTCGTACAGCGTGAGCTCGCTGCGCAGCGCCTTGCCGTCTTCGCTCAATGACATGCGCTCGATTACGCGCGCGTTCGCCGAAAGCGGCTGACCCGCGAGATCGACGTACCCCGGCGTCAGCATCTTCGTCTCGACGACGAGTGTGGAGCCTTCCCAGTGGCCAAGCGAGTAGCCCATCGCGCGGTGCGGCAGCTGCTCGGGATACGGCCGGCCGTCCAGAAATATTCTGCGCACTTCGTGAAAGCTTTCGTAGAGGATCGTCACCTGCTTGTCGTTCTGCACGATCTCGAGCGGATACGGCCACCCCGAAATCCGCACGAGCCCTGGTGACACGCAGCGCAGCGCCGAATCGTCGAGGTAGTTATAAGCATTCACGGCCGCCTGCGCCGCAGGCGTGTAATCGAGCGTGACGCGCGCGAGCCCGGATGACGTGCGTGACCACACGCCGGTGAAGTCCACGGGCTTCGGCGGCGCAGGCGGCGGCACCGTGTAGCGCTCGGCACGCCAAGTGCCTTCCGGGGCATTCAGCGGCGGCGTGAGCTCGCCCTCGAGCGCACGCCCCTCGGCGCGCCCATGCAGCGCGTAGCGGAGCAGCTGCCCGCCGCCGTCCCGCGTGTCGAACGTCAGCTCGAGGTTGCCATCGTGCATCGCGAACGAAGCGGGGCCGCCGTCGACGAACGCGACGAGCCCCGTGCCCGCCTTCTCGATCGTGAGCAAGCCTGTGTGCGTTGCGCGGCGCTCCTTGAGTGTCAGAAGCCAGTCGCCGACGAGCGTGGACGGCTGCGCAAGCGCGGCGGGCAATGCCAGTGCCGCGCACAGAGCCACGAAGACGGCGACGGTACGGCGCAGCGCGACGGCGCCGCTCACTTCGGCAGCTCCTCCGCCGCAGGCCGGACGACTTCTCCGGTCGCCTTGCGGACCTCGCGAATCCAGATTTTGCGTTTATCGTCGCGGCCGAGATTGCCCTCGATGGTGACTTCTTCGCCGACGCGGATCGTGTCCTTGGTCCAGCCGGCGCCGGCAAGTGCGTTCGGACTTCTCGTCTGCGCGTCCCAGAGAATCTCTTTGCCGCTCTCGCCCTTGATCGCCACGACGTAGTGCGCGTGCGGGTTCACGTACAGCGCCTCGACCACCTTGCCCGAGATCGTGCCGCTCTTGTCGTAGCTGAACTCGGCGGCGAACGAATGGTGCGCGCTGGCGGGCGGACCGCCGAACACGACGAGCGCGAGCCCGGCCAAGCTGCAACGAATGTTCATCGGGCCCTCTTCTGCTTAGCCAAGAATTCGAAGACTCGCGGCGTCGTCGGCGCGATCATACCGCCGTGCGTCGCGCCTTCGGGCTCGAAGTACTCCGCGGTCATACCCATGCCCTTCATCACGTCCACTTGCTTGCGGCTCGCCTCGACCCACGCCGGCGTTTCAGCGCCGCCTATGGAAACCATGACGGGCACGGATTTCAGCTTCGACAACTGATAGTCCACGTTCGGCAGAACGCCCGACATCGGGGCAATGGCCGCCCATAGGTCTGCGTGTTTCTGGCCGAGCCACCACGTGCCGAAGCCACCCATGGAATGCCCCATGAGGTACGTACGGTCGGGATCGATTTTGTATTCGTGCTTCACGAGCTCGAGCACGTTCAGCACATCCTGCTCGCTCTGCGCGCGGTACTTCGTCTCTTGCTCCGGACCGCGGCCAGGGGCCGGCGTCGCGCCCCCGCCGCTACGCGGCGCGGCGCCGGGGATAGTTAAAGGCGCGCCGTACCAACCGTCGGTAGCAAGCCCCATCGGCGCGGCGAAAATGATTCCGTACTGCTCGCACAGCGCCGGCAGCTCTTTGACGATATCGAAGAAGTAATTCTGGTTGCCGCCGTAGCCGTGCAACGCCACGATCAGGGGCGCACCGACGTTCGGGTCGTAGCTTTTCGGAACGTAGAGCCGATACGGCATCTCCGAGCCTGCGCCTTTGAAGAAATAGTGCCGTTGCTGATCGCCCTTGGCGCCGGGCGTCTGCGGTTGCTGCGTGAGCTCCGCACTTGTTAGAGCGCGGCCGGCTCCGGACGGCGGCTGGGCCAGCGCGCACGGCACGATCGCGAGCAGCGCCAGAGTCGAAACGAACGAAGCGTTGTGCATGGCTCGCGACCTCCCGCTAGGGCTTGGCGTGCTTCGAGAAGAACTCGAAAACCTGCGGCATCGACGGCGGAATCATGGACATGTGCGTGCCCTTCTCGATTTCGACGTAGGCCGTGACGCCTCCGGCCGCTTTCAATTGGTCCACTTTGGCCTTGCTCGCGGCGACGGTCGGCACTTCCTCGCCGCCGACCGCGACCAGCACGGGCAGCTTCGACAACGTCTTGATGTCGATCGCATGCTCCGCACGTGTGCCGGACATCGGCGCGACGGCCGCCCAAAGGTCCGCATGCTGTGCACCGAGATACCAGGCGCCGAAGCCGCCCATGGAATGCCCCATGAGATACACGCGACGAGGATCGATTTTGTATTCCTTCTTCACGAGTTCAACGACGTTCAGCACGTCCTGTTCGCTCAGTCGTCGCTCGCGCAGCTGTTCCTCGGGTGTGCCGGTCTGCGGAGGCGGCAGCGCCCGCGCGGGCTGATTACCGCTCGTGGGCGGCGGCCCGCCCGGGACCGACATCGGCGCGCCGTACCACCCGCTGACGGAGTACCCCATCGGCGCGACGAAAATGTACCCATAGCGGTCGCACAGGGCCTGCAGGTCGTCTTTCACGACGGCGAAAAAGTAGTCCTGATTGCCGCCGTAGCCGTGCAGGGCCACCACGAGCGGCGCGCCGACGTTCGGGTCGTAGCTCGACGGCACGTACAGGTGATAGGGCATCTCCCGGCCGGCCTCTTTGAAGAAATAGTGCCGCTCCTGATCGCCCTTGGCGCCCGGCGTCTGCGGAAGTTTCTGCAGTTCGGCCGTCTCCAGCGGATTGCTGAAACCGTAGGGCCGCGGCCCCGGGGGTTGCCCCGCGGCATTCAGGCAGACCACGAGAGCGGCAACGCCGCATAACACCCGCTTTACCGTTTGCATGACATCTCCCTCAATTGTGCAACGCGTGCAACACATCGGCCGAGAACTTGGCAATGTTGAAGTTACTGGTCACATCGAAGCCGCGCCGCACGACGACGAGGTTCGCCGAAGGTATGACCATGGCGTATTGGCCGCCTGCGCCATCGGCGGTATAGGCCAAGGCCGGCAAGCCTTCTCGGCCGTTATGAATCCAGAACTGGGCGCCATACCCCGGCCCGCCCTTCGAGTACGAGGCGGGCTGCGCCGGCGCAAGTGTCGAGACGTACTTCGACCAGCCTTCAGGCAGCAGGCGCTCGCCGTTCCATACACCGTCGGCGAGATACAGCATGCCGAAGCGGCCAAAGTCGCGGGCCGTGCTCCAGCACTGGCCCGAAATCAGGAAGTCGCCGCGCCAGTCGGTCTCCACCACCGTGCGCGTCATCCCGAGCTTCCAGAGCAGCTCGCGATACGGGAACGCGAGCCAGCGGCCGTCGTCGTTCAACGCCTCGCGCAGCGCGCGCGCCGCCATGATCGTGTCGGAGCCGGCGTAAACGAACCGAGTGCCTGGCCGCGAGTCCACGATGTTCAATATCGAGATCTCGGACGGCGGCGCGCCCGCGTCGTACGTATCGAACAACGGATCGCCGCCGGCTTCGGTGTAAAGACCGCTGGCCATGTGCAGCAGGTGATTCAACGTGATGTTGCCGCGCGGATCGCCCGGGGTCTGCCAGGCCTTCAACGGGGCCTTTCGGTTCACGTCGAGGAGACCGGCGCGCACCCCCATGCCGACGAGCGAGACGCCGAGGCTCTTGCACATCGAGTTCGTGCGCGCGGCGGAGTGCATGTCCCAGCCGGGCTCGTAGCGTTCCGCCACGATCCGGCCGTCCTTCACCAGCACGACGCCCCAGGTGTGGCCGCGGTAGGGCCCCGCGTCATTCATGAACGCAGCGTCCAGAACCGCGGCTACCGCGGCGTTCTTCGCCGCCGGCAGGGCCACGACGCCATCGGCATCACCCAAGGGCCACGGCCGATCATCGAGCTTGGGCGCCGCCACTGAATCGGGCAGACGCGGCAGCTTGCCGACGAGCTCCGGCGTTGCGCCAATCGGCAGCTGCGTGCAGCCGAGCCCGGGCCGGAACGCTGCGACCCTCGGCTCCATGTCCGAAGCGTAGTAAACGGAGACGACCTTGTTGTCGCGGTCGATCGTCGTCTTGGCGTCGCGCGACGCGCGGCTGCTCATCGACTCCTCGATCTGAGTCTCTGCCAACCCGGCCGAGAAGATTCCCGTGCAATAGTGCAGTGCTCGATAACCGGCGGCCTGCGCCGCTAGATGGCGGTCGGTCACGAGGGCCGGATTGCGGTTCGTTACCGGGATTAGCTCCGGCGGGCTCTCGGCGGCGCTCGTCTGTTGTGCGGTTGCGGGCAGGCCGGCGAGGAGCGCAGCGCCCACAGACACCAGTGCGCCCAGGTACATAGTCCGCGACATCGTTCATCCCCCCGGATCTTCGGTGACGCCGCACTCGCCGCGCCCCGCTCGGGACCCATCATAGCGCGCGAGTTGGTAGGATGGCCGTCGCGGCACGGAACCCTTGTGGGGCGTCTTGAGTGGCGAATGGGGGGGAACCATGAGCTTCGGACGGGCAGAATCGAAGCGCACCACCGGCGGGCTGATCGGTGTTGCGCTCGTCACACTGATCATCGGCCACGCGGCTGCGGCGTGCGAGTCGCTGGCCGGGAAAAAGTTCGGGGCTACCGCGATTGTCTCCGCCGACGTCGTGAGGCCGGGCGGCTTCAAACTACCGGGCAACTCGCCCGGCGCCGCAGCCACGAACTCAACACTCAGCCTTCTATCACCGTTCTGCCGCGTGCAGGCCGTCGCGAAGCCGACCACGGACTCGGCAATCGGCCTCGAGATCTGGCTGCCCGAAAGCGGGTGGAACGGCAAGCTCCTCGCCGTCGGCAACGGCGCCTGGGCCGGCTCGATCAGCTACGGCGCGCTGGCCGACGCGGTCGCCGCGGGTTATGCCGCCGCGAGCACGGACACCGGACACGTCGGTAACACGGTCGACTTTGCGATCGGCCACCCCGAGAAACTCGTCGACTTCGCGCACCGCGCCGTGCACGAGATGGCGCTCGCAGCGAAGGCCGTCGTCGAGTCAAACTACTCGCGCCGCGCCGATCGCGCCTATTTTTCGGGCTGCTCTACCGGCGGGAGGCAGGCGCTCGCCGAGGCACAGCGCTACCCGAGGGATTTCGACGGCATCGTCGCTGGCGCGCCGGCCTACTCCCCGACGCACATCCAGGGCACGCAAGTTTGGGCGGCAGCCGTTAATGCGAACCAAGCGGGCGAGCCTCTCCGCCAGCGCGAGTTCGATCTGGTCAACAAGGCGGTCATCGCGGCCTGCGACACGCAGGACGGCGTCGCCGACGGGGTCATAGAGAACCCGCGAGCGTGCCCCTTCGATCCCGCCTCGCTGGTATGCGGCACGGGCAGCAAGTCGGCGTGTCTCTCACCCGCACAGGCAGACACGGTGCGGCTCACGTATCGAGGCCCCGTCGACAACGCCGGCAAGTCGATATTTCCGGGGCTTTCTCGTGGCAGCGAGCGCAGCTGGCAGACGTTGAGCGGCGACAAGCCGCTGTCGCTCGCGTTCGACACGTATGCGCAACTCGTATTCGGCGATCCCGACTGGAACTTCCGCTTCTTCGACGCGGCGCGCGACATTCCGCTAGGCGTCGAGCGAATCGGCAGGCTCATGGACTCGGCCGATCCGAACCTTGACGCGTTCATCGAGCACGGCGGCAAGCTGCTGCTGTACCACGGCTGGGCCGACCCCGGCATTCCAGCCGAAGGCACGGTTCGCTACTACGATGCCGTCCGCCGCGCGCTGGGCGCGGACGCGACCGAGAAGAACGTGCGGCTCTTCATGGTGCCCGGGATGGGCCATTGCCGCGGTGGCACGGGCACCGACACGTTCGACACGGTGGCTGCGCTCGACCGGTGGGTGCGCGCCGGTGCCACGCCGGAGCGTATCGAAGCATCGCGCGTGGAAAACGGCGCCGTGGTCCGCACGCGGCCGCTGTGCGCCTACCCTACCCGCGCCGTCTACAGCGGCAGCGGCAGCACGGATGACAGCAAGAATTTCGTGTGCGAATAACAACAAGAATCCGCTAACGGGGAAATCAGATGGCCGTCACCTTCGGAACGCTCGACTGGGTAGTGGTCGCGCTTTACTTCCTAGTGATCGCGGGCATCGCCGGCTGGGTGGCGATGCAGAAAGAGAAGAGCACGGCCGACTACTTTCTAGCCTCGCGCGAAGCGGGCTGGTTTCTGATCGGTGCCTCGATCTTTGCCTCCAACATCGGCGCCGAGCACCTCGTGGGCCTCGCCGGCTCCGGCGCGGGTACGGGCATGGCCTACGCTCACTGGGAGCTGCACTCCTATTTCCTGATCGTGCTCGGTTGGGTGTTCACGCCGTTCTATCTGCGCTCGAAAATTTTCACGACACCGGAGTTTCTCGAGCAGCGCTACACCCCAGGCACACGCACCGCGCTGTCCCTAATTTTTCTCGCGGCCTACATCCTGACCAAGGCATCCGTGACGATCTACGCGGGCGCGATCACGATCAAGACGATCCTGGGCTACAACTCAATCAACGTGCCGATGTTTGGCGACGTCGATTTCTTCTGGTTCTCGGCCTTCGCGCTCGTCATTGTCACCGGCATCTATACCGTGGTCGGCGGCATGAAGGCGGTGCTGTGGACCGAAGGCATGCAGGCGCCGCTGCTGCTGATCGGCTCGATCGTCATTCTGCTCGTGGGCCTGCATCAGATCGGGGGCCTCGACGCACTGCGCGCGGCCAACGCTGACACGATCTCGCTATGGCGCCCGCTGCAACAGGCGGGCGGAACGACCTGGCTGCCCACCGATTTGAGCTTCCTGTTCGATTCCTCGGCAACGCCGTGGCTCGGCGTCGTGCTCGGCTCGCCGATCATCGGGCTCTGGTATTGGTGTACGGACCAATACATCGTTCAGCGCGTGCTGACGGCTCGCAACCTACCGCAAGCGCGGCGCGGTGCGATTTGGGCCGGCTATTTGAAGTTGTTCCCGGTATTCATCTTCCTGATCCCCGGCATGATCGCGATGGCGCTGAAGCATCAGGGCGTCGATGGCTTCGCCGATATGGAGCATGCGGACGAGGCGTTCCCGCGCCTCGCGGCGCATCTGCTGCCGGAGGGCCTGCGGGGACTCGTGCTGGCCGGCATGCTGGCGGCGCTGATGAGCTCGTTGGCCTCGCTGTTCAATTCGACGGCGACCCTATTCACCGTCGACTTCTACCAGCGCCTTAGGCCGAGTACGAGCGAAGCGCAACTCGTGCGCGTGGGCCGTCTCGCGACCGTGGTGGTCGTGGTGGCCGGCATCGCGTGGATTCCGATCATGCAGCAGATCGGCGGCGGACAACTGTACGGCTATCTGCAAAACGTGCAGTCACTGCTCGCCCCCGCGATCGCAGCGGTGTTCATGCTGGGCATCTTCTCGAAATACGTGTCGCCGATTTCCGGCTTCGTGGGCATCGTGTCCGGTTTCGCTATCGGCATGGCGAGGCTATTCATGCAAGTGGCTCATGAAATGGGGGGAATGGACTTCTCCGCCATGCAATGGTTCGTCGACATCAACTGGTTGTACTTCTGCTTCCTGCTGTTCGTGTTTACCTGCGTGCTGATCTTCATCGTCAGCGCGTTCACGCAGAAGGCGACCGACGAGCAGTTGAAGGGACTGACCTACAGCACGATCAGCGCGGAGCAGAAGGCCGAAGTGCAAGCCGGGGTGTCGGTCTGGGATGTGGTGAACTCGGGCGTGGTGCTCACCATCGTCGCGGCGATCTATATCTATTTCTGGTGAGTAGCGGGGGGGAACCCATGAGAACGATGTCCGTCCTCGGATCACTCGTCATCGCGTGTGCAATGTCCGGCGCAACGTTGGCGCAGCAGGGCGGTGTTCGCGTCGGCGCCGCCAAGGTCGACGTCACGCCAAGCCCGAAAGCCCTGCCATCGGGCTACGACGGTGTCCTCGATCACCTCTACTCGCGAGCCATCGTGATTGACGATGGGATCTCGACGGCTGCCCTCATCACCGTCGATGCCGGCGGCGTGCCCGAGCCGGTCTGGAACGATGTCGCGAAGCGCCTCGAGCGCGAGCTCAAGATTGCGCCCGAGAACGTGCTGTTGACGGCGACACACACCCACAGCGCACCGCGGCAAGACCCGGGGCCGTACACCGACAAGATTGTCGAATCCGTGCGCCAAGCGAAGCAACGCGCCGTGCCGGCACGCATTGGCTACGGCACGGGCGTCTCGTACATCAATGTGAACCGCAACATCATCGATCCGAAAACGCGGCGGTGGTGGGAAGGACCCAACTACGAAGGGCCATCGGACAAGACCGTCGCCGTCCTCAAGTTCGAGACTGTGACCGGCGAGCCGATCGCGGTCTACTACAACTACGCCATGCACGCCGTGACCGTGGGGCAACTCGACCTCGTGAGCGCCGACGCACCGGGAACCACATCGCGCTACCTCGAAGACACGTTCGACGACAAGCTCGTGGCCTTGTGGTCGAGCGGCGCGGCAGGCGATCAGAACCCGATCTATTTTCAGCAGACCTACGACCTGCGCGATATTCGTATCAAGGACTACGCGCGCCGCGGCATCGACATCAGCAATGCCATGCCGCCGGGTGGCCAGGGTCTCGACAGAAAGGACCCCGCGGTCGCGAAGCTCATGAACCAGCAGAAGCAGATGATCGTCTCGATGGGGCAATTCCTGGGCGAAGAGGTGCTGCACGTCATGCGCGGCATGGAGCGGCTGGACTCGAACGCGCGCATCGAGGGCCGCTATAAGACCGTGAGCTGCCCCGGCCGTGAGCGCACGAACGCCGGCCGGGCCGGCTTCCCCGGCGAGTACAAAGAAGCGGGGCCCGTCGACATTCGGCTCGGTCTGTTGAAGATCGGCGACGTCATGATCGGCGCCGTCAACGCCGAAGTGTTCAATCCCATAGCGCAGCGCCTGAAACGCGAGTCGCCTTACGCGCACACGATGCTTGCTACGCTGACGAACGGCGCTGCGCCGTCAGGCTACATTCCGAACGACTCGGCCTTCGGGCAGTACACGTTCGAAGTCCTGTCGTCGCGGCTGCAGCCCGGCTGTGCCGAGTCCGCAATCGTCGATGGCATTCTCGAACTCATGTTGGACTCCGCACCATGAGCACGCGCGCCACGTCATGCCGCAAGATCTGACGACGATCTCGCGCGCCGCCGACCCGCTCGCGGTTCCCGTACTCGATTCCGCTAGATCGCCAATCGGCCGGTGCTCGCCCCGATCGATTCGCACTTCGCATTCGCGATGTCCGCGAACGCCACGAGCAAGTTGGCGGTGGGCTCCTTGTGATCGACCGAGACGTGGCGGTCGCCCTTGAGCTTGCCGTTCGCACCCCCAAGCAGCACCGCGGGCGGGCTGTTGCGGTCGTGAGCGTTGCCGTTGCTCATGCCGGCGCCCCAGTAGACGAGCGATGCGTCGAGCAGCGTGCCGTCACCGTCCCGCGTAGCCTTCAGCTTGCCGACGAACTCTGCGAACTTCGAGATCTGGTACGTCACGAGCTTCGCGTACTTCTCGATACCTTCCGGCTTGTCGCCGTGGTGCGAGACGGGGTGATGCGGCTCCGCAATGCCGATGTGAGCGTAGCTCCGGCTACTGCCCTCGTGACCGAGCAGGAAGGTAAAGACGCGCGTGAGATCGCCCTGGAAGGCGAGATGCAGCAAGTCGTACGTGACGGTCAGGTGATCGTCGAAGTTGTCCGGAATACCAATTGGGGCATCGGGTGCTGCGGCGATCGTGTCCGCACGCGCCTGCATCTTCTGCAGCGATTCCTCCACGCGGCGCACGTTCGTGAGGTACTCATCGAGCACGGTGTTGTCATGGCTGCCAATTTCGCGCTGGAGCCGCGCGGTCTCGTCAGCAACCGAGTCGAGGATGCTCTGCTTGCGGCGTAAGCGCGTGAGGCGCTGTTGCGCAGTGCCTGGGTCGCCGAACATGCGCTCGAAGGTAACCTGCGGGTTGATGCCGACCGGCAGCGGGCTCGTCGCGTCGCGCCATGAGAGCGTGTTGAAAAACACGCAGGGAAATCCGTCACACGCTCCCGCGGCTGTGCCCATGTCCTCAGTGCCCACTTCGAGCGAGCGCAGCGGGGTGTCTTCGGCCACCACGTCCGCGATGTATTGATCGATGGTCTTCTTCGACTCGATCTTGCCGTAGCTGCCGGCGGTGTTGACGGGACCGACACCGTTCAAGAACGCTGCGCTTGCCCCGAGATGCACGGAGCCTTCGGGCGCCTTCATTTTGCTGATCGTTACCAGGCGCTCGCGATACGGCTCGAGCGGTTTCATGATCGGCTGGAACTCGAAGCCTGTGCCGACTTTCGTCGGGTGCCACAACTGCGGATACACACCGTTAGGCATGTAGATCGCGCCGAAGCGTAGGGGGCGCTTGACGCTCGACTGGCCGAATGCCGGCAGCATCGAGTCCAACAACGGCAGCGCAATCGCCGCGCCCGCGCCGCGCAAGAACGTACGGCGGTGCAAGTGCTTCTTCGTGATGAATGTCATGACTAGTCCCTCGTTTGCGCTACGGTAGGGAGCGCGTTCGGTTCGGCAAGCTTCGTTCGCATCTGGAATGGCAGGCTATCGACGACACTGAGAACAATAGTCGACAGCCGATACTGGTCCTTTGCCGCGTTTCGCACAATCGCGCGAACGACGGGCATGTCGGCGGGCGTCAGGCCACGGCCGAGCGCATATATAAGGAGCTTCTCGGCGACGGTGCTCGCGAAGATCTCGGGTCTGGCTGTCAGCGCAGCCCGCAGCGCCACAGGCCCGTCCACCGCCGTGCCGTCCGCGAGGATGCCCGCCGCGTCGATAGGCAACCCGTCGACCGTCCGGTCGTGCCATTGGCCGACGGCATCGAAGTTTTCGAGTGCGAAGCCCAGCGGATCGAGATTTAGGTGGCACGCCGCGCAGGTCGGGTTCTTGCGGTGTAGCTCGAGCTGCTCGCGCACGGTCGAAGGTCGGTCCTTCGGCTTGCTGTCCTCGAGCGCAGGCACCACGGCCGGCGGCTGCGGCGGCGGGCTGTTCAAGATGTTCGCCATGACGTACTTGCCGCGAATGATGGGCGACGTGCGCGTCGCGGCGGAAGTCAGCGACAGGATGCTGCCATGCCCGAGTAACCCGCGTCGCGCCGGATCCGTAAGCGCAACCTTTCTGAAACGCGTCCCGTAAACGTCCGGGATGCCGTAGTGGCGCGCCAACCGCTCGTTCGCAAACGTATAGTCCGCTGTCAAAAGCTCTTGCACGCTGCGGTTTTCCCGGAGCACGTGCGAGAACAGTAGCTCCGTTTCGCGGCGAAACGCCTTCCTCAGGTTGTCGTCGAAATCCGGGAACATCAAGAGATCCGGCACCACACGCTGCTCGAGGTTGCGCAGCTGGAGCCACTGGCCCGTGAAGTTCTCCACGAGCGCGTCGGCGCGCGGATCGGCGAGCATGCGGCGCACTTGCGCCCCGAGCACACTCGGCTTGGACAGACCGCCGTCGATCGCTGTACCCAAGAGCTCGTCGTCCGGGATGCTCGACCACAGGAAAAACGACAACCGCGATGCGAGCTCCACGTCGGTGATGCGGTGCGCGGCGCCGGCCGGCACGTCCGCGGCGTCTTTCTCTACACGGAACAGGAACGAAGGGCTCACGAGCATTCGCGAAAGACCGGCTCGGACGCCACTGTCGAAGTCCCCGCCGTCTTTGCGTTCGTCGGCATAGAACGAAAGCGGCGCAGAAACGTCGGCGTCATTCACGGGTCGTCGGAAAGCGCGTTTTGCCAGCGCCGTGAAGATCTCATGCGCACACGCCGGCTCTTCGGCCGGCGCCTTCGGAGTGCAGACGAAGATGCGCTCCCGCGTAGTCGTGTCGCTCACCCCGCGGACGTCGTACGGTCCTGCAATGTTCGCCGTTTCGAGCCGCGGCAACCCCGCCGGATTGTGGGCCTCCTGAGAATCGCGCAGCGCCGGCTGCCAGGCATTCTGTTCGACTGCGGGCCGCTCCACCCAGGTGAACGCGACCTCGTGCGGCCCTGCTTTCAACGGAATGCGCGGCGACGTCATGCGTTCGTCGATGACGACGCGCGACGCGAGGATGTCTGCCCCGCTGTCTTTGTGGTCTTCCGGGCCGCCCACATGCGCCGTGTAGACCTGCTCGCCGTCCACGGCGATCACGAACTCGTACGGCGTATCGTGGCCCTCGACGCCGACATACCCCTCTGCGACCGTGCGTAACAGCCGGCCCGAGAGCACGTAGTCGGCGTCGGCCGGAAAATTGTGCGTGACCACCGTACCGCCGCTCGTCCCGAGCGGCAGACCTTCGAGATGCCCGGTCTGCGTGACGTCGACCGGAATCTTGTAAGCCGCGTTGGTGGGCACGGCGTCGGGATTGCCGACGGCCGCGTCCGCGACACGCAGCGCAGCCGTGAGATAGCGCTCGAGCAACAACGGTGACGTCGTGAGCACGGCCGCGATGTTGTCGAAACCGAAGTCCCCGCCGTCGCTCGGCAAAAGCTCCGCGACGGAGATCTGCACGCCGAGCAAGTCGCGGATCGCATTCGCGTACTCCGCCCGGTTCAGGCGGTGCACAGGCTGCCGGCCTGCGTAGGGCTCGGCTGCGGCCGCACCATCGAGCGTGCGCTCGAGCGCAGTGACGAACTCGTCGCGCAGCGCGTGATCGGGCTGGGGCTTGTCGCGCGGCGGCATCATGCCGAGGCGAAGCTTCTTGATCGCGGCCTCCCAGAGGTGCGCGTCTTTCACAATGTTTGCGGACTGCACGTGCTCGAACGAGACGTCGCCCGTGCGATCCGCGTCGTTGTGGCAATCGACGCAGTACTTGTCGAGCATCGCCCAACGCTCGTTCAGCACGGTCTGCGGAGCAGCGGCGGACTTCAGATACACGGCGACCCCCGCCGCAATCGCGATCACCGCGCAACCACTCGCGATCGTGACGGATTTTCTCATCGGGCTGCGCGTGTGTCCGCCGAAGCCTGCGCTTGCAGAGCCGGCTGTTTCGCGGCGGCGCGTAGTAGCGCCACGACCTCTTCTGGTTTCGCGCCATCCTTGTTCCGGCCGGGACCGAACGGATTTGCGTTCGGATCGTCGGCTTTGAGCTTCAGCGCAAGATCGAGCGCGGTGAGGCCTTCCTTATTCTTCGCCTTGAGATCCGCGCCCCCTTCGATCAGCGCGCCCAACGTATCGAGGTTGCGCAGATCGACGGCCTTGTGCAGCGCCGTGGCGCCGTCGGGCCCGACCGCGTTCACCTTCGCCCCGGATGCGATCAAAAGCCGCGCCGCGTCTGCGGGCTTGCGGTTGGACGTCTCGCGAAACGGCGGCGGGCCGGCGCGCGAGTAACCAGGGCCCGCGGACAACGGCACGCCCTTGCCGCCATTAATCGCTGCCAGTAGCGGCGTCTTGCCGACGTTCGCGTTGGCGCCTGGCCCCCCGTTCTTGGCGTTGGTCGGCGTCCACTCCAAGTTCGCGCCGTGCCCGACCATGAGCTTCAGCGCCTCCACGTCGGCGGCGACGGCGGCGCGATAGAACGGCGACGCGTTCGCGAACGAGTCGCAGCACATCGAAGCCGAATGCATCTGCCCGACAAACGGCTTGTTCGGATCCGCGCCCTTGTCGAGCAGCAGCGCAATCAGATCGAGCGCGGTGTGCTCGTTCGCGAAGTTGTTGCGCAGCTTCGAGCCATCGTGCGCGTACCAGTCTGTCGTTGCGTCGCGCATTTCGACGGCGTGGTAGAGCGAGCCGTCGTTCACGTCCGCGCCGAGGTCCACGAGCTTGGCCGCGAGATCGAAGCGGTCGTTGACGATCGTGATCATCATTGCGGTAGCGCCGTCGCCGTTGCGAGCGTTCAAGTCCGATCCGGCCGCGATGAGCCGCCGTACGATGGCTTCCTGGCCATTGCGCGCGGCCCACATCAGCGCCGTGAAACCGCCCGACGGATAATCCGCATTCTTCCGTTCGCTCAGGAGGTTGATGTGCGCCTGGAGGTTCGGGTTCGCGCCTGCCACGAGCAGCGCGTCGACGACCGCCGCGTGCCCTTCGGCCGCAGCCCACATCAGCGCGGTCTGCTGTTGGAACGACTCTTGTGCATTCGCGTTCGCGCCGTGCGCCAGCAACAGACGCACACCTTCGAGGCTGCCCGCCTTCGCCGCAGCCATCAGCGGCGTCTCGCCTTCGGGGTGCGCGAGCTCGACGTTCGCACCGGCATCGAGCAGGGCCTTCATGACACCGGCGTCGCCGGCTCGGCTAGCCTGGAGCAGAGGGGTCACGCCGTACTTATTCGCGACGTTCGCGTCGGCGCGCGCAGCGGCGAGCGCCTTCAGCATCTCGAGATCCGAGTTGTATGCGGCCCACAGCAGCGCGGTGGAACCGTCCGCGGCGGCCAAGTTCACGTCCGCGTGCGCTGCGATCAGGTGCTTTACGGTTGCGAGGTCGTCGGCTCGTGCCGCTTTCGCGATCGGGCTCTCAACGGCCAGTGCCGACGTTAACGGGAACGCGGCGGCCAATAGGAGCACAACGGACCGACCGCGTATCCCCCGATTCTTCTGCCTACGCATATCACCCCCCGGCGACGCGAACAGTAACGGTTCGACTGGGGCCGGCATGCCCCCCCATTCCTAGAAAAAGAATAGCCGCAAAATCAATTGGAGGCCATCACAAAGTTGACCTTCTCCTCGTCAGACATAACGGTTGACGATGTTCTCGAGCAGTTCCTGCTTGCCGGAGCGTGGCTCTGGATTCGTGTGCTTCGCGAGCAGGCGTGTTTCGATGTCCACCAGCGAGAACTCGCCGGCGAGCAGTCTCTTCGGGTCGCCCACGTCCCACCCGGCGTAACGCTCGCGCAGCGGCGTCTCGAGCGCGCCGTCCTCGAGCATCTTGGCCGCGGCGATCAGCGCCCGGGCGCAGTTGTCCATTCCGCCGATGTGCGCGATCAAGAGATCGACGGGCTCGATCGACTGCCGGCGCAGCTTCGCGTCGAAATTCGTGCCGCCCGTCGTGAAGCCGCCTCCACGCAGGATCTGGTAGTAAGCGAGCGCCGTGTCGTGCGCGTTGTTCGGGAACTGGTCGGTGTCCCAGCCGGACTGGTAGTCGTTCCGATTCATGTCGATGGAACCGAAGATGCCGAGCGCGTTCGCGAGCGCGATCTCGTGATCGAACGAATGTCCCGCGAGCACGGCGTGGCCGTGCTCGATGTTGACCTTGACCTCGTGCTCGAGCCCGTAGCGTTTCAGGAAGCCATAGACCGAGGCGACATCGAAGTCGTACTGATGCTTGGTCGGCTCCTGGGGCTTCGGCTCGATCAGGATCGTGCCCTTGAAGCCGATTTCGTGCTTGTAGTCGACGACGAGGCTCATGAAACGTCCGAGCTGATCGAGCTCGCGCTTCATATCCGTGTTCAGCAGCGTCTCGTAGCCCTCGCGCCCACCCCAGAGCACGTAGTTCTCACCGCCGAGCCGGTGCGTGGCATCGATACACGTTTTGACGGTGGCCGCCGCGAACGCGAACACTTCCGGATCGGGGTTCGTCGCCGCACCTGCCATGTAGCGGCGGTGCGAGAACAGGTTCGCTGTGCCCCACAACAGCTTGACGCCGGTCTCCGCCTGCTTGCGCTCGAGGTAGTCGACGGCGGCTTTCAAGTTGTTCGTGTTCTCCGCGAACGTCGCGCCTTCGGGCCGAACGTCGGCGTCGTGAAAACAGTAGTAAGGCGCGCCGAGCGCAGTGAACAACTCGAACGCGACATCGGCCTTCAATTTCGCGTGATGCTGCGTGTCGCCGAACCACGGCCGCTCGAACGTCGAGCCGCCGAACGGATCGCCGCCGGTCCAGGCGAACGTGTGCCAGTAGCACACGGCGAAGCGGAGGTGGTCGGCAAGACGCTTACCGAGCACGACGCGATCCGGATCGTAGTAACGAAATGCGAGGGGGTTCCTGCTCTCGATCCCCTCGTATTCGATCTTGCCGACGTCCCCAAAGAAGCCAGTGGTCATTCTTATCGTCCTCGCCCGCTCGCTTTCTATTCTACGTAGAAAGCCTCAACTCAAAGCACGGAGCGCGGGATATAACGCGCGGTAACGGTCGAGGGCCGCCGCATAGGCAGCGGCGTGAGTCGCGTTCGGCTCGATCGTTTCGGCGATGGGCGGCCGCGTGCAGACTCGCGCGGGCGCCTCCCCCGTGGCCGCGATCATCGCGAGCCGCGCCGCGCCAAACGCGGTCCCAAAATCGCCGGCAGACGGCACGTCGACCGGCACACCGAGAGCGGTCGCCAGCACTTCGAGCCAGTAGCGTGAGCGCGTACCGCCGCCGACGGCCGAGAGCCGCGTGATCGTCGTGCCCGCTGCGCGCAACGCGTCGCGGCTATCGCAGAGCGCGAACGCGACGCCCTCGACCACGGCGCGCGCCAATGCGGCGCGATCGGATTCGTGGCCGATGCCGGCGAACGCGCCGCGGATCGCCGCGTCGTTGTGCGGCGTTCGCTCGCCGCCCAGGTAAGGCAGGAACGTGATGCGGCCCGGCGGCCTGAGGTGACCGCCGAGTGAGTCGGTCAGCTCGGCAGGCCTCGTGCCCGTGAGCGTCGCGAGCCAGGTCAGCGAATCCGTGGCCGACAGCACCACGCCCATCTGATGCCACGTGGCCGGCAGTGCGTGACAAAACGTGTGCACGGCGCTCGCCGCATTCGGCGAGTACGCGCCGTTGGCTGCGAACAGCACGCCCGACGTGCCGAGCGACACGAACGCGGCGCCGTCGTTGACCGCGCCGAGCCCAACCGCGGAGGCCGCGTTGTCGCCGGCGCCACCCGCCACCACCACCGCGCCATGCATACCCCAGCGCGCCGCGAGCTCGCGCCGCAGCACACCGCTGACCGCGGTGCCTTCGACGAGCCCCGGCATCTGCTGTTCGCTGAGCTCCGTGGCGGCAAGCAGCTCGGCTGACCAGCACCGGTTGCCGGTGTCGAGCCAACTCGTGCCCGAGGCGTCGGACATCTCGGAGACGTGCTCGCCCGTCAACCACAGGCGCAGGTAATCCTTCGGCAGCAATACCCAGCGCGTTCGCTCGAACATTCGCGGATCGTGGCGCCGAACCCACGCCACCTTCGGCGCCGTGAAACCCGGAAACACGATGTTGCCTGTGATCGCGCGAAACCGCGGGTCCGCGTCGAACGCGGCCGCTTCGCGGTGCGCGCGCGTGTCGTTCCACAGCAGACACGGGCGCAGCGGCTCGTCGCGCTCGTCGAGCAACGTGGCACCGTGCATCTGCCCCGAGAGACCGACACCGCGCACGGCCGCGAGCGCACCGGCATTCGCCGCACGCAACGCACCGATGGCTCGCTCCGCGGCCGCGATCCAATCGCGCGGGTTTTGCTCGGCCCACCCCGGCTCCGGCCTCGACACCTCGAGCGGCGCCGAGCCCACGCCCACAATCGCCTGCTCGTCGTCGATCAGCGTGGCTTTGACGCCCGACGTGCCGAGATCGATGCCGAGGTACATGGGTCTAGTACGACGTTCGGTCACGACCTACGCGCTCTGATCTCGCCTGCTATTCGGCCAGGTAGTCTTCGTCGCTGACGTGCTCCATGAGCTCACCGCCGCTGCCGCCGACGAAATCCCACACGGCGAGGTGAGTCATGGCGTTGGTCGCCGTGGCGCCGTGCCAGTGCACAACGCCGGGCGGCGTCCAGATCACATCGCCCGGTCGAACCTCGCGTTTCTTGCCACCTCGCTCCTGCACCCAACCCACGCCCGATGTGACGATCAGAAACTGTCCCGCCGGATGGTTGTGCCATGCGGTGCGGGCGCCCGGTTCGAACGTGATGGTCACGGCCATGACGCGGCTGGGGTCGTTCGGAGCGACCAGCGTGTCGGCGACCGCAGTCCCCGTGTACGCCTGTGCGGGGCCGCGAATGGTGGGACGTGAGCCGCCCGGTGTGATCACGATGTGCTGCGCGAACGCAGACGCAGCGGCCAGTAGGGCGAATACCGTCGTCACGAGCGCCTTCGTCTTCATCGTGGCGGCAACGCGAACACGGCGATGGCGGAGCCGCGCACGATCGGCAGATCGATCTCCGGCGGCAGCTCGCGCGACCACACGAGCTGCAGCTGCGCGACGTTGTCCTTCGTGATGCCCGCGAGCGGCGAGAAGCCGAGATCGTCGAGCATGCGCCGCCATCAGGCTCGCTACCGCGAGCATGGTCCATCGCCGCATTGTTTTGTCCCCCGCGAGTCTGGAGCGCCAAGAGTAACCGAACCGCCCGCCGGTGCGGGTACCCACGCCTTCATTTGCGACCGGCGAGGGAGCTACAATCTCGGGCTCCCTCTCGTTCCTTCCCCAGTGGAACTCAGACACCTCCGATACTTCGTCGCTGTCGCTGAAGAGCTGAGCTTCACTCGCGCCGCCGCGCGATTGCGGACCGCCCAGCCTTCGTTGAGCCAGCAGATTCGTCAGCTCGAGAAGTCGGTCGGCGTGCGGCTGCTCGATCGCAGCCGCCATCACGTCTTGCTGACCGATGCCGGCCGCATCTTTCTGCAGCAGGCGAAGGACATTCTCGCGCGCATCGAGCACGCGCGCCGACTCGCGAAGCAGGCCGCCGACGGTCGCGCCGGCGAACTGTCGGTCGGCACTTTCCCATCCGCCGATGTGGGGATACTGCCGGCGCTGCGGCCGCTGATCGCCGAGCGCATGCCGGATCTGCGCCTGATCCTGCACAGCAAGTACGCGGTCGACCCGATCGCCGGCCTGAAGACCGGCGTGCTCGACGTGGCCTTCATCCGCGGGCCACTCGAAGCCGAAGGGCTCGAAGCGCTCGAACTGCTGCGCGAGCAGATCGTCCTCGTCCTGCCGTCGCACCATGCGCTGGCGCGTCGCAAGCGCATCCCGGTCAAGAGTCTCGACGATCTGCCGTGCATCACGATGGAACGCTCGCTGTCACCTGCCCTGCACGATGCAGCCGCGACTCTGTATCGGGAGGCAAAAATCCGAATGCATGCCGTGTCGAGCGCCGACAACGTGCTCGGTCATCTGCAGCTCGTGCAGGAAGGGCTCGGCTTTGCGTTGCTGCCGAGCTCGATCAGCGCGCTGCTGCCGCCCGGAGTGACCTTCCGGCCACTCGATTGCGACCCTATTCCGACCGTCTCAGTCCTGATCGCCTGGAAGAGCGGCAACGGCTCAAAGCTCTTGCGCGAGTTCATCGAGCTCGCGCGTTCGAACTGCCGCGCCGCGAAAGACGCAACGCGTCTAACGAACCGGCCTACGAAGTCTTAGCCCACTCAGAGCGCGGTGGCTAGACTGCTGCCGGCGCTATGAACACTCCCATCGAAGACTCTGAGCAGTCGGGGCCGCTGGCCGGCCTCACGGTGCTCGATCTAACGCTGGCGCTCGCCGGGCCGTTCGCGACCTTTCTGCTGGCGGGCCTCGGCGCACGCGTGATCAAGATCGAGAATCCCGCCGCGCCCGATCACTGTCGCGAGAACGCGCCGTTCATCGGCCGTCACGGCGTGTCGCTCGGACGCACGGCGCCGGACGACGTCTCGGTCGCCGCGCTGAACCGTCTGCGCGGCAAATACGCCGTGACGCTGAACTTAAAGCAGCCGGGTTCGCGAGAGGTGTTCGGGGATCTGCTCCGCCAGGCCGACGTTGTCGTCGAGAACTTCAGCGCCGGCACGCTCGACCGGCTCGGCATCGGCTACGAGTTCGCGCGCGCCCGTAATCCGCGCATCGTGTATTGCTCGATTTCCGGCTTCGGCGCCGGGGAGCAGTCCGGCACGGGCAAGGCGATGGACAGCATCATTCAGGCGCTCAGCGGGTTGATGATGACGTCGGGCAATCCGGGCGATCCGCCGGTGCGCGTCGGCGTCCCGTTCGCCGATCTGCTCGCGCCGGTATTTGCCGTCGTCGGGATTTTGGCGGCGCTGCGACAGCGAGATGTCACGGGTACAGGGCAACAAGTGGATGTTTCCATGCTCGGCGTACTGACATCCCTCGTCGCCGCCGAGCCGTTCGATCTGCTCGAGGCCTGCGGGTTGCCCCAGCGCACCGGCCGCATGGTGCCGCGGCTGACCCCCTTCGGCGTCTATGAATCGGCCGACGGCTACCTCGCGATCTGCGCTCCGACGGAGCAGTTCGCGCGCGGCGTCTTCGCGGCGATCGGGCGTCCCGAGCTCGAGCGCAATCCGAGTTTTGCGACCCGCGACGCGCGCGTTGCCAACATGGATTCGATGAACGGCTATGTCGAGAGCTTCACGCGTCGATTGCCGACCGCGGAGCTCGTGCCCCTGTTCGAAAGTCACGGTGTGCCGGCCGCGCCAGTCCGCTCACCGGCCGATGCCGTGCGCGACCCGCGGGTGCTCGCGCGTGGTGAGACCGTGCCGATCGAGCATCCGGACTTCGGTCGCGTGGCCGATGTCATCGGGCCCGGCTTGCCGATCCGTTTCTCCGGCGCGGCACTCGGCACGCCGCGACCGGCGCCGGCGGTGGGCCAGGACAATGCGCTCGTCTACGGCGACTGGCTCGGTTACGCGCCGGCTGAGATCGAGCGCCTGCGCGCCAGCGGCAACATCTGAGGGCCCGATGAGCACCACCGCCCTTGCCGAGCTGACCGCGGACTTCGAGCAGCCGTTCGAAGCGCTCGGTCGCGATGCCGTACAAGACCAGAGCACCGTCGTGATCTCATGGCCGTCGGTGCCGATCGAAATTATCCGCGCCGCGGGTTTCCGACCGGTCCTGGCGCGCGGCCTGCCGCTGCCGACGCCTGCGGCCGATGCCGTGCTCGAGCCCGGTCTGTTTCCGAGCCGACTACGTCAGCTCGTCGAGGCCGCGTTGACCGGGCGCCTCAAAAATATCGCGGCTCTCATCGTGCCGCGCACGTCCGATTCCGACTACAAGTGCTTCCTGTACCTGCGCGAGTTCGAGCGCCTCGGTGACGTAAGGCTGCCGCCGGTCCTCCTGTTCGATCTGCTGCAGTCGGCGGGGCCCGAAGTGCCAGCGTATGACCGTGCGCGGACCGCGGCACTACGCGAGCGTCTTTCTGCACTAGCGGGCCGGCAAATTTCGCACGACGACCTCGCCGTCGAGATCGCCGCGACCAATGCAGCGCGCGCGGCGGCGCGACGCCTCGGCGCGTTGCGCCGCGGTGAACCACGGGTTACGGGTTCCGAGGCTTTTCCGCTGCTCGCGGCGTTCTGGCAGTGCGCGCCAGAACGCTACGCGGCGCTCGCAGCGGCCGCGGTCGATGCGTTCGCCGCGCGTTCGCCGCTTACGGGCCCCCGCGTGCTGCTCGTCGGCGCGCCCGTCGATGGCACGGGCCTGCATCGGGCCATCGGATCGAAGGGCGGAACCGTCAGTGCCGAGTCGAGTGCATTCACGAGCGCAGGCGCAGGCGAGGACGTGAGCGCGGCGGTCGATCCGATCACCGCCCTCGCGGACAAGTACCGGCGCGACTCGATCACTGCGCGGCTGCCAGTCGCAGTGCTCGAGCGACGAATCGAAGACGCCGTCGCCGCGGTCGATGCCGTCGCCGTTTCATTGCCGCCCGACGATGCCTCTTTCGGCTTCGACTACCCGCGGCTATGCGAGTTTGCCGCGCGCCGCTCGATCCCTCATGCCGTCCTGAAAGGCGAACCCGCCCTGCCCGCGACGGCCGCCGATCTCGAACGCATCGCAACACTGCTCGCCGGCGTCGTCGACCGGCGGGAGGCGCGCGTTGGCTGACAAGCAGCTCCAATCCTCCGTCGCCGCAGCGGTCTTCCAGAAACAGTGGTTCGCCGAGCTGCGCCGACGCGTGTTCGACGAGCGCCGGCCGTATGCGCTCCTGCAAGCGGATGTGCCGTTCGAGCTCTTTGATCTGCTCGACATCCCGGCCGTCAGCAATCAATGGTGGTCGTCGCTGATCGCGGCCAAACGGCAGGCGCCGCAGTTTCTCGATGCGATGGCGGCCGACGGTCTGTCGGATCAGCTCTGCCGCTACTGCAGCCTCGGGCTCGCAACGACGCGCTACCCGACTGTCGGCGAAGCGCCGTGGGGCGGACTGCCGACGCCGCGGTTGCTCTGCGCACGCCTGACGTGCGATTGCATCCACCGGGTGTTCTCGCTTTGGGCCGAGGCGTTTGGCGCCGAGCTGTTCGAGATCGACCATCCCGGCGCGAGCGAACTGCCGCCGCGGTGGTGGGAGCTCGGCCGGCATCGCTGGCGCGAGCTCGTCGAGCCGCATCGGCTCGCGTTCGTCGCAGCGACACTCGAGCGGCTCGTCGAGCGGCTCGAAGCGATCAGCGGGCGCACCCTCGATCGCGCGGCGCTGCGCGAGCGGCTCGAGCGTGTGAACCGGCAGGAAGAGATCTTCGATGCCGCGCGCCAGCTGATCGCATCCGCTCCGGAGGTGCCCGTGCGCATGACCGAGCAGATCGCGAACGTCATGGCGACACAGTGGGTGCGCGGTACCGACTGGGCGCTCGCACACGCGCAGAATTTCTACGACGAGATCAGGCTGCGGGTTGATGCCGGCAAAGCAGCCTGTCCAGGAGAACGCGCACGACTCATGTGGGTCGGCGCCGGGCTCTGGCACGACACCGATTTCTACACCGAGTTCGAAGCGTCGCATGGCGCCGTCTTCGTCTGGTCGATGTATCTCGCCTTCGGGCCCGACGGCTACATACGCTACGGAATCGACGATCCAATCGAGGCACTCGCGAGCCGCACCGCAAGCTTCAACGAGTATCTGCACAACCCGCCGTGGGCGGCGGAGTGGATCGTTGAACAGGCGCGCGAGCACCGCATCGACGCGGCACTCGTGCTGCATCCGAAAAGCATGAAGCCTTCGGCGACGGGCCGGCGATTCATCGAGCGCGCGCTCGAGGAAGCCGGCATTCCAGTGTTGCCGATCGAGGCCGACGTCGTCGACGCGCGGGCTTGGAATCCGGCAGCAACTCGCGCCGCGGTCCGCGACTTTCTCGACACACGGGTGCTCGCTTGACGCCGTCAGCCGTCGGAGACTCGCGCGCGGCCTGGCTATTGCCGTTCGCCGTCACGCTGATCGCCATGTTCTCGCTGCAGCTGTCGAACCTGGGGTTCTCGCCGTTACTGCCGTCGATTCAACGAGACGTCGGCATGACGTTCACCGAGCTAGGACTGTTCACCGGGCTCTATGGCTTGCTCGCGATGCTGCTCAGCGTGCCGGCAGGCATCACCGCGCGGCGCTTCGGTGAGAAACGCGTGCTCGCTCTCGGGCTCGTCGGCGTCGCACTGGGCAGCGTGCTGCTCGGGCAAGCGTGGGACTTCGCCTCGGCGATCGCGTTTCGCGGGCTCACGATTTTCGGTTACCGCTTCGCGTTCATCAGTGTGCTGATTGCAGTCGCCATGACGGCGCCGGCACGCCTGCGCGGCCGCACGATGGGCGTGCTGGGCGCGACTTCCGCGATGGCGTCGGTCGTCGGCGCGCCGCTCGGCGGCCACCTCGTCGGTGAGATCGGCTGGCGCGGCGCGATTCTCGGCTACGCCTTCATGGCGCTGGTCGGCGCCGTCGTGTTCTGGATCTTCTACCGCCCGGTCGTCACGCCAGACCCGGCGCTCCCCGCGGCGGCCGCGGCGCCTGCGGCCGCGCCGCGCAGCGCGTTCAGTTCGCCCGTGGTCTGGCTGCTCGCGCTGATCGTGGGCATGGGCGGATTCGGCCAGTTCACGGTCACCAATTTCGTGCCGAGCGTGGCCGCTGCGGTTTACGGTCTCGACGCTGCGGCTGCAGGCGCCATCATCAGCACCGCCTACGTGGCGGCGATCGTCGTGAATATCGTCGTCGGCATGCTCGCCGACCGTTTCGACAAGCTCCTCGTGCTCGGCTGCGTCTTCGTTCTGCTCGCATTCGCCTCCGCGTCGCTGACGATCGAGTACGAGCTCGTGTTCCGCGTTGGCGCGGCCACGGTGATCGGTCTCGGCTTCGCAGCGGCGAATCAACTCTACGGCCTCGCGGGCGGCGTGATGCCGCGGCACGAGGCGGGCAATGCAATGGGCATCGTGAGCCTGGGTGCGGGCCTGTTCGGCTACGCCGGGCCCCAAATGCTCGGCGTTCTGCGCGACCTGACCGGTTCGTTCCGGGCTGGTTTCGCGATGGTCGCGATCGCGGACGTCGTCACGCTCGGCTTGATTGTGCTGCTCTATCGAATGACACGGTCGCGAGCCCGGAGGAAGACCGCATGAATCGATGCTGCGCAGTGATTGCCGTGGTGCTATTCGGCGTCTCGCCGGGCCATGCGTTTGCGCAGGCGCCCTCGGGCGCAAAGGCGACCGGGGATCAGCATAGGGAATACACGTTCGCGCCGACTGGTCAGCGGCTGCCCTACCGTATCTATGTGCCAACGAACTGGGATGGCAAGAGCGCGTTGCCGATCCTGCTGTTTCTGCATGGGGCCGGCGCGAACGAGAGCACCTATCTCGACATCGCCGGCGGACTGCTGAAGCAGCTCGCCGAGCAGCACGGCTACATCGTCGTCTCGCCGCTCGGCTTCACTCCGCTCGGCGCCTACGGCAATCCGCTGCGGCTGCCGGCCGTGTTCGGGCAGTCGGAAACGGCAGCGACGCAACGCGCTGCGATCACGCCGGAGCGTCAGCGTGAACTCGATTTGAGCGAACTCGACGTCGTCAGCGTGCTCGAGATCGTTACGGAGGAGTACGGCGCCGATCGCTCGCGGACGTTCCTCGCGGGGCATTCGATGGGCAGCGGCGGCGTCTGGCATCTGGCGGCGCGTTACCCGGAACGCTGGCGTGCCATCGCGCCGATGTCGGGACCGTTCGTCGATCGCGAGACCTATCCCTTCGACCGGATCCGCGCGTTGCCGATTTTTGTCACCGAAGGCACCGGCGCCACCCCGTCGCTCGTCGGCAGCCGGGCGCTCGCGAAATTCATGCGCAAGGGCAACTTTGTCTTCGAGTACCTCGAGGTCGATGGCGATCATGGCGGCATGGTGCCGATGGTCTGGCCTGCGATCTTCGACTACTTCGATGCGGTTTCGGCAGGCAAGCGCGGGCGGAAACAGTGAAGCGAACGCAGCGACTGCTCATAGCGGCCGCCTGCGTTGCGCTGCCGCTCGGCGTGCACGCACAGGCGGCGGCAGCGCCGCTCGAAATCCGGCTCTGGCCCAACGGCGCCCCGGGCTCGGAGCGCTGGTCTAGAGCCGAATCGGTCGTGCGCTCGTCCTCGGGGGACCGCGTCATCACGAACGTCAGCGACCCGACTCTGACGGTCTTTCTGCCCGATCCGGCGGTGGCGACAGGCGCGGCCGTCGTAATCGCACCGGGGGGCGCGCTGCGGCTGCTCGCCTTCGACAACGAAGGCGTCGCGCTCGCGCGGTGGCTCAATCAGAAAGGCATCGCGAGCTTCGTGCTGAAGTACCGCACGCTGCAACAGGATCCGGCCGCGCCGCGCGGCCCGCTGCCGGGAATGCCTGGACCGGGTGCAGGGCCTCGGCAGGAGCTCGTGATCGTCAACGCTAATGCGAACCCTGCGCCCGACGACGTCGCGCTGCGCGAGGTGCTCGACTTCGCCGTCGCAGACGCGCGTGCGGCGCTCCGGCTCATCCGCGCCAATGCCACCGAGTGGCGCATCGATCGTGCGCGCGTTGGCATTGTGGGCTTCTCGGCCGGCGGCGGCGTTGCAGTCGGCACCGCGCTCGCCGAGAGGTCCGACGCATCGCCCGACTTTCTCGTGTCGCTCTACGGGCCGTCGCTGCAGGACGTCCACGTGCCTGACTATGCGCCCCCGCTCTTCATTGCGGTCGGCGCGACCCACTTCAACGTGACCAACGGCTGCCTCGCGCTGTTCGCCGCCTGGAAAGCGGCAGGGAAACCCGCCGAGATTCATGTCTACGATGGTGTCAGCGCAGGCTTCGGCATGAGCCGGCGCGGCCTGCCTGTCGACGACTGGACCGATCGGCTGTACGAGTGGCTCGTCGCGCGGCAGCTGACGAGCGCCCGGACTACGCGGTGACGCGAGAGCAAACAATGCGAACACTCATCTGGCTTGCGCTGCTGCCCGCGGCGTTCGCTACGACGCCGCTCATTGCGCAATCGTCACCGGCACCTGCGGTGTCAGGGAAGAGCCAATGGTGGGAACCGGGCGACCATGGTCCGTTGCCTGCCTATATCGAGTACGCCAATCCTTGGGGACGGCTCGGCATCGTCAATACCAGCGGCGCGATCGCGACCGACGGCCATCCGTTCTTCGAGGCTATCGGGACTAATGGCCGCGCCTGCGTCTCCTGTCATCAGCCAGGCGACGGGATGTCGCTCGCGCTGTCGAGCATCGTCCGGCGCTGGGACGAGACGCACGGCAAGGATCCGATCTTTGCCGCAATCGACGGCATGAACTGCCCGAATTTGCCGGCCGCCGATCCGGCCTCGCACTCGCTGTTGCTCGAGCGCGGCCTGTTTCGCATCGCGTTGCCGTGGCCGCCGGTCGACGCCACGGGCAACGCCATGACGCCTGAGTTCACGCTCGAAGTCGTGCGCGATCCCACCGGCTGTAACACCGACAGGGTCTACGGCATCGACGGCGAGCGGCACGAGGTCTCGGTCTACCGCCGCCCGCGGCCGGCAGCGAATCTGCGCTACGTGAGCTCGTCACGGTTCGGCGTCACACCCTTCATCGGCAAGACCGGCCAGCTCGCCACGGTCGATCCCGACACCGGCCGGCCCGCCAATATGAACATGATGGCCGATGCGCGCGAGCCGACGCCGAAGACGCAGGCGCAGTCGGCGGCACACACACATCTGCAGGTCAGCGAGCCGCTCACGGCCCGGCAGCTCGAGCAGATCCGCACATTCGAGCTGCAGCTCTACGCCGCGCAGGCGTTCTCGACAGGTGCCGGCGCGCTGCACGAGCCTGGCGGCCCGTCGGGCCTCGGTCCGCAGGCGATGGCGACCGGCAACGACGGCGTGCTTGGCAACAACACGACCCGCTTCGTGTTCCCGATGGAGAACAAGTGGGCAGACCTACCCGCCGGCCGCGACGCAACAGAGCGCGAGCGCAACGCGTCTCGCGAGTCTGTCCAGCGCGGCCATGACGTTTTCTTCTTCCGCACGTTCTGGATCAGCGATGCGATGCACATCAATACCGTCGGGCTCGGCAATCCGATCAAGCGGACCTGCGCGACTTGCCATGGGATGCACATGACCGGCATGGATACGGCCAACGGCTGGATGGATCTCGGCACGACCAATCACCCATGGGCGCTCGAGCCGGCCGAAAGCCCGTGGGCCAAAAAGCTGCCCGAGCTGCCGTTGTTCAAAGTCACCTGCCGCGCCGACCTGCCCCCGCATCCTTTCCTCGGCCGCGTGATCTACACGCAGGATCCGGGGCGCGCGCTGATCTCGGGTAAGTGCGAAGACGTCGGCGCGATCGTGATCCAACAGTTCCGCGGACTCGCTGCACGCGCCCCGTACTTCTCGAACGGCTCCGCCGCAACGCTACGCGAGATCGTCGACTTCTATGACCGGCGTTTCAACATTCGCTACACGGAGCAGGAGAAAGACGACCTCGTCAATTTCCTGAGCGTGCTTTGATGGGGACACAGCGGCGACGGCGCTACTTGCTCGTGCTCGTCGCGAGCCTCGGGCCGGCGATCGCAGCGCCAGCGCCGGCGGCCGGCGAGCGTATCAATTTCGTGAGCTGTCCGATCGTCCGCGACACGCGCTCGGTGCCCTGCTGGCTCAGCGAATACCAAGGTGACCTCTATTATCTGACGATCCAGAGCGACGTCAGCGCGACCGTGCAGCCGCCGATGCTCGGTCACCAAGTGCTGGTCGAAGGTGTCGTGTCGGCGGCCGCGCCAATCTGCGGCGGTATCGTGCTCGAGCCGGTGCGGCTCTCGGTCATGCCCGAGCGCGACGCCAACTGCAACACGCTGCTGCCGGCCGACGACCGCTACACGATCGACTTCAACCCACGGCCGCCGGGTCCGAGCGCGGGACGCCTCGCCTTCGCAACCGATCCGGCGCCGCCGCCCGCCTCGTCCGCTCCGCCGTCAGGGCCGCAGACCTTCAACGTCTATTTCGATTTCGACAAAGGCGTTTCGTTTCGCCATCCGGCCGATCTCGTCGCAATCCTCGGCATGGCGACGCGATTGAAGGCGACTCGGCTCAGGGTGACAGGCGTGCGCGGCGCGCACCGTCTCAGCGACGGCACGCTACTTAGAGAGTCGGAGGCGATCGGGCAGCGACGCGCCAACGAGGTTGCACAGTTGCTCGCGGGCGCGGGCCTCAAGATTTCGACGACCGTCGACTGGACCGACGGCGCGTCCCAAGCGGATGGCGTGGACGACTGGCAGAGCCGGCGCGTAACCGTCGTCCTCGAACCTTGAATGCTGCTTCTATAATAAGGAGCGCACGCAGTTTCCGATTGACGCGGAGTAGCACCGCGCAACCCAACGGACACGTATGAGCGAACCGAATCGGCCCGTCATCGTAGTAGGCGGCGGCATCGGCGGATTGAGCCTCGCACTCACGCTGCAGAAAATCGGCGTGCCGTGCATCGTGCTCGAGGCGGTCGCGGAGCTGAAGCCGCTTGGCGTGGGAATCAACCTCCAGCCCAACGCAGTGCGCGAGCTCTACGAGCTCGGCATCGGGCCCACGATGCTCGATGCCATCGGGCTGCAAGCGAAAGAATGGGCGCTCGTCGGGCTGAACGGCAACGACGTCTACTCCGAGCCTCGCGGACTGCTCGCGGGCTATCGATGGCCGCAATACGCGGTGCATCGCGGGCGGCTGCAGATGCTGCTGCTTCGAACCGCGCGCGAGCGCCTCGGAGCGGACGCCGTGCACTTGGGCGCGCGCGTCACCAGCTTCCGCCAGGATGCCGACGGCGTCACGGCACTCGTGCAAGCGAAGGACGGCGGTCGAACAGAGGTGTCAGGCCGGCTGCTGATCGGCGTCGACGGCCTGCATTCGGCCATCCGCGCTCAGATGCACCCCGACCAGCCGCCGATTCAATGGGGAGGAGCCATCATGTGGCGCGGCGTGACGCCCGGAGTGCCGATACGCACCGGCGCATCGTTCGTCGGCCTCGGCACTCACCGCCATCGCGTCGTGTTCTACCCAATCTCGCCACCGGATCCGGCCACCGGGCTTGCCGCCATCAACTGGATCGCGGAAATCACCGTGGACAACTCGAGCGGCTTACGCAGCGGCGACTGGAACAGGAAAGTCGAGATCGATTCGTTCATCCACCACTTCGCAAAGTGGACCTACGATTGGCTCGACGTGCCGAGTACGCTGCGCGGCGCCGAGGAAGCGTTCGAGTATCCGATGATCGACCGCGACCCTCTGCCGACCTGGGTCTCCGGCAGAGTCGCGCTGCTCGGCGATGCCGCGCACGTGATGTATCCCACGGGCTCGAACGGCGCGAGTCAAGCCATCATGGACGCACGCGTGCTGGGCGCCGCAATGCTCGAGCACGGCGTAACGGCGGACGCGCTGCGCTCTTACGATGCGCAGCTGTGCGCTCCGATTTCCGCCGTCGTGCTGCGTAACCGCGGCGCCGGCCCTTTCGGTCTGCTGAACCTGCTCGACGAGCGCTGCGGTGGCGTGTTCGACACCATCGACGACGTGATCCCCGCGGCGGAACGCAATGCCTTCATGAGCCATTACAAAACGGCGGCGGGCTTCGCGATGGAAAAGCTCAACGCCGCCCCGCCGATCATCGCCCCCGGAGCCCGCGTGAGTTGAGGCCACTACGAGTTACCAATGATCAAACCTAAACTGATACCGATGAGTCATGTCATCCTGTCTGTGCTAGCGGCTGCAGCATTGGTTTTGGCGCCTGAGTGTCGGGCAGACGCACGAGGCGCCGGCCACGCAATCATCCCGAACGCAGAGTGGGACTGCGGCATGCCACGGGGAATCCCGGCACCGGAGGCGGGCCGCCCGATCTTCGAGATTACGGTGCCGCTCGAGCGCGCGGCCGAGATCGGCCGGACTCAGTATGGAAAGCGGCGAGTGGCCGTCGGCCTAGAGGGCACCGTCGGGGGATCGCGCTTGAAGGCTGTTGTGATGCCGGGCGCACTCGACTTCGAGCTTACCCTCGCCAACGGAACCATCGAGATCGAGCAGACTCTGGTGCTGAAGGCGGCGGACGGCAGTTACATCTATGTTCACAATGCCGGAACCGGAGCCGATGCCGAGGACGTCAGAGTCGTGCTCGACTTCGAAGCGCCGAACACGAGCGAGCATGCTTGGTTAAACTCGGGCAGCTATGTGGCGCGACGCGAATTGAATGCGTCCGCGAAGACAATGCGTCTGCGCGTTTACGACACCTCGAGCGTCGCGGCCAGCACAACCAACGCGATCAACATCGCGAAGCCCGCCGGAGTTCCGGCACAGCCCTGGGGCTATCGCATCAAGGCCGCCAGCGAGCAGCAGGGCGAGGTGCTAATCCAGGAAAACGTAACACTCGCCCCTGGACAGTCCGTAGGCCCGAGCAAGCATGGCATTCGCAACATCATTCCGATCACGGGCGGGACAGTCAGCGGCCGCGTGACGGGTAAGGTGCTCAGCGGCGGCGCCGACTATCAGCATCTCTCGCCGCCCGCGACGATCGACGCGCATTACCTGTGGCAGGCAGATGACGGGGAAATCATCATCGTGCGCAACGGCGGCTCTTTCGGCAGTCTCGTACCCACCTTCGAGACACGCCTGGACGGAGCGTATTCCTACCTCAACGTCGGACGCTATCTGAGCTCCAATCCCGGCATGGGACAAGGCGGCGTTGCGCTCACGTTCTTCGAGAGCATCGACTGAGTTAACTTAAATCGCTTCGTCGCCCATTCCGAATACGACGTGCAAGAGTCACCCGCGCAGAACGGATTCCCTTTGCCGCCGTTTGCCGCCTCACCTACGGCAACTTGAAATCCTTCAACGCCGGCGGCGTGACGGCGCGCTCTTGCGGGCGTGGCAGCTGCGGAATCCAGTCGTACGGGAGCCTGTAGGCGCGGTACACCGCGTTCGACGCCCGCGGACCCGCACCGAAAAATGGGCTCATGTACTCCCACACGATCGTGCCGTCCGTCGTCACTTCGAACATCCGGCCCGGCGCGCCCTCGGTGATCAGCGTGTTGCCGTTCGGCAGCCGCTGGGCGCCGCTAATGTTCGAGCTGTAAAACTGTGCCGGCGAGACGTAGGACCATATCAGCTCTAGCGTGACCGGGTTGATCTCCAGCACTCGCGAGTTCGCGCGCGCGAAAATTCCCTGGCCGTTCGGTGCAACGGGCGTACCCGTGCCGTAACCGCTTGCTCCACCGTTGTCGAACACGAGCAGATTGCCGGCACCGGCAAGGCCCTTCGGAATGAAGTGCGCGTGATGCTGGCCGATGATCTGCTGAATCTTGCGCAGCGCGTCGGAGGTATTGAAGTCAGGGCCAATGCGCCAGACGATGGACCCATCGCGGGCCACGATCGCAAGCAAGCTCCCCTGTCGGCTGCTGATGATCACGTTATCCGGCGCGAAGCGCTTGTCGCCTTCGTCGAACCAGTGATTCGGGCCGACGTAGGTGGCGGAGTTTGTGTGCAACCAGTCAAAGGTGTCGCGCGCGGGGTTCGCCCCTGCACCGCCGCGAATCGCGGCGCGTGCCTCGGCGCTGAATCCGAGCTCATCGATGTGGTCGCTGGCCAGCCATTGCCAGAGAATCTTGCCGTCCCACGACACCTCGATGAGTCGATCGTCCTCGAGCTTACCGGGCGCAACTGCCGCGTTCTCATGGTTGGTGTGCGTCAGGATGAGCGTCTTGGCGCCGGTGAGCCGGACGTTGGTGGTCGGCGAGTAGTAGCCGGCCGGAAAGTCGTCGCGCTGCCAATCATGATGTTGCCGTACCGACCACACCTTCTCGTCGCGAATTTCGATCTGCTGGTTGTGATCGAACTGCCACAGGACCTTACCGTCGAAGTCCCGTTGCACGAGTTCGAGCGACTCCTGATGCCCGGGCCTCGCGCCCGCCGCCGCCACCACCACGCCGCCCGGCAGGATGCGCGCGGGCCCGCCCGCTGAGTCGTTGTAGCCGTCCCAGCGCTTGACGACGTTGCCGTTCATGTCGATGACAATGACCGCAGGCGCCGAGAGCGACGACAGCACCGTATAGCCATTCCAGGTTTTCGCGGGATTGTAGATCGTCGTGCCGGTCGGATAGACGGAAGGTGCCGCCGACGCGGCGGCGGCGCTCGTCACCAGGACCAGCATCGCCAGAGACCGAAAGAGTTCGTTCATGAACCTCTCCGTTCGAATGCGGGTTCTTATTCGTGACCGCGGCGATCACCTTCTACGAGAACACCGACTGATGGCAAGTGGGCCAACTAGGGCACCCACTTCGTGTTCATGTCGGTAATGACGGTACGCTTGCTGAAGAGCCACCTACCGTCCTGCTTCACGAGCTCGTCCTCGTAGCGACCCATCGCGTGAATCGTCGGGGGGACGCTGCCGGGCGGGGTGTTCGCGCCGTTCGATACCACTTCCATGAAAAATGCGCGCACTGTGGCGGTGTCGCCGGTGACGTTGATCTCGTAGTTCGTGGTCACGTGGCGCATGGGACCGAACTCGCGCGTCTTCGCCCCTTCTGCCCCGCCATCCGGGAACCATTGCTTACGCAGCGCGTTGCGGCCCTTGAAAGGACCGAGAAACGGCGGCTCGCCCACGTTGCGCTTGAGCTCGAACACCGCATCCGGCGTGAACAGCGAGACGTACGCCTCGGCGTCCTTCGTGTTCAGAGCCGCCGCATAGCGCATCAGCAGCTTTTCGATCTGCACGTAGTCCTCGACCGCCTGGAGCCGCTGCTCCATGGGGCCAGGTTCCGCCGCGCGCACCGTTTGCGGCGCCGCGAATGCGGTGACGATCGCGAACACGACACTCATCGATCCGCAACTTCTTCTGCTCTGCATGCTGGCCATGGGTGATTACTCGAGCGTTGCGAGCGCGGCCTGCGCGCATTCGTTCGCGACCGTGAGGTAGCGGCGGACGGACTCGACGCCGACGACGTATGGATGCGGCGCGTTCGGTGCGCGTTGTGCGAGCGCAGGCAACTTCTGCTTCGTGCCGTCGTAGTCGGTGTGATTCGACAGCACGATATCGGCGCCGGCACGCGCCGCGATATCACGGAAGCGCGCCGAAGACTCGGCGTACGCGGCAAACCTCTCGGCGTCGGGGCCGAAGTTGAACAACGTGCCACCCCATAGCGCCGCGACGTGTCGTACACCCCCGTCGCGCACGGGGATCAACGTGGAAATGGTGCCTTCCGTATGCCCTGGGGTCAGGTGCATTTCGAGCGTCGTGTCGCCGAGAGTGAGCTTCTGGCCGTCGACGACCTCGATGTCGTGTCGCGGCAGCCACACGGGCCTCTCGCGCTCGAGCAAGTCCCAGTCCGCGACCGAAAGCAGCACGTGAGCGCCGAAGCGTTCCTGAAGCAGCTTCGCGCCGCCCGCGTGGTCGTAGTGACCGTGGCTCACGAGCACATAGCGAATCTGCGCCGGATCGAGCCCGAGTTTGCGCAGCCCCGCCACGACTTCGTCCTCGACGGAGTAGTCGAAGACGGGATCGATCACGATGATGCCATCGCTCGTCGTCACGGCCCACGTCGCGAACTCGGTCATGCCCACGAAGTACAGGTTGTCGAAGACCTTTACGGGCTCGGCGTGCCATGCCTCCCGCGGCGGTGTGGGTCGCGGCCCACCGCGAGGGAGAGTGCCGGCGCTTGCTGCGCCCGGCATCGGGCACAGCCGGTCGACCATGCTGGCGTGCTCACCGGCCACGGCTCTGGCCGCGGCGACGTGCTCTGCTACGCGCTTGTTCCCAGATTGGGCGTGGGCATTGGTCGCCAGCGCCGCCAGAATTACCGTCAAAAGAATACGCATTACACCTCCCCTTTTTAATCGGTCGCGCGACTCGAATGAGCACCCGACCGTTCAGCAACGCTAGCATGCTGCGCACTGTCAGCAATTGACAGATCGGTGACCCATCGTCCTCTGATACAAACTGATGCAATCGGCGCTTGTTGCTCGCTTGGGTTGCCGCTAGGCTCGCCTAGCCCGCAGCTCGAGGGCGAAGCTTCAGCCGACCGTGGGGAGGTTCCATGCGAGTGTCCTTCAAGGCTGGCGCGGTCTTCGCTGCGCTGATCTTCGTGGCGTCGATAGTCGCGCAACCCACCAAGAGCGTTGGGCGCGGGGCGCCCGTGCTGAAAACACTGCCGCACCCGAGCGGAGGTCCCGCGCAGCTTTCTCAGTACCTTGCCGAGTACCCGGTCGTCGGCCCGTTTCGCATCAAGCTTGGCGGTAAAACGATCGAAGTCGGCAGCGCCTGGGACGGTGCCGTGCCGCCGGGCGTAACGCCGTTGCCGGTTGACCTATTCACGAGCAACGATTTCTACAAGGACCGGGCGTTGTGGAGCGACCCGCGCTACTTCCGGTGCAACAGCAGTCTCGCGGTCGAGCAGCAGCGCGGCGCTAGCAACTTCAGCGTTGCCACCATTCATGGCGGCGCCGAGACTGCGGCTTGGGGCTATTGCGACCGCGACTATCCCCGCTCGGCGATCGTAAGCCCGTATCCGTTCAAGACGGCGCAGGCGCACTACGAGGCGTTGTTCGCCGAGACCAAGAAGCATGGCGGCCCGACGCAGCAAACGCGCGAGACCTTGCCGCTCGAATGGGATGGACGCTATGGGAGCATCTCGATGGAGACCGTTATCGGTACTTGGTACGGCATGGCCTGGAACCAGATTCCGACGATTCTTTCGCTCCTCACGCCCGAGTACCAAACCCGCATGGTTCAGCAGGTGTTTCACGAGGGCAACACGAACGCAGCGCAATGGCCCGGCATGTACTGCTGGCCCGAAGGGTTCATGCGTCGCTTTCATTTTGCAGGCACGGGCGTGCACCGGATCATGGTGGCGGCAAAACTCGTGCAGATCATGACGTCGTTGTCGGGCAATTACGTCACGGACATCCACATCGGCCGGCAATTCAATATGGGTGGCGCGGTGCCGCGGCTCGGCGAGGACGTGCCGCGCTGGTACGGCGAGACGATCGGCTTCTGGGACGGCGATGCCCTCATTACCTGGACTTCGAATATTCAGGGCTGGGCGTCGCACGGCGTGTTCGAGTTCTCGAGCAAGATGCAGACGGTCGAGATCTACACGCCGAATCGCGATTCGAAGGGCACGCTCGTCGGGCTGCATCACGAAGCGGTGTTCTACGACCCCGAAGCGCTCATCGAGCCCATCCGCATTGTGCGCGACTTCGTCAAGCTCGGCGACTTCGACGAAGGCGAGCCATACGTGTTCACTCAGTGCCTCGAGACGATCTACCCGATCAATGGGCGCGCAACGCCGGTGGCCCCGCCAAAGGTGATTCCCTACGAGGTCCTCGAAATGTACAACCGGCCGTGGGCGCAGATCTGGGAGAAATACTGGGAGAAGGGCATGAGCAGGCCCGAGCCGGAGGACATCTTCAAATTTGACACGCCTGCCAGAACCCAGTGACGTGCCCGAACTTGTCTGGCCCCACGGCCGTCCCGTTCACGTCCTGCCGCGAAACTGGGTGTAATCGCATCGATCCGAACCGCCTAGGGCTTGGCCGGCGCGATGATGAACGCGCCGTTTTCCACTTCGCTGCGGTCGTTGTCGAAAGTGTCCTGGACCAGGCGATCGATGTTGGGCGTACGCAGGTAGGCGATCTTGTATGTCCAGCTCTTAGTCAAAGTTTGCGGGTCTTCAACGGTGATTTGGCCTTCGATACGGCCCGGCGCCGTGAGACGCAGTCGCTCGCTGTAACGAGCCTGCTCGGAAAACGGCGGCCCTGCCTGGAAGAACTTGCTCGGTTCGCGCACTGCTAGGGTATCGATCACCAAGGTATCGCCTTCCCAATGCCCTATCGAATCTCCCCAGGTCGTGGCCCAGCGATCTTGTTCACTGGGATGCTCGCGACCATCGGTGTAGATATGGCGCACTTCCTGATAAATGTTGACGATCAACGTTTCATCAGGCGTCACCAGAAACTGCAGCGGCGCGGGCGACAACATCATCATCGGATAGCCCCAGCCTTGCGCTTTGCGCGTGCCAAAGCTGGCGAGCAAGGGCGCGAGGCGCTCGCGGCCGGAATCGGTCCAGGGGCCCTCGGGATCCAAGAAAGGCCGCGTTTTGCCGAAAAAATCGGGGATGCCGGAAATGCCGTTATGGAAACCTCTTTCTTCAATCCAGACACCACGCCAGTCCGGCAGTCGGGCGAAACTTTCGGCTCGCGGGTCGACCGATTTTCCGCATCCAGCCACTACTAATATCGCCAGCAACAAGCCGGCAGTGCGTTTCTTCGTCACTTGCTCGCATTCCCCAGTTTGCGACCATCGGCCATCGTAACCTCCACCACCAGGCCGCCATCCGCGCCGCTTTTCAATGGCGCGATCGTGACGACCACGTTGTCGCCGTTCTTCAAAGTGCCCGGTCGCCAACCGTTGTTGTACAGATAGTTCGGCGCGGCCATTTCTAGGTTCCACTCCGTCTCGTTTCCGGCCTCGTCCCTTACCAGCAACTGGATGTAGCTGTGGGGGTTGGTCCATTGAAATTCGCGTACGTTGCCCTTGAGTAGCACACGCCGAGACATGTCGAACATGGCGGGTGAGTGGTGGGCCGAGGCCGTTGAGACAGCGCTTAGCAACACCAGACACACCAACGCAGATCGCAACCGGAGCAACAAACGCATAGCACTGTCCTTGGCGGCCCTGAAATTGCGCCCGTAACCACGTCCGCGCTAGGGGAACAATGATCCTTTCCACTAGAATTGATAATCCGTTCGAATGAAGAATGTGTCTTCCAATTCCTGAAAGGGCGAACGGCCCGCCCGAACAATGCGTGGCGACAGGGCCGACTGCAACACACTCCCAGCCTTACGAAGAATGACAATGGATCGCCTGGAAGCTATGTCGATGCTGGTTGCGGTGACAGACAAAGGGAGTCTGTCCGCGGCAGCACGGGGCTTAGAGGTACCGCTAGCTACACTAAGCCGCAAGATTTCTCAGCTGGAAGCGCAGCTCGGCACCCGGCTACTAATGCGCACGACACGCAAGCTCGCGCTGACGGACGCCGGGATCGCTTACGTCGCAGCGGCTCGTCGCATCCTCCAACAGCTCGAGGATGCCGAGCGCGAAGCCGCTGGCGAGTTCACGGTACCCAAGGGCGAGTTGATCGTGACCGCGCCTCTCATGTTCGGGCGCGTGCATGTGTTGCCCATCGTCGCCGACTTCCTCACGACGTTCGCCGACATCAGCGTCCGGCTAATCTTGGCCGATCGCAACGCGAATCTAATCAACGACCACGTTGACATGGCGGTGCGGATAGGCAAGCTGCCCGACAGCACAATGGTTGCGACACAGATCGGCGTCATGCGCACGGTGACGTGCGCCAACCCTACGCTTCTTGCAGGCCGAGGCACCCCGCGAGAGCCGAATGATTTATTGCTGCTCCGCCTTCCGTGTGTAACGGTAGATACACACATGCCTTTTCCGTACTGGCGGTTCCGAAAACCTCGCTCGGGCGCCGCGTTCGACGTCGCGATCTTGCCGCGCCTCACTGTTACCACCGCCGAGGCGGCGGTACAGGCGGCGACTCGCGCTGTCGGCGTCGCCCGGCTTTTGCACTACCAAGCTGTTGAAGCGGTCGAACGTGGTGAACTGAAAATTCTTCTTGAGACGTACGAGCCTGAACCCGTTCCCGTTCATCTCGTCCATGCATCGCGTGGACAGATGCCGGCGAAAATGCGGCACTTCATCGATTTCGCAGCGCCCCGCCTCAAACAGAGCCTCGCCGCTATCACGTCGGCCCAGCATCAGGTCTGACAAGTGTTCTTGCCGCGTTCGGCTCCGGCTTCGTCGAATTGGTATAGCGGGCGATAGGGTGCAGTGACGTGCACAGAGTCGTGTGGCAGTTAGTCACTCTGATGACAGGCGCATTACCTTCGCACCGGCTGAGGCCCTCCCCTCGCCGGTTCGGTTCTCAGGCGCAAGAACAGCGCCACTTGGACAACAAGGAGTAGCGCAACTGCAATAACTATCGCCAGCGTATGCTCATCGGTATCAAGCTGTACGGTGGCACCACTGACGCGAGCGCGATCGGCATCTGGCGTGAGCGCATCACGGGCGCCTGCGAACCGAGTCTGGGGCGACTATGATGTAGGCACTTGATCGTGGGAGCCATTGGATGCGGCGCGCAAAGTTGGTTCACAACTCCACACTTGCAGTGATGGCAATTGGCCTTGTTCATTGCAGCAAAGGTCCTGAAGTCCACGGGAGCGCGATGAGTCCTTCCTCAGCGACTCTGCGGCTGCAAGTCGATTCTGAGCACTGGCCCGTGGATGTGCTGGACCTAGCCCGAACAACAATTACGCTAGTGCAACAGCGTGGAGAGCCTGCCTACCTCACGCAGATTGATATCCAACTTCCCCAGGCCAACGAAAGTCGGCCGCTTACCGGCGTCAACTACACGTTTTTCCGCCCCAAGACGCGCGAACGTCTGAGCGTCTCGTATGTGAACACAGACGTTTCCCTATCCGCCGATGAAATGAGAATGGCGCAGCAAGCTGGCGTTGCCGACGTGATGAAACGCGCGCAAGCAGCAACGTTGATGCCGCAATTTACAGAGATGGGCAACGTGGAAGAAAAGTCGACTCCCATGCCGGTACCAGGTGCGCAGATAAGTCTACGCGATGCGTATGCACTGGCACGTCGGAACGGATTGACACACCCGGATCACGTTAGTCTTTCGGTGAGTACCAAGGACCCGAACGCACCGCTCGTACTGTGGAACTTTCGAGGCGAGCATACGCAGGAAGATTCGCAGGGCATCCACATCGATGCGCTGACGGGGGAGCTTGTTGATGAGGATCGAATAAACGACCTCAGTCGCGCCGAGCGCCAGGCGCAACTGCAGAAGGCACTCGAGGCACTGCAATCACTGGCCCGCCCGCTCAGTGCCGGCGGTTTAGGGGCTGGGCAAACCCTGGTTGTTTGCCCGGCAGGATATATTCACTATGGAATCGGCCGTGACTGTTTTCCGACGTCAAATCAGATGGATCCTGCGACAATCCAAGGCCATTAGCGCTGATACGGTCCGCGGTTTGACGCCGCTACCTACGCGCTTGTGGGGACCGCGCACGACAATGCGCGACTGACTCGCGCAAGAATCACGCAAGCCGCGATGTGTGAGGATTGGGACGGCTTGCTTGATGAGACAGGCCGCTGCGTGCCGCCAGTCAGTTGCGACGCGTTGGTTCTGATTTCCGCGCCAACGGATGCCGGCTTGCCCGCATGACTTCACACGGCGCTACACCAAACCGTTTGCGGAACTGGGCAGCAAAGTGCCCAATGCTGGACACCCCATAGTCCAGCAGAATTCGAGTGATGGTGTCTGAATCCTCGATATGCTCCAGTGCGTCCTTTACCGCATCCAGGCGCAAGTTGCGCAACATCTCCGATGGCGTGACGTCGTAGTAACGCTGAAAAGCCACCTGTAGCGCTCTTACTGACAAGCCGACATGGTTTGCGACATCTGAAACCGTTGTGCCCCGGCACAAGTTGTCGCGCATGTATTCGGTTGCCATATGGCATCGACGTGATGCAACTTTCGTAGAACCCCTCGACAGAATCCCGCTGTAGTTGTGCGAAAAAAGATTAAGCAAGAGCGAGCAGGTTGCATCGTAGTGATGGCGCCTGCACATCTCGTTTTCATAGGACGTGGGGCTTAACTTGAATAACGAATAAAGATTCTTGATGTGGCCGAACCAAATACTACTCACCTCCCGTGAATTCCCATCGGCCGCAAAAACCAGAGAGTCATCCAATGCATGGCCACACAAGTACGCCAGGTGTTGCTCCAGGGCGGCAACGCGAATTCCGACGACCATCCGTTTCGTGCCTGCAGCTATACGCATGCGGTAAGGCCGATCGGGGGATACCACAAGGGTGTGGTTTTCCGGTGCTGGATACTCATTCTTGTCCTTCAAAACCAGACTGAATCCCTCCAGGGTAGTTTGGACGAAGAAATATTCTTTGGACTCGTCGGGCCTGACGTCTACCGCGGCGCCGTACTGGATATGCAGAAAACTGATGTTCTCTTCTCGAATTCCGTTGAACTCGACGTTTAGTCGACACGGATCCGAGAGCACGGCAATTCGGTGGGGATTAACGAGGCGCGCGATCTGTTCGTGGGCCTCATCAAGCTGCGAAGCCCTAAACAATGCCATATCCGAAAATGGCAGGCAGCCCGGAGCGGCTGGAAGCGACAGGTTCATCAGTTGCTTACCGGGCCGTGCCCGTGACGCCCCCGAGGATAAATCTGGTGTTCGCCGGTAGTACTAACACGCCGAGAGCGGCCGAGTCTATTGGGCTGTCCATTCGATGCGGACGTCCATGTAGCGGTGAATGTTTCGTGTTCGGAACGAGATGCTGCGTGTTTCGAATGGACTCTCATTCTGCCGGGCGTCATATTTCAGTCAGTACTGTGCTTGGCTGGCCACGGGTGCGAGTTAGGCGCATAGGAAAGAACGAGCCTCGTTTGGAGAGCGTCTGATGGACCTATGACTGCGCCGCAAGAATCGCCATGGGTGGACGGACTAACTATCGGCCGCGTCCTTGCCGATACGGCGCGCAAATTTCCCAAGCGCGAGGCGCTGGTGTTTCCGCAAACCGGCACCCGAATGAATTACACCGAGTTCGCGGGCGGCGTGCGTGGAGTGGCCAAGGGCCTCTTGGCGATGGATATCAAGCCAGGCGAACACGTGGGCATCTGGGCGACCAACCTTCCCGAATGGACACTACTGCAATACGGAGCCGCGAGCATCGGCGTGGTGCTGGTCACCATCAATCCCGCTTACCGCCCTTTCGAATTGCGTTATACGCTGGATCAAAGCGACGTCGTCGCGCTGTTTCTCACGGACAAGTTCAAATCCTCGGACTACTACGCCATCTTTAAAGAAGCCTGTCCGGAAATGGCGCAGGCGCACGAGGGAAAACTCTCGTGCGCTTCTTTCCCGAAACTGCGCTCCGCAGTCGCAATCAAGCCCAACGCGCCAGCGGGCTACCTTGCGTGGAATTCCATGATTGAAGCGGGCCGCAAAATCGACGACAGCGAGTTGGAGGCTATCGCCAAAAAACTCAAAGCCAGGGATGTCATCAATATCCAATACACCTCCGGCACCACTGGATTTCCCAAAGCGGCGATGCTGACGCACCACAATGTCTTGATGAATGCCTGGTACGTCACCGACTGCCAGAACATTTCGGAAAGAGATCGCATGTGCGTCCCCGTGCCGTTTTATCACTGCTTCGGCTGCGTGATGGGCTCGCTCGGCGCGGTGACGCGCGGCTCAGCGATGATCGTCCCGGCCGAACATTTCAACCCCACGACAACGCTGGAAACTATCGAGCAAGAGAGCTGCACGACGATCTACGGTGTGCCCACCATGTTCGTCGCCTTGCTGGCGGATGCGAGCCTCAAGCGCCGGAATTTATCGTCGCTCCGTAGCGGCATCATGGCGGGCAGCCCGTGTCCCATCGAGGTGATGAAGAAAGTCATCGACGATATGGGCTGCAGCGAAATCACCATCGCGTACGGCCAGACCGAAACCTCGCCCGTCGTCACCCAGAGCCACGTGGATGATTCCATTGAATTGCGCGTAGCAACGGCCGGGCGTGCGCTGCCGGGCGTTGAGTTGAAGATTGTCTCGTGCGAAACGGGCCGAAGGCTGCCCGACGACGAACAGGGCGAAATTTGGGCGCGCGGGCATTGCACCATGCTGGGGTATTACAAGAATCCCGAGGCGACGGCGCAGACGCTCGACGAGGAAGGCTGGGTGCATACGGGCGATCTAGCCATCCGCCGACCAGACGGCAGTTTCAAGATCACCGGTAGGCTGAAGGATATGGTGATCCGCGGCGGCGAGAACATTTACCCGCGCGAGATCGAGGAATTCCTGTTCACCCACCCGGCCATCAGCCAGGCCACCGTGTTCGGCGTGCCGGACGCCAAATACGGCGAGGAACTCTGTGCCTGGGTGCAATTGCATCACGGCAAGAGCCTAACCGCGGAGGAAGTGCGCGCCTATTGCAAGCAAAACCTCGCGCACTACAAGGCGCCGCGCTACGTCGAGTTTGTGAGTGAATTCCCCACCACCGTCAGCGGCAAAATCCAGAAATTCAAAATGCGTGAACAGATGTGCCAGGAATTGAAGCTAACGGAGCAGGAGACTGCATGAAACCCGATCCGCTTGAGGAGAAGTCCATGGGGGCGGCCATGAACTTCACCCTGCCGGAGACCCATCAATTGCTGCGCGATTCGGTGCGCCGATTCGCGGAAGCCGAAATTGCACCGATAGCCCGCCAGCTCGACAAGGAGGAGAGGTTTTCCGAGGCACTGACGCGCGCCATGGGAGAGTTCGGGTTGTTCGGCATCGTCATCCCCGGAGAGTACGGCGGCCAGGGGATGGACTATCTCGCCTACGCTATTGCGTGCGAAGAAGTTGCGCGAGTGGACGGTTCGCAGGCGGCGACTGTCACGGCCCACAACTCGCTGGGCGTCAATCCGCTTTACTATTTCGGCAATGAAGCACAGCGCAAGAAATATGTCCCTTCACTCTGCACCGGTGAAAGGCTCTGGGCTTTTGGGCTGACGGAGCCAGACGCCGGGTCCGATTCGCGCGGCAGTAAGACGGTCGCCAAGAAGGTCGAAGGGGGGTGGAAGATCGGAGGCTCCAAGATCTTCATCACCAACGGCGCCAGCAGCATGAACGCGGGCGTGACGGTGCAAGCGGTCACCGGTTCCGAACGCGGAGGCAAGCCAGAGCTTTCGTGTTTCATCGTCGAGCGCGGTGCCCAGGGATTCTCCTCACGGGCGATGCACGGCAAGCTGGTGTGGCGCTCGTCGGACACCGCAGAGCTCTATTTCGAGGATGTGTTCGTGCCCGACGACAACCTGCTGGGCAAGCAAGGCGACGGCCCGAGGCAAATGCTCTCGACGCTCGACCGCGGCAAGGTCGGCATCGCCGCCATGGGCGTCGGCTGCGCGCAGGGCGCGTTTGAAAAGGCGCTGGCTTACGCCAACGAGCGCAAGCAATTCGGCAAGGCGATCTCCAGCTTTCAGTCGATCGCGTTTGCGCTGGCCGATATGCACACGAAAATCGAAATCGCCCGCACGTATCTCTACAAAGTCTGCCGGATGGCCGACGAGGATAAACCCTTCAGCAAGGAAGCAGCGATAGCCAAGCTCTACAGCTCTGAGGTGGCGGGCGAAGTGACAGATATGGCGGTGCAAATCCACGGCGGCTACGGGCTGATGGAGGAATACGACGTCGAACGTTTCTGGCGCGATCACCGGCTGCTCCGCATCGGCGAAGGCACCTCGGAGATCCAGCGCCTCATCATTTCTCGCCAGATCGGTTGCGCTGCAAATTGAAAACTTTCTTCGAAAGAAGGCGGAGATAAACCATGAACCTCTTGCTCATTCGCATGACCACCGGAGTTCTGCTACTTGCGGCGTCAACAGGCTCGGCACTTGCTCAGCGAGCATGTGCCGACCTGATGGCTCTCAACCTGCCGTACACCACCATAACGTCCGCCGCGATGGTTCCAGAGGGCCCAATCCCACAGCCAGCAATCTTTGGAAACGCTAACCCCATTGCGGCGCCAGCGCGATGTGAAGTGAAAGTGACCACGCGCCCAACGAAGGATTCCGAAATTCGAATGGAGCTGTGGCTGCCGGTTTCCGACTGGAACGGCAAATACTTACAAATAGGCAACGGCGGCTGGGCTGGTTCGATCAATCGAACGGGGCTGATAGGTCCTCTTCAGCGCGGTTACGCGGTAGCCGCAACCGACGATGGTCATGTCAGCGAAGGTTTGGTACCTGGTGCCTCCTGGGCGATAGGCCATCCGGAAAAGTTGATTGATTTCGGTTATCGCGCCGTCCACGAAACGAGTGTTCAGGCCAAGGCTATCCTGCGCGCCTATTTCGGCCGTGATCAGGCGCGGAGCTATTTCAACGGTTGTTCTGATGGCGGGCGTGAGGCTCTCATGGAGGCGCAGCGCTATCCGGAAGATTTCGAGGGCATCATCGCCGGATCACCTGCGAGCAACTGGTCACGCTTGTTTACGGGATTCGTCTGGAATGAACGGGCGCTGGCGGAGAATCCAATTCCTCCTTCCAAGCTGACTGCTGTCCAGCGCGCAGCGCTTGCTACCTGTGATGCCCTGGACGGTGTGAAAGACGGACTCATCGAAGATCCGCGAGCGTGCAAGTTGGATCCGGGTTCAATGGTCTGTAAGGCGGGTGATGCATCTGAATGCCTGACAGAAGGACAGGTCGCCACCCTGCGGAAGATTCATGCGGGCCCGGTTAATCCTCGCACCGGCGAGCAATTCTTCCCCGGTTATCCCATGGGCACCGAGGCCGTTCCGGGTGGATGGGCTCCGTGGATTGTGTCACCGAGTCCTCAAGCGCCGAGTATTCAAGCGAGTTTTGGTAATTCCTATTACGGGCAAGCCGTCTTCGAGCAATCGGACTGGGATTTCACGAAACTGGATTTTGATAAGGACGTCGCGTTTGGCGACGCGAAAGCGGGGCCCGTGCTCAATGCGACGAATCCCGATCTGCGTTCGTTTCGCGCGAATGGTGGCAAACTGATTCACTATCACGGCTGGGGCGACGCGGCCATTTCGCCGCTGAGTTCGATCGAATATTACGAAAGCGTACGTGCCTTTCTCCGCCGCTTTCCGGATACCCGAAGCAAAGACACGGACGTAGAGGGCTTTTATCGCCTCTTTATGGTTCCCGGCATGGGGCACTGCTCTGGCGGGATCGGCCCCAACGATTTTGGCAACGGTTTTCTTTCGACGCGCACCGACGCCGAGCACGATCTGCTCTCGGCCCTTGAAGCATGGGTCGAGAAAGATACGGCTCCGGCAAAACTCATTGGAACCGGAAGAGCTGCGGCTAACCCCGCGACAACCCTGACGCGACCGCTATGCCCTTTTCCTCAAACGGCACGATACCTTGGAAAGGGTGACCCGAATGACGCAAAGAATTTCGAGTGTGCCCTGCCAGCTGACGCCCGCTAATTCCTACTTCTCTCGCGCGATTCCGACGAAGTTGATCAATACGTGACGACGCTCTCTACGGGGATCGATCCAAGCAGCGCTCAGTTCACCGCGAACGCGGTGCAGAATCGCGCTTTAGCACAGGCCTTGCAGGCCCGAATCGCCGCCGCAGCTTTGGGAGGGGGTGACCAATCCCGCGAGAAGCACGTCAGCCGCGGCAAGCTCCTACCGCGCGACCGTGTGCATGGCCTGCTCGATCCTGGTTCGCCTTTTCTGGAGCTCGGCGCGTTGGCCGCGAACGGCATGTATGGCGATGAAGCGCCGGGCGCGGGCGTCATCACCGGCATCGGCCGAGTGCGGGGCCGCCAGGTCCTGATCATCGCCAACGACGCAACGGTCAAGGGTGGCGCGTATTTCCCGATGACGGTGAAGAAGCACCTCCGAGCGCAGGAAATAGCATTGGAGAACCGTTTGCCCTGTATCTACCTCGTCGACAGCGGCGGCGCCAACTTGCCGTATCAGGCTGAGGTCTTCCCGGATCGCGAACACTTCGGCCGTATCTTTTACAACCAGGCACAGATGTCCGCCCTCGGCATACCGCAAGTGGCTTGCGTCATGGGGTCGTGCACGGCCGGCGGCGCCTATGTGCCCGCGATGTCGGACGAAACCGTGATCGTGCACAACCAGGGAACGATCTTTCTAGCGGGACCGCCCCTGGTGAAGGCCGCGACCGGCGAGGTGATCACGGCGGAAGAATTGGGCGGCGCAGACACACATGGCCGCAAATCTGGCACGGTCGACCACGTCGCCGAGAGCGATGGGCACGCATTGCTGATCGTGCGCGACATCGTGGCCACGCTGAACACGGTCGATAAAATCGACATCGACGTCCAGGCCCCGCGGCCACCGAAGCTCGATCCAAACGAACTCTACGGCATTGTCCCAGAAGACGTACGTACGCCTTACGAAGTGCGCGAGATCATTGCGCGTATCGTCGATGACTCCGAAATGCACGAGTTCAAATCGCTCTACGGCACGACATTGGTGTGCGGGTTCGCCCGCATCTGGGGTATTCCCGTAGCCATCCTCGCCAACAACGGGATTCTGTTCTCCGAAAGCGCCCTGAAGGGTGCGCATTTCATCGAGCTCGCGTGCCAGCGCCGTATTCCATTGCTGTTCCTGCAAAACACTTCCGGATTCATGGTCGGTGGCAAATACGAAGCCGAGGGCATTGCCAAGAACGGCGCCAAACTGGTGACCGCGGTGGCCACCGCCACCGTGCCGAAGATCACGGTTCTAATCGGCGGCTCGTTCGGCGCCGGAAACTACGGCATGTGCGGCAGGGCCTATCAACCGCGTTTTCTGTTCACCTGGCCGAATGCGCGTATTTCGGTGATGGGCGGCGAGCAGGCCGCCTCGGTGCTTGCAGCGGTGCACCGGGATGCCGCCGCTTGGACGGCGGAGGAGCGGGAAGCGTTCAAAGGGCCGATTCGCCAACGCTACGAAGACGAAGGCAACCCCTATTTCGCGACGGCGCGCCTATGGGATGACGGCATCATCGACCCGATTCAAACGCGCGATGTGCTGGGCCTTGCACTGGCCGTTACGCTGAACGCGCCCATCCCAGAGCGCCCGCGCTTCGGCGTGTTCCGCATGTGACGGTCGTGCTCGAATCCGTGCTGATCGCAAATCGCGGCGAAATCGCGCGCCGCATCATTCGCACGGCCAAACGGCTCGGCGTGCGTACGATCGCGCTTCATTCTGATGTCGATTCCGCCATGCCTTTCGTTCGGGAGGCCGACGAAGCCGTCTGCATCGGTACCGCGCCCGCGCGCGAAAGTTACTTGGCCCAAGAAAAGGTACTAGCCGCGGCGCTGCGAGCCGGTGCCGCCGCGATCCATCCTGGATATGGCTTCCTGTCGGAGAACGCGGACTTCGCAGAGGCCGTCGTTGCAGCCGGCGTGGTGTGGATCGGCGCGCCCGCAGCGGCGATCCGCGCCATGGGACAGAAGGATGCCGCCAAGCGGCTCATGATGGACGCTGGCGTCCCTGTGACGCGCGGCTATCTCGGTGAGGATCAATCTGCGGAGCGCCTTCGAATCGAAGCCGACAGGATTGGCTATCCCGTGCTGGTCAAAGCCGTTGCGGGCGGTGGCGGAAAGGGCATGCGCAAGGTCGACGCTGCAACCGGCTTCTCGGACGCCCTTCAATCGTGCCGCCGCGAAGCCAAAGCGTCCTTTGGCGATGATCGCGTGCTGATCGAAACGTATGTCGAGCGTCCGCGCCATATCGAAGTGCAGGTGTTCGGCGATACGCACGGCCAAATCGTGCACTTGTTCGAGCGGGATTGCTCGCTGCAGCGGCGTTACCAAAAGGTGATCGAAGAGGCGCCGGCGCCAGGCATGACGTCTGGGGTTCGCTCGGCGGTCTGCGCAGCCGCTGTTAAGGCCGCCCGATCCGTGAGCTATGTTGGCGCCGGAACGGTTGAGTTCATCGCCGACGCAAGCGAGGGACTGCGCGCGGACCGTATCTGGTTCATCGAGATGAACACGCGTTTGCAGGTGGAGCATCCAGTCACCGAAGCGATCACAGGACAAGACCTGGTCGAATGGCAATTTCGGGTCGCTTCCGGCGAACCGCTGCCAATGCTTCAGCCGCAGTTGGCGATTGGCGGCTGCGCAATCGAAGCGCGGCTCTATGCCGAGAGCCCCGAAGCCGGATTCCTGCCCTCCCCCGGCCAAATGAAACACTTGCGTTTTCCAGTCGGTGTCCGCGTTGACAGTGGCGTCGAGGAAGGTGGAGAGGTCTCTCCACACTATGATCCGATGATTGCCAAACTGATTGCACATGGCCCGACGCGTGACGCCGCCGCCGCGGCGTTGGCAGAGGCGTGCGCAAACGTACAAGCGTGGCCGGTCAAGACCAACGCTGCGTTTCTGGCACGCGCACTGAAACATCCCCGTTTCCTGGCGGGCGATCTCGATACCGGATTCATTGAGCGCCACCTGGAGAACCTGGTGCCGGCCGCAACGCCATCCGAAGCGGTGCTCGAGGCGGCCGCGAACGCCATGTTGTCAGTAGATACCGACGAGCCTTGGCGTGCTCTTAAGGGCTTTCGGATGGCTGGGCCTCCTGAGCGTCGGGTGCGTGTCGAAATCGCCGGACGTACCCACGTCGTCGAGTGTGCGCAGTCGGCTTCGAACGGCGCAATCGCGGATATGGGCAACACCAAAGTCTTATTCATTGCGGGGGAAGCCTGGCAGTTCGGGCCGGAAAGAGCTGATAGCGGCATCAAGGGCTCTGCAGGAAACGGCGCGATTGCGTCACCTATGCCGGGGGTTATCTCCGCGATCGATGTGAAGGCCGGCGATGCGGTCACTAGAGGCCAGCGGCTGCTCGTCGTCGAGGCCATGAAGATGGAACACGCGCTGGTCGCCCCGTTCGCAGGAATTGTGGCCGCGCTACACGCCGAGGCCGGGCAACATGTTGCGGAAGGCGCGCTGCTCGTGCGCGTCGAACCCGAACCGGAGGCCTAGCTCTCCGTGATGACGCACAATCCGCAGCCCCTGCATATCGATGCGGAATACGCCGCCCAGTCCGAGTTCGGCCGTATCCTGGTCAACGGCACTTTCACGTTTTCTCTCATGGTGGGGCTGTCCGTCGCAGACACCACGATGGGCACTCTGATCGCGAACCTGGGCTACGACAAACTGGTCATGCCGAGGCCCGTGTTTATCGGGGATACCC
>JBDTOT010000028.1:0-54032 GCA_039933105.1 Gammaproteobacteria bacterium | reverse complement strand
TACGTTCGCGAGCTTGTAGAACGCGCCCCTGTACGTGACGGGCTCGTCCTTGCCCAGCAACTCCTGAACGACCTTCGTGTACTCCATGAGGCGCGCGCACGCCTGGTCGTGCGGCGTCACGTCGTCCAAACCCTGTATGCCGTTCGCGCCGCCGCCGGGCACCATGTTCAGATAGATTCGACGGCCATACATGAATCCGAGCGATGCCACCGCCTTGGCCACCGTGTATGGGTGCGCGCACGCCGGCTGCACGGTGACGACGGGGCACAATTTGTCCGTGGCGCCGATGATCGCGCGTGCGACGAGCCACGGATCGAGCTGACGCGTATCCGACGCCACCAGTATCCCTTCGCACCCCGCCTCTTCGCTCCAGCGGGCCACGTTCTCGATGTGACGCACGCAGGCCCGAGCCTTCGTAGCCAATGGGCAGGTGGTAAAGATTTTCAGGTCTGCACCGGAACGCACGGACGAAGCCCCCTGTCGGGAAGGACTCGGTGCATCGTGCCGCTTCGATGGCGCGGAATCGGCGTGGAGGCGTCGCGGCGGCGTAAGCCGACTGGACTATCTCGCCAATCGCGATTGCGCGTAAGCCGTGCCGGGAAGAAATTGGTAGGCGCGATAGGTTTCGAACCTACGACCCCCACCATGTCAAGGTGGTGCTCTACCACTGAGCTACGCGCCTAAGGGGCGCCACGATACCTACTTCGGCACCCAGTTCTCAAGTATTTGGGGGTCGCCGGCACCCCGCCCGGGCATTTCAGCCGGCTTCTACGGTCCGCGGCGACAGGCCCACGCTGCGCTGCCGGAGCTCATTGATCTCATCGCGCAGGTTCGCCGCCTGCTCGAACTCGAGATCGCGGGCGTGCTGGTACATCTTCTTCTCGAGCTGCTGGACGCGCGCCAGGATCTGGTCTGGCGACAGCCTTTCGTAGCGCGTCGAGTCCTCGCGGCCGCGGCGCCGGCGGTCGCCTTTGCCAGAACGGGGCGTCGAACGCGCACCTTCCATGACGTCCTGCACCGCTTTGCGGATCGACTGCGGCTCGATGCCGTGCGCGAGATTGAATTCCACCTGTCTCGCCCGGCGGCGGTTCGTCTCGTCGATCGCGCGCTGCATCGAACCCGTGATGCGGTCCGCGTAGAGGATGGCCCTGCCGCGAACGTTGCGCGCAGCTCGGCCGATTGTCTGGATCAGTGACCCTTCGGAGCGAAGGAAGCCCTCCTTGTCGGCGTCGAATATGGCGACGAGGGATACCTCTGGCAGGTCGAGGCCTTCACGCAGCAAGTTGATGCCGACGAGCACGTCGAACTCGCCGAGTCGCAGATCGCGAATGATCTCCATGCGCTCGACCGTTTCGACGTCCGCGTGCAGGTAGCGCACGCGCACGCCGTGCTCTTGCAGATAGTCCGTGAGGTCCTCGGCCATGCGCTTCGTCAACGTCGTAATCAACACGCGCTCGTTCAGCGTGACGCGGGCGGTAATCTCGGACAGCACGTCGTCCACTTGCGTGCCTGCGGGACGCACTTCGATGTCCGGGTCGACGAGCCCTGTGGGTCGCACCACCTGCTCGACGATCTGATCGGCGTGGGTATGCTCGTAGGGGCCGGGTGTCGCGGAGACGAATACCGTCTGCGGCGCAATTTGCTCGTATTCCGCGAACGAAAGCGGCCGATTGTCGAGGGCGGACGGCAACCGGAAGCCGTATTCGACCAGCGTCTCCTTGCGTGAGCGATCACCTTTGTACATACCGCCGATCTGCGGAATCGTCACGTGGCTTTCGTCGACGAACAGCAGCGCGTTGTTGGGCAGGTAATCGAACAGGCACGGCGGCGGTTCGCCGGCGCTACGCCCGGACAGGTACCGCGAGTAGTTTTCGATGCCGTTGCAGTAGCCGACCTCGATGATCATCTCGAGATCGAAGCGCGTCCGCTGCTCGAGGCGCTGCGCTTCGACGAGCTTGTTCGCATCCCGCAGGCGATTTAGCTGTTCGCCGAGGTCGATGCGGATCTGGTCTACTGCTCCGAGCAGAGTCTCGCGCGGAGTCACGTAGTGCGTCTTCGGATAGATCGTCGCGCGCGGCATGCGTTGCGTGACCTCCCCCGTCAGAGGATCGAAAAAGCTGATTTGCTCTATCTCGTCATCGAACAGCTCGACGCGTACCGCCTCTTTCTCCGACTCGGCCGGAAAGATGTCGATCACGTCGCCACGCACACGGTACGTACCGCGCGCGAGATCGAGCGGATTGCGCGCGTACTGTAGTTCCGTGAGGCGGCGCAGCAGCGTGCGCTGATCGAGCTTTGCGCCGCGCACGAGGTGCAGCACCATGTCGTGATATTTGGCTGGATCGCCGAGACCATAGATTGCCGACACTGTCGCTACGATCACGACGTCGCGACGTTCAAGCAACGACTTCGTGGCGGACAGCCGCATCTGCTCGATGTGGTTGTTGATCGAGGCGTCCTTCTCGATGTAGGTATCGCTCGAGGGTACGTAGGCCTCGGGCTGGTAATAGTCGTAGTACGAGACGAAGTACTCGACGGAGTTGTGCGGGAAGAACTCGCGCATCTCGCCGTAGAGCTGCGCGGCGAGGGTCTTGTTGTGCGCGAGGATCAGCGCCGGCCGCTGCAGCGTTTGGACGATGCTGGCCATCGTGAAGGTCTTGCCGGAGCCGGTGACGCCGAGCAGCGTCTGCTTCGCCAGGCCGCTGCGCGCGCCGTCGACGAGTCGGGCGATGGCCTGAGGCTGATCGCCCGCCGGCGCGTAACTAGCAACAAGCTCGAACGGTCGATCGGTCATGAGCGAGGACGGCGGCGGTTGGCGGAGTGTGGGTCGCATCTTAAGATAGAACAGCCTGTCCCGAGAAAGGGTTCCCTTTGAGCATTCGTCTCGCGCACCGTTTGCAGCGCCTCCAGCCTTCCGCGACCGTCAGCATCACCGCCAGGGCCGGGCGGTTGCGCGAAGCTGGACGCGACATCATCGTTCTCAGCGTCGGGGAGCCGGATTTCCCGACGCCCGAGCACATCAAGGCTGCAGCGCGCGAAGCGCTGGCGCGCAACGACACCAAGTACACCGCCGTCGATGGCTCGCGAGCGTTGAAGGAAGCGGTCGTGACCAAGTTCGAGCGCGACAACGGTTTGCGCTACACGCCTGAGCAAGTGTTGATCTCGAGCGGCGCCAAACAGTCCTGTTACAACGCGTGCCTCGCGTTGCTCGAAGCGGGTGACGAAGCCATCGTGCCCGCGCCGTACTGGGTGTCGTATCCCGACATGGTGCGGCTCGCCGACGCGCAACCCGTCATCGTCGAGAGCACCGCCCAGAGCGGCTTCAAGATCACGGCGGCGCAGCTCGACGCGGCGATCACGCCGCGCACGCGGCTCGTGATCCTGAACAGCCCGTGCAATCCGACCGGCGCGGTGTATACACGCGCGGATTGGGAGGCGCTCGGCGAGGTCCTGCGCAGACATCCGAACATCGTGATCCTGACCGACGACATCTATGAACACATCTATTGGGCGGCCTCGCCGTTCACGAGCTTCGCGGCCGCGTGCCCGGATCTCTACGACCGCACGTTGACGGTCAACGGTATGTCGAAGGGGTACGCCATGAGCGGTTGGCGCCTCGGCTACGCCGCCGGGCCGGTTGCTCTGGTCAAGGCGATGACGAGCCTCCAGAGCCAGAGCACGACGAACGCGAGCACGATCTCGCAGGCGGCAGCGTGCGCCGCTCTCATCGGCGACCAGCAGTGTGTGCGCGACATGTGCGTCGAATTCAGGCGCCGTCACGACCTGTTCTTCACCGGAATACGCGAGTTGCCGGGGTTCGACTGCGTGCCGGCCAGCGGCACGTTCTATTTGTTCCCGAACGTCGAGCAGGCCATGCGCCGCAAGGGTGCCCCGACGGACATCGCGTTTTGCGAGCAGATCCTCGAGGCGACGGGGGTCGCGCTCGTGCCGGGCACGGCGTTTGGCGCGCCCGGCTACCTGCGGTTCTCGTTTGCCGCGTCCACAGAGACGCTGACCGACGCGCTCGCGCGTTTGCGCGCGTTCATGGCCGAATGAGCTGACGTGTAGCGGGCTGTTGTCGTCGATCTTGGATCTGCATCGTCGGTGTGGAGCGCATTCTCGACGTAGAAACACGACATCCTTAGTCAGGTTCATCGTCCACAACGCATGGAACCTCGTGCCGCACGATCGCGCTGAGCTGACGAACGCCGCCGCCGGCGCTTGCGTAGACCCATCGGCACATCCTGGCCGCGTCGGCGCACGGTCGCCGGTCAACGTCGAAGCCGTGGCGTTATCCGACAGGCTGGAAGAACACCAGGACGTCGCGAAGATCGCGACACGAGTTGCGGAGGAGTCCGCGCACGTCAACAACTTTCTCTTCTTCGCCGCTGAGTCGCTGCCGAAGGTGCGGCATCTGATCGACCCGCAATAGACGCGAACCCAGCCCCTCTCGATCAGGCCGATTCGTCCACGACGAATCGCTCGGTCGCGTTGCAACGTGACGCGATCGCGCGGCAATACGTTTCCTCCGTGAGCTCCGCGATCCGCGACCACGACAGCTTGTCTTTCGCGTACTGGCCCGCACCCATAGCCAGGGCGTTACGAAAGTCGGGATCGTCCACGAGTTTTTGCATTGCGTCCGCAGGCTCTTGGCGTCGCACGGCGGAACCAGCAGCCCCTTGCGCCCGTGAATCACGATGTCGGGCAGGTCGCCAACGGCCGTCGCAATCGCCGGGCGATAATTAGCCAAGGCGATCGCCGCTACCCCACTCTGCGTGGCGTCCGTGTAGGGCAGGACCACGGCAGTCGAACGGCGGAACAGACGTGGCTTGGTCCACTCGGCCTATGTCGCTCGCTGGCTACGGCCACGTGACGCGCGGCACGCGTGGGTGCCGGCTAAAGCCAAACTTGTCGAACGGGAGGGTGAGTTGGCTCCCCGGGACGGACTCGAACCGCCGACCAACGGATTAACAGTCCGTCGCTCTACCAACTGAGCTACCGGGGAAACGCAGGCCTGGAAGGCGGCCGCATTTTGGAAGAAGGCTCCAGGCAAGTCAAGGCAACAGCCGTTGAAACGCGTGCAATCTCAGAGAGTTAGATTCGCCCCTCGACAACACGGGTCATTCGGTACGCCACCGCACGGAACTACGCGAGGCCTGAGCGGAAAGTGGGCGCCGTAGTCGCGCCGTCCGTAATCGGCGCGCGACGTCCTGAACCAGGGAGAATTGTCCATGAACCGTTCCTTTGTCATCGCAGCCGCCGCTATCAGCGTATTCGGCCTCGGCAGCGCAGTGAGTTTCGCCGCCTCTAAAACCAACATCGATGAAGATGTCGCCAAGAGTCTCGCGGACTTCGATGCACTCAACCCGTCGAATCCAGGTCTCGCCAGACGGGCCGCTGGCATGCTGGTGTTCCCGCACATCACGAAAGGTGGCGTCGGCGTCGCAGGCGAATTCGGCGAGGGAGTCCTTAAAGTCAAAGGTAAGACAGTCGGCTACTACAGCATCGGCGGGGGCTCGGTAGGCTTGACCCTCGGGCTCGCTAAACGCGCCGAGATCATCATGTTCATGACCCAGGACGCGCTCGAGACCTTTACCCACACGGATGGTTGGTCGATCGGCGCCGACGCGGGTGTGACCGTCGTGTCGAAGAATGCCGGCGCGGACTACGACAGTTTGACGCACAACACGCCCATCATCGCGTTCGCCTACGGCGAGAAGGGCTTGATCGGCGATCTGTCGGTGCAGGGCTCGAAGATCACGAAGATCAAGGACTAACGTCGGATCGCAGGCTTGGGGACGGCGCGGTCATCTGAAATGATCGCGCCGCTCTCTTTTGCAGGCCATACTCTCCCGACATCCAACGGAGTAATGACCAGTGGCTGACTACGACGCTTTCAAGACGGCACCCACGGCGGTACGAGGGCTCGCTGACACGCGGGTTAGCGACTTTTTGAAACGGGTCTACGGCTGGATGTTCGTCGGTTTGGCGGTGACCGCGGGCGTGGCCATGTATGTGGCCAGTCAGCCGGCGCTCGTGCAGGCCATTGTGAGCAGCCGCGTCCTGTTCTTCGGACTCGTGATCGCAGAGCTCGGCTTGGTGTTCTGGATATCGGCGCGCGTCGCGTCGTTGGCACCGGCTACAGCGGCTGGTCTGTTTCTCCTGTATTCCGCGTTGAACGGAGTCACTCTCTCCGTGGTTCTCCTCGCGTTTACCGGTGCCTCGATCGCATCCGCGTTCGTGACGACAGCCGGGATGTTCGGCGCCCTCGCCCTCTATGGCACGCTGACGAAGCGCAGCCTCACCGGTCTTGGCCAGTTCGCGTTCATGGGCCTTATTGGCATCGTCATTGCCTCGCTCGTCGGGATGTTCTGGCAGAACAGCGCGCTCCAGTTTCTGATTTCGGCCGTGGGCGTCATCGTGTTTACAGGCCTCACTGCCTACGACGCGCAACGACTGAAGGCCATGGCTCTGCAGGTGGACGGCTCACAGGCCCAGTCGTATGCCGTCGGTGGCGCGCTGGCCTTGTATCTCGACTTCATCAACCTCTTCCTGATGCTCCTGCGCCTATTCGGCGATCGACGCTAGGGCTAGCGCGGGCGCGCCTGCGCCCCGCCCAGAGGAACAGCGGCATTCCTGACATCAGGTGTCAGCTATTTCTGCTAGCGTTCGCGCATGCGTGCCGATCGCCTGCTATCGATTCTGTTGCTCCTCCAGGCCAATGGCCGGATGACGGCGCGGACGCTGGCGGAGCGCCTCGAGGTATCGGAACGCACGATCCTCCGTGACATGGAGGCGCTCGGTTCCGCCGGAGTACCGCTGACGGCTGAGCGTGGTGCGGGGGGCGGCTGGCGGCTGATCGACGGCTATCAGACCAAGCTCACGGGACTCACGTCTCCTGAGATCCAATCTCTGTTCCTCGCGCGACCGCCGCATCTCCTAGCCGACCTCGGTCTCAAGCAGGCGGCTGAAGGGGCTTGGCTGAAGCTCCAAGCCGCGCTGCCTCGAGAGCTGCGTGAGCAGGCCGAGTTCGTGCGCCAGCGCATCCTCGTCGATGCACGTGGCTGGCGTGACTCAACAGTGTCGCTCGCGAGCCTCCCGACGGTGCTCGATGCGCTGTGGCGCGGTCGCCGGCTACGGTTTCTCTACGAGAAATCGGGCGGTGAGCGCAGCGAACGCATCGTTGAACCGCTCGGCGTCGTGGCGCGCGGCAACTCGTGGTACCTCGTCGCCGATCGTGACGAGCAGCGGCGCACGTATCGGCTGTCTCGGGTCAGTGGTGCGATTGCGCTGGACGAACCCGCGCGGCGCCCCGCGGAGTTCGATCTGGCCGCGCATTGGGAACGTGCAGCGACGGAGTTTCGCGCAGGGCTGCCCAGGTACTTCGTGACTGTCTTAGCAGACCCCGTGGCGATGCCTTGGATTCGCTATCGCGGCTGGCGCGTGCAATCGGAAGAGCCTGCCGGCGAGCGCATTCGCGTCGCCCTACGCTTCGACGCAGAGTACGAAGCCCTGCAGTTTGCCCTGGGCCTTGGCGCTCATGTGGAAGTGATCGAGCCCTACAACTTGCGGGACCAGGTGCTGAAAGCTGCGGAGAGCGTGGTCGCGTTGTACGGTTCTCGCGAGACGGCGCTACCGCTCGTCAGCTCTTCTTAGCCTGCGACATCAATGCCAGCGGCCGCCCGTCGGGGTCTTTGAAAAACGCCATCCACTCCTCCGTGCCATCTGCGTGGCGGTGGATCATGTGAGGCGCACCGCTGAATTCGACGCCGCGGGCCGTGAGCTCGGCGTGCGCAGCCGCGATGTCCTCGACGCGCAGATACAGAATCGACTCCGGACCCGGCGCCGCGTTTTCGGCGCTCAAGAACAGGCGCGTGCCGCCGCAATCGAAGAATGCGAGCTTCCCAAACGTGTACAGATGCGGGAGCCCGAGCACGCCCCCGTACCACGCGCACGCAGCATCGATGTCGCCGACGGTGCGCGAGATCTGACCGATAGGGCCGAGCTTTGAACGCGACGCTGTCATCCGCAGTTCCTCGTTGTTGGCAGGTTTTGAGCCGCGCATTGCCAGCGCGCTGTCGGCCGGCGCTCCCCGCCAGCGCTTGAGCTCGCCGCGATCGCGCAGTCCGAGTTTCGCGGCCGCATTGCGGACGTGAAATTTGACCGCGTCCTCGCTGATGCCGCGTCGTTTGGCGATCGCGGCATTGCTTAGGCCGTGGCGCACGGCGTTCACGATTCGCCATTCGCCCGGCGTCAGTTGGTCCGGGTGTGGCGGGCGGCCTCGTAAGTGCGATTTTTCACTCGAGCGTTTCGGCACGTCGAGCATGTTAGCTCGCGCTACCCGCGCTTTTCCCTCCCCCCTTTGACTACCATAGGCGCATGTGGCGAACGGCTCTCGTGTGTGCTTGGTCCTTCGCGATGTTGCCCGTGCAGGCGGCGGCGCCCAGCGATGCCGAAATCGTAGGCTGGGACGCATTGACGCTGCGCGCGGAGCTTGCCGAGGGTCGCGTGTCGGCGGAGCACGTGACCCAGGTGTTTCTTCGTCGAATTGCCGCGCTGAACGAGGCCGGCCCGACGCTAAGGGCAGTGATCGAAATCAACCCCGACGCGCTGGCGATCGCGCGTCGGCTCGACCGACAGCGAAGCCGCGGCGGCCTCGGGCCACTGCACGGGGTGCCCGTACTGCTCAAGGCCAACATCGACACCGCCGACCGCATGGCTACCAGCGCCGGTTCGCTCGCGCTCGCAGCGCATAGCGCGCGTGAGGATGCGGTGGTCGCCGCCCGACTACGCGCTGCCGGCGCGGTGCTGCTCGGTAAGACCAACTTGAGCGAGTGGGCGAACTTTCGATCGACGGCTTCGACGAGCGGCTGGAGCAGCCTCGGCGGGCAAACGCGTAATCCGTACGTGCTCGATCGCAACCCCTGCGGCTCGTCGAGCGGTTCAGCTGTCGCGGTTGCTGCGCGTCTCGCACCGCTCGCGGTGGGCACCGAGACAGATGGGTCGATCGTGTGCCCCGCAGGTGCGAACGGCGTCGTCGGCGTGAAACCGACTTTGGGCGCGATCAGTCAGCGCGGCATCGTGCCCGTGGCGCGGAGTCAGGACACCGCTGGGCCGCTTGCACGGTCCGTTGCCGATGCGGCGTTGCTGTTCGGTGTATTGGCGGGCGCGACGGGCGGAGTTTCACAGCAACGAGTGTCATTGGCGGGATTGAAGGTCGGCGTCGTACGCAATTACCTCGGCGCGGGGCGCAACGCTGCAGTTGAAGCCGGTTTTGACGCCGCGCTCGCTGTATTGCGCCAGCTGCAGGCCGAACTCATTGACCCTGTGATTGCGGACGGTCCGCCGGATGGCGCGGAGCATACGGTGCTGGTTGCCGAGTTTCACGACGGAGTGGCCGCGTATCTTTCGAACGTGCGCAAAGGCCCGCGTACGCTGAATCGCTTGATCGAGTTCAACGCCGATCACGCGACTGAAGTCATGCCGCTCTTTGGCCAGGAATTGTTCCTCGAGGCGCAAGCGAGCAACGGCACCGCCGATCCCCGGTATCAACTGGCGACCGCAGCGATCGCAACTGCCCGCTCCGCCCTTGCCGCCGAATTCGAGCGCCACAATCTGGCCGCGCTCGTGGCGCCGGTCAACGCTCCAGCTTGGCGCAACGACCTGAGCCCGGGTGACCGTATCCCGGTCAGCAGCTCGAGCATCGCGGCCGTTTCGGGTTATCCGAGCGTGGTGCTCCCGTTCACCATGGCTGGGGAGCTGCCCCTAGGTATCGCCATCATCGGCCGGCCCGGAACGGAAGCGTTGCTGCTCGAGATCGCGGCGCTCGCGGAGCGAGTACGCGGTCCGTTTCCGGAGCCGCGGTTCTTGCCGACGGTCCCCGAGTAGTCGGTACCTCGACCGTTATTCCTTCAAACGGAGGCGAGTCACGCCTTTGTCGTCGGCATACTCGCGATTGTCCTCGCATACATACTCGATGATCTCGTAGTTCGGCACGCGGCGGTACGCAAACGTCACTTTCCAAGGTTTCTCGAGGACGCCCGGATCCTCAAGGGTGAGCTCATCCCACAAGATGTCCGGCGTGACGAGGTGCAGGCGCTCGCGGACTCGCAGCTGCGGCGTGTGCGGAACGTCGCGGAAAATCACGTAGTCTTTGATGCCGATCGTGTCGACGACCAAGGTGGCGCCTTCCCAGTTCCCAACCGAGCGCCCGTAGAACCCGGGCTCGAAGTCGTCGAGCTTTTTCTGCGGCTTGCCCAAGTAGATGCGGCGCACTTGGCTGTACGCTTCTTGCGCGATATTGATCTGCGAGCGGCTCTGCACGATGTCAAACGGAAACGGTCCGTTCATCATCGTGGGGTAGCCTTCGGGTATGCAGTGGGTGTAACCCTTCGCGATCGGCTCACCTCGCGCGTCGGCTTCGCGCTCCGCGACGCGGCGGGCCTGCCAATCTTTCAACAGCGGTGCTTTCAACGGCGGAGTGGCGTCCGGCGGCGGGTTCGTCGCATCACCAGGCGGCCCGCGATAGCGTTCCCACGCGCCGGTCAGGTCCGGCGGGTCTTGCGCACGCGCGGAGCCGAGAGCAAATACCCCTAACAGCGTCACGAGCGGCACGCAGGTAATGCGTGCGAGGATCTGGCCGCGCATGTTCAAGGCGTCCGTTTGAAGGTGTCGATAGCCGGGACGGGTGGCACGAGCGTGCGGCCGTCCTTCATGCGCAACTCGAGCAGCAGCCCGCCTTTGTCGCCCGTGGCCAAGGGCGCGACGATAGCCGTCACTTCATCCCCCGGGTGCACGTCGGATGATTTCCAGCCCGCGCGCTGCAACATATTGATGCTCGTCATCTCGAGCGTGAAGCGGTCGATGCCCGGCGGCCCGTCCTTTACTTCGAGGTCGATGTAGCCGTGCGGGTTGGTCCACTGAAAGGACTTCACGTTGCCCTTCAGCGTGTAGGTCCGTGAATGGTCGAAGATCGCGAACGAATGGTGCGCCAACGCCGTTCCAGCGACTCCGGCCGTTAGCATCGCCGCTGCAGCCAACCCCATTACTCTCTTCATGCCCCTCTCCTCGATCTCGGCGCGCCGGTGAGGCGCCTCTCAATTCACCAACCTACGCGATACCCTCGGCTGCGGCGATGTACTATTGGCTATAGCCTCGATAACCTTGGGGAATGGCATTGGAGATCGATCTTCGCCAGCTGCGCGCGTTCGAAGTATTGCTGCGCGAGCGAAATTTGACGCAGGCGGCGGTGGTCTTGGGTTTGAGTCAGCCCGCGTTGAGCAAGACGCTCGCCAGGCTGCGCCGTTATTTCGCCGACCCTTTGTTCGTCCGCGCAGGGAACCGCATGGAGCCCACGGCCAAAGCGCGCGAGCTCGAGCCATCGGTTCGATCGCTGCTCGACAGCGTAACGATGCTGCGCGCGCACCACCGGCCATTCGATCCCCAAACGGCCGCGCGCACGTTCAACTTTAGTGTCGTGGATTCCGGCATGCTGCGCCTGTTGCCCCGCTTGTTGCCACATCTCGAGCGCGTCGCTCCGGGTGTGCGGCTGCGAGTTGTGGCACCCGACGTCGATGGGCTGGAGGCGTCGCTCGAAGTTGGACATCTCGATTTCGCGATGGGCTCGTTTGCTGCGCTGTCGAAGCGCATCAGGCGCCAACTGCTCTGGTCCGTGACCTACGTGAGTGTCGCGAGGCGTGAGCACCCGCGCATCGGCAATCGGCCGTCCGTCGCCGCGTTCGCGGCCGAACGCCACGTCGTCGTTTCAACCCACGGCACTGGCCACGCGCACCAGCAGGCGGAGCGCGCGCTCGAACGCGCGGTCCCGGCCGAGAACATCGTGTGTCGGGTGCCGACGTTCGTGACGGCGGCCATCGTCGCAGGCCGCACCGATGCGATTGCCACCATTCCGTCGACGGCCGCCAAGGAACTGGCCGAAGGGTTTGGGTTACGTACGTTTCCGACGCCGGTGAAGATGCCACGGCTCGACGTTTCGCAGTACTGGCACGAACGTTTCCATCGCGACCCCGGCAACCAGTGGATTCGCTCGGTGTTCGCGTCGCTCTTCGGGGCTAACGCTTCTCGCTGACGTCGCTCAGACGGTCGTAATACACGAGTCCTGCCTTCGCGAGAGGCTCACGCATTTTGTACATGTCGAGGCCGAGTTGGCCCGCCGCGAGCTGTGCCCTCTTTTGCTCCTCGGTGGCCACCCGTTTACGGCTCGATTCGAGCACTTGTCCCGCGTTGGCGCGCGCGACCACGACCACTCCGTCGTCGTCGGCAACGATCGCGTCGCCCGGGTTCACGAGCATGCCGGCGCACACGACCGGTACATTGACGGAGCCGACGGTCGCCTTGATGGTCCCCTTGGCCGAGACCGCGCGACTCCACACGGGGAACTTCATCTCCGTGAGGTCCTTGACGTCGCGGCAACCGGCGTCGATCACGAGGCCGAGCACGCCGTGCGCACGAAACGATGTGGCGAGCAGGTCGCCGAACATGCCGTCGGAGTTCGGGGCGCTGACCGTCGCGACGATGAGGTCACCCGGTTTCGCGAGCTCGACTGCCACGTGCAACATCCAGTTGTCACCTGGGTGCAGGAGCACGGTAATCGCGCTGCCGCCAATGCGTGCGCCGGCGTAGATCGGCCGCATGTACGACTGCAAAAGGCCCGTGCGACCCTGCGCCTCGTGGACCGTCGCAACGCCAAGCTCGCCCAAGGCGGCAATGGTGGCGGGATCGGCACGATCGATGTTCCGGACAGCGACGTTGTTTTGCACGCGAGCTCCTGCACCTTAGAGAGTTGGCCAGCGCTTATACTAGCGGCCCAAAATCTGAGCACAACCCGGAGAGCTCGTGACCGAAGTTGCACCGTTGGCCGGCATCAAAGTCGTCGACATGACCGAGGCGCTCGCCGGCCCGTATTGCGCGATGCTACTCGGCGATCTCGGCGCCGACGTCGTGAAAGTAGAGCGGCCGGGTGACGGCGACCAGGCACGTGGCTGGGGGCCGCCTTTCCTCGAGGGCGAGAGCGCCTACTTCCTCGGCGTCAATCGCAACAAGCGCAGCATCGAGCTCGACATCAAGCAACCTGCGGATCTCGCCTTGTTGAACGAGCTCGTTGGGCGCGCCGATGTGTTTCTCACGAACAATCCTCGCCTCGAATCGTTGGCACGGTCTGGGCTCGATCCTGACACCCTGCGCGACCGTCATCCGGGGCTCGTATATGGGGCAATCAGCGGTTACGGTCACACTGGGCCGAAGGCGAACCGGAGCGGCTACGACATCATCGCGCAGGGCGAAGCCGGGCTCATGGCGCTAACGGGGCCGCCCGAAGGTGGGCCGAGTCGATTTCCTTCGCCAATGGCAGACATCTCCGGCGGCATCTACACGTGCCTCGGCGTGCTCGCGGCTTTGTACGCGCGAGACAACCGCTCGAATGGTTCTGGACGCGGTCAACTCATCGACGTTGCGCTCGTTGACGCGCAGTTGAGCTGGCTTGCGAATATCGGCGCGAGCTACTTTGCGACTGGCAAACGTCCGCAGCGACTTGGCAACGAGCACCCGACCGTGACGCCGTATCAACCTGTGCGCGCGCAGGACAAGACCATGATCATCGCCGTCGGCAACGAGCGATTGTGGACGAAGTTCTGCAAGATCCTTCGCGTCGAGCAAACGCTTCTCGTCGACCCCCGGTTCGCGACGAACGCCGATCGCAACCTGCACCGGCGCGAGCTGATCGAGCTCGTGGAACAGATTCTGCGGCAGCGGCCCGCGGCCGAATGGGTCGAGCAGTTGGTAGAGGCAGGCGTTCCTGCGGGGCCGATCAATTTTCCAGACGAAACCTTGACGGACGAGCACGTGATCGCGCGCCGCATGATTGTCGAGCTCGAACATCCGCTGATCGGCGTCGTGAGGTCGATTGCGGTACCGATACGGTTTGCCGAGAACGGCCCCACCTATCGGCGCTACCCGCCGCGGCTCGGCGAGCACAACGACGAGATTAGAGCGCTGGCAGCGAACTGGTAGCGGCGCGCTCAGCGCTCCCACACGTTCTGCAGATAGGCACGAAAACTCGCACCGAGCTCCGGATGGCGCAAGCCATACTCGACGGTAGCGCGCAGATAACCGATCTTGCTGCCGCAGTCGTAGCGCACGCCGCTGAACGGCAGCACGTGCACAGGCTCGTCAGCCATGAGTGCCGCGATGCCGTCGGTCAGTTGGATTTCCCCGCCGGCGCCGCGCTGCGTGCGCTCCAGTTTGGCGAAAACGCGGGGCGTTAAGATGTAGCGACCGACGACGGCGAGGTTCGAAGGCGCGTCGGCTGGTTTTGGTTTCTCGACGATCCGCGTCACGCGCATCGCACCTTTGCCGTCTTGCTCGACGGCCACGATTCCGTAGCTGCCCGTCTGGTCCTGCGGCACAGTTTCGACTCCGAGCACGCTCGCTCCGTATTTGTCGAAATGCTGGCTCATTTGCGCGAGGCAACCGACTTCGCTGTAAATCAGGTCGTCGGCCAGGTGGACAAAGAAGGGCTCGTCCCCGACGACCGGTTTCGCGCACAACACCGCGTGGCCAAGGCCAAGCGGCACGCCTTGACGCACGAAAATGCAGGTCGCCTCCGGTGGCACGATGTGACGCACGAGGGCGAGCAGATCGTGTTTGCCGGACTCAGCGAGCTGTCGCTCGAGCTCGATGTCCGTATCGAAATGATCCTCGATGGCTCGTTTTGACGACCCTGTCACGAACACGAGGCGTTCAGCGCCTGCTTCGAGCGCCTCTTCGACCGCGTATTGGATCAACGGCTTGTCGACGATAGGCAACATTTCCTTCGGCGACGCCTTGGTAGCAGGGAGGAAACGTGTGCCGCGGCCGGCGACCGGAAATACGGCGGTACGAATGCGAGCCATCGGACTACCTCGGCAAATCTTGATCTGATCATACCGAACGAATCCGATAAAAAGGGTTACACCTTGCTCATTTTCGCAGCGCCGATAAGGGGTATGGACCGGAAGGTCCATACCCCGAAGCGCTCGTGTTTCTGCTCAGCGCTTCGGCGCTGGATCGGCGATGAGAATGTTGGCCTTGTTCATCTCTACGATCCGATCTCCGATGCCCTTCACGCGCGAAAGAGCCTCGGGCGTCGCGAAGTTGCCGTGCTCTTGGCGGTCCTTGATGATGGCCTGCGCCAGCGCAGGGCCGACTCCGGTCAGCTCGGAGGCCAGCGTGGCCGCATCCGCGGTATTGATGTTCACCGGACCGGCGAATGCAGGGCCGCCCGCGCAGGCCGCTGCCGCAAGCACGAGCTGCAATAGTTTCGAAATCATCGTCGTCACTCCTATGGTGGAAGAAGGAGTAACAGATGCTAGCGGGGGCCGAGTGGACACTCAGCTAGTCAATCTGGTTTCTTCAGTAAGTTTCGAAGCCCGATCGACTCACTAGGACAGCACGCCTTCCAGCGCAAACGTCTGGATCGGTCGGATCGTTTCCCACAGCTTGCAGCTCGGGCAATGCCAGATGAAACGCTGCGTGCTGTAACCGCAATTGCCGCAGCGGTAACGCGCGCTCGAGATTGCCACTTGCCGCAGGCCCTGCGCGATGCGCGCGATTGCGCCGCGGCGTTGCTCGTCGGGCAGCGTTTTCAACTCCTCGGCATTTACCAGGCTCGCAAGCACCGGGTGCTCGAACACGAAGCGTTCGACGCACGTCGCGAGCATTGGGGAATCCGTGAGATTGCTGATCACGGCCGCATAGGCGAGATCGCGTTGCAGGGAAGCGTCGCGACCGACGAGTCGTTGCAAATAGGTTTCGAAGTCGGCGCTGCGTCCGGCCTCCCGATAGCATGTCATCAACGACGGCAACACTTCCGAGACGAACTGTCGGTCGGCGGCGATGACCTGCTCGTACAGTGCGCAGCCCTCGAGGAAATCGCCCTCCTCTTGTGCTAACGCCGCGCGTATCAGTGCCCCGCGCAGCACACCAGACTGGCTGCGGACGGCATTCTTCAGGTGCTCACGCGCCAGCTGGCGGTTACCGCTGGCTCGGGCCAGCTCCGCGAGTTCGCAGTAGTAGTGAGCCACCTGGCTCGACTTCGCGCCGCTCAACATCTCGAGCTTGCGTTGGGCGTCGATGGCTTTCTGCCACTCCTGCTCGCGCTCGTAAATGTAGACGAGTTTTTCGAGCGCAGCCTCGGCTAGCGTCGGACTGTCAGTAACCTGCGTCAGAAACTGCTCGGCACGGTCGAATAGACCGGCGCCGAGGTAGTCCTCGGCGAGCGAGAACAACGCTTGGTGCCTCTGCGTTTCGTTCAGCGTCGGGCGCGCAAGCAGGTTCTCGTGCACCCGTATTGCCCGCTCGACCTCGCCTCGCCTGCGGAACAGATGACCGAGGGCGAAATGCGTCTCGAGAGTGTCCTCGTCGACCTTAGCCATTTGCACGAACAACTCGAGGGCTTCGTCCGTCTTGCGGTTCAGCACGAGGTTCAAACCGCGGATGTAATCCGCGCTGATACGCGGTGGCAGATCGCGATCGCGGTCACTGTAGATCTTGAACGCGAACCCGCTGGCCGCGGCGATGATCAGCAGCGCTGCGAGAAGGAAAGTGGCTTCAGTGGGCATTCAGTAGTGGCGCGTGCCCGGAAGCGCCTGTAATCAGTCGCGAACGGGCAAATGCCGGGACTCGTTGACGCGTTCGCGAAGATCCTTGCCGGGTTTGAAGTGCGGCACGTTCTTGCCTGCGAGCGCTACCGCTTCGCCGGTCTTGGGGTTGCGCCCCATTCGCGGCGGGCGGTAGTGCAAGGAGAACGAGCCGAAACCGCGGATTTCGATTCGCTTGCCGTTCGCAAGTGCCTCGCTCATCAGCTCCAGAATGTGCTTGACGGCCAGTTCCACGTCCTTGGCCGGCAAATGCTTCTGGCTGCGCGCGATGGATTCGATCAGCTCCGATTTCGTCATCAGTACGGACCTCTGTCAGGCCAGTGCACCCTAGCGCGGCGCCGCGAACCTTACTCCGGATTCATCTGCTCCTTCAGCAGATCGCCGAGAGTCGTGCCTGTGCTCGTTCGGCCCGACTCGCTCCGGTAGCTCTGAATCGCCTGCGCTTCTTCCTGGGCCTCTTTGGCCTTGATCGACAGCGAGATGATCCGCGTCTTACGGTCGACGCCAGTAATTCTCGCTTCGACGGTGTCGCCCACTTTCAGCGCTGTGCGCGCGTCTTCGACGCGGTCACGCGCGATTTCCGACGCGCGTAGCTGGCCGATCATGGCGCCGTCGAGCGCGATGGTGGCCATCTTCGCATCGACTTCCTGCACGACGCCCGTGATGATGCTGCCCTTCGGATGCTCCCCGAGGAACAACGACAGCGGATCCTTGTCGAGCTGTTTCACGCCGAGCGAGATGCGCTCGCGCTCCGGATCAATTGCGAGGACCGTCGTCTCGAGAGTGTCGCCCTTCTTGTAGTTACGGACGGCTTCTTCCCCCGGCGCGTCCCACGACAAGTCGGAGAGGTGCACGAGCCCGTCGATGCCACCCGGCAGACCGATGAATACGCCGAAATCGGTGATCGACTTGATCTGGCCAGAAACCTTGTCGTTCTTCTTGTAGTTCTCGCCGAACTCCACCCAAGGGTTCGGTTTGCACTGCTTCAGACCGAGCGAGATACGGCGACGTTCTTCGTCGATGTCGAGGACCATGACCTCGATCTCGTCGCCAATCTGCACGACCTTGTGCGGATTGACGTTCTTGTTCGTCCAGTCCATCTCGGATACGTGGACGAGGCCTTCGACGCCTTCCTCGATCTCCGCGAAGCAGCCGTAGTCGGCGATATTCGTGACCTTGCCGAACAACCGCGTGCTCGGCGGATAACGCCGCGCGAGATCGGCCCAGGGGTCGGCGCCGAGTTGCTTCAAGCCGAGCGACACGCGATTGCGCTCGCGATCGAACTTGAGCACCTTGACCTCGAGCTCCTGACCGACGCTGACAACTTCCGACGGATGCTTGACGCGTTTCCACGCCATGTCCGTGATGTGCAGCAGGCCGTCGATACCGCCGAGGTCGACGAACGCGCCGTAGTCAGTGAGGTTCTTGACGACGCCCTTCAGCGTCGTGCCTTCCTGGAGGTTCTTCAGCAGCGACTCGCGCTCGGCGCTGTACTCGGCCTCGACCACTGCGCGTCGCGACACGACGACGTTGTTGCGTTTCTGGTCGAGCTTGATGACCTTGAACTCGAGCGTGCTACCTTCAAGGGCTGCCGGATCGCGGATGGGGCGCACATCGACAAGCGAACCCGGCAGGAACGCGCGTACGAGGTCGATGTCGACGGTGAAACCGCCGCGGACCCGCCCGCTGATCGTGCCTTTGACGATTTCGCCTTTCTGGAAGGACTCTTCGAGTCGCGTCCACGTGCGCGTGCGCTTGGCTTTTTCGCGCGACAAGCGCGTTTCGCCGAAGCCGTCTTCGACGGTATCGAGCGCCACTTCGACGTGGTCACCGACTTTGACGTCGAGCTCGCCGCGCTCGTTGTAAAACTGTTCTGCTGGGATGACCGCTTCGGACTTCAGGCCCGCGTGCACGATCACCATGTCGGCGCTTACGCTGACGACGATGCCGGTAAGAATGGATCCCGGCTTGATCTTCTGAGTGGCAAAACTCTCTTCTAATAGTTGTGCAAATGATTCGCTCATGTCTACTTCCAATATCCACCGGACGTCCTGCCCGTATGGGGTTGTTGCAAAACAGTGGCATCCTGCCGCTGCGTAATTTCAGGCCCGCTCGATCTCTACGCCCACAGCCCCGAGCCATTCCAGGATGCGGCCGACAACTTCCTCGGGCGACAAGCTCGTGGAGTCGATCACATGCGCTTCCGGTGTCGGCCGAAGTGGCGCCACAACGCGGGTTGCATCGCGTGCATCCCGCTGCGCTATGTCCCAGGAAAGGTCGGGCAGGCTAACATCAATCCCCTTTTCCTTCAACTGCTTATGCCGTCTCATGGCGCGTTCTTCGGCGCTGGCGGTCAGGAACACCTTCAGTGCAGCAGCCGGGAAAACGACGCTGCCCATATCGCGGCCGTCGGCCACGAGGCCGGGCCAGCGCGCAAAATCGCGCTGCCGCTGCAGCAACGCCGTCCGGACGGCCGGCACGGCAGCGACCCGGGATGCGGCCTCGCCGGCCTGCTCGGTCCTAAGCTCGGCCGCGACCTCGGTGTTGTCTAGGTAGACCCGTTCGAGTTCGCCTGCCGGAGCGAAGCGCACGTCGAGGTTCGCCGCGAGAGGGGCCAGGCGGTCGGCATCGCCGAGGTCGACGCCGTTGCGGCGCGCGGCTAAGCCGACGAGCCGGTACAAGGCACCGCTGTCGAGGTAATGCCAGCCCAGGGCTACGGCCAGCTGCCGGCTGACGGTACCCTTGCCGGAGCCGCTGGGGCCGTCGACAGCGACGACTGGCACCTCGCTCCGCTTCACGGAATGTGACTCCCCGCTTGCACGTTCAACCCCGCCGCCGCGGCCACCTCGAGAAAGCTCGGAAATGACGTGGCCACCTCCGCGGTGTTGGCGATATCGATTGGCTCACTTGCGAGGAGGCTCGCGACCGCGAACGACATTGCGATGCGGTGATCGCCGCGGCTGTCGACGGCGCCGCCGCGCACTTCGCCGCCCGTGATCCGTGCGCCGTCGTGTAGCTCTTCGACGTGGATGCCGACCTTCTCGAGGCCGCGCGCCATGACTGCGATGCGGTCCGTTTCCTTCTTTCGAAGCTCTTCGGCGCCCGTGACCGTGGTCGTCCCCGACGCGGCTGCCGCTGCGACGAACAGGATCGGGAACTCGTCGATCGAAAGCGGCACGAGTTCCGGAGACACGTCGATGCCGTGTAACGCGGACTTACGCACGAGCAGGTCGGCGACCGGCTCGGCGCCCGCGCCGCGCTCGTTGCGGATCTCGATGTCGGCGCCCATGGACCGCAGGATCGTCAGTAATCCCGTGCGCGTAGGGTTCATACCTACATTGCGAATCGTCAGACCGTCGCGCGCCCCGATGCAGCCTGCCACCATGAAGAACGCGGCCGACGAAAAGTCGCCGGGGACCGTGATCTCGATTCCCCGCAGTTTGACCGGGCCTTCCAGCGCGACGCTGTGACCTGCCCCGCGTGAGTCCTGCGCAACTGCGGCGCCCATCGTCAGCAGCATCCGCTCCGTGTGATCGCGGCTCGGTCCAGGCGAGCGCACGATCGTGCGGCCCGTCGCGCCGAGCGCTGCCAGTAGCACGGCAGATTTGACTTGCGCGCTGGCCATCGGCAGCGCGTAGTCGATGCCACGTAGTTGCACTCCGCCACGCAGCTTTACCGGCGGCTTGCCGCCCGCGGCGGTGTCTATTTGCGCACCCATCTTGCGCAGCGGCACGGCAACGCGTTCCATGGGGCGCTGGCGTAGCGAGGTGTCGCCCGTGAGCTCGCACGCGAAGGGTTGACCGGCCAGCAACCCGATGAGCAAACGAATTGCGGTGCCCGAATTGCCAAGATCGAGCACGCGCGCGGGAGCCGTTAGACCAGCGAGGCCCACGCCGTCGATTTGCACCGTCTCCCTGGGGCCTCGCTGAATCGATACACCGAGCGCCTCCATGACGGCTTGGGTCGCGAGACAGTCCTCGCTCGCGAGAAATCCGTGCACGACCGTGCGGCCGTCCGCGACGGCGCCGAGCATTAACGCACGGTGCGAGATGGATTTGTCGCCAGGCACCGTGATCGTGCCGCCGACGCGATCGACCGGCAGCGCGCGAAAGCTGTTCGGGTGTTGGGTCACAGCCGCCTATGACCTATAGAACGGCTTTGGGGTATGCGCCCAGCACCTTGAACAACGACGCGTGCGCTTTGATCTTCTCGAGGGCTTTGCGCACGGACGGGTCTTCTGCGTGGCCATCGAGATCCACGAAAAACACGTAGTCCCATTTACGTTTGCGTGACGGTCGCGACTCTATGCGCGTCATATTGACGCCGTGACGTGCCAGCGGACCGAGCAAGTGCAGCAGCACGCCAGGACCCTTGGTACCGCTCGCGGAAACGAGCACCGATGTCTTGTCGTTGCCGCTCGGCGGGAACAACTTGCGCCCGACGACGACGAAACGCGTGCTGTTGTCGTCGCGGTCTTCGACCGTCTGAAACAGAATTCGCAAGCTGTACACTTTCGCGGCCGCTTCACCGGCAAGCGCCGCGGTACCGTCCTCGTCGCGAGCGCGACGCGCAGCCTCGGCGTTGCTGGCCACGGGTACCAGCTCCACGTCCGGCAAGTTTTCCGCGAGCCACGCTTTGCACTGGGCGAGCGATTGCGGGTGCGAGCACACGCGCTTGATGCTCTTGATGTCGGCCATGCGGCCCATCAGATGCTGATGGATTCGCAACTCGATCTCGCCGCACACCTTCAGGGGCGACGTCAGGAACATGTCCAGCGTATGAATGTTGACGCTGCCCTCGCTCGAGTTTTCGATCGGCGCGACGCCAAAGTCCGCGGTGCCCGCCTCGACTTCGTGGAATACCTCGTCGATGGTGGGCACTGACAGCGCATGCACGGAGTGGCCGAAGTGCTTCAACACGGCGGATTGCGTGAACGTGCCTTCGGGGCCGAGGTAGGCGACTTTTAGCGGCTCTTCTTGTGCGAGGCACGCCGACATCATCTCGCGGAAGAGGCGGACCATCTCCTCGTCGCGCAGCGGACCCTTGTTGCGTTCGACGACCCGCCGCAGTACCTGCGCTTCGCGCTCGGGCCGATAGAACTCGACCGTGCTCGTGACACCTTTGAGAGCGCCAATTTCCTTGGCATAGCGCGCCCGCTGTGAAATTAGCTCTTCGAGCTCGGCATCGAGCGCGTCGATCTTGCCGCGCAGCCCTAGAAGCGCCGCGTCGTCCGGTTTTGCCGCCGTTTTGCGGGGTGCCTTGGCGGCCGACTTCTTTCGTCCTTTCATGACCGCTCCGCTGTGGCCACGCGACGGCCCGTCAAGCCTCGATGATCGGCAGCACGCGCGCCGACAGGATGCCGTCGATGCCACGAATACGCGCCAGTGTCGCTTCGTTCGGAGGTGCATCGAGATCGACGATGGTGTATGACAGCTCGTCGCGCGAGTGATTCAGCATATCGGCGATGTTGATATTTTGCGCCGCGAGCGCCGTTAGGATTTGCGCGACCATGTTCGGCACGTTCTTGTGAGGAATGGTGACCCGATGCGGCCTGGTGCGTTGAAGCACGGTCTCGGGGAAGTTCACTGATCGCGTGATGTTGCCGTTCTCGAGGAAGTCGCGCACGTCGTCGACAACCATCGCAGCGCAGTTTTCCTCGGCTTCGACTGTCGACGCGCCAAGATGCGGTAGGCAGATCACTTTCGGGTGGTCGAGGAGCTCGCGAGTTGGGAAGTCGGTGACGTAGGCGCGCAATTTGCCCTTGTTCAGCACCTCCACCACTGCGGCCGTATCGACAATGGCCTCACGCGAGAAATTCAGAATCACCCCGCCACGCGGCATCGATTCGAGGCGCGCGGCGCTCACCAGCTTGTCGGTGTTCTTGTTCAGCGGCACGTGCACTGTGATGACGTCGGCGTGAGCGAAAAGATCGTCGAGGTTGGCGGCTTTGTGCACGCCGGCCGATAGCTGCCACGCATGCTGCACCGTGATCGTGGGATCGTAACCCAGCACGTTCATTCCGAGTCGCAACGCGGAGTTCGCAACCTCGACGCCGATGGCGCCAAGGCCCACCACACCGAGCGTGCGTTTTGGCAGCTCGAAACCGACGAAGTTCTTCTTTCCGGCTTCCACGGCTTTGTCGAGTTCGTCACCCGAGCTCTTCAACGTATGCAAGAAAGCGAGCGCCTGAGGAAGGTTGCGCGCTGCCATCAGCAGCCCCCCGAGCACGAGTTCTTTGACCGCGTTCGCGTTCGCACCGGGCGTGTTGAACACGGGAATGCCAAGCTTGCCGAGCTTCGCAACCGGAATATTGTTCGTGCCCGCGCCGGCACGCCCGACGGCGAGCACGGAATCCGGGAGTTGCATGTCGTGCATCTTGAACGAGCGCAGCAGGATCGCGTCGGGGCGGCCGATCTCGGACGCCACTTCGAAACGATCGCGCGGCAGGCGGTTCAGCCCACTTACGGCAATGCTATTTAATGTTTGGATCTTGAAGGTAGCCATCGTCGGTCAACCGTGTCGCTTGGCGAAATCTGCCATGAAGTCGACCAACGCGTCGACACCCGCTTCCGGCATCGCGTTATAGATGCTCGCACGCATGCCACCCACGACGCGGTGACCTTTGAGGTTCGTGAGGCCCGCTGCCTTCGCGGCCGAAAGGAACGGCTTGTCGAGATCGTCTTTCGGCAAAGTAAACACCACGTTCATCCACGAGCGATGTGCTTTGTCGACGGGGTTCTTGTAGAAACCCGAGCCGTCGATTGCCGCGTACAGTTTCTTGGCCTTGCGTTCGTTGACCTTCGCTATCGCCGCCAATCCGCCTTGTTCCTTGAGCCACTCGAACACGAGACCCGCGAAGTACCACGACAACGTGGGAGGCGTGTTCCACATCGAGTCGTTCTCGGCCATGAGCTTGTAGTCGACGACGCCCGGCGTTTCGCGACGCGCCCGGCCGATCAGGTCTTCGCGCACGATCACGAGTGCGAGGCCTGCGGGCCCGATGTTTTTCTGCGAGCCCGCGTAGATGATGCCGAACTTGCTCACGTCGATCGGGCGCGAGAGCAACGTTGAAGACATGTCGACGACTAGGGGCGCTTCCGAAACCGATGGAACGGAGTGGAATTCGACCCCGAATACGGTTTCGTTCGGTGTGTAGTGCAGATAGGCGGCATCTTTCGAAGTCTTCCACGTCGAAGGATCCGGAATCGTCGTGAACTTCGTCGCCTTGCCGTTAGCCGCGACGTTGACCTTCACATAGCGCTCCGCTTCCTGGACGGCCTTCTCGCCCCAGTTGCCGGTTACGACATAGTCGACGACAGCACCCGGCGCCGCGATGTTCAGCGGAATGGCGGCGAACTGCAGCGTGGCGCCGCCCTGGAGGAACAGCACCTTGTAATTAGCCGGGACGTTGAGCAGCTCGCGCAGGTCACGCTCCGACTTCGCGGCGAACTCGACGAAATCAGTGCCACGATGACTGACTTCAATGACGGACATGCCGCTGCCTTTCCAATCGAGCAGTTCGGCTTGCGCGCGGCGCAAAACGGGTTCCGGCAGCATTGCCGGCCCCGGGCTGAAATTGAATACTCGGTTCATGAGAGGGTCTCCGTACCCTATTCGGCTGAATTCTCTTCGCCCGGCACGGCCTCGACGCGCGAGATGCCGACGAGCCGATCGTTTTCGTCGAGACGAATCAAACGGACGCCTTGCGTGTTGCGTCCCATCGTGGAAATGTCCGTGATCGGCGTGCGTACGAGCGTGCCGGCCGACGTGATCAGCATCAGCTCGTCTTCGGGCGCAACCTGCAAGGCGCCGACCACGCGGCCGTTGCGCTCCGACGTCTGAATACAGATGACGCCCTGACCGCCGCGGCCCTGCACCGGGTGCTCCTCGAGCACCGTGAGCTTGCCGTAGCCATTCGCAGTGGCCGTCATGATCGGTCCGACGCCAATGATGATGAGTGCGATGACCTCGTCACTCGCGCCAGCCAGCTTCAGTCCGCGCACGCCCGCGGCGGTGCGGCCCATCGGTCGCACGTCGCCCTCGGCGAAACGGATGGCTTTGCCGGTGCTCGCGAACAGCATGATGTCCTGCGTGCCATTCGTGATGCCCGCGCCGATCAGCCGGTCGTCGTCGCGCAGCTCCAGGGCGATGATGCCGCTCGTTCGCGGGCGCGCGAACGCCGCGAGCGGCGTCTTCTTCACCGTGCCGTGCTTCGTCACGAGGAATACGTATTTATCTTCCTCGAACGCTTTGACGGGCAAGATCGCGTTGATGCGCTCGCCTTCTTCGAGAGGCAGAAGATTGATGATGGGCCGGCCACGCGAGCCTGCTCCGGCCTGCGGGATCTGGTAGACCTTCAGCCAGTAGGCTTTACCGCGGCTCGAGAAGCAGAGCACGGTGTCGTGCGAGCTCGCGACGAACAGCTGGTCTATGAAGTCTTCGTCCTTGACGCGCGCAGCCGCTCGGCCGCGGCCACCGCGTCGCTGGGCCTGATATGCGCCTGCCGGTTGCGACTTTGCGTAGCCCGAGTGCGACAGCGTGACGACGACTGTCTCCACCGGAATCAGATCTTCGATCGTAAGATCGCTGTAGTTCTCGACGATCTCGGTGCGTCGCGGGTCCGCATACGCCGCGCGAACCTCGGTCAACTCGGTGCGGATGACTTCTTGGAGCTTGTCGGGGTTCGACAGGATCTCGAGGAACCCCTGGATGTTGGTGATCAGCTCGCCGTATTCCAGGGAAATCTTATCCTGCTCGAGCCCCGTGAGGCGGTGCAGCCGCAGATCCAGGATGGCTTGCGCTTGCACGATCGATAACCGATACGCGCCGTCGACGAGTCCGGACTCTTCGATTAGATCCTCGGGTCGGGTCGCCGTGGCGCCCGCGCGTTCGAGCATTCCAGTGACCGCGCCCGGCCGCCACGCGCGTGTGCAGAGCGCAGTGCGTGCCTCGGCGGGCGACGGCGAACGGCGGATCAACGCGATGACCTCGTCGAGGTTCGCGAGCGCCACCATGAGTCCTTCCAAGACGTGAGCGCGTTCGCGCGCCTTGCGGAGGTCGAACAACGTGCGCCGCGTGACGACCTCGCGCCGGTGGCGCAGGAACGCTTCGAGCAGCTCCTTCAGCGACAGCAACTTCGGTTGGCCGTCGACGAGGCCCACCATGTTGATGCCGAACACGCTCTGCAGCGGTGTCTGTTTATATAGGTTGTTCAGGACGACGTCGGAGAGCTCGCCACGCTTGAGCTCAATCACGACGCGCATGCCGTCTTTGTCGGACTCGTCGCGCAGCTCGCTGATGCCGTCGAGCTTCTTCTCGCGAACGAGTTCCGCGATACGCTCGATCAGGCGCGCCTTGTTCACCTGATACGGCAGCTCGGTGATGATGATCGCTTCGCGACCGCGGTCGTCGAGCGGTTCGATGTTCGTGCGGCCACGGACGTAGATGCGCCCACGCCCCGTGTTATAGGCCTCGACGACGCCCTGGATGCCGAAGATCATGCCCGCCGTCGGGAAGTCCGGCCCGGGCACGAGCTTGATCAGATCGGCGATCGTGAGCGTTGGATCCGCAAGCAGCGCGAGGCATGCGTCCACAACCTCGCCCAAATTGTGCGGCGGAATATTCGTCGCCATGCCGACGGCGATGCCGGAGCTGCCGTTGACGAGCAGGTTCGGTATGCGCGTGGGCAGTACGGTTGGCTCGCGCTCGCTCTCGTCGTAGTTCGGCGCGAAATCGACGGTTTCCTTGTCGATGTCGGCCAGGAGCTCTTGCGTGATGCGGGCCATGCGCACTTCGGTGTAGCGCATCGCCGCTGGCGAGTCGCCGTCGACCGAGCCGAAGTTGCCCTGGCCGTCGACGAGCAGGTAGCGCATCGAAAACGGCTGTGCCATCCGGACGATCGTGTCGTACACCGCGGCGTCGCCGTGCGGGTGGTACTTACCGATGACGTCGCCGACGACGCGGGCCGACTTCTTATAGGGTCGATTGAACTCGTTGCCGAGCTCGCGCATGGCGTGCAGCACGCGTCGATGCACGGGTTTCAGGCCGTCCCGAACGTCCGGCAGCGCACGCCCCACGATCACGCTCATTGCGTAATCGAGGTAGGACTGCCGCATCTCGTCTTCGAGATTGACGGGGATGACTTCTTTAGCTACGGCCATTGGGTTCGCTCAAAAACTATCCCGCCCTGCCCGCACGCTCTGCGCAGCAGGGATAAATCGTCGACGAGGTGCAAGGGTGGTCGGGTAACGCTGAAGACCCGTAGACGCCGGTTTCGCACTACCCCAACGACGCATCCAAGTGCCCAAAAAACAAGGCGGAAGTCTAACACATGCGAGTCGCTCTCCGTAGCATTCGCGAGCACTCGAACAGCTATACTTGCTCGCCTTCCGCGACCTCGTGACACCACACTCCGATGCAGCCAATCGACGCTCTGATCTGTCCGCGCTGGATCGTGCGCGTCGAGCCAAAGGTCTGCGCCGAAGAAGGGCTCGCCCTCGCGATCGACGGTGGTCGGATTCTCGCTGTATTACCGGTCGCCGAAGCCGAAGGGCGGTTTGCGCCGGCAGTGCGGCACGATCGTCCCAACCACGTTCTGATGCCGGGACTCGTGAACGCGCACTGTCACGCGCCCATGAGCCTGCTGCGCGGCCTGGCCGATGACCTGCCCCTCGATCGCTGGCTGCGCGAGCACATTTGGCCCGCGGAGTCGCGCTGGGTCGGCCCGGAATTTGTGGCCGATGGCACGCGGCTCGCGATCGCGGAGATGCTCGCAGGCGGCATCACCTGCTTCTCTGATATGTATTTCCACTCGGACGTCATTGGCGAAGTTGCCGCCGCAGCCGGCATGCGCGCGGTGCTCGGCATGATCGCGCTCGATGCGCCGACCGCATGGGCGGCCGATGCCGACGAGTACTTACGCAAGGGGTTGGAACTGCACGACCGCCTGCGGTCGGAACCGCTGCTCACGACGGCATTCGCGCCGCATGCGCCCTACACGGTCAAGGACGCGACCCTGAGCCGGATCCGATTACTGGCGGATGAGCTCGAAGTACCCATCCACATGCACGTGCACGAGACGGCCAGCGAAGTTGCCGAGGCGGTCGCCGCAAATGGCCGTCGACCGCTCCGGCGGCTCGAGGCGCTCGGTCTCGTGACGCCCGCTTTGGTCGGCGTCCATGCGACGGATCTCGAGCCCGCCGAGATCGACATGCTGGCGACAGCCGGTGCCAGCATCGTGCATTGCCCGCGTTCGAATCTGAAGCTCGCGAGCGGCTTGTGTCCTGTGGCCGCGTTACACAAAGCCGGCGTCAACGTCGCGCTCGGCACCGATGGTGCCGCGAGCAACAACCGGCTCGACCTGTGGGCCGAGTTGCAAACCGCAGCACTGGTCGGGAAGTACGCGGCCTCCGACGCGACCGCCGTCGCGGCGACCGACGCACTTGCCATGGCCACCATCAACGGCGCCCGCGCCCTGAACTTGGCGGATGAAATTGGGTCGCTGGTCCCGGGAAAAGCGGCCGATGTGATCTGCGTGGATTTGTCGGGCATCGAGCATCAGCCGCTTCTCGATCCGTTATCCGAGCTGGTCTACGTTGCTTCGCGGCACGACGTCACCGACGTTTGGGTTGCCGGCGAGCACTTGATCGTACAGCGCGAAGCCGTGCGCCTCGATCTGCCCGCAATCGCTGCGGCCGCGGGGCGTTGGGGACGGCGGTTTCGCGGGATGGGCGTATAGATATGGACAACGTCGACGCCAATGAGCTGCACAAGTTCGAATCTCGCGCCGCCGACTGGTGGGACGCCGAGGGCCCATTCAAGACGCTGCACCAGATCAACGAGCTGCGGCTCGGCTATCTCGAGCAGCGTGCACCGCTCGCGAAGGCTCGTATCCTCGACGTCGGCTGCGGTGGCGGTATCTTGAGCGAAGGGCTTGCGGTGCGCGGTGCCGAAGTGCTCGGCATCGATCTCGGTGCGGATAACATTGCGGCGGCGCAAGCGCACGCTGCGGGTCGCGGCTTGCAGGTGGAATATCGGTGCGTAGACGTCGAGAGCATCGCAGCCGATGCCGCGGGCACCTTCGACGTCGTGGCTTGCCTCGAAATGCTCGAACACGTGCCTGAACCGGGCCGCATCGTTGCCGCATGCGCGGCGGCCGTGCGTCCGGGCGGCGCGGTGTTTTTCTCGACCATCAACCGCAATGCGAAGAGTTTTGCGCTCGCGATCGTCGCCGGCGAGTACATCACGGGGCTCTTGCCGCGCGGTACACACGAGTACGGCAAGCTCGTGCAGCCCGCCGAGCTCGCACGCTGGTGCCGAAGCAGCGGTCTCGACGTGCGCGAGCTCACGGGGTTGCATCTGAATCCGCTGACCAACACCTACTCGCTCGGCGACAACATCGACGTGAACTATTTCGCGTACGCGGGCCGGCCGGTGCCGGTATGAGCACTATCGGTGTGCTATTCGATCTCGACGGTACATTGGTCGATACGGCGCCCGACCTCGTTGCCGTATTGAATGAGCTCTTGCACGAGAGTGGCCGCGTCCGGATGCCCTTCGCCATCGCCCGCAACGAGGTTTCGAACGGGGCAATCGGCCTGTTGCGACTCGGTTTCGGTGAGTTCGATGCGCCTGAAGAGCTCGACACGTTACGCGCGCGGTTCTTAGAGATCTACCGCCGAAGTGTGTGTGTAAACTCCAAGCTGTTCATGGATATAGACACTCTATTTCGTGAGGAAGGCGACTTTGCATGGGGCATTGTGACCAACAAACCGCAGGCGTTCACGGAGCCTTTGCTCGCACAGCTCGGCATCGCCGGCCGGTGGGGCACGGTCGTCAGCGGCGATCGCCTTCCCCAACGCAAGCCCGACCCTGCCCCGTTACTCCTCGCCGCACGTGAGCTCGGTATCGCGCCTGGTAGCTGCGTCTACATCGGTGATGCGCCGCGCGATATCGAGGCGGGTCGTGCCGCGGGCATGAAGACAGTGGCCGCTGCGTTCGGCTACATCCGGCCTCACGAAGATCCGACCACCTGGGGTGCCGACTTCTTGGTCCGTCAGCCGCGCGAAATTCCTGCAGTGCTCCGACAGCTGCGGCGTAGCGCGGCCGCATGACGATCGGTGCCGGGGTTCTCTTGTACGTAGCCCTTGCGGGGGTCGCCGGCTTCGCGATCGGCCTGTTGGTCGGTTTCGGACGCAGCGCCGCTTTGCGTCGCGAGCTCAGCGACAAGGACGCGGAGCTCAGGATTCGCGCAGCGGCCGACGCGGAGCGCGACAAGACGCTCGAGGTAGCGACAGACCGGTTGCGCTTGGCGCTTGGCGAGCTAACCGACCGACAGTTCCAACGGCACTCGGAAACATTCCTGAAGCTCGCGCGCGAAACACTCGGCGTGCAAACCGAGCGTTCGAAAGCGGACCTTGCAGCGCGCGAGCAAGCGATCGATCAGCTCGTGCGTCCCGTTCGCGAGGCGCTTGCACGCGCCGAGCGCCAGCTTCAGGAACTCGATCAGTCGCGGCGCGAGACGCACGGCAGCATCAAAGCCCAGCTCGAGTCGTTGGCCATGAGCCAACAGGCGCTCAGTGCCGAGACACGTAATCTCGTTAGCGCACTGCGCCGACCCGAAGTGCGCGGCCAGTGGGGCGAGATCACGCTGCATCGGCTAGTCGAGCTCGCCGGCATGGTCGAGCACTGCGACTTCGTGAGCCAGAGTCATCAGGCCACCGAGAGCGGCGCCATCCGCCCCGACATGGTCATTCACCTGCCCGAGTCGCGCGATCTCATCGTCGACGTGAAGACGCCGCTCGACGCCTATCTCGAGGCCACCGAAGCCGCCACGGACGCGGCGCGCAACGCCGCGCTCGAACGGCACGCGGCGATCGTCGCAGGTCGCGTGCGCGAGCTTGCGAGCAAGGCGTACTGGAGCCAGTTCGAGAACAGTCCCGAGTTCGTAATCCTGTTCATCCCGGGCGATCAGTTCCTGAGCGCAGCGCTCGCCACGCGCCCTACGCTGCTCGACGAGGCCCTGCGGCAGAACATCATTCTTGCGACGCCCACGAGCCTTGTCGCTTTGCTGAAGGCTGTCGCCTACGGCTGGCAGCAGACGGCGCTCACTGAAAACGCGGCCGAGATTCGTGGCCTTGCCGTCGAGCTGTACGACCGGCTCACGAAGTTCGTCGGGCATCTCGGCGCGGTCGGCAAATCGCTCAGCGACAGTGTGCGCGCGTATAACGCGACCGTCGGCTCGCTCGAGCGCCGCGTGTTGCCGAGCGCGCGGCGGTTCACCGAGCTGGGCGTGCAACCGCGCGAGCAAATGCCGACGCTGAAGACCATCGACGATACAACGCGCGATACGAACGGCACCGGGGATTCGGCCGAATCCGGCGTTGACGAAGCTCGCAACGATACGGGACCCGTATGAACACCGACGCACTACTCCTCGCCTGTCGCGGCTATGTGCCGGCGCCGGACGCTTTCGCTGGGCGCGTGATACTCGTGACGGGCGCCACCGCTGGCATCGGTCGCGCTGTCGCGCGCGATCTCGTACGCCATGGCGCGACGGTGATCTTGCACGGCCGCAACGAACAGGCCCTCGAAGCGTTGTATCAAGAGTTGAAACCGCTCGGGACGGAGCCCGCGGTCCTGCAGCTCGATCTCGAGCGTGCACAGGGCCCGCAATATCTGTCGCTGACGAGCGAGATCGAAACTCGGTATGGGCGACTAGACGGCGTGTTGCACAACGCCGCAATTCTGGGTGACCGGAGCCCGATAGAGCACTACGACATCGGCGTGTGGCAGCGAGTGCTACTCGTCAATCTGACTGCGCCCTTCATCCTGACACGCTGCTTGCTGCCTCTGCTGCGAAAATCCGCGGACGCGTCGGTGCTATTTACGACGAGCAGCGTGGGCCAACGCGGCCGCGCCTACTGGGGCGCGTATGCCATATCGAAATCCGGCCTCGAGGGGCTCGCTGAGGTTCTGGCCGACGAGCTCGAGAACACACTAATTCGTGTCAACCTGATCAACCCGGGCGCCACGCGCACGCGCATGCGAGCGCGTGCGTATCCTGCGGAGAACCCCGAGACGCTGCCGACGGCGGACAGCCATACATCCGCGTTTCTGTATCTACTCGGACCTGCGAGCGAACACGTGCGTGGTCGACGTATCGAGTTGCGCGCCCCGCAACCTGCCTAGCGCTCAGGGCGCCGCATCCGCGGCCGCAGCGGCGGCCGTAAGCAGATCATCGAGCAATCCTTGCCGACTTCCCGCGTCCGCGGCTCCATAGATTCGCTCGAGATCCGCGAGCTTCAAATATTCTGGATGGTGAATCTCCAGGAGAGCGGCGTATTCGACAGTCTTACCCTCTCGAGTTACATCGAGCACGTAGGCATCCGCGGCAAGCCGCGCGCCGGTCGGTACGTGCATCAGTTGCGCGAGTCGCGGTGTGGCTTCGAGTTCGCGGAACGCGAGATGAGTCTTCCGCACGCGCCAGCCGTTGGCCGCAAACGTTGCCCCGATCGACCCGCCGTTCGTGATCGTTGCGTGCTCAGTAGCCACGGCCGCATCCATGATGGCGGGGAATCGGACGACCGCGAATGTCCGACAAGTCTTCTTGTCCGCTTCGACGCTGTACAGATTCGTTACACGCGTCCGGGCCTCGTTCGCGAGCACTTCGACGCCATAGCTACCAAACGCCTGCTGAATGCGCTCGCTGTTTAATAGTTCGCGGTTAGGTGGCTGTGCTGCAGCGGCGAGCGCCGCAAGCACGCAAGTCGCGGCGACGACCAAATGCAACCGCCGGCGTTCTGTGTGGCGGGCGCTCGGGATCGTTTTCTGGTCAGGCGATCGGGTACGCAGCAACGAAAGCATCCGGGCTAAAGCTTAGGGTTTCTTGGCATGCGAACCCAAATGGGTTGCGGTATATAGTACGGGCGTCTGCAACCGTTCATCGAGTTTTCGGGCCGACCGCCGGCGCTCCTTTAGCGGTTCTGCCATGGCAACAGCGTTGGGAGGTCTCGTGGGCAAGAAACTGTACGTCGGCAATCTGCCGTTCTCCGCGACCGAAGAAGAGCTAACAACGAAGTTCTCCGCAGTGGGAACGGTCGAATCGGCCAAGCTCATCATCGACCGTGATACCGGTCGCAGCAAAGGCTTCGGCTTCGTCGAGATGGGCAGTGACTCGGAAGCACAGGCCGCTATCGAAAAGTTCAACGGTCAGGACTACGGCGGCAGGCCAATGACGGTCAACGAAGCACGGCCGCAGGAGCCACGTAAGGGCCCGCGCGGTGGCGGGGGCGGTGGCTACGGTGGCGGTGGCTACGGCGGCTCACACGGGCGTTAGCCCGCAGCTATTTTTTCAAAAGGCAAACGCGGGCGCACCTGCTGGGTCGCCCGCGTTTTGCTTTTGGGCACTGTCTTCTGTTTCGTTTGCCGCGTAGCAGCGTTACCCTGAATCTATCGTCACTGACATCTCCGGGGGGAGCTTCATGAGTTCGTTCAAATCTGCTTTGCTGATTGCCGGAATCCTGGTCGCGCCGCTTGCGTCCGCCGCGGATGCGCCGTCGACTGCTTCGGTTCAGGATCGTGCCGCGGTCCAGAATCTGATCGCGAGGTACGCGTTCGCACTCGACTCTCTGAACGCCGACATGTATGCGTCGGTATTTGCTCCGGACGCCGAACTCACGTTCGGCGGCAACACCTATAAGGGTCGCGACAAGATCCATGGCGTGGTTACGAGCATCAAAGAGCGCCGCGCGGCACAACCCGCCAGCGACAAGCCGACGCCGAAGAGTTACCACGTGATCACGAATACGCTGATCGAGTTCACCGATGACACCCACGCGAACCACCGCTCGTACTGGCAGACCGTAAGTGGCCCGTCGAGCGGACCTTTTGCCGTTGGCGGCGCGGGCGTTTACGAAGACACGATCGTCAAGGTGAACGGCGCGTGGCTGATCCAGAAGCGCAACATCATCCAATAGCTCAGGCTGTCTGCGCTTTGCTGCCGGTGGGCAGCATGATTCGGGCGACGCAGCCAGGCGCCCCAACGCGATTCTCCAGCACGAGACTACCGCCGTGGTTTTCCACGATCTCGCGTGACAGCACGAGACCGATGCCGGTGCCGCCCGGTTTGGTCGTGAAGAACGGCACCCATAGATTGTCCGTGCGCGCGAGACCGGGCCCGTCGTCCTCGATCTCGATCACGAGCAGCGCGCCCATGATGCGCCAGCGAATCCGTACTCTGCCGCGACCCGCGGCCGCTTCCACGGCGTTCTTCAGCAAGTTGATCAAGACTTGCTCGAGCTGATCCGCGTCGGCGTCGATGATCAGCGCGGGGCCATTTTCGATAATTACATTTGACGCGTGCAAAGAAGCCGTGCGGCGTACGAGCGCCGCAAGATCCGTCGAGCGTCGTGTGGGCGGCGGCAACCGCGCGAGCCTGGCATAACCGCCCATGAACCGGCCGAGCGCTTCGGAGCGATCGTGAATGATCGTGAGGCCTGCGTGCGCGTCGTCCCGCCAATCCGCCGGCAAAGGCTCGCGACCGATCAATTTGTTCAGCGTGCCGGCCATCGATTGGATGGGGGCAAGCGACCCGTTGATCTCGTGGCCAATCACGCGCACAAGGCGTTGCCACGTCTGCCGTTCTTCCTCGCGTAGCGCCCGACTCAAGTCCGAGATCACGAGCAGCTCGTGCGGGCGACCGCGGTCGCGGAAGCTCCGCCGGCGAATCTCCCAGCGCCCCGAGCGACCCGGAAACGTATGCGCGGCGATACGGCCCGAAGGTTGTGCCAGCAGGCTCTCCAGGCCGAGCTCGCGGGCCGTGCGGCCTTCGATCTCCTCCGGCGGCGCCCCAAGCAACGATGCGGCGGCGCGATTCACGAGCCTCAGTCGCAAATCCGCGTCGAACGCGAACACCGCAATGTCCACTTCGGCCCCGATCTTGTTCAGTAGCGCGCCGGCTTCGAGGTTCTCGAGGCGCTGATCGTGCAGCGTGCGGCTGAGCGTGTTGACTTCGATCATGACCTCGCCGAAAGCGTCGCGGGGGTCGGCGTTGCGGCCGCGCAGCGAGTAGTCGCCTTCGCGCAGCGCCTCTAGCATGTTCGCGAGCGCCTGCAACGGGCGCACGACGCGGGCTCGCATGACGAATGGGCCAATGATCATCGCCAAGGTGATCGCGATGAACGCGGTCCAGCGCAACGGCTCGGCTGCGTCCCACGAATACAGTGCGATGCTTGCCGTGACCCAGGCCGGCATAGCGCACAACAACGCGAGCAACATCAGGCGGTTCTGGAAGGCCAGACGCCGGCGGCTCACGGCTTGAGCTTTTCCATGCGCCGGTAAAGGGCCGACCGGCTCATTCCGAGCTCCTCGGCCGCGGCAATCACGTTGCCGGCGTGACGATCGAGCGCCGCCCGGATGGCGTCGAGCTCGATCTCTTCGAGTGTGGTCGAGGCGCGGCGGTCCGCTGCGGTCGCGGCCGGAGCCGGACCGCCGAGCGCGAGATCCGTGGGGCCGATCGACTTGTCGGCACACATCAGTACGGCGCGCTCGGTCACATGGCTCAACTCGCGCACGTTGCCAGGCCACGCGTAGCGCTTGAGCGCGGACAATGCGGCGTCACTGAACGCGCTAACTTCGCGCCGATACCGCTGTGCATGCTGCTTCAGGAAGCTCTGCGCGAGCCGCACGATGTCGTCGCCACGCTCGCGCAATGGCGGCAGATGGATGTGGATCGTGTTCAGGCGGTACAGCAGATCGGAGCGGAACCGGCCGGCATCGACCTCCCCCTGGATATTCGCATTCGTGGCCGCGAGCACGCGCACGTCGACCTGATGCGTACGCGACGAGCCAAGCCGCTCGAAGTGGCCGTCCTCGAGCACGCGCAAGAGGCGCGCCTGCTGCGCCGCCGGGATGTTCGCGATTTCGTCGAGAAATAGCGTGCCACCGTCAGCGAGCTCGAACCGCCCGACGCGGTCGGCCTTCGCGTCCGTGAACGCACCTTTGACGTGGCCGAACATTTCGCTCTCGAATACCGTCTCCTGGAGGCTGCCGATATTGACCGTTACGAGGCTACGCTCGGCCCGCCGCGAGTGTGCGTGAATCAGCTTGGCGATGAGACCCTTGCCACAACCGCTCTCGCCGGTGATCAGCACGTTCGCATCCGACGGCGCCACGCGTTGCAGCGTTGCGAGCGCCGCGCGCATGGCGGGCGACTCGGCGATCAACTCGTCCTCGGTGGCCGTCAACGCCTGGTTCGCGGCTTCGAGGGCGCGGGCACGCTGTTGCGACTGACCGAGCGCGATCTGCGTTCGCAGCACTGCCAGTAGGCGCTCGTTGCTCCACGGTTTCTCCACGAAGTCTTGCGCGCCGCGACGCATGGCCTCGACGGCGAGCTCGATGCTGCCCCAGGCCGTCATCACGACGAGCGGCGTGTAGGCGTCGAACGCGCGGATTTTGCCCACTGCGTCGAGCCCTTCCTCGCCGGAGGTCGTGTCGCGCGTGTAGTTCAAATCCATGAGCACGGCATCGGCCTGCCGGGCGCGCAGGGCCGCGATCAGTGCATCGGGATGCGCGAACGTCTCCGCCGTCCATCCCTCACCTTTCAGCAACAGGCGCACGGATTCGACGACATCGCGTTGGTCGTCGGCTATGAAAATGCGGGGGGCTCGATTGGGCACGGCGTATTGAAAGTCATCGGGCGCGGGGCCCGCAAGAGGTGCGTCAGTTCTTCGACGGTCGATCGGACGTGAGCCATCCGTCGGCAAGCTCTACGACGCGGCGGCTGAAATCCGCGACGCGAGTGTCGTGCGTGACCTGAATGATCGTCGTGCCCTCCTGATTCAGGGCGCTCATGAGCTTCATGATCTCTTCACCTTGCTTCCAGTGAAGGCTACCCGTGGGCTCGTCGGCCAGCACTATACGCGGCCGTGCGATGACGGCGCGCGCGACGGCCACTTGCTGCTGCTGGCCACCCGAGAGCTGCGCCGGGTAGAGGTCTTTCTTCGCGACGATCTGGAAGCGGTCGAGGATCTCCGCGACCCGTGCTTCGCGCTCTTTCCGTGGCACGTCCCGATATGACAACGGAATGTCCAGGTTCTCGGCTACGGTGAGATCGTCGAGCAAGTGGAATTGCTGGAACACGAAGCCGATGTTTTCCTTGCCGACCTTCGCGCGTTGCTTGGGGCTCGCTTTGTGAGCCTCAGTGCCGTCGAGCGAATACTCGCCGTCGAACTCACCATCGAGCATGCCCAGGATCGCGAGCAGAGTGGACTTGCCGGAGCCGGACGGGCCCATGATCGTCACGAACTCGCCTTCCTGCACTTCGAGCGCGATCTGCCGCAGCACGAATGTCCGACCGCCTTTGTACGGATACGACTTCTCTAGCCCCTGGACTTTGATCAACGCCATGACGACGGTTGCCCTTCTATGAATGTCATTCGGAACGCAGCGCTTCCATGGGCGCGATGCTTCAGTTGTCCTAGCGCGTACTGGAACATTGCTCGCTACTCCGCCGCCAACGACTCAGACGGCGCCACTGCCGATGCGCGCCGCGCCGGCAACCAGCTCGCGAGCGCCGCGACGAGTGTGAGCCCCGCTGCAACGGCGGCATACGTCAGGGGATCGACCGGCTGCACGTCGTAAAGGATCGCACGCATCAAATGAGTAGCACCGGCGGCGCCGACGAGCCCGATGAGCACGCCAAGCCCAGCGAGCGTAACGCCGTAGCGCACGAAGTGGCGTTGCACAGCGCGTGGCTGCGCACCGAGTGCGAGCCGAATCGCGATCTCCCGTCGGCGTTGCGAGACCGCGTAGGAAAGGACGCCGTACAAGCCCACGACGCCGAGCACGAGTGCGGCCGCGGCGGCCACGATCAACATCACGAGCGTGAATGCAGTGCGCGCGAGCGAGCGATCGTAGAGATCGAGCATCGTGCGCACGCTTGCCACCGGCAGACTCGCATTGACGGACCACACCGCCCGCTCGATCTCGCGCGTAAGCGCCGGAGAGCCGGCGAGCGGGCTTCGAACGGCAAATGCGACTCCGCGCGGCAAGTAGTACGGCTGGCCGCGATAGAAATCCTTCATGATGGCGGGCCAGTAGACAATCTTCGGCGACGGTTGGTCGGCCCCGAGCAGGCGCACATCCTCGACGACTCCGACGATCTCGCGCCATGCGCCGCCGCCGCCCGCGCCGCGAATCTTTTTGCCGAGTGCGGCCTCAGGGGTGCCCCACATTTCGCGCGCGAGGCCCTCCGAGATCATCGTGACGGCCCGGGTGTCGTCGATGTCGGCCCAGCCGATGTCTCGTCCCGCGATCACGCGCGTCCCCATCGTGGTGAGGTACTCCGGCGAGATCGAGCGATAGATACGCAACGCAAGATTCCCGCCGGTGCCGTAGTCCGTTCCCTCGACGTCGATGCCGTCCCAGTTTGCACCGCCGAACTCCATGGGCAGACCGTCCACCCACCCGGTCGCCGTCACACCTGGGATAGCTTTGACCGCTTCGACGATCGCGCGCTGTTGTTGCAGCACCGTGAGATCGCCCGGTACGACTTGCTGGGGAAAGGCGAGCCTGAATGTCTGCAACGACTCGGCGCCAACGAACCCAGGCTCGACGTGCCGCAACGCCTGGAACGTGCGGATCATGAGCCCAGAGCTCACGAGCAACAGCAACGCGAGTGCGACCTGCGCCACGACCAATGCGCCCTGCGTGCGCTGTTGGACGCGCCCGGCGGTGCCACCGCGTGATCCGCGCAACGCGGTCGTCAAACGAAGCCGCGCGATCCGCAGCATTGGCACAACACCGATCGCGACGGCAGCGACCACCGTGAGACCCGAGGCAAACGCAAGCGCACGGCCGTCCATGGCAATCGAAGCCAGCCTCGGAAGTTGCGGTGGCGCCAATGCGAGCAGCAGTTGCAGGGCAGCGTAGCCGACGCCTAGGCCCACTACGGCGCCCACCAACGCCAGCAGCGCCGCTTCGACGAGCAACGTGCGCGCGATCGGCCACGAACCCGCTCCGAGCGCCGCGCGCACGCCAAACTCCTGACCGCGTTTCTCGCCGCGCACGAGCAACAGGTTCGTGACGTTCGCGCAGGCGATCAGAAGGACGATGCCGATCATCGCCATCACGACCCACAATACGTCGCCGACGTTCCCAACGACGTTGGCTTTCAGTGTCCGTAACGCGGGCGTTATCCTCCAGCCTTTGTCGAGATAGACGTCTTTGCCGCTGACGCCGTTCGCGAACGGAAACTTGTCGATCCAGATGGGCAGCAAGCGTGCGAGATCCGCATTCGCTTGCTGTAGCGAAACTCCGGGCTTCAAACGTGCGACGCCGTTGCAGCAAAACGGTGGCGGAATCAGCTTCGAGCGGTCGAAGCGCATCGCGCTGATCACATCGACTGCACGATCTTCAAACCGGAACCCTTCCGGCATCACGCCGACGATCTCGGACTGAACTCCATCGACGGTGATGGTTTTACCGATCACGTTCCGATCGCCGCCGAACCGCCTCTTCCAATACGTGTAGCCGAGCAGCCCGACGGGTGCGTTGGCGAGACTCTCGTCGGCTTCGTCGAGCCAGCGCCCGAGCAGCGGTTTGACTCCAAACGTCTGCAGGGCACCGCCCGTTACGACCGCGGCCGGGACTTGCTCCGGCTCGGCGAAGCCCGTGATGCTGGCCGTGACCGCCAGCCACAGCCCGATCGTCACAAACGAGCGACTGTCTTCGCGATACTCGACGAGCATCGACGGTGACAGGTTTAGGCCGCCGGCGATTGCCGTGATGCCAGGCGCGCCGGGGGCGTCGTGCCAGATCGACACGAGCTCCTCGGAGTTCGGGTACGGCAGCGGTTTCAGCAACACTCCGTCGACGACGCTGAATACGGCGGTATTCGCGCCGATGCCAATCGCGAGCGTCACTACGGCGATCACCGTGAACAGCGGATTGCGGGCCAGGCCGCGAAGCGAGTAGCGGACGTCGCGAGTCAGGTTGTCGAACGCGGTTGGGATACTCATTCGTTTTCCCTACTCGCCGCGCAATGCTTGCATCGGGTCGACGCCAGCCGCACGCCGTGCCGGCAGCCAGCTCGCGAGCAACGCCGCGCCGCCGAGCCCAACTACTGCGATGGCAATGACAACCGGATCGAGGGCGCTGACGTTGCGGATCTGCGAAGCGAGTGCGACACCCAGCGCCCAAGCGCCGGCAACACCGATGGCCGCGCCAATCATGATCAGGCGGCCGCCTTGCCCCAGCACCATGCGACCGATATCGCGCCGCTGCGCGCCGAGCGCCACCCGCACGGCGATCTCGCCGATCCGTTGCGTCACGGCCCAGCTCAACACACCGTAGACGCCGATGACGGCCAGGAAGAACGCGACCGCCGCAAACACGATGGTCAGTACCATCGGCGTCCGTTGCGGGCCGAGCGAGCGTGCGACGCGAGCGTCCATGGATTGGATATTGAATAGTGCGAGATCCGGATCGAGCTCTGCGATCGCGGCCGTCGCGGGGCGCGTCAGTAAGTCGGGCGATAGTGCCGACCGCACCGCAAACGCCCCGCCGCTCACCTGCCGCTGCTTGTAATGCCAGTAGACGGTCTCTTTCCGAGGGTCTTCGGCGAGGCTGCCCTGCTTCACTGCCGGCACCACGCCGACTATCGTGTACCACTGATCCGGCGGATCGGTCACCATCCGGACGCGCTGTCCGAGCGCGTTGGCGCCGGGCCAGTATTTCGAGGCGAGGTTCTGATCGACGATCGCGACGCGCTCGGCTTCCGTCGCCGCGAAGTTGCGCCCGGTGGTCACCGGAATTTGGAGCGCAGGCAGATACCCCTCGCTGATGGTCCAACTTTGCGCGTGAGGCGGCGCCACGCCCGGTGGCGGCACGAAACCGTCAATCGCCATCGAGCCCTGATTGTTGCTACCGGAGAACGGTAGCGAAACCGTAAAACCTGCAGCGCTGACGCCGGGAAGCGCGCGCAGCCGTGCGAGCGTCTGGTCCTCGAACGCGGCCCACGTCTCTGGTTCCGTATACCGGGTTCGAGGCAGTGCGATCCGCGCAGTCCATAGGCCGCCCGCGTTAAAGCCCGCGCCCTCCTGCTGCAGGCCGAGGAAGCTCTTCGTGAGCAAGCCGGCGCCCACAAGCAGCGCAACGCTCATCGCGATCTGGGCGACGACCAAGGCGTTGCGCAGCGCGTGCGCGCCGCGGCCGGCGCTTACGCGCCCAGCCTCTCGGACGGCGAGCATGAGATCGTCGCGCAGCAAGGCGATCACGGGCGGTAGGGCTGAGCCCATGGCTGCGAATGCCGCCATGCCAAACGTGAATGCGAGCACCGGAGCGTTGAGCGCGAATTCGAAACCCGGTTGCTCCAAACCGAGTGCGCGCACGAGTTCGAGACCGCCAGCCGCCAACACGACGCCGGCGAGTGCGCCGAGCAGCGCCAGCGTCATGCTTTCGGCGAGTACGAGGTGTATCAAGCGTCTAGCGCCGGCGCCGAGCGCCGCGCGCATGGCGAGTTCCTTGCGCCGCTCCGCCACTCGTGCGAGCTGCAGATTCGCAACGTTCGCGCATGCGATCAGCAGCACCGCAAGCACAGACGCTTGCAGGATCAGCAGCATCGACTCCAGGTTGCCGACTTGTAGATTGCGTAGAGGTTGGGCCTTGCCCGTGAAACCCGTGGCTTCGAATGCCTCTCGGGGGAGCACTCCGGCCGCAATGTTTTGTTGAGCAATTGCCGCTAGCTCGGTATTGAGTCCTTCCAGCGTTGCGCCGGAACGCAGGCGGCCAAAACTCATCGAGAACTGTCGACCGCGTTCAGCATCCGTCATCTGCGCCGGAGTGAACGCAAACGGCACCCAGACGCCAATCGGCCCTTGACCGATAACGCTGAACCCTTTCGGCAACACGCCGATGATCCGGAGTTCCTCGCCATTGAGCCGGATGTCGCGACCGACTACGTCCGGCCGCGCGCCGAACCGCGTCCGCCACACGCTGTCGCTCAAGACGGCGACGCGGTCGTTGCCAATTGTGGCCTCGGCGTCGTCGAAGATGCGGCCCAACGTGGGCGCCACTCGAAGTACATTGAACAGCGACGGCGAGGCGCGTCCGACGATGATTTCCTCCGGTGCCCCGTCGCCGCGCAGCGTGCGTGCCCCGGTCGCGACAATCGCGAGATCCTCGAGCGATTTGGCTTGTGCCCGCCGTTCGAGGTAGTCAGGGATGGCCGTGCCGGCCATGTCGAGGCCGACGAGCTTCGGGTATGAGTCGTAGACAGCGACTAGCCGGTCGCCTTCGAGGTACGGCAACGGCCGCAGCAGAAATGCGTCGAGCACGCTGAACACGGTGGTGTTCGCGCCGATCGCGATCGCCAGGACGAGGATCGTAATGGTCGCGTACATCGGCCGGCGCCCAAGCGTGCGCAGCACTCGACGAACGTTTTGTAGGATTGCTGTCAGCACGTCGCAACTCCGGCATGAACGCGCACTGGTCGGGTGAACAGCGGACTTCGACGCAAGCCGCGCAGTGCGTAACGCAGGTCCTGGAGCCAACTCACTGCGGCGCGTGCCCGTGGCGCGCGTGCTCGGCGATCCGCTTGTCTTCCTCCGCACGCAGACGTTGCAACGTCTCTTCATCTACGACGCGGCCGTCGAACATGTGGATCTTGCGATCCGCATAGTCCGCGTATCGCGGGTCGTGCGTCACGATGACGATCGTCGCACCGTCGTCGTGCAGGTCGCTGAGCAGACTCATGACGGACTCGCCGTTTTTCGAGTCGAGGTTACCCGTCGGCTCGTCGGCTAGGAGCACGGAGGGGGTACCCACCAACGCACGTGCGACAGCGACCCGCTGTTGCTGACCGCCGGAGAGTTGCGATGGATAGTGGTGCAGCCGATGCGCCATGCGCACGCGCTCGAGCGATTCCATCACGCGTTTCTTGCGTTCTGCGGCACCCATGCCCGCGCGATACGTCAGCGGCAGTTCGACGTTCTCGTACACCGTGAGATCACCGATCAGGTTGAACGCCTGGAAGATGAAGCCGATCTCTTTATTCCGGATGTGAGCGCGTTGCGAGTTGTCCAGGTTCTCGACGGGCGTCGCATTCAGAAGGTAGCGACCGCCGGTCGGCGTATCGAGCAGGCCGAGGATCGATAGCAGCGTCGACTTGCCGCAGCCCGAAGGCCCGGAAATCGATACGTACTCGCCCGTGCCGATCTCCACGTGGACGCCCGCGAGCGCATGCGTCTCCACCTCGTCGGTGTAAAAAACCTTCTTTAGATCCTCGAGCTTGATCAGCGGCGCTTTGCCTGCGGCGTCGTTCATAGTGCTGCCCCCTCAGTTCAGACGAATGCGGTCGTTGTCGTCCCACGCGGACGTGTCGGAAAGAATGACTTGGTCGCCGGCCGTGAGACCCTTGACGATCTCGACGGCGTTGACGGACGTGCGGCCGATCTCGACCGGCACGCGCACGGCGTAGCGGCCATCCTCGATGAGCTTGAAGAGACCGACGGTGCTATTCGGCTGGCCGTACGCCGGCCGACCGGTGAACAACACTTGCGGCAAGCGCTCGATCTCGATCGTGCCGTCGACGGAGAGATCCGGCCGCGCGCCGCTAGGCAACGGGCCGCTGAAATCAACGTCGACTTGAACTGTGCCCTGCTGCACCGCCGGATCGATTCGCACGACGTGCCCCGGCACGAGGCCGTTGCGCGTATCCACGCTGACGGTCTGGCCGATCTGCACATCGCGCGCCTGGGTTTCCGGAATGTTGATTTCGGCGCGCAGATCATCCGGTCGCGCGACGCGCGCGATGTTCTGGCCAAGCGCGAGCGTCTGGCCGTCTTCCGCGAGCATCTGCTGCAGCACCCCCGCCACGCCGGCGCGCACCTTGAGCCAGTCAACCTGTTGCTGCTTGCGCTCGTAGGCGTTGCGTACACCTGCTAGCTTCGCTTCGCGCGCCATGATCTGCGCTTTGATGGTGTCGGTGAACTGCGCGACCCGATCCGTTTCGATCTCGAAGCGCTCTTTGCGCTCCGCGGCCAGAAGCTCGTCTCGCTGCACCTGCAGCGCGGGTATGACGTCGCCGGCTGCCCTCTCCGCTTCGGCCGTCAGGCGCGCGGACTCGTACTCGGTACGCGCGCCGGCAAGCGCGGCTCGCTGATCGAGCTGCTGACTCTTGAGTGTCAGCTTCATCTCCGCGAACTCGGCCAGAGCGGCGTCGAGGGCGAGTTTCGCCTCGTCGGCCTCGCGTAATAGGTCAGGGTTCGACATTTCGACGAGCACCGTGTCGGCGGCGACCACCGCACCCGGCTTGACGACGACGCGCTCCACGTGTCCCGTCGTCTGCGCAGCGATCCAGCGGATCTCGCGCGGCACTAGCGTGCCCGGGCCGCGCACCTGTCGGAGCATTTCGCCTTGGCGCACGTTGTCGATCCACACCGATGCGCGCGCGACGGACGGCGCAGCTGGCTCGAGCCTCGCGACCACGACGGACACGATCAGGACCAGCAGCACCGCACCGCCACCCATCGCAATCTGGCGGGTGCGCTTACGACGCTTGTTTTCTGGGCGAGGAATATCCATGGCCGGAAGAACTGCAATCGCCGTGCCAGGCCAGAAGCGGCCAATTACCTCGCTTGCGAGCCTACTCTTCGCCCGTATGTCCCGGAACGAGCGGTGCTCGTCCCGTTTTTGGGACGGCCGCTAGGGCTGTGCGGTTCGCTGCGCCGTCGTGAGCAGCGCAAGCCCGGCCAGGATCGCGATCATGCCGAGGCCAGCTGAGGTCGAGGGGCGCTCACCGAGTTGGATCCAAGCTGCGACGACGCCCACGATCGGGACCGTCAACGCGTTCAACCCGCTGATCGTGGCCGGCAGGCGTTGCAGGATGTACAGCCACAGAAACGTCGCGATCGCCATGCCGCCCACGCCGTTGTAGATCAGCGCGCCGATGAAGTATCCGCTCCATTCGATCGGCCGCTCTGGGATCAGCAGCGCGGCCACGATCAGCGGCAGCATGCCCCACACCATCTGCCACGCAGTGGCCGACAGCAGGTCGTTGCGGTCGTGGATCGGGATGCTCTTGAAAACGATGACGCTGATCGCCCAGGAGATACCCGCGCTGAGCGCGAACAAACTGCTCGCGAGCGCGCCGCCAGCATTCCAGACTTCAAGCACCAGCACGAGCCCGACGAGGATCAAACCGGCCGCGGGCCACTGCCAGCCGCGCAAGCGATCCGGCAGGAATGGCCAGCCGAAGACGATGACCCAGAACGGCATGGTGTAGCCGAGCACGGAGCTCTTGCCTGCTTCGCCGCCGGCTACCGCATACGAGATCAAGCCGACGAAACCGGCCGTCTGGAACAACCCGAGGAGCATGGTCTTGACGACGTGCTGCGGCTTCAACGGCACGCGCAGCACGAGTAACAACGCGAACATCACGACTGTGCCGAGCGTGACGCGCAGCGCCGCAAACTCCATCGGGCCGACGTAACGCATCGCGGCCTTCATCACGACCCAGTTGTAGCCCCAGATCAGAGCGAGGAATAGCAAAGCGATCAGAGGGCCCGAGCGGCTGACCGTCGGCGTGGCGGCCTGTAGTGGAGCGTTCATCGACTGTCCGACGGCAAAATGGTGCGCTAGTCCTTGCCGACGTATGCGTCGGCTTCGATCTCGACGAGCATGTCGGCGCCGATCAGCTTCGAGACCTCGACCATCGTCGTGACCGGCCGAATGTCGCCGAAGAACTCGCCGTGCACTTTGCCGGCTTGCTCCCATTGGCCGATATCCGTGACGAACATGCGGGTGCGCACGACATCACTTAGCTTGGCCCCGGCCTTTTCCAGCGCGCTCTGAATGTTGCGCAGGCACTGACGTGTTTGCTCGGCCAGATTGCCGACGCCGACGATGTTGCCGTCGGCGCCGCCGGCCGTCGTGCCCGACACGTGAATGTAAGACCCGACGCGCACCGCGCGCGAGTAACCGATGATCGGCTCCCACTTGGAACCGGAAGAGAAATTCTGTCGACTCATTGTTTTCGCCATGTCTTTGCGTGCGAGCATTCTACATGGCGATAGCGGGCGCCGCGGTGCTCGGTGGCACCGCACTCACGCAACGTCGGGCGCGGAGCTGACTGCTTTACTGCGCGGCTGAACGCAGTCGGGCGCGATTCGCTTCGAGCAACTTGCGGACGCTCGTGGCCGGCTTGCCGGTCAGGTCGGCAACGGCAGTGCTCGGCTCGCGCAGATACGGTGAGTCGAGTTCCTTGGCGAAGGCCACCGTGCCGTTGATCGCGGCTTCGGCCATTCCCGACGCCTTGAGCTGACGTCGATACTCATCCTCGGTTTGCACCACGAGTTCGACCCGTTTGCCGCTGATCGCGCTCGCAAGTGCGACGAGCTCACGCGGGCCAATGGCGTCGGGGCCGGTGATGTTGTACGCCTTGTTGTCGTGGCCCGGCGTGCTCAGCACGGCTGCCGCTGCGGCCGCGCAGTCTTCGCGCGTGACATAGGCGACACGCGCTTCCGGCGTGAACGTTACGAGCTTGCCGTCGCGCACGATCTGCTCAGCTTGATCCGGGAGCCCGTTCGCGTAGATCTGATTGCGCAGCAGAGTCCAGGCGACGCCGCTGTCTTGCAGCAACACTTCGGTGCGCCGGTGGTCCGTGCCGATCATCGACGTGGTATAGCGGTCGGCGTTCACGTACGACGTATACGCGATTTGTTTGACGCCCGCGCGAACGGCCGCATCGATCGCGGCTTTGTGCAGGTCGGGTCTATTGCCGCCGCCGCCATTCACGCTGATGAGAAGCAGGCGAGTGCCGCCGCGATAAGCCGCCTCCAGCGATTCCGGTGCGGCGAAGTCGCCGAAACGCACGCTTGCGCCGCGCTTGGCGTAGGCCTTTAGCGCATCCGTATCCGGTGTGCGGCTCACGAGAATCAGATCGGCCGGTGCTACACGGCGTGCGATCAGCGCATCGATCACGAGGCCGCCGAGCTGCCCAGAAGCGCCGGAGACGATAATTTTGTCGGCCGCACCTGCGACGTTGCTGAGGCATAGCAGCGCGAGGCCGGCCAGCAGTGCGCGCATCATGGTCTACTCACCCTTTCGCTTCGCGTTGCTCGCTGCGACGGCCTTCGAAGCCCGCGGCGGCATATAGATCGCGGCTCTCGGACGGAGCCAGCGGCCGGTTCGCGCCTCGATAGAGCTCGCCCAACTTGACCGTATGGTAGCGGATGCGGATCACACGGCTTACGGCCAACCCTACCGCCGCAAGCGCCGGACGCAGATCGCGATGGCGGGTTTCGCGCAGCGTCATGTTGTACCAGCTGTTACTTCCTCTGGCGCCACCCCCTTCGATCGAGATGATTTTCGCCGTGCCTTCATCGAGCTCGACGCCTTCCTGCAAACGCTGCGTTTGCACATCGCTCGGCTCGCCGAGTAGACGCACGGCGTATTCCCGCTCGACCACGGCGCTGGCCTGCATGAGCTTGGAGGCCAAGTCGCCGTCCGTGGTCAGGACGACGAGGCCGGAGGTGTTGATGTCCATGGGACTCACGTCGATCCAGCGCCCTTGGCGTGGGCGTGGCAAGTCGCGCTTCGTGTTTTCCTCATTCAGCCCGCGCGTTGCACCTGCCTTGTAGTAAGCCAGGAAGTCGTGCTGCGGACGTGAGTGCGCGGTGGCCGTGAGTCGCACGGGCTTGCCATCGAGGCACACGCGCTCACGGCCTTGTATCTGCTCGCCAAGCTTGGCGACGCGGCCGTTGACGGTGATGCGGCCCGCGGCCACCCAGCGTTCAATTGAACGGCGTGAACCGATACCGGCGTTCGCCAGAATCTTCTGGATGCGTTCAGGCACGTGACCGACCTTCAGGCTTCGCGCGCTTCTTTCTCGGTGTCCAGGAGATCCGGCCCTTCGAGCTCCGAGCCGTCGTCCTCGTCGTCGTCGTCCTCATCGTCGAAGGAGAGCTCATTCGAGTGGTCGTTGCTGCCCGCCGTTTTATCGTTTACAGGCGCTGTTTCCGCTGACGCGTCGGTGGAGTCTGCGAGCGGGACTGCTTCCGCCGCTATCTCACCGGCTTCGAGCCCTGCTTCCAGCGTGTCGATCAAATCCGACTGCGGACTGAGCTCGGGAACTCCGTCTTTGATCTCCGCCAACGTCGGCAGCTCTTCGAGCTTCTTCAGGCCGAAGTAATCCAGAAAATCCTTCGTGGTCCCGAACATCGCAGGTTTGCCCGGTACGTCGCGATGGCCCACGACGCGTACCCAGTTACGCTCGAGCAGCGTGCGGACGATGTTCGTGCTGACGACGACCCCGCGCACTTCTTCGATTTCCGCTCGTGTGATCGGTTGCCGATAGGCGACCAGGGCTAACGTCTCGAGCAATGCCCGCGTGTAACGCGGCGCGCGCTCTTCCCACAACGGTTGGAGCCAGTCGCTCATCGAGCGCTTGACCTGAATCCGGTAGCCGGTCGCCACCTCCTTCAGTTCAATCCCGCGGCTCTCGTACTCCGCTGCCAGGGCATCGATAACGCGTTTGACGACGGCACGATCCGGCGCGGAGCCTCGTGCCGCAAACAGCTCTACCAGGCGGTCCAACGTTAGCGGCCGGCCGGCTGCCAGCAGAGCGGCTTCGACTACGTGCTTGAGTTCGTTTTCATCCATTGTATTGGTCATCCGTTCCGCTGCTTTGTACGCGATCTTCGGTCAGTTCTTCGGGGCCGGGTGCCGCTTGCGCAGCGCGGATGTGAATCGGGCCGAATGGGTCGGTCTGCACGACGTCGATCAGCGTTTCTTTGATGAGCTCGAGTATCGCGAGAAAAGTTACCGTAACGCCCATGCGGCCCTCGCTAACGTCGAACAGCCGTTGGAACTCCAAGTAGCGCTCCGTCTGAAGCGTGACGAGGATGTTCGACATGCGCTCGCGTACCGACAACGGTTCGCGGCGTACGTGGTGGTGCGCGAACATCGTCGAGCGGTTGAGCGCTTCCTTGAAGACGACGAGCAGTTCCTTCAGCGTGATGTCGGGCAGTTTCGCCACGACCGGCCGTTCCGTAACCTCGGCGCTCGTCTGAAGAACATCGCGCTCGAGACGCTCGAGCAGATCGATGTCTCCGGCGGCCTGCTTGAACCGCTCGTATTCCTGGAGGCGCCGTACCAACTCCGCGCGCGGATCATCTTCATCCTCTTCGGCATCGGCGGAGCGCGGCAGCAGCATCCGCGATTTGATCTCGGCCAGTGTGGCGGCCATCACTAAGTACTCGCCCGCGAGCTCGAACTGTATTTCCTTCATGAGCTCGATGTACTGGACGTACTGGCGCGAGATTTCGGCGATCGGGATGTCGAGGATGTCGAGGTTCTGCCGTCGAATCAGGTACAGCAGCAAGTCGAGCGGCCCTTCGAACGCCTCGAGGAACACCGACAGCGCATAGGGCGGAATGTACAGATCCCGAGGCAGCTCGGTGACCGGCTCTCCTTCGACGACGGCGAACGGCATTTCGGCCTGGCTGGGCGGCCCGACGTCAGAGGTCACAGGCGACGGCGCCTGGGGTACCAAGCGCAACTTCGGCTTGGCCGGTTTAATGGCTTCTTCGTTCAATAGAGGAGTCCTGCGGCGGCCAAGAAGAAATCTACGAAGAACCGGACGAACGGTTCGATGACGCGCCAAAGCACCCCGACCGGCGGGAGCATCAGCACAAGGACGATGATAATGCCAAAGGGCTCGATGCGGTCGAGCACATCGGAGCCGGCGCGTGGCAGCAACCCCGAAAGAACGCGCCCACCATCGAGCGGTGGGATCGGAACAAGATTAAAGACCATCAGCAATATATTGATCTGTATACCGAACGTGCAGACCGACAATAGCCAAGCGCTCAGCAGGCTCGAGTCGGCCAATACGGCGCCGACTAGCATCGCGAGCAGCGTCCACGCGGTAGCCATCGCGAGATTCGCGCCAGGCCCTGCGGCAGCCACCAGGATCATGTCGCGCTTAGCGTTACGCAGATTGCGGAACGCGACCGGCACCGGTTTGGCCCAGCCAAAGGCCGAGGCGCCGTGGGTGAGCCACAACATCGCGAGTGGCACCGCCACGGTGCCGATCGGATCGACGTGCTTCAGCGGATTTAGGGACAACCGGCCCAACATGAAGGCCGTGGGATCGCCGAGCTTTTTGGCTGCCCAGCCATGAGCGACCTCGTGCATGGTGATGGCGAAAATCCCGGGGATTGCGACCACGGAGATCGTCAGGAGTAGCTGGGCGACGTCGAATCCTTGCATGCGCGCATTATACGTGCGCCGCCGCCACGGTCAGCCTTCAAACGCCGAGACGTCGCCCTTGCCCCTGCGCACGATGACGATTTCGTCGCCACTCAGGTCGAGGACGGAAGTGGGCTCGACGCCGCAATGCCCCCCGTCGATGACCAGATCGACCTGACGCGCGAGCCGGTCTCGTATGTCTTCCGGTTCGGTCAGCGGGAACGAATCGCCAGGCAACAGCAGTGTTGAACTCATCAGCGGCTCCCCGAGTGCGCCGATCAGCATCTGCGCGATTTCGTTATCCGGCACCCGGATTCCGATGGAGCGCTTCTTCGGGTCCTGGAGCCTCTTCGGGAGCTCGTGTGTGGCCTTCAACACAAAGGTGTAAGGGCCGGGGGTCAGTGACTTCAACAGACGATAGGCAGAATTTTCTACACGTGCGTAAGTCGAGATGTCTGAAAGATCACGACACGCCAGGGTGAAATCATGGTCGCGCTCGATACCACGCAGGCGCCGGACGCGTTCGAGTGCCCCCTTGTCGCCCAGATGCCAACCGAGCGCGTAGCTCGAATCCGTGGGGTAAACGACGATGCCGCCTTCGCGGATGATCTCGGCCGCGCGGCTCAGCAACCGCAACTGCGGATTCACTGGGTGAACTTTGAAGTACTGACTCACTCGATCATTGTACGGTCGGTTTGGGACGCCAGGCTAAGGGGGTTAAGATGCCCCTCTCGGCTCGTCAACAGCGCGGATTCATGCAGTTACTGTTCGACTTCTTCCCCCTCCTCGCGTTTTTCCTCGTTTACCAACTGTCGAAGGACGTCTATCTCGCGACGGCGGTTTTGATGGGGGCAATGGTCCTCGTCGTCGCCTATCAGTGGCTGCGACATCGGAAGGTCAGCAACATTCTTCTCGCGTCGACGGTGCTGGTGCTGGTGTTCGGGGGCGTCACATTGGCTTTGCGCAACCCCGTATTCATCCAGTGGAAGGTCACGGTTGTGAACTGGACTGTCGCGGTCGCATTCCTCGCAACTCAGTTATTTAGCGCTCAAACCCTCACGCAACGAACGATGGGCCACGCGTTGGAGCTTCCGCCGGCTCAGTGGCGACACCTCAACATGAGCTGGGTCGTGACATTTGCTGCTATCGGAGCCATCAATCTGTTCGTGATGTACAACTACGATCAAGCTACGTGGGTGCTCTTCAAGGTTTGGGGTCAGATGGGCATATTGCTGGTGACCGTCGTCGTGCAGGCCGTTTGGATCTCGCGGCACATGCCGCAGGGCGAAGCCAACAAGAACGGGTAACGCCGCGACGCGTGATCTCGCTTATTCAGGTGTCCTCATGACAGCGGATCGCGTTGCCATCATCCGATCTCGACTCGAGGAGGCGTTCGCGCCGAATGAACTCGACGTCATCGACGACAGCCATCGACACGCGGGCCATGCGGGGGCGAAGGATGGCCGCGGCCACTTTCGCGTTCGAATAGTCTCGCGACGATTCGCCGGCACCAAAACGCTGGAGCGACATCGGATGGTATATGCTGCGCTCGGCAGTCTAATGCAGACGGATATCCACGCTTTGAGCGTCGACGCAAACAGTCCGGACAGCCAATAAAAAAATACGTTCCAAGGTGCAGTGATGATGACGAGACTCACTAAATTTGCCGCGCTCGCCGTGACGGCGTTCGGCATGAGTGCCTGTTCGCAGAATGACAAAGCAGCGGGCGAGAAAGCTCTCGGCCCCGGCAAGGTCGCGACCGTGAACGGCGCGCCGATCGCGGAGTCCGTGCTGCGCGTCTATGCGCTCGCATCGGGGCGCAAGAGTTTCGATGACCTCAGCGCTGAAGATCGCGGCAAACTGCTCGACGACCTCATCGGCGTCGAGGTGCTGAGCCAGCAGGCGGAGAAGGACGGCGTCGCGGCGTCACGCACCGTGGCGGCTCAGATAGAGCTGCAACGATTGCAGCTCGTGGCGCGCGCGATGGCTACGAGCTACCTCGAGAAGAATCCGGCAACGGATGCGGATCTACAGAAGGTGTACGACGAAAATCTGCCGCGTCTCACCCAGCAGCAGTACAAGACCCGCCACATTCTCGTGGAGACGAAGGCGGAAGCCGAACAGGTCATCACACAACTCCGCGCCGGCAAACAGTTCTCGGATCTTGCGAAGGAGAGAGCTAGCGGCAAAACAGGCCCCAATGGGGGCGATCTTCCGTGGTTTACCGCCGAGTCCATGAATACGCAGATTGTCACCGCGGTTGCGGGAATGAAGGTTGGAGCGTTTTCGCAGGAGCCCGTGCAGTCCGAGTACGGCTACCACGTGCTAATTCTCGATGACAGTCGGAAGGGTGAAGCTCCAACGATGGAGTCACTTCGGAAGGATCTGACTACTGCCGTGGACAGAAAGCGGGTAGACGATTACATCAAGACGTTGCGGATGGGCGCCAAGGTTACGTTGGGGCCGTAGCGTTCTAATCCTCTGATACGAAATGGTAGATTCCTACGCCCGTGTTGACCCGTTTCCCGTCCTTACGAACCGGCGTCTTGCTGTCCTGCGCTGACAGCCAGTTGTCTAACTCGTTTAGTAGCTGAGGCCCCTTCGCCCGTATTAGGGCATTGAACGCCACCATAAGATCTTCACGCAGTCCGGTGTCCGCAAAGACAATGCGCTCGAATCTGCCGAGCCCCGGCCTCTTATCCATGTTGAATTCGTAGGTATTGATGAAGTCGCGCACGACTTCGCCAAACCGTTGAAGGGCGTTGGGGTCAAAGTCTCGAGCGATATACGCGCGTGCGAGCACTTTGAATGACGCATTGGCGAGGCGCTCGACGGCACCCACACGAAGTAGTTCGTCAAGCATCGCTCTGGCAGCCATATCGCCGCTGTGTTTGCGAACGAGATTCGTGAAACTCGCTGGGACAGGAGCGTCGAACGGCAGATCTAAAGGCATCCCGTATGGCCCCGTGAACTCAGGGTCACTGTGCCAACCGTCAAGGACTCTTGCTACGCGGTTAAGACTTGCCGGAAACGTTAGTTCGGCGCCACTCGCGAGAAGGGCTTCTTGCTTGGCCACCTCTTTTCTAGTTAGCCCAGTAAGGATTGCAACCCTCGACTGGGAAACTTTGCGCTCTGGCAGCGTAAAGTCTCGCGCTGCCACCTCGACGAATACGGTCTTGAGGATTTCGGATAGCTCACCAAATGAGATCCCATGCCGAATCAGAATCCGGACCAACGGCTGGAGGATCTTTCTATATGCCGCGAGCAGGCCGGGCCGAACGGTGTCTGTCATGCCGGGTTGAACTCAAGGCGACTGCGCGTACAAACCACGGAGGCACCTAGGCCCAGAAAAGTTGGGCGTGTGATGGCTCACGCCTCCGCAACGCGCGGAAGCGGCTATTTCTATACAGGTTTGTAAGATTACCAGCCCAAGAGGCTGACGTGGAACCGATTTCGGCTATTGCGGACGCGACAGCGATAGAACGGCGCCGTCGTATTGAAGTCCAGCAAGAATTACTCCACCGGGAGCAGGCTGAATTCCCACTGTCTCGTAGATGGCGCCAGCCGTAGGAAGTAGTCCTGGATTCAGTGCCAACTGAGATGAGTAATCAACAGACACACCGCCAATAATTAGCTTCGCAGTTTGAACATCAACACCGTTTACGACGCCCACAAGGACAACGGGCGACACGCCTGGGACATATGCGTCTTCGATCTTCTGTAAAGTCGCTCCGCCCTCGTCCACAGTCACTAGGACATAATCCCCCGCGGCGACACCGTTCGCGTTGGTGGCGTCCAGCGCAAATTCCTGGCCGAGCACGACCACACCGGTAGCGCCTAGTCGTTCTACGACGCCCATTGCGGCAGACGTCACCGCACGCCCGTTGCTGCCAGTCTGTCCGCGGCCATTGCTGCCCGTTTGACCGCGACCATTGCTGCCGGTCTGGCCAAGCACGTCGGCGACGGTGTCCGCACGCCCGTTGCTGCCAGTCTGTCCGCGGCCGTTACTGCCGGTTTGACCACGACCATTGCTGCCGGTCTGGCCAAGCACGTCGGCGACGGTGATTGCGCGACCGTTGCTGCCAGTCTGTCCGCGGCCATTGCTGCCCGTTTGACCGCGACCATTGC